>CAJUEL010000012.1 GCA_910585455.1 uncultured Eisenbergiella sp. | reverse complement strand
TGGCATACAGGATCTTCCCGTGGTCATAGCCTGCCTTTAACTCGCTTACCTCGCCCGATGATCTTGTCGATGCATACCAGAAAGCGATGTTTGCACTGGAACTTGCTGCAAAAGCAGTCGTCCCGTTGCCCAACAGCGTGGTAAAGACAGTGAGCAAGGCTAAGAACCCTGCCATAAATCTTTTCATTTTCTGTTTCATTCAGATTTCCTCCTTATAATAGGGCAAAAAAATGACAAGTCATGTGAAATGGCTTGTCATTTTCCGTTTACTGTTATTCTGTTTGAATCTTTTCATTTACTCAATATACATCGGTATGCCCTCTTACCTGTAACAGCGGAACTCATAAAAGTCCGTCCCGTTCAGGTTATACACTCCTGCATACTCAATGTAAAACACAGGTTCCGTTTCCAGCAGCATCATCCCCGCAATGTAATCCGCTATCCCTTCCACGCTGCCAAGTTTCCTGCCGGACGTGGTGGACGCTTCATTCAGGTCTGTCTCCACAAAAACGCTGTAATAACCCAGTCCGTCATACGGATAATAGGAATTGTATTCTTCCTGCGTTATCTTCCCCTCTGCTAGCAGGCTTGCAAGGTTATCCGTGGTGGTTATCATCCCGCCCGCCTGACACTTTGCAACTGCCTGACTGCACACGGAAACAGGATCATATGCGGTCACTGCCGGTTCCTGCTGCTTTGTTTCCTCCGGTTCCGGCTCTTCCGGCTTTGTTTCACACTCCGCCTTTGCATCTTCCGGCTTTGTTTCTTCCTGCTTCGCTTCATCCTGCTTTGGCACGTCTGTACTGACCTGTGCAGGTTCCGTTTCCTCTTTCTGTTCCGGCTGGCTTGCAGGTTTGGAATCGGGCGTTTCTTCTTCCGCCTTATCCCCCTCTTCCTGCGCCGCCTCTTCCTCCATTCCCTTTTCTCTCTGCTCTTTTTCGGCATCCCCGCTTTCTGCCTGATCCGCAGCAGGGACTTCTTTATCCTCCACCATATCCGGTTCCTCAGTGTCTATTACTGTTTCAGCCACTTCCGTCTCCATATCAGGCATGGTATTGTCCTTATTGCCGCATCCGGCAGCAAGCATGATTGTTACGGATAAAATCAGAAATAATCTCTTTTTCATATGAATCACCTATCCTTTCCCCATAAGGGAAAGGCAGGCTGTGTCCGTGTACCGCTGTCCTATCCCTTATGGGCAGACTCTGTATCATTTACACGGGACACATATCAGTTCAGGACTGTCCCGTATTCTGTGCATTGTTTCCTCCTATGAAGCTACTTCATTTTGCCCCAATATGCAAGCATTCTTTTCAGTCTCTTGTTCTTTGCATATGCCTTGTAGAATTTCAGCATCCACATATTTACCACCTCCTTTAACGTCTGCCTGCCGAAACGCCTGCCATAGTCAGTACAACCCTCATAACAAGGGCGAGTAACAGCAGGAACAGTTTACCTATCCCAAGCACCAGCTTCAATGCCACAAGCACCGCCTGTAATATCCATTTCAATATGGTAAGCAATACCACTCCGGTCTTTCTTAAAACTATCCCTGCCATAAAGCATTCCTCCTATCCCCAGTTCTCAACCAGTTCCATCATGGTTGGATCATCTGTTTCGTCTGCCTCTTTCGCTGCCGTAACATCCATGCCGCCCCTGCCCGTGGCTCCCTCCACCACCCTTACTGTCCCGGCTCCGAGAGCCGCCCCAAGCAGCATGATTATCTCACTCTTGACTTCGTTTTTCAGTTCCGACCTTATGCCGTCCAGATCATCCTTTGTAATGTACCCTGCATCTTTCTTCGGTTCTCCTGCCCCTTTTACAAGGCTTTCACCATTCAGGCTGCGGATATAGTAATCTACCGCATCGACGATGAACTGATTGACAGATTTGTGTATTTCTGTATTCAGTTCCGCAAGAACCTTGTGAACCCTGCAATGCTGTTCATTATCAAGGTTGAGCCGGACATTGTGATAGCAGATATTTGATTTTGCCATATGCCCACCCCTATCCTATCTGGTTACGGTGCTTCGCAAGGAAAACCCTGCCAAGCTGTTCATACCCCTTTGCATTTGCTTTGATGTCCTCAATGTACCGGAAATTCCCGCTGTCATGTGAACCGAACAGCCTCATGACTGCTGCACCGCCGCCCACGAACACAATCGGTATCACATCGAGGTTGTAACCGTGTTCTTTCAGGGTATTGTAGACTTTCTGTGCAAAATCACGCAGGCAGTCCTTTACGATGTTCATGTATTTATCCGGCAATGCTGCCTCTCCGGTAGCCATGACCTGCTGTATCACGTTTTCCTCAAGTTCCTGCCCGATCTGCCTGTTACATTCCTCATTGATTATTCTCATGCAGCGGATAAGCCCCTGCTGGCTTGTGATACATTCCGCCTCATTCGGCTTGCCATTCTCTATCGGCATAATGTCAATGGTCCAGCTCCCTATATCCACCACTACCACACGCCCCGGCAAAGTTCTTAACTGCTCTGCAACCGCCGCATAGCATTGTGGGAATACGGACACCCTTGCTATCCTTGCCGTGTACTTCTCTTTCTCAAAGCGGAAACCGACTTCTTTCTTCTTTGACAGATAATCAATGAAGTCCTGTTTCTCTGCACCGAACCTTGTCAGGGGAAGTCCTACCGATAAAAGAACATCCGCATTTTTCATTCCCCGCTGCTTCAGTTCCTTTGCGACTGCCGCAAGGGTAAGCAGATAGAAATTGTCATTCTCAACTTTCGTGTCCCTAACCTCAAGACGTTTCCCGCCTACCTTGTAATACTTTCCGTCCAGTTCCACCACATCGTCATAAAATGCAGGTTCCGTTGTGATCTCCTTTACTCCTGTCGTGAAAATCTGTGTCGCTGTTTTCATATTCGACCAGCCATGATCGATCCCGATTACTTCAATATGTTTTTCCATTCCGTTTTTCCTCCATATCTTTTTCATGTCGTTTTGTCTCTCCTTAAAATCTTTCTCATGCAGGGAAAACAATACCTTTCCGATTGTTTGTACGGACATCCGAAGCACAGGCTTTCTTTATCCTCTTCCATGATTTCAGGCTTGCTCTCTTCCTTGACACACTTCTTGGCGAGACACTGGCTGTTGTTTCCGTAAAAGAATTTGCAGCGCATACAGCTTCTCAGGTCTTTTTCAAGATTTACCTGTGCCGCAATAATTCCGCTTTGTTTCGGAGCGTCCTGCACCCTTACATTAATTCCCATCCACGCCACCCGCCTCTCCCCTGGCGGAAAGCCTGTAAATCTCCTCCATTCTTCTGTCTGCCAGCCCTGCTGATCTTGCAAGGGAAAAGTATAGCAAAAATACCACTGCTGCTATAATAATTCCTGCCACTATCATCTGCCGCCCCTCCTTTTCTGCTCCGCTTTCTTCCTCTGTTCCGCTTCCATCCGCTCGATATACTCACGAATGTCAATCAGATCCTCTAAATCATAGATTTTGGAACTCATGGCACGGTCAACATTTTCAGGGGTACATTCGCCGTGTTCCGTCAGTGCTGCTATTACTTTCTGCCTGATTTCTTCCTGCACCGAATCCGGCATTGCTGCTATATAGTGTGGCGGCAGCTTTGAAACTTCTGTGATTACCTCCTTTTCGTATCCGTAAGTCTGTTCAAAGTCATTTAGGAATTTCTCTTTTGCCAATACTGCTTTTATCTTGTTTTCCTCACTGGCTAACTCCACCAGTCCGTCTAAGAACTGAATCAGCTCTCTTCTTGTAAAGCCCATCTGCAAATCCTCCTTCTCAAAACAAAAAGGCAGGACCAGATTAGCAATGCACAAACGGAATATCCGTTTTGAGAGCCAATTTAGTCCTACCTAAATCTTTGTTATTTTGTTTCACCTCGCATTTCCTTAAAGCCATAGAATGACCGTATCAGTAATCGACCATTATCTGACTTTCATAATGTAGGTTTTCGATTTTGTTCAGCGCTGTCCTAATCTTGACCTAAAATGGGCTTAAAAAAATAGGACTAAATCAGTGCAAACCCTTATGTTTACTGGGCTTCTCTTAATTTAGTCCTATTATACCACCAGCAAAGCCCAGGATCACCGTCTCATACTGCCCGAAATTCTCCACATGGTTTTTCAGCTCCGGGCGCAAATCTTCATCCTGCTCATCCGCCGCCTGGTCCACAAGAGGGTCATGGTCAAGGGGATATTCCTCCACGGTCTCAATCCGGAACAGATCCCCGCCGATCGTCTGCCGGATCAGCTTTGCCACATATTCCGTGTTTCCCATTTTTTCACTGTCTTTCACCACCACACTGGCTCCCTCAACCGCGTCCGTACCCGATGTATCCACATCCTCCGGCACAGAGAAATAAGCAATCAACACACGGGAATTTCCTGCCGCTTCCGCACTCATATCTGCCTCCTCCAAAGATTCCTGGATTGAATCTTTCTCTTCCTGTTTCCCGGAAGCCGTCCCCTCGCTTAAGGATTCTTCCGGGGCTCTGCTGCCTTCATAGGAAATACTGTCCCTCACCTCATCCGGTTCCTCTTTTGCCCTACACCCTGCAAGGCAGAACGTGAACAGGACAGCCATGCATAGCATCATCCACCATTTCATCTTTTCTGATACCACCTTTTTTGTTTGCTGTTCTTACTTTATATCAATGACTCCCTTATCTGCATCCGCCATGGTCATTGCAGGTTCAGGCTTTCCACCCACTCCTTTACCGTGTCTTCGGAAGCACCGGAGGAAAACCGCATGCCCTCCAGCCACTCTCCTGTGCCGGCGGCTTCCGCAAGCAGCCTGCCGCTTTCCCCCAGTCCCGAACTGGATGAGGTACAGAAAGGCACTACCGTCTTACCGGTAAAATCATTGGCTGCGATAAAGCTGTCCACCGGCCATGCCGCGATTCCCCACCAGATGGGAAAGCCGATGAATACAGTGTCATAGGAGTCCCAGTCCGCAACGGTTGCCTCCACAAGCTCCACCTCCCTCTCGTCCGGGTGGTCATGCTCATATACTACACGGCTGTTCTCGTCTGACCAGTTCAGGTCCTCTGAGCTGTAAGCCTCTGCAGGCACCAGCTCGAAAACATCTCCGTCCGTTGCCGCCGCGATATAGCCTGCCACATTTCCGGTATGCCCTGTTGCCGAGTAATATACCACAAGCGTCCTTCCTTCTCCGGTCTGGGATTCGGAGCCGGCTTCGTCTGCTGCTGCCTCTTCGGATACCTCTGCAGGTGAATCCTCCTCTTCTGCTTCCACATCTTCTGAGCTGTCTGCTGCCATATCTGCCGTGCTATCCGCGATGGATGCGCCTGTATCCTCATCCTCCTGCTGTCCCACGGATTCCTGTGATTCATTTCCGGTCCCGGCTGTGCCGGATGGCAGGGTATCTGAACCGCTTTTCCCGCTATCCTGGCTGCCGCATGCGGCAAGGCTTAAAACCATTACTGTGCTGAGCAAAATTGCTGTCAATTTTTTCATGATAATCTCCTCCTTTTCCTTAATAGCCCAGACCCGCCAGCCACTCCTGCACATCGCTTTCCGCTTCTTCCACGTTGCGCTCGCTCACAGTGAACCCATCCTCAATCACTACAGCTCCCGGCTCCAGATCCTGAATGGTGCTGATGGTGCCTGAAAAGCGGCTTCCATTGTGGACGTTGAAGGGGACGATGGTCTTGCCTGTAAAGTCATATTCTTCAAAAAAGCTGTACATCGCCATGGGCATGTCATACCACCAGTTTGGAAATCCCACGAAAATCACATCATAATCATCCAGATTGTCGATATGGGAAGTCAATTCCGGACGAAACTCCGCATTCTGTTCGTCAGCCGCCTGATCGATCAGGGCGCCTCCATCTGCAGGATACACCGTAGAGGTCTGGATGGAGAACAGTTCACCGCCTGTCCGTGCCTGAATCATATCGGCCACAGCGCGGACACGTCCTACCGCCTCATCTCTTATCATGGTGTAACTGGCAGAAGCAATGGCATCCACACCGCTGTTCTCTGCCGCCGTGAAGTAGGCAATCAGAATTTTGCTTCCCTCTTCTTTCGCAGAGCTTCCTGTGTCAGCAGCGCTTTTGGCTTCATCCTCTGCCCCGCCGGTATCCGCTATATCCGAAGTGTCTATGCCTCCATCCTCCGTGGCCGGACTGTCTTCCTGCACATCGGACACGGATGCATTCCGCCCGTTATCATCATTACCGCAGGCGGAAAGTAAAAACAACATGGCCGCCGCCAATATGCATGAGAGAAGACTTCTGCTTTTTTTGTTTGCCATAATCATTGTTACCTCCCGATTCTGTTATTTACAGGAAACGACATAAGTCGTTTCCGTTTGCATCGTCCGCACGCTGCTAAAGCAGCGATGTTTCCCTGTACGGACGTATGCATCAGGCTATAGGACACGACAATCTTTTTTCGTTTCCTATCAGTCCCATTATAAGAAAACCGGGCCGGCTTCAGAAGTCTCTATTTGTTATGCAGTTTGTACCTTTGGGTATTAACGACAGAATTCACGCTCTGCGGGAATTTTATTGCCACGAATGAAAAACACCTGTATCAAATCCTGAGTTCACTTTGATACAGGTGTCCTTATTCAAATCTCTTTGCTCAGATCGAGGCTGCGGATTTTCTTGCGCAGCGGCAGCACCGCAGGCGGAGATACGGACAGCTCATCCACTCCCATGCGCAGGAAGGTTTCCGCCAGCGTCAGGTCCGCCCCCAGTTCCCCGCAGATGCCCACCCAGCAGCCGTGGCGGTGTCCGGCCTCTATTGTCTGGCGGATCATCTTCAGCACTGCGGGATGATGGGGATCATAAAAGGCGTCCAGCTTCGGATTCTGACGGTCAATGGCCAGGGTATACTGGGTCAGGTCATTGGTGCCCAGGGAGAAAAACTGCACTTCTTCAGCCAGTTCATCCGCCATCATGACTGCGGCCGGAGTCTCCACCATAATGCCCACTTCCACATCACCCGCAATCCTCCCCTCTGCAAGGAGTTCTGCCCGGCATTCCTCCAGCAGTTCTTTGGCATCCCGGACCTCCCGGACGGAAATAACCATGGGAAACATGACGGATACCGTACCATAGGCGCTTGCCCGCAGAATTGCCCGCAGTTGCTGTTTGAAAATCTCCTTTTGTGTCAGGCAGATACGTATGGCCCTGTATCCCAATGCCGGATTTTCCTCCTTTTCCAGCCCGAAATATTCTGCCTGCTTATCCGCTCCAATGTCCAGCGTGCGGATGATGACCTTCTTTCCGGCCATGGTCTCCACGACCTGCTTATAAATGGAAAACTGAGCCTCCTCAGTGGGATAGTCCTCAGCATCCAGATAGAGGAACTCGCTGCGGAACAGGCCGATGCCCCCTGCGTCATTCTGGAGCACCAGTCCCACGTCCCCCGCATTCCCGATATTCGCGAACACGTTGATTTCCCGCCCGTCCAGGGTCACATTGGGCTTTTTCTTCAATCCCTGCAGAAGCGCCGTCTGTTTCATGTCGTTATTTTGTTTTTCCTCCATGGAAGCCAACAGCTCTACGGCAGGCTCCAGATAAACACAGTGATTATACCCATCCAATACCGCCGTCTTGCCGTCCCAGCTCTCATCGAAGTCCACGCCGATCAAAGCCGGAATATTCATGGTCCTGGCCAGGATGGCCGTATGGCTGTTGGAAGAGCCATGGCGGGTAATGAACCCTAAAAGCTTCGATTTATCCAGCTGTACCGTTTCACTGGGAGTCAGGTCGTCTGCCACAAGAATCACGGGTTCTTCCCCCAGAAAGCCTGAATCTGCCCCGCCTGACAGAATATTCACAAGCCGCTGTGAAATATCCTTCACATCAGCGGCGCGGGCCTGCATATACGCGTCGTCCATGGCCGCAAACATGGCTGCAAAATTTTCACCAGTAGTAGAAACCGCATACTCTGCAGTTGCATTCTGCCGCTCAATGATGTCCCGGACCGCATCCGTATAATCCTCATCCTCCAGCATCATCTGATGGACCTCAAAGATAGCGGCGTTGTCCTCTCCCACCTCGGCCAACGCCTTTTTATAAAGCCCGGCCAGCTGCTCCTGCGCCTTTGCCTGGGCGGTTTCAAATCGCTCCCACTCCTGTTCTGCCGTCAATGCAGAGTTTACAGTGGTGTCATTTTGGGCTTTATGGTAAATCCGTACAGGGCCGATGGCAATTCCGTTCAGAATGGATTTTCCGGTAAATACCTGCATAAATACTGCCTCCCGATTTACAGATTTTCTTCGAAGAAATGTTTCATGGCGGTCAGGCCGGCGTCCTCATCTCCACCCTCCACGGCAACGGTAACCGTATCACCGCCTTTAATTCCCAGCCCCATCAGAGCCATCAGCTTCGTGGCTGCGGCTGACTTTCCGGCCGCATTGCTGATTGTCACCGTGCTGTCCAGCTCCTTCGCCGCCTTGACCAGCAGCCCCGCGGGACGGGCGTGGATGCCTAAGGGATCCTTGATTGTATACTGAAATTGTTTCATTTTCTCTTTACCTGCCTTTCCTGTTACTGCTTCACAGCCTGCCCGGTCTCCAGGCTGGCTCCATTTGTCCGGATCACTTCTTTGTACCAGTCAAATGATTTCTTTTTATAGCGCTTTAATGTCCCGCTTCCATCATCATTCCGGTCCACATAGATGAACCCGTATCGTTTTTTCAGTTCCGCCGTGGAAGCGCTGACCAGATCGATGCAGCCCCAGGACGTATAGCCCATCACTTCCACTCCGTCCTCAATCGCTTCCCTTACCTGGACCAGATGGTCGTTCAGATAGCTGATGCGGTAGTCATCCTCCACCGTAGGCAGGCCGTCTGCTCCGGTGACCAGCCGGTCTACTGCCCCCAGTCCGTTTTCCACGATGAACAGCGGCTTCCGGTAGCGGTCATAAAAACGGTTCAGCGCGTAGCGCAGCCCCTGGGCATCGACCTGCCACCCCCACTCGGATGCAGACAGATAAGGGTTGGGCACGCCGCCCAGAATATTGCCCGGCCCTCTTTCTTTGGACGGATCCGCTGTCTCACAGACGCTCATATAGTAGCTGAAGGAGACAAAGTCCACGGTATTTTCAAGCAGCTCCTCATCACCTTCGGCCATCCGAATCTCAATGCCGTTTTCCCGGAAATACCGCTTCATATAACCGGGGTATGCGCCCCTCACATGCACATCCCCGAAAAAGTCATTCTGGTGCTCAGCGGCCATGACAGCCATCACATCATCAGGCGCCGGGGTCAGCGGATAAACGGGCATGCTTAAGATCATACAGCCGACCTTCGCATCCGGGATCATCTCATGAGCAATCTTTGTGGCCAGCGCACTGGCTATCAGTTCGTGATGGACTGCCTGATACAGCTCCTGTTTCGTCAATTGCTCCTTAGGGGTATAAATACCGCCGCTCATAAAAGGCGAATGTAGCACGGAGTTGATCTCATTGAAGGTCAGCCAGAGCTTTACCTTTTTCCCATACCTGGCAAAGATCGTGCGGACATATCGCTCGTAAAAACCGATCAGCGCCCGGTTGGCCCAGCCATTGTACTTTACCGCAAGGTTCAGCGGCGTCTCATAATGGGAAATCGTTACCAGCGGCTGAATGCCGTATTTCAGGCACTCATCAAAAAGGTCATCATAAAACTGCAGTCCTTTTTCGTTTGGCGTCTCATCGTCCCCGTTCGGAAAAATACGGCTCCATGCGATGGATGTTCTGAAAACCTTGAAACCCATTTCGGCAAACAGCCCGATATCTTCCCTGTAACGGTGATAAAAGTCAATTCCCACCAGCTTCATGTTATCAGGCGTGGGACGCTCCGTGACAGGCCCCTTAAGGCCCCCCGGGGTCACATCCTGAATGCTTAAGCCTTTTCCATCCTCATCAAAAGCCCCTTCGCACTGGTTCGCCGCCACCGCGCCGCCCCAGAGGAAATTTTCGGGAAATCTCATGTCCATATGCAATCCCTCTGCTTCATATCTGCACTGTCCGCACGCTGTGAAAGCAGCGATATTTCCCCGTGCGGACGCGTGCATCAGGTTATAGGAAACGACAATTATTTTGTCGTTTCCTATCGTTGCCATTTATGTGTCGCTGAATTTCTGTTTCCCATGCTTCCATCCGGAAGCATTCCTTTATGCTGTCTGGATAATTGTGTCCTGGACGTTTACGGCTCTGCCCTCCACCGGAGTGATTTCTTCATAATCGTCAGAATTCGTAATCACCACCGGAATGACCGTATCAAACCCTTCTTTGGCAATGGCCGCAAGATCAAATTCCAGCAGCAGCTGTCCCTTGCTGATGCGCTGTCCTTCTTCTACATGACTCCTGAAATGCTTCCCTTTCAGACGGACAGTCTCCAGTCCCACATGGATCAGCAGCTCCACACCGCCGTCCGAAATCAGGCCAAGCGCATGGCAGCTGTCCGCAACCGTTTCTGCCTTACCGTCAAAAGGCGCATACACCTTTCCGGCCGCTGGCTCAATCGCGATTCCTTTTCCCAGCACACCGCTTGCAAAGGTTTCATCATTTACCCTGGACAGAGCAATCGCTTTACCCGCCACAGGAGCGCCGATCGCCTGTGCCTTTCCTGCCAAAGCAGTTTTTTTCTCATCAGCAGGCGCCGGATCACTTCCGCTTCCGTCCTCAGGATCCGCAAATCCCATCACCCAGGTCACCACAAAGGTAAGAACGATAGCGATGGCAGCACAGATACAGGCCATCACAAAATTATTGGACTTCTCCGCATGGACGAAAATGGGCAGCGCCAACAGGGACGGAGAGGCAAAGGAACTCGCGGATACATTCATAATGCCTGCAATCAATCCGGTGATTCCACTGGAAAGACATACGGCGATCAAAGGACGTTTCAGCGGCATGGTCACACCATACAGTCCGGGCTCGGTCACACCCGCGAAGATGGCGGATACGCTGGAGGAGCCCGCAACCTGCTTTATCCTGCTGTTCTTCGATTTGATTGCCACAGCCAGGCAGGCAGCGCCCTGGGCCAGGTTGCTGATCAGCATGGCGGGAAGCATCAGGGATTCACCGGCAGGCGTCTCCAACGCGCCGAACACCACAGGGATGAAAGCCCAGTGCATACCTGTCATGACGATGAAAGGCATAGCCGCAGCCATGATGATGTAAGCTGCGATGCTGAAATGGCTCTGAATAAACACCAGTGCGGAAGCCAGACCGCCGCCGATGAAGGACCCCAGAGGCCCAAGCAGCAGGAACGCAACGGGTGTTGACACCAGGATGATCAGCATGGGTTTTAAGAAATTCTTCGTGAAGGCAGGCGTGATCTTCTCCACAAGCTTTTCAATGTAGCTCATGACCCAGGCGGTGAGGATGGCGGGGATGATGCTGGAAGAATAATCAAAGCTGGTCACCGGGATCCCCAGAAAGTTGATACCTCCCTCCGCACCCGTCAGAGCCACAAAATTCGGATGGATTAAAATTGCCACCACCGCCGTGACAAGGAAGGGGTTGCCTCCAAACTTCCGTCCTGCCGAAAAAGCCACAAGCACGGGCAGGAAATAGAATGCCGTATTGCCGATTACGCTCATCAGCTGCAGCGTGGGGCTGTCTGCCGGAAGAATCCATCCAAGGATGATGTTCAGTACCTGTACCATACCGGCGCCGATGATGGCGGGAATCACGGGAGACATGCTTCCGGAAATGGCATCCAGGATAACGGAAACAGGATTGCCCCCTTTCGCAGGAGCCGATGCTCCACCCTGTCCATCGAATTTTCCCAGTTTCAGAAATTCATTGTAGCATTTGGCCACCTCGTTGCCGATGATGACCTGGTACTGGCCTCCCTTGCGCATGGTCCCCACCACGCCGGAAATGGCCTTGACCTGCCCGTCATTGATACCGGCTTCGTCCTTTAAGACAAAGCGGAGACGGGTCATACAGTGCGTCACGCTGACGATGTTCTTCTCTCCCCCCAGCTTTTCCAGGAGCTGTTTCGCTGTCGTGGAATAATCCATTTTTACCCCTCCTTGAATTGTAGGCATTTTGCCTGATAGATGAAAGTTACGGTTTCAGAAGTAACGGTTTTTTCTCCGTTTCTTCTCTTCTTATTGTCAATTATAGACAAATAAAGATGGATTGAGAAGTTCCTATTGGTTTTCCAGTGTATACCTGTTGGTTTCAACCGAAGTCATAGATTTACGATTCCACCGCCCAGTATGCAATGTTACAATATTTTTTACCAGCACTCTTCCAGAATCTGAAGGATTTCCTCCCGTGAAAACTTCTTGCAGCACCCGGCGGTCAGGTTGCAGGTATCCGCTGTCGCTTTTAACACGCTCCTGTCCGTGATCCCCATCTCCGTAAAGGTGGTGGGCATTCCGATTTCCTTCACAAAATCAGCCAGCGCCCGAACGCCTGCCGCCGCCAGCTCTTCCCGGGTTTTCCCCTCTCCGGAAATGCCCCAGACATTTTCGGCAAAGCGGGCAAACTGCTCTGCACCGTCCTGATACATGTGCCGGTAAAGCACCGGATGGATTACAGCCAGCCCCTGCCCGTGGTTGCAGTCGGTATAAGCGCCTAACTGATGCTCAATCTGGTGCGCCTGGAAATCCGTCACTTTCCCAATCTTTAAGATGCCGTTCTCGCCCATGGCGGAAGCCCACATCAGCTCGCTTCTGGCGTTTCTGTCGTTCATATCCTTTTTCAGGGCACGGATATTGCGGATGGTATTTCTCATAACAGCCTCTGCAATGTCATCCGAAAGAGTGCCCTGGCGGGGGCTGCCAAAATAAGTCTCCATGCAGTGGCTCAGCGTGTCAAAGGCCCCGGAAATCACCTGCTTTTCGGGCAGCGTCATGGTATACTCCACATCCAGGACGGCGAAGCTGGCATATGCCCCCAGCACACCCGCTTTCTGCTTTGTCTCTTCGTTGGTGATGACTGCGCCGTTATTCATCTCCGCGCCGGTACCGGAAGCCGTGACCACCGCACCCATGGGCAAAAACTCTGTTGGAAATTGATGCTCTTTGAATTCCATGTCCCAGATATCCTTTTTGGACACCGCCTGGGCCGCGATGATCTTGCTGCAGTCAATGACGGAACCGCCGCCCACCGCCAGAATGAAATCAACATGCCTGTCCCTTGCAAGCGCCGCCCCTTCCTGTACCTTTTTGTAGGTGGGATTGGGCATGATGCCGGAAAATTCCACGATCTCCTTTCCGGCTTCCTTCAGCAGGCCGCAGATTTCATCGAATACACCGCTGCGCTTTACAGAGCCGCCGCCATAGGTGACCATCACATTTTTTCCCACCTTGCCAAGCTCTGCCGCAAAGGCCTTCTTCGCCGCCCCCTGTCCAAAGTATACTTTTACAGGATAAGAATAAATAAAGTCATTCATTGTAAGGTTCTCCTTTTCATTTTAACTCTGACCGGAAACACAAAGGCTCCTTTTCCCGTTCCTGTTTGCTTCACGGTCAGAAACCTGTTTCTCCCTCGATCCGCTGTCCATCCTCAGAATTTCCCTGACAGCTCTTCTGCCTCCCGTCCGTTCGTCGCCATCCCTGCATACTCCATGCCATACATCCGGGCAAAACGGCTCATGGTATATTCCGCTTTTTCCAGCATCCACTTTTCCGGCGCCGCTCCCTGAAACAGGAACGCAAATTTCCTTCCGGATAATGCGCCCGCGCTCACAGGCCCATAAAAGCGGTCAATCAGGTTCCGGACCGCACCGCTCATATTGTGCCAATAAACCGGCGAACCGATCACGATGCCTTCCGCTTCCTTCATTCTGTCTGCGATTTCCTGAAACTGGTCATCCTCAAACTGCTGTCCATAGCTGTACAGCTTATAGTCCACCAGATGCAGGGTATCGTATACCTTCCCTGCAAGGAGCCTTTCAGCCAGCTTCACAGTGTTCCCTCCCTTATTCGGGCTTCCATTGATGAATAAAATGCTCATTTTTACACCTCCCTGCGCGCTTTGGCGCGCATACCAGTCAATCGTATAAAAGTTTACTTTTGTACTTCATTCCTCCCCATATACTTCCTGGATCATCGGAAATGTGCTCCATGCCTTTGGCCATCCACAGTAAAATGCCAGCTGCGTGACGATTTCCACCGCCTCCTCCTTTGTGACTCCATGAGCCTTGCCCAGTACCAGATGGGATTTCAGCTGAGGGTACAGCCCCGCCGAGAACAGCGCCGCAATCGTAATCATGCTGCGGTCGCGGGCGGAAAGCTGCTCTTCCCTCGACCACACCTGTCCGAACAGTACATCATCATTCAATTCCGCAAATTGGGGAGCCAGATTACCCAGTTTATCTCTTCCTGCCGTTTGTTTTTCTGCCATTTTCTTTCCATCCTTTCTTTGGACATCCCGCTGCTCTCAGACCTTGCGCACCAGGCCTGCCAGCATATCGATCACCGCCGGATCCCTGTGGTCGAAGAATGCGCTTTTTTCCGTATCCAGAGCGGCAATCAGCTCCATATCATCCCTCGACAGCTCGAAGTCGAATATCCGGATGTTCTGCTCCATCCGCTCCTTTTTCACGCTTTTGGGAATACATACGATTCCCCGCTGGATCTGCCAGCGCAGGACGATCTGGGCCACGCTTCTCCCGTATTTTTTACCGATACATTTCAGCACCGGATTCTCGAACAGGTTCCCCCGGCCTTCCGCAAAGGGAGCCCAGCTTTCCATCTGTACGCCCTTTGCCCGCATGGTCTCCTGGGCCTTTCTCTGCTGGAAGAAAATATTCGTCTCCACCTGGTTCACCGCGGGCGCCACTTCATTGAAGGCGATCAGATCAGCCAGACGGTCAGGATAGAAGCTGCATACGCCGATGGCCCGGATTTTTCCTTCTTTGTAAAGCTCCGTCATGGCGCGCCATGCGCCATAGTAATCGTTCATGGGCTGATGAATCAGATACAGATCCAGATGGTCAAGCCCCAGTCTGTCCAGTGACTTTCCAAAAGCCGCTTTTGCTCCTTCATAGCTGGTATCCGAAATCCACAGCTTCGTGGTGATGAACAGCTCTTCTCTCGGCACCCCGCAGCGTTTGATGGCACGGCCCACCGCTTCTTCATTGCCATAGGATGCCGCGGTATCAATCAGCCGGTATCCCAGGGAAATTGCATCCACCACTGCCTGTTCACACTGCACAGGATCCGTGATCTGATAGACTCCAAATCCCAGAATCGGCATTTTCACCCCGTTGTTCAGGGTCACATATTCCATTTTCACATTCTCCATTTCCTCATCCTCCATATTATTCCTGAGCCGCTGCCTGCGTTTCCCAAAAGGCCACAGCATCCTCAATCCAGCCCTCGGCCACGGTTCCCGTCCCTAAGCCGAAGCCATGGCGCAGCCCGTCATATACATGGAATTCCGTAGGGATTCCCTCTTCTTCCATGGCGTCAAGACGGGCCTCCATGGTGCGCCAGCCCGCGATCCCGTCATTTGCCCCCACACAGGCATAGGTGGGCGGATCCGTCTCGCTATATTCGCTGTGCCCCGTATACTGCATGACCACAGTTCCTGCCTTTGGCAGGTCGTCCCCGCCAAAGGCCGCTGTGCCATAGGTGCCCAGATACGCCGCCATTCTTCCCCCCGCGCTGCCTCCCCACAGGGAATAGCAGTCCGTATCCACCTCCAGCTCCTCTGCATGCTCAAAAATGAAGCTGATGGCCCGCGCCAGATCTTCACAGGCCGTCTGAGCGCCGGGACGGTAAATCAGGGCAAAGGCATTGTAGCCCATCTTCGACAGCTCAAGCGCATGGGGAAAGCTGTCATGCATGGCTCCCACATAAGCAAACCCGCCCCCTGCGTTACAGACGGCGAACTTTTCCCCCGCCTTCCCCTGAAAGAAGAACATCCCGGTATTTTCCTTCGCCGGGTCTGCGGCTTTCTCTTCTTCCGTGTAAATATTATAAAAAACGGTATCCCCTGCCGCCGCATGGTCCCGCAGATAATTTGCAATTTCTACTGTCTTTTCCGGGTCAATGTTATTGTACCAGGTCAGCCTTAAGTTCCCCAGCGTATCTCCGCTATAGTACCCGCTGTTCACCGGAAAGATCAGTCTTCCGAAATCACCAAAGACCGGATCTGACATTACTTCTGAGATTTTTGTATCCACAGAGTATCTTTCCTCCGTGGAGTGCATTTCCTCCATGGAGTGCTCCTGTGATGCCTGATTTTCCATTGGAAGGCCCTCCTCCAAAGTAAATCCTGAATCCATCCTGTCCGCTTCCGTTTCATCTGTCTCTATTCTTTCCACCTCTGCATCCACAAAATGTTCCGTTTTACTGTCTGTCCCACACCCAGGCAAACATCCCAGCATGCCGATGAAAAGAACTGAGAACAACATCCTCCGCATATGCTCTTCCACCTTTCCGCAAAATCTCTTCCCCGTCTCCGTTCGCATTTTTATAGGAAACGACAATCCTTTTGTCGTTTTCTATAAGTATAAACAAAACGAGACCTCATAAGAAGTCTCGTTTTGTTCATCAGTTTATACCAAAGGGTTATATCTCACTGTTCCCGCGCCGCCTCACGGGCTGCGGCGAGGAACCGTTTTACGGTCCTGCCGGGCTTCGGGGAGTGAAGCAGACCATAGGGAATGCCATATTCCCATTCCACCGGTATCACCTTTAAAAGCGGATGCACATTCGCCCAACCCGGAATCGCCAGAAGCACATCGCTGGTATTCTCACAGCGGTTGAAAATATTCGTGTCATAAAATTCAAAATCTATGATATGGATCCGGCTGTGGTTCTGTGAGATATCGTCCCGCAGCTCATCCACATGCCGGCTCCAGCCCCGGCGCATCAGCAGCAGGTTCTCACCGTAGAGGTCCTCCAGCTTCAGCCTGTCCTTTGCCGCAAGGGGATGCTGGATGGATACCGCACAGCAGAAAGGCTCCCTGGTCAGCGCGAGCCCTGCGCAGGAGCGTAAATCCAGCATTGTTTCGTCAAAAATACCTCCCACCACATCAATCTTCCTTCCCAGGTTGGCAAGAATTTCCCTGGCATTTTCCGGCGTATTCTCGAAGGGGACAATCTCAAATTTGATGGCTCCACAATGGGCTTGGATTTTCGGCCACATCTGCATCAAAAGCTGGGCCGGCGTCATGGGAGAGCTGCCGATCCGGATCACATTCTCATTCTCCTGCATGGCATTTTGAGCCCGCGTCACGGAATCCTTGCAATATTGGAGGATATATTTTGTATCCTGATATAAGGATTTTCCCGCCTTCGTCAAAACCAGCCCCCGGTGGGTCCGTTCAAAAAGCTTCACCTCCAGCGACTTTTCAAGCAGATTGATCTGCTTAATGACAGCCGTCGGCGTGATATAGGCTTCCTCTGCCGCCTTATTAAAGCTCCCCGCGTCCGCCACACGCAGGAAGGTTTCCAGTTGCGGATTATACATATTTTCACCCCTTGTTACTTTTCATCTGCCGGTATGTAATTAACAACCATACGTTCCACAATGGTGCTGTTTCTTACCGCCTCCTTTTTTCATCATATTCTATCCGGCCATCTTTTTCAACCAGTTTTTGTATCTGCCGATATAAATTTATAGTCCATTTTCATGGGGCAGGAGAACGTAACAATTTGAAATCTATTTGTGACAGGCGCATTTCTTTTCGGAAAGCGGCTTCCACCAAAAGGGAGAAGCCGCTTTTCAAAGTGGGACATTTAGCTGGTGCAAAGAGCGCTGCTTTACTGGGAAAGCATATTTTCAATAAATATCCCGTACCCTCTCGTCGGATCATTCACCAGCACATGGGTCACAGCCCCTATGATTTTTCCATCCTGCAAAATCGGAGATCCGCTCATCCCCTGCACAATCCCTCCGGTCTGTTCCAAAAGCTGTGGATCCGTCACCTGAATTTCCAGCCCCCGGTTTACATTGTCATGGTCCAGATGAATCGCCTTGATTTCTATTTCATATTGCCGGGGCGTGCTGTTACCATCCACACAGCACAAAATCCGGGCGCTTCCCGTGCGCACATCCTGTTTTAAGCCGATGGGCAGCGCCTGGGCTGTGATGCTTTCCACCGTCTCCTCATTGAGCGTGCCGAAAATTCCTCCCACCGAATTTGTTTCCACCGTACCGATTTTATTGCTCAGATTGTAATCAATCACGCCCGTCAGTTCTCCCGGCGTGCCGTCCTTTCCTTTTTTCACCGCGACAATTTCCGTTTTATACAGACTTCCGCTCTTCACCTCCATCAAAAGCGTGGTGTCCGTATCGTTGATGCCATGCCCCAGTGCCCCGAAGCTGTTATCCGGCTCCAGATATGTCATGGTGCCCACCCCCTGCGCGTTATCCCGTATCCAGATCCCCAGCTTGTATTCCCCCGCCACATTCTGTTCCGGCTTGACTTTTACATCAAAAACCTCTTCCTTCCGGCGGATGGTTAAAACCATCTCCTCTCCGCCGGAGGCGGCAACAAATTCCATAAACGCCGCTTTGCTCTCCACTTCGTTTCCGTCCACACCGAGAATGTAATCCCCTTCCTGCAAAAGATGCTTTGCCGGTTCCTTGCGCATATGATCAAAGCCTTCAAACTCGCCCTCCGCGATGACTAAAATTCCGTCCGTTTTGACATAAATCCCGATCGGCACCCCGGCAGGAATCAGCATTTCATCGGGAATCACCTGCACATCCACCGTTTTAAACGGGATCACGCCGAACAGCTTCACATCCATTTTATAGGTCTGCATCTGGTTTGCCACTAAAACGACCGGTTCTTTTAAATTGACAGAAATGCTGCCGCCGCTTTTGACGCGCTGCATCTGCATGCCGGCTGCAGGAACCGCTTCCTCCTTCGGCTCCTGTTCCAGGTATACCTCGCCGCTGACCGGCACATTCAGATTCAGCTCCTGCCTGACACCGGCCTTGATCCGAATAGAAGCAGGGATTTTCTCCCATGTAAAAATGATCCAGGCGCTGCCCATTCCCAGCGCGGCAAGAATGATCGCTGCCTGGAATATTCTTTTTATTACCGCTCTTTTCCCCACAATTTCACTTCCTTTCTATCCGCAGTCCTCCTTTTTTCCTGTTAAAAAATGCGCAGAAGGATCAAAAGCAAAGAGGACATCGCCATAATGTCCTCTTTAGTATGTTCGCTTCTATTTATTTTTTTCTGCCAATTCCTTCATCTGTTTTGCATTTTCCAGCGCGCCCTCTGTAATTTGCGCGGCTCCCGAAAGCCTTGCCAATTCCTGTAAGCTCTCCGGTTCGGACAGCTTCGTGATCGTGGTGGCCGTTTTTTGGTCCACCGCATTTTTTTCGATATAAAAATGCTGATCCGCCATGGCCGCAATCTGGGGCAGATGGGTGATGCAGATGATCTGATGCGTCCTCGCCAGCAATCCCAGCTTTTCCGAAACCTTCCATGCGGTTTTGCCGCTGATGCCGGCGTCGATTTCATCAAAAATAAAAGTGCCGATGGCTTCCTGCTTCGCCGTGATCGTTTTTAACGCCAGCATGATGCGGGACAGCTCGCCGCCGCTGGCAACATTGGCCAGTGGCTTTAGCGGTTCTCCCGGATTCGTGGAAATTTCAAAAACCGCATCGTCCAGCCCATCGGCGCTGCAGCTTTCCTTTTGGGTCAACGCCACGCGAAATTCCACATGCAGAAAATTCAGATCCTGCAGGGATATCTGCATGTCCTTTGCGAATGTAAGGGATACTTTTTGGCGCATCCTGGAAAGCTTTCCGGCATGCATCAGCATGGTTTCCTTTGCTGCCTTCGCTTCCCGGCGCTTGCTTTCCAGCCACTCATCCTGATTGGAAAGGCGCTCTGCTTCCTCCTGACGCTTTTTCCCGTAAGCGATCACCTCTTCGATCGTATTGCCGTATTTATCCTTCAGCCGGTTCACATAGTTTAACCGTTCTTCCGTCTCTTTAAACGTCTCATCGTCAAATTCCAGATCATTCATATAATCGGCTACGCTTCTGTTAAAATCATTCAAAAGCGCATCCACTTCATTGAGCTGTCTGTAAAAATCTTCCAGCGCATCATCAAAAGAAACGATGCCGGAAAGCTCCCGCAGCGCCCTGCCGATCCCTTCCCCCGCGCCCTGTTCCCCGTCATAGCCGGTCATGCTGTACACGGTTCCCATCGCCTCTGCAATGCGCCTGCCATTGACCATGCGCCGGTAATCCCGCTCCAGCTGCTCATCCTCTCCGGGCTTAAGCGCCGCGCTTTCAATTTCCTCCAGCTCATACGCTGCCAGGGAAAGCTCCCGTTTCCTCGCCGCCTCATCCAGCGCGTTTTCTTCAATTTCCCGCTCCAGAGCGGTATAGCGCTGCCATGCCTTTTTTACCGCTTCCTTTTCCTTTGCCAGACCATCCCCCGCATAGCTGTCTAAAATTTCCAGATGCCGCTTCGTCTGTAAAAGCGCCTGGCTGTCACGCTGTCCGTGAATATCGATCAAAAGTCCCGCCAGCTCCCGCAGCAGCTTCGTATTCACCGTTTCTCCATTGACACGGCAGACACTTCTTGTCGGCATGATCCGCCTCTGCAAAATGACCTGGTCCTCCTCTGTCGGAATGTCCAGCTCCTCAAGCTTTTGCCTCGTTTCCTCTGACACCTCAAAATTGAGCTCAATCAGCGCGTACTCCGCACCGGTCCGGATCATATCCCGATCCGCCTTTGCCCCCAGCGCCAGCGCCACGGAGCCTAAAATCACGGATTTTCCTGCGCCGGTCTCACCGGTCAGGATATTGAGCCCTGTTCCGAAAAACACCTCCGTCTCCTCGATCAGCGCCAGATTTTTCACATGTAAGCTTACTAACACGTTTTTCTCCTTATCTTTGCACCAGTTCCCTGATTTTTCCCATCAGAATCTTCGTTTCCTCCACGGAACGGACCGCCATCATGATCGTGTCGTCCCCGGCGATACAGCCCACCACCTCCGGAAATTCCATGGCGTCCACCGCCGCCGCAACCGCCATCGCCATGCCGGAAACGGTACGCATCACCAGAATATTCTGCGCCATATCCACGGAAACAAATCCGTCGCGCATGACCCGGATATACTTGTCCGGATGCAGGGAGCCCTCCTGTGAAAGAATCGTATATTTCTGCTTTCCGTCCCCTGTGGATACCTTTGACAGCTTCATCTGGCGGATATCCCGGGAAACTGTCGCCTGCGTGACCGTAAAGCCCGCTTCCTTAAGCCGCGCCGCAAGCTCCTCCTGCGTCTCTATGTCATAGCTGGAAACCAGCTCTGCTATTTTCTGATGTCTGCTTTGTTTCATTTCTATCTTGCCTTCCTGTCCTGCCCGGTAACCGTCTTGTAGATCGCAATCCATAAAACGGTCACCGCGCTTTTTATACCGCCTGCTCCCGCAGCTTTCTGTTGAGCACATCCAAAAAGCTTGTCTCCTTTAGCTTGATGATGGATGTGACCATGCTGCTCTTTGTGATGCGCACCTCATCTCCGGGACACAGCGCCACATTTTTATCACCGTCAAAGCTGACCTCCATCGGCTGGGTCTCCCGATCCTCCCTTTCCCGGATCCGGATCACAATCCGGTCCTCCGCCCGCAAAATCACACTCCTCGTCTGCAGGGTGTGGGCACAGATCGGCGTCAGCAAAATCACGCTCGCATTCGGCTCCACAATCGGTCCTCCCGCCGAAAGATTATAGCCGGTGGAGCCGGTTGGCGTGGCGACGATGATGCCGTCCGCATGATACTCCTTTAACAGCTTTCCGTTGACGAAAATCTGAAAATAGAGCATCTGCAAATGCCCGTTTCTGGTGATTGTAATGTCGTTTAGCGCCCGGGCGTCCATGAGCATGCTTTCTCCCCGCAACACCTTTCCGGTAAGCAGCATCCGCTCCTCCAGTCCGTAATTTCCCTTCACAAGCTGTTCCAGGGATTCCAACAGACTGCCCGGCTCCACCTCAGTCAGATAGCCCAGCGTGCCCATATTGATGCCTAACACCGGAATTTTGCTCTCCACGGAATCCCGGGCAGCCCGCAAAAGCGTCCCATCCCCGCCGAGCACCAGCATGCCGTCCGCCTTTTCCTGCTTCAGAATGCCCTCCCACGCCTCTCCTTCCAGCTCCTGCGCATAGACCGTGACCCGGCAGCCCGCCTCTGTGAGGAAACGCCGGATTTTTTCCGTTGTCTCAAGTGCGGGATCCTTCCATCGGTTGGTGACTATCATAAAATGCTTCATGGCATATCCTCGACCCCTCTAAGCTCCATTTCCCTGCACACATGGTCCGGATCATCGGACCACGGCAGCGAACTCCGTCCCCCATTGTCAGCGAATCTCGCAGACCGGAACGGCTATCCGGACAGGCTGCTGCCCGCTGCCTTTACCACATCTACAATCAGCTTTTTTGACTCTGCTCCTGCAGATATGCCGCCTCCCAGCGTCCGCACCCGGGCAAGCTCCTCCTCCGCCTCCTGCTCTGTCTCCCGGATTTTTCCCTCGCCGGCGCGTCCATCCTTTTGCAGCCAGAGCAGGTATTCTATATTCCCTTCCGGTCCCCGGATCGGAGAAAACGTCAGGCCCAAAACAGCAAAGCCCGCAATATCCGCAAAATCCACGATTTTTCCGATCACATCCCTGTGCACGGCAGGATCCTTGACGACTCCTTTTTTCCCGACCTTGCCCCTTCCCGCTTCAAACTGGGGCTTGATCAGACATATCATCTGTCCGTCTGCCGCCAGCAGGCACCTTGCCGGAATCAGGATTTTGGTCAGGGAAATGAAGGAAACGTCTGCGCTCGCAAAGGCGACCTCCTCAGCCAGGTCCTCCTTTGTCATATATCGGAAGTTCGTCCCTTCCATGCAGATCACCCGTTCATCGCTGCGCAGCTTTTCTACAAGCTGCCCCTGTCCGGCATCCACAGCATATACCCTGGCAGCGCCGTTTTGCAGCATGCAATCCGTAAAGCCCCCTGCGGATGCGCCGATGTCCATGCATACCTTGCCTGCAAGGGAAACCGGAAAATACGAGAGCGCCTTTTCCAGCTTCAGACCGCCACGGCTCACGTAAGAAAAAGGGCTGTCCTTTACGACAATCTGCTCTTCCTCTCCCCCGAACATGGCGCCCGCCTTATTCTCCTGCTTTCCCTGCACATATACACAGCCCGCGCGGATGAGGGCTTTCGCTTTCTCCCGGGAAGGAACAAGTCCCCGTTTTACCAGCAGTACGTCCAAACGCTCCTTCATTGCCGTTTTCGTTCCTTCATGATTTTTTCCAGAATGGAATCCTCGTCTATGCCGATTTCCTTTTTCAGAATATCCACATTGCCGTGCTCCACATATTCGTCCGGTATGGTGATCGCAAGCACCCGCGCATCGGCCTTTCTTTCATCTGCCAGCATTCTCACGCGCTCTCCGAAGCCGCCGCTGGCAACATTTTCTTCCATTGTCACCAAAAGCCGGTGGTTCTTTAAAAGCCGGATGATCATCTCTTCATCAATCGGTTTGACAAACCGGGCGTTCACCAGCGTACACGCCTCGCCCTGCTCCTTTAACCGCTCCCGCACCGACAGCGCGGCAGGGACCATGCTGCCTACAGCCAGCAGCGCAATACCGCTTTCCTCATAGAGCATTTCGCTCTTGCCCATCCGGACCGGCGTCCGCTTTTCCTGCAATCCTTCGTAGGCCTCTCCCCTGGGATACCGGATTGCGACCGGGCATTTGCATTCATAGGCGAATTTCATCATATCGGAAAGCTCCCACTTATTCTTGGGCGCCATGATGTGCATATTCGGAATGGAGGACAGATAGGACAGATCAAAAATGCCCTGGTGCGTCTCTCCGTCGCTTCCCACCAGCCCCGCCCGGTCAATGGCAAATATCACGGGAAGATTCTGTAAGCAGACATCGTGCAGGATCTGGTCGTATGCGCGCTGTAAAAAGGAGGAATAGATTGCCACCACGGGATGCAGCCCTCCCACCGCCAGGCCCGCCGCGAAGGTTACCGCATGCTCCTCCGCGATTCCCACATCAAAAAAACGCCCCGGATACAGACTGCGGAAACGCTTTAATCCGGTTCCGTCCGGCATTGCCGCCGTGATCGCCACCACATCCTCATGTCGCGCCGCCAGCTTCACCATGACGGTGGAGAATATGTCCGTATAGCTCGCCTTCGTTTTTTTCTTTAAGGGAACGCCGGTCGCCACATCGAAGGGTTCTGCGCCGTGAAACCGCGCCGGATGCTTCTCAGCAGGTCCGTACCCCTTCCCCTTCTGGGTCATGACATGGATCAGCACGCAGTTTTTCCGCCGTTTTGCCTCCCTGATCACCCGGACAAGCCCGTTTACATCATGTCCGTCCACCGGCCCCAGATATGTAATGCCGATGTCCTCAAACCACATGCCCGGAATCACAAGCTGTTTTAAGCTGTTTTTCACGCGGCGCACACCGGTCACCACCCCGTCGCCGTACTTCGTCCTGCGGACTGCATCATAAATATTGTCCTTTACATCCAGATAGGCATTGGAGGTACGGATGTTATTCAAATATTTGGATACGCCGCCCACATTTTCGGAAATGGACATATTATTGTCATTTAAGATGATGATAAAATTGCTTTCCATGCGCGCCGCATTATTCAACGCTTCATACGCCATGCCACCCGTGAGCGCTCCGTCCCCGATGACGGAAATGACGGTATTTTTCTTTCCCTGGATATCCCGCGCCCGCACCAGTCCCAGTCCGGCGGAAATGGAGGTGGAGCTGTGCCCGGTGTCAAAGCAGTCGCAATCGCTCTCCTTTCGCTTGGGAAAGCCGCTCATGCCGCCGTATTTGCGCAGCATGTCAAAGCCCTCCCGTCTTCCCGTCAGAAGCTTGTGGGTGTAGGACTGATGTCCCACATCCCATACAATTTTATCCTCAGGAAGGTTTAACGCCAGATGCAGCGCCATCGTCAGCTCCACCGCGCCCAGATTGGAGCCCAGATGCCCGCCTGTCACGCTGATCTTGTCAATCAGGAACTGTCTGATTTCCTCCGCCAGAAGCGGATAGTCCGCCGGCGCGATATTTTTGATATCGTTCGTCTTTTGTATCTGTTCCAAAAGCATGCGCTACACCCTCCCTACTTTGTCCGCGTGATCAGGGATTCCACAAGCTGCTCCAGAAATTCGTTGCGGGACGGAAAAGAACGCAGCGCTTCCATCGCCTCTTTAGACAGCCGCTCCACATCCCGGCAGGACTGTTCCAGCCCGTTTAAGCTGACGTAGGTCGCCTTATTGTTCTTCTCGTCGCTTCCCGTCGCCTTTCCTAAAACCGCAAGGGAACTGGTGACATCCAATATGTCATCCTGAATCTGGAAAGCGATGCCGATATTCTCCGCAATTTTCTCCATCCGGGCAATCTCTTCCTCTTCGGCGTTTGCCAACACCGCGCCGATCATCATGGCGCTTTCGATCAAGGCGGCGGTCTTGTTTTTGTGGATATAAAGAAGCATCTCTCCTGTCACCGCCTCTTTTTCCAGCTCCTCCGCACACAGATCAGCGCACTGCCCGCCCACCATTCCATAGATGCCGGCCTTTTCGGACAGAATGCGCATCGCCCTTCCCACCGCCTCATACAGCCGCAGGGCATCCGGCATACACGCCGGATTTTCCGTATCGCTACATTCCTTTGACACCATCAAAAACGCCCTGGATGCGGTTTCAAAGGCATAGTTTAGCAGGGCGTCCCCCGCCAGCACTGCCATGCCCTCTCCGTATACGCACCAGGTCGTCTTTCTTCCCCGTCTATATTCGTCATTGTCCATGGCGGGCAGATCGTCATGAACCAGCGAATAGTTGTGTATCATTTCAAGCGCCGCCATGAAAGGCTCCACAATTTGGGACTTTCCTCCAAACAGGACATAGCTCTCCTTCATCAAAACAGGACGCAGCCGCTTTCCGCCGGCGAGCACACTGTAATTCATTGCCTCCAAAACCCGCTTCTGATATCCCGTCTCCTTTGGCAGATATCTTTGCAGGATTTCCTCCGCTTCCTTTACCCGCACAGCGAGCATTTCATCAAAATTCATCCAGCTTTCCCTCCCCGCTCAGCACAAGCACCTTTTTTTCCACCTGGTCGATGCTTTCATTGCAAAATTTTAAAAGCTGCATGCCCTTTTGATATACCGCAAAGGAGTCCTCCAGGGATATATCCTCCGCTTCCAGCGCCCCTGTCACCTGCTCCAGCTGTGCAAACGCTTCCTCCAGCGTCATTCTCTCTTCTGCCATTGCCACTCTTCCTTCTCTTTCACCGCAGCTGTAATTCTGCCGTTTTTTACGTGAATGGTTAAAAGCTCTCCTTCCCGCACCCGGTTGATATCCGATACGGTATGCCCTGCTTCATCCGCCACATGGGAAAATCCCTGATTGAGCTTTTCTAACGGGGACAGCCCTTTGAGCTTTTCCACATACAGATAAAAACGATGGCGGCTGTCCGTTATATGCTGTTGCATCTGCACAGAAAGCCGCTCCTCCATCTGCATCAGATAATTGCGCTTTTCCCGGATCTGACCGGCAGGGCTTCCGTATTGCAGCTTCAGCTGATACTGCCGCAGCCGCATTCTTTCTACTCCTGCCTTATGCCGCATCCGGTCGGTGAGCCGCCTGGAGGCTTCTGCAAGCGCTTCCGTAAGGCTTCTGTACTCGTAGACCGCAAGCTCCGCACCCGCCGAAGGCGTGGGCGCCCGCAAATCCGCCACATAATCCGCTATCGTCGTGTCGGTTTCATGCCCCACGGCAGAAATGACCGGCACGCTGCAGTCAAAAATCGCCTGCGCCACAATTTCCTCATTAAAAGCCCAAAGGTCTTCAATGGAACCTCCGCCGCGCCCGACAATCATCACATCCACCCCTGCCGCTTCAAGGGCATGAATCCCGTTTACAATGCTCGCCGGCGCCTGCTCCCCCTGTACGATGGCAGGATACAGGATGATCTGCACATAGGGGTTTCTCCTGCGGGCAATATTGATGATATCCCGCACAGCCGCCCCGGTGGGAGCGGTCACCACGCCCAGCGTCCGGATATACTGCGGAATCGGCTGCTTATATTCCGGCGCAAACAAGCCGCGATCCTCCAGCTCCCGCTTGAGCTGCTCAAATCTTTCATAAAGAAGGCCCGCGCCGTCCAGAAAAATCTGCCGCGCATAGAGCTGATATTTTCCATCCCGCTCATATACATCCACGGTCCCGGAAACCACCACCTGGTTGCCTTCCCGCATATGAAATTTCAGCCCGCTGCGATTTCCGGAAAACATCACACAGGCAATCGTCCCCTTTTCGTCCTTTAAGGTAAAATAAATGTGTCCGGAGGAATGATATTTGCAATTGCTCACTTCACCTTTTACCAAAATGGACTGCAGCATAAAATCCTGGGTAAGCATATTCCGGATATAGGAATTTACCTGCGCTACCGTATAAACATTTTTCATACCGCTTCCTGCGGACCTTTCCTTATGCAAATTTTGCGAGGACACCGTTGACAAATCCTGACGATCCATCCTGGCCAAACTTCTTGGCCAGCTCCACCGCCTCATTGATTGCCACGCCGGTCGGCACCTCTTCGTCGTACCTGATCTCATAGACAGCGAGTCTGAGTATGGTCAGATCCACCTTTCCCATCCGCTGCGTATTCCAGCCCTTCGCCGTTTCGTTAATCATCTGGTCAATCTCGGCAAGCTTTTGCGCGATCTTCTCATACTTTCCCTGAATATAGGAAATGTCCTTTTCCGACGCAGCATTTTCCTCGTCCTCAAAAAAGAGGCTGCATTGCTCGGACATTTCCTCCAGCTCATTAAATTCCACACGGAACAACAGCTTGAAAATCCGCTCTCTCTGCTCTCTTCTGTTCATCTGTTCTCCTGCCAGTCAAAATGCCGCTGCGCGGCGGATGCCTGCTACCGGCACGCTTTCTCACGGTCTGCGCGGTAAACGCGCAGACCTGCCTGAAGTGTTACCCTTTCCCATTCATTTCCCGACATTCATATTGACGCCGGCGATGCGGATGTTCACATCCGTCACGGTAAGCCCCGTCATGTTCTCGATGGCATTCTTGACACGTTCCTGTACCTTCCGACTTGTCCCCGGAATGTTATAACCATACTCCATGAAAATGGCAAGCTCTGCCCTGACATTTGAGCCGGTCACCTCCACCTTGACGCCCTTTGTCAGATTTTTGACGCCGACCTTGCTCATCAGCTCGTTGGAAATCGTGCCTGCCATGGAGCAGACGCCTTCTACCTCCGTTGCCGCAAGGGACGCAATCATGGCGACCACCTCATCGGCAATCTGCACCGTACCTATATTCTCATCTGCCTGTAATACATAAGTATTCTTACTCAATTCCTTTTCCACTTCCACGCCTCCTTTTGCCTGGGGTTCGCCTGTTTGTACCTTCTCAAACGCTTCGCGTTCGAGAAGTAGCGCATATAAGCTCACCTCCGGTTCGCTTATATGCTTCATTATACCAAATCCTTCCCCGTTTGCCTAGTGTTTTATTCAGGACAGCTCGAGCCAGAAGCTGAAGGTGCGTTGCTCCTTAGACTCCGCATAGGCAACCTTTGTGCCTTCTCCGGGCAGGTACTCGAATATCTTCTGGTCCTCGATCAGCATTTCATAAACCTGCGCATATACGGCGTCATCCGCGCATTGGAAGGTCACAACCTCTGCTCCCGCCTGCGCTGCCCTGTCGAAAATCATTTTGATCTGCTCTGCATCGGCGCTTTCCAGATATAAGCCTTCCCGGCGGTAATACTGATTCTGGGTCGATATACATTCCGGAAGCGTCTGCCCTTCCTTAAACTGATGGGTTCTGGAAAGCTGCTCTGCCGTCACGCAGAAGTAATCATAATTCACGGCAGGATACGCCGTCTGCGGATAATTGCCCTCCTCCTGTCTGTAAGAAGCGTCCCCCCAGGTGGGATCCATATAGCACCATTGCCCGTCCACCAAAACCAGATTCCAGGCATGTCCCTGACCGCCCGTCGTTCCGGTCACAAGGTACGCCGGAATGTGCAGCCGCTGGCACAAAAGCTGAAATGTTTTGGCATAGCCCTGGCATACCGAAATCCCGTCCAGCAAAACGGAGCATATATTCTGGCTGTCTTCACATCCCAGCTTATATTCTGTATGGGTGATCAGATAATCATACAGATATTTTACTTTTTCATAATCATTTCCTTCCGGCACGCCTTCCAGCCACTTTTTCAACACAGCTTCCAGCGCCGGACATCTGTCTTCAATTTCCTCCCGCTCAAGCGTATAATCGCCTGAAAAGGTGATCCGGGAAATGTCATTCCCGAGCCTGTAAACCGTGCTCGTATAGCCGTCCACATAGAAAATCTCCGGATGGTCCGCCATCACACAGGCAAACACATGCTCCAAAAGCCCCGTGTCCAGCACGGAAAGCTCCGTTTCCTCCTCCAGGTTCACAAGAGAATTGAAAATTTCCCGGTATAGCTGCTGTTCCTCCTGTGTCGCAAGCGTCGTAAAGGCATAATAAAATGTCTCTGTTGGCGTATCCGGTCCGGCAAGCGTCCGCACCCCGGCAGACGCCGTATTTCCAGGCTCTGCCTCCTCTGCGCTTTCCTGTAAGACATCCTGTTCCGGCGCCTGTCTGTCGGCGTCGGTCACTTCCATGGAAACATTCACACGCTGCAGCATGGCCTCTTCGTCCGCGCATGCGCCAAGCATCGATATAACAAACAACAACGCCAATGATTTGAAAAATTTATCCATCTGTCTCCGATCCATATCCCGATTCTATCATGGCTCAGACACGGCTGAGCCGTCATTAATTTCTTCCAAATTCCGATAACACAAGTCCCTTGTTTCTGTCAAGCACCATGCCCACGCTCCATGCGTTGATGAATAGAAGCAAAGGATTTCCTTTCAGGTCCTGCACCTTTTTCATGTCTGAGGTGCCTGTCAGCTTCGCCACGTCTGTTTCTTCCTTATTCTCGATCCACCGGATATGCTCGTAAGGAAGGGGTTCCAGCCTGATCTCCACATTGTACTCATTCTCCAGGCGAAACTTCAGCACATCAAACTGCAGCACGCCGACCACGCCGACGATGATCTCCTCCATGCCCGTATTGAGCTCCTGAAAAATCTGGATGGCGCCCTCCTGGGCGATCTGTGTGATTCCCTTGACGAACTGCTTCCGCTTCATCGTATCGAGCTGCCGCACCCGGGCAAAATGCTCCGGCGCGAAGGTAGGGATCCCCTCATAGGCAAACTGCTCCTTCGGCATACACAGCGTATCCCCGATGGAAAACACCCCCGGATCAAACACGCCGATGATATCTCCCGCATAGGCCTCCGACAGGATTTTTCTGTCATTCGCCATGATCTGCTGGGGCTGGGAAAGGCGCATCACCTTCTTGCCCTGCACATGCTTTACCTCCATGTCGGCGTCAAATCTGCCGGAGCAGATCCGCATGAAAGCGACCCTGTCTCTGTGCGCCTTGTTCATATTCGCCTGAATTTTGAACACGAACGCGGAAAACGGCTCCTCCACCGGATCGATCAGCCCGGTGTCCGCCTTTCTGGGCAGCGGGGTCGTCGTCATCTTCAAAAAGTGCTGCAAAAAATCCTCCACGCCAAAGTTGGTGAGGGCGGAACCGAAGAACACCGGGGTCAGCACGCCCGCCTGCACCTCCTCCAGATCAAATTCCGCGCTGGCGCCGTCCAAAAGCTCGATTTCTCCCATCAGCTTCTCTGTCAGGTTCTCTCCCACAAAGCCTGTGAGCCTGTCCAACTCATCAAGGGGAATTTCCGTCGCCTCTCCCTCCTTCGTCCCTTTCTCCGTATCGGAATAGGTGATGACGCATTTCTTCTCCCGGTCATAAACGCCCTTAAAGCTCTTTCCGGAGCCGATCGGCCAGTTCATGGGACAGGTTGCGATCCCCAGTTCCTTCTCGATATCGTCCAAAAGCTCGAAGGTGTCATTGGCGTCCCGGTCCATCTTATTGATGAAGGTGAAAATCGGAATCTTGCGCATGACGCAGACCTTGAACAGCTTGCGCGTCTGCGCCTCCACCCCCTTGCTGGCATCAATCACCATGACCGCGGAATCCGCCGCCATCAGCGTCCGGTACGTATCCTCCGAGAAATCCTGATGGCCCGGCGTGTCCAGAATATTGATACAATATCCGCCATATTCAAACTGTAACACGGAAGAGGTGACGGAAATACCTCTCTGCTTTTCGATTTCCATCCAGTCCGACACCGCATGCCGCGCCGTCGCCTTTCCCTTTACGGAGCCTGCCAGATTGATGGCTCCCCCGTATAGCAGAAACTTCTCCGTCAGCGTCGTCTTTCCGGCATCCGGATGGGAAATGATCGCAAAGGTCCTCCTCCTGTTGATTTCTTCCTGTAAGTGACTCATAATATCTTCCTCTCTCATTTTCTGCCTATAGCATGGACTTTCCCGCAAATTCCGGCTCGATCCCGAAATGGGACAGCACCGTAGCTGCGATATCCGCAAATGTATCCCGGGTTCCCAGATTGCCGGGAACAACTTTCTTTCCCGCCATCAAAAAGGGCGTATATTCCCGCGTATGATCCGTCGTTTTCGTATAGGACGGATCGCAGCCGTGATCCGCAGTGATCATGAGGATGTCCTCTTCTTTCAGCAAAGAAAGCATCCGGGGCAGCTTCTCATCAAAGTATGTCAACGCCTTCGCATAGCCGTCAATATCCCGGCGATGCCCGTAGAGCATATCGTAATCCACCAGATTGACAAAGCACAGACCTTCGAAATCCCGTTCCATATAGGCGAGCGTCTTTTCGATGCCGTCTGCATTGCCCGTGGTGGTCACATATTCCGAAATTCCCTGCCCCGCAAAAATATCCCGGATTTTCCCGACGCCGATCACCGTCTTTTGGGCATCCAGAAGCTGATCCAGCATGGTTCTTCCGGGGGGAAGCAGGGAATAATCATGCCGTCTGGGCGTCCTTGTGTAATTGCCGCTCTCCCCGATAAAGGGCCGGGCGATCACCCTTCCCACGCCGTGCTCTCCCACCAGCTGTCTGCGCGCAATCTCACAGTAACGATACAGCTCGGAAACCGGCACCACATCCTCATGGGCCGCAATCTGGAACACGCTGTCCGCCGATGTATAAACGATCAGATCCCCCGTCCGCACATGCTCATCGCCGTATTCGGCAATCACCGCCGTTCCGGAATAGGGCCTGTTGCACAGCACGCCCCTCCCGGTCTCCTCACAGAACCGCTCCAGCACCTCCCTGGGAAATCCGTCCGGATAAACCGGCAGGGGCTTTGGGGAATATATGCCGGCGATTTCCCAGTGTCCGATCGTCGTATCCTTTCCTTTGGAGGCTTCCTTCATCCGCGCCACCCTGCCGGTAATGGAAGCCTCGTCCGCATGCCAGTCAATGCCGTCCAGATTGAAAAGCCCCAGCTTTGCCATATTCGGTACATGGAAGAAGGGGCTGGATGCCGCCGCCTTTAAGGTATTCGTTCCGGCATCCCCGTAAGGGGCTGCATCCGGCATTTCTCCCACGCCCACACTGTCCAGCACAATCAAAAATACTCTCTTCATACCGTAAATCTCCTTTACCGATAGACCATTTCTCATCAGTATACCACACTATTTGCATTTTAGCACGCTATTTATCATAACAGTCCGAACTGGTCTGAACTGTTAGTGTTACTATTCAGACAAGTCTGAATAGTAACTGCCGTTACAATTTATCTCTGCATCAATTTCCGGAAAGCGGATTGATCACAATATTTTCCGCCCCGATTCCGGTCTTGCGCGCCACAATGTCCTCGATCTGCGCACACTGTACGTCTGTGAGGGTGGTCAGTCCGACGACAACGTCAGCGCTGTCCTGAGTGATGGTGACGACCGCATCCGGAAAGCCCTTTGCCTCCAGCAAAATTTCCGCCGCCGTCTCCCGCTCCGCCACATCGGTCAGCGCGATCATGTTATCCACCGCCTCCTGCTTCTGTGACTCCGCAATATTCGCATTATTGATGATCTCCAAAAGCGTCTCCTTGTTCCGCGCCCTGGTCTGCTCCTTTAAAAGCTTCGCCCCGGACAGAGATGAAAGGGCAGAAGAACTGGTATACACCGCCTCGCCGGGCGTTTCGCCGTCCTGCACCTCCACATCCTGGTTGATAAAATCCGTATCCTCCACATCCTCCGCCATACCTTCATCCACAAAATCCGATACGACGGATACGTTTGCCTGGTCCGCCACCTGCATATCGGCATTCAGATAATTCTCGACCATCATGCCCTCCGTGTCCGAGTCAAGGCTGGGAATATCATAGGAAAGGTCCTCGTCTGAAAGATCCAGCAGCGCCGCCATATCCTCCTGCGCATTCTGCGCGCCGGCGCTCACCATTTCCTCTTCCCCGATCTTCGTCCCTGCAAAATTCAGGTAACCTGCCACTGCGATCATGATTGCCAGGGCCGTGATCATGATCTGGTTGCGTTTGAACATGTTTTTCAATTTCTGATCCCTCTGCTTTCCTCATTCATATTCTGCAACGGCACGTCTATTGTGCCGCTGCCAGCTTTGCTACTTTAATTTTATGAGCCTCTATCCCAAATAATGCCTGAATCACATCTGTAATGTTCTTCTGTATCACAGGCTGTGCGCCCCCTTGGGCGAGCACGGTGACGCCCTCCACCTGCGCCGCCAGCGTTTTCTTCACATAGGGAACCTGGTTACCTGCCCGGTCCGTGATAAAAAGCGTCTCTTCCTCCAGATTCCGGGATTCCGTATGACGGCTCCCGCCCGCTGAATCAGTCTCTTCACTGACAGACCAGGAAGAAGGGATATCCTTCTCCACCACCTGCTCCTGTGTGGAGGCAAAGGTGAGCATCACCTTCGCCTTCCCCACCCCCTCCATGCTGGACAACAGCTCCTCCAGCCTTCTCTCCAGCTCCTGCTCTTCTTCCGGCGCATTCTGTGTTTCATCTGCACCCATCATAGCACCGTCAGCGTCCAAAAGTACGGACTCTGTCGCTCCGGTTGCATCTTTTTTTCCGGCGGGAAGCGCGATGACCATCAGCAGAATTCCGGACAGGGCCAGAACGATCATATTATCCCTGGTCATTTTCTTTTTGCACCATGCTTTCAGCTTTTCAGCGCTCAATCACTTCCACCCTCCCCTCTTCCATGCCAAGCTGTCTGGCAAAGACCGCCGCCAGATCCGGACGGCGCTTTTCCCCCGCCGGCTCTGACGCCCCTTCCTCCTGCGTTTGTCCGATCCGTTCTATTTTCACCGGCTCCACTGGCTCTATCGCCCCCTGTGCCATCGTCCTTGCCAAAGCCTCCACCTCAATGACCACAATCCCGTCCCGGGCGGATACCTGCCTGATCTGCACTCCCGCCTCCTGCGCCTGCATGCCGACCCGCTCCTCCACGGAAAGCACCAACGCATTTTCCAAAAGCCCCTCCTGCCCCTCGCCGAAGTCCTCCAGCTTCTCGGAAAACATTTCGTTCTGCGCCTCTAACAGATCCGTACGCGCAAAAAACTCCTCCATGATATCCTTTTGAAAAAAATTCAGGATCGGCACGCAAAGCTGGGAAAGCACAATCAGCGCCACCATCATCTTTCCGTATCTGTCGAATTTGCTGCCCGGAAAAAAATGCAGAACCATTTTGCTGGCAACCATGAATATTGCCGTTTGTCTGAGCGTTTCAAGCATCCGTTTCCTCCCCAGTCTGCCGCTTTGCGGCGACTCAAATCAGAATGAATCTTCACGCTAGCCTGTCAGGCAGACCACGATCGCTATCATGATGACAAAGCATGCCGCAGCGCTGCCCAAAAGCCGCAGCGTCAAAAACAGGATATCCGATACGCTTAGCATGCACGCCGTCAGCCGCCTGTCCGCCACCATCCCAACCAGAGCGCCCGCAAGCCGCAGCAGCGCCCCATACAGAAAAATTTCACCAAGGGGCACGGCGATCAAAAGTCCCAGAAACAGCAGGGCAAATACCCCCAGACTGTTTTTGATTAAAACAGCGGAGCCAAGCAGAAGCTGCGTCGTCCCCTCCGCCAGCGCGCCGATGCCTGGAATCGCCGTCACCGCCTTTTGCGCGGCGGTCCGTTTCAAGCCGTCCAGAGCGGGCGCCACCATGGACTGCAAAAAGCCCAGCCCCGCCACCACCGCGAAGGAAAATTTCGCCGCCGCCATCAGCCCTTTTTTTACCAGCTCCATCAGCGGCGCAAGCTTGCCCTCCTCCCAGACCCCGTTCATCAAAAGCAACAGCATGAGAACCGGCAGCAGTGGCAGGCACAGGCTATACAAAAGACTTTCCATGAAAAATATGAGCAAAAGGGCCAGCTCATAATAGCCCGCCGCCGTCAGGCTTCCCGCCGCCGGTCCCAGGCTTAAGCAAAGCGCGGGCAGCACCAGCCTGGAAAACTGCACCAGCAGCTCCAGCGTCCTGCGCGCCGTCTCATAGCAGCTGGAAAAAATCTTTAACAAAACAGCCAGCATGAGCAGATAAAAAATGGAATGGGCGATCTCCGCAATCTGGTGATTTTCAAATCCTGTCAGAAAGCCGGATACCAGCACCGACAAAAGGCCCAGAATTAAAATAGAAACAAAAATTTCCTTCATGCCGGCAAGCTCTGCCCCAAAGCCGGAGCCAATCCCTTTCCAGACCAAGGCTGCCGCCTCCTTCAGATTTCCCTTCAGAATCTGGTCAAACAGCCCGGCCATATCCCACTGTCCTCTCACAAAAAAGCCGTCCAGCTGCTCCATCATTTCCGTCAGATCCAGCTGCTCCAGATAGTGCTCCATTTTCACCCCGCAAACTGGGCGATCGTCTCGATCAACGCCAGAAATACCGGCATCCCCGCAAACAAAATCGCAATCTTCCCAAACAGCTCCACCTGAGAAGCGACCGCGCCAAAGCCGCTGTCCTTACAGATGCCCGACACAAACTCGCAAATCCAGGTGATTCCCACCACCTTAAACAGGATGGAAAAATACCGGCTTCCCGAGGAAACATACCCCATGAGCGCCTCCGTCTGCGCCTTTACCTGCCCCATATACTGCGCTGTGCAGGAAAAAATCAGCAGACAGATGCCTATGCCGATATAAATGCTGTACTCCTGCTTTCCTCCCCGGAACTGAATCCCGAGAAGAATCCCCAAAAGGGCGACCGCGCCCACCTTTAAAAAAGTCATTCCTGCCTCCTGTCTGCCTGTCGCCGTGCGCCTGGAAGCCAGAGGAGTACATGTTTTTTCTCTCCCCCGCCTCTCACAGCGAAAAAAGCGTCTGCACCGTCACGAACAGATCATAAATATAGGGTACGATCCAGCTCAGAACCAGAATCAGCGCTGCCAGTGACAGTAAAAAGGCGTGTTCCTCCCTCCCGCTGTGTTTTAATACCTGACTTAAGATCGTGACCAGCACGCCCACCGCCGCTATTTTAAAAATCAGACCGATCTCCATGCCGTTTCGTATCCTTTCTTTCCGCAAAACTCCTCTTTTTTGGGCCAAACGCTCCCGCCCCATGCCCGGCTTTTCTTTACAGCAGCAAAATCACCGCCATCAGTCCGCACGCCATGCAAAACGTCATCGTGATTTTATCCGCTTCCTTCCGCTGCTTTTGCGCTGCAAGCGCCCTTTCCTGCATCCTGTAGGAAAACTCTGCAACCGCTTCCTGCTGGCGCGCCCCGTCCTGAAAACCGACCGCCTCTGCAAAGGACAGCACAAAGGCCTTTTCCTGCTCCAAAAGCCCGGTGTGCGGCAAAAACCGCGACATTTCCTCCTGCCAGACCCGCTGCATATCCTGCCCGCTGCCATCCTGCAGGCGCTGCCCGGTCCGAAGCAGAATCTCCCCCAGCCCAAAATCCTTTCTACATTCTTCTGCCCACAGCGTCTTGCGCTCTCCTGTCCCAAAACCGCCCTGCAGCCTGCGGCCGGTTTCCGTAAACACCTCCGGCAGGGAAATCCGGCTATAGGCAATCTCTCCCGCCATCCAGAAAAAAGCGCGCTGCAGAATCGAAAGCATTTCGATCCGGCGCTTTCTGTCCACACAGATACAAACGCCTGTGCCAAGGGCTCCCGCCATGACAATGCATCCGCCGATCAGCTTTAACACAAAAACGCCTCCCGCAAAACCCTGCCGTCCCCATCCTGCACCGCTTCCACCATAAATTCTCTCCCCCGCTTTCCCAGCACGAAAAAACGTCCGAAAATCCGGTTCTGAAAAAGCGGCGCAAAAAGGGGCTTGCCGCCTACCTCCTCCAGGGATGTGCCATGGACGGTCGCCGCCACGCTGCAGCCGCATTTGACCGCCTGCAAAAGAGCCTCCACATCGGCGGCGGAGCCCAGTTCGTCCGCCGCCACCAGCGCCGGGGACATGGAGCGCACGAGCATCATCATGCCCTCTGCCTTCGGACAGCCGTCCAACACATCCGTCCGCATCCCCACATCCTTTCCCGGAATCCCCTGAAAACAGCCTGCGATTTCGCAGCGCTCATCCACCAGTCCCACGGTCTTTCCCGGCGCACAGGCATTGCCGTCGGAAACCTGACGCACAATATCCCGCAGCAGCGTCGTTTTTCCACACCCCGGGGGCGATATGATCAGGCAGCTTTGTAATCTCTCCTTTTCATACAGAAAAGGAATCAGCTTTTGCGCGGCGCCCTTTCTTTCATGGGCGATCCGGATATTGATGCTGGAGATACAGCGGATATTTTTCACCGTCTGATCCGGATGCAAAATCACCTCTCCGGCAACGCCGACCCGAAACCCGCCGTCCGCGCTCACATACCCCTTGCGCAGCTCTTCCTCATAGGCATAAAGGGAATACCGGCAAATATGCCGCACAATCTGCCCAAGCTCCTCCTTTTCCAGCACATATGCCCTGGCCGCATCCTTCGTCAACGCGCCTGTCTCTTCCAGATACCACTCGCTGTTACCGGCATAGATGAGAACCGGACGCTGCGCCCGCAGCCTGATCTCCTGCAGCCGCGCTTCCTCCCGCGCCACCTGCCGCCACCGAAAGCGCAGCTGCTCCGGAAACAGGCGCAGCACATTTTCTCCCGCCTCCATCTACAGACCTCCTTCCTTTGCAAAATCCGCTTCCCGGCTTTTCTCCCGCACCTTTTCCTCCCTCCCGGTCAAAACCAAAAGCTCATGGGCCAAAAGCGGAAAAGCGGCAAGCCCTGCCAGATACAGCCATTCTCTCTGTGCAAGCCGCGCAGCGCCGAAGGCTCTCACAAAAAGAGGCAGCTCCGTCACGGCAAACTGCAGGATGAATCCCGCGATACAGGCAAAAATCATCACGCCATTTTCCAGATGGTTCATGAAAAAAACAGATTTTTTCACATCCCGCATTCCCACCGCATGAAACAGCTGGGACATGCCCAGCACCGTAAACGCATAGGTCTGGGCGCGGGAAAGCACCGCCTCCTGCCCCAAAAGTCCGGCAATCGCTTCCAGCGAGAAGGGCAGCCCCTGTGCCTTCAGCAGATGAAAGGGCACGGTAAAAAAAGCCGTGAGGCTGATGAGCGCGATCAAAAGCCCGTAAAATGCCGTCCTTGACAGCCCTCCGTCCGCAAACAGGCTTTCCTTCGGTCCCCGGGGCTTTCGTTTCATCAGCATGGCGTTGTCATTTTTGTCCACTCCCAGCGCCAGTGCCGGCAGGGAATCCGTGATCAGATTGATCCACAGAATGTGCGCGGATTTGAGCGGAGAAGGCAGCCCCAAAAGCACCGCCGTAAACATCGTCATGATCTCCCCGAGATTGGAGGACAACAGAAAGATGACGGACTTTTTGATATTTTCATAAACGCCTCTTCCTTCCTCGATCGCCTTTTCAATGGTTGCGAAATTGTCATCGGTCAAAATCAGATCGGAAGCCTGCCGCGCCACATCCGTTCCGCCCTTTCCCATGGCGATGCCCACATCCGCCGCCTTTAAGGAGGGAGCGTCATTGACGCCGTCTCCCGTCATGGCGACGATATTGCCGGTTTTCTGAAAGCCCTTTACGATCTGCACCTTGTTTTCCGGCGATACCCGGGCAAAAACCCGCACACTGCCCAGCTTTTCTGCCAGCGCTTCTTCGGAAAGGGCCGAAAGCTCCTCGCCCTTCATGCATTGCGCCATGCTGTCCACAATCCCCAGCTGTCTGCCGATGGCGAAGGCGGTTTCCACATGGTCGCCGGTGATCATCACGGTGGATACCCCTGCCTGCCGGAAGGTTTTCACCGCTTCAACCGCTTCCTGACGGATCGGATCCTTCATCCCCACCATGCCCAGAAAGACAAGCTCTCCCTCCTGTATGCGCTCCCCGCCCCTGTGGCAGGCGACCGCAAGGGTGCGCAGCGCCTGACCGGACATCTGCGTGATCGCCGTTTCGATCTGACGGCGGCGCCGGTCGGTGAGGGGAATCGTTTTTCCTTCCATATATATCGCGCTGCATTTTTGTATGACGCGGTCCGGCGCGCCCTTGGTATAGGTCACATTTCCCTGTCTCCCCCGGTGAAAGGTAGACATCATTTTCCGGTCGGAATCAAACGCCAGCTCCATACAGCGGGGCAGCTCCCTTTCCAGCGCTTCCCGGTCCATGCCGTATTTTTTCCCGAAATCCAGAAGCGCAAGCTCCGTCGGGTCCCCGATCCGCTCCTCTCCCACCGATGCATCGTTGCACAGCACCATGCCCTGCAAAAACTCCCGCATGCCCTCTGCATGCAGGTTTTCTCCGCTCTGTACCCGCAAATCTGTCAGACAGGCTACAACGGTCATCCGGTTCTGGGTCAGCGTGCCGGTTTTATCGGAACAGACCACGCTCACCGCTCCCAGCGTCTCCACACTGGGCAGCCTGCGGATGATCGTGTTGACCTTCACCATCCGGGTGACGGACAGCGCCAGACACAGAGTCACCACCGCCGGCAGCCCCTCCGGCACCGCCGCCACCGCCAGCGAAATGGCTGTCAGCAGCATCTCAAAAACATCCCGTTTCTGCACGATGGCGATGAAAAAGAGCACCGCGCATATCCCCAGGGATAGCAGGCTCAGCACCCTTCCCAGCTCTCCCAGACGCTTTTGCAGCGGCGTGGGTTCCTCCTTTGCCTCCCCCATCATGGCAGCGATTCTGCCGATCTGCGTCTCCATCCCGGTAGCTGTCACAATGCCGTATCCTCTGCCGCCGGTCACGATGGTGGACATAAACGCCATATTATGCCTGTCCCCCAGTGGAATGTCCTGCTTATCCCCCAGCCAGGCAGCATCCTTAAAAACCGGAACCGCTTCTCCTGTCAGCGCCGCCTCCTCCACCTGCAGGCTCCCGGTTTCCACAAGGCGCATATCCGCCGGCACCTGTCTTCCCGCTTCCAGGCTGACCAGATCGCCGCAAACCAGCTCGCGCGCTTCAATCTGCGTCTCTCTTCCCTCCCGGATCACATAGGCTCTGGGGCGGGTCAGGCTTTTTAAGGAATCCAGCGCCTTCTGCGCCTTGCCCTCCTGCGCCACCCCCACGAAGGCGTTCAATCCCACCACAGCCAGGATGATGACCGCATCGCTGATCTCGTTCAATAAAATGGAAATGGCGGCGGCAGCCAGCAGCACGTAAATCAGCGGATCATTCAGCTGCTCGATAAAGGAGGACAGCCAGCTTCTTTTCTCCACATCTGCAAGCTCATTGGGGCCCTTTTCCTCAAATCTTCTTTGTGCTTCCATGCAGGACAACCCCTGCTTTTCATCCGTCTGTAAAATCCTGCAGGTTTCTTTTCTGGTTTTTGTCTCAAACATCCCTCTCACTCCTTGTCCCGGCTTGTACACTGATATAAGCTATGAGCGGATGTCCAAAAATATAACCTGTCCAGCCATTTCCCGGAGAAATCAATTTTCGGACGGTGTGGGCGCAGTTTTCCGGCAAGGACAGGCATACAGAGCGGGCAGGGCAGACACGCAGCGGACAGGGCAGCGCGGGGGACAGGGTGTTTCCGGTCGCGATATCCGGAACGGGAAATTCCACAAAGCGGCAGGATATTCCAAAGCGGAACAGGACGCAAAAAAACTCGCTGCGTTCAAACAGTTTTGCGTCCTGTTCCTGGAATATCCTGCTGCTTTGGGAATTTCTCCGTTCCAGATATAAGCTCCCGGGAAACACCCTGTCCCCCGCGCTGCTCTGCCCGCCGCGTGTCTGCCCTGCCCGCTCTGTATGCCTGTCCTTGCCGGAAAACCGCACCCTCGCCACACTATTCCGAACCAAAGCCCATAATGCCAACTACTACGGAATTCCCATCATCTCCTACATTTCTTTATACATAATAAAAAGTCTACGGAGCGTGGATTGCCAGCGTAGACTTTTTGCGTTAGACTAAATTTCGAGGTGATAAGTTTCAAACTTATTGATTGGTATGCGCGCCAAAGCGCGCACGGGGTATAAAAAATGGATATGAAAAGAAAAAAGGAACTGTTAAACGAATGGAAAAACCGTCACCCGGAAATGGGTGTTATCTCCATTTCCTGCAAGCCTACGGGGGATTTGTTTCTGGGAATTTCAAAAGACACAAAGACAGGATATAACCGCCACCGCTTCCAACTGTCAGTAAATCTCCACCCCAACAAAAAGCTGCAGGAGCTATGGAACAGGTACGGAGAACAGGAATTTGAGTATTCCGTTGTAGAAGTGTTAGAATACGAAAACCCGCAGGACGACCAGACGGACAGCCTGTTAGAGCTTTTGGAATGTTGTCTGACAGAAATGCCGGGCGCAGGGAGGATTTGAATATGAATGATAAAATTGTGTTGACGGCAGACAATTATGATCTTATAGACGGGCGCAATGCGTACCGTTCCGCAATAAAAAAGCTGACATTAGGGAAACCCTGTAAGGAAGAAAATCAAAATATGCAGATTGCCGTACAGCTATGGGCTGAGAACGAAAAGAAAGAACTGGAAATCCGTATGGAGCTGCCAATTCATCAGATTTTTGATTTGATGATTTTTCTTAGCAGAACGCTTCTCTATTTCAAAGAAGCTTACCGTTTCCCGCTGTTATACGACCCGGAGAACCCGACCATAGAACGGATTGGAGTACAGGGCGGTGTTCTTCCGGTAAGGGTATGTGTGGAAAACGAAAATATCGACAAAGATATTCAAGCCTTTTCCCAGTCTTTAAGCGATTTAGGGGAATTGACCGGAGAACGGCTTCGGGTGCTTACACGGATTTTAGAAGAATTGGAGTTGTATTAAAATGAACGGAAATTATCTGTTATCGCCGGAAAGACGGCTGACAGAAGAAGAAAAGCTGCTTATCTGGAAAAAACCTGTATCTCATGTGGAAAGCGATACGGAACTCAGGATTTGCAATGCCATAAAAGCAAACTGGAATCGTGGGGAAATGAAGATAACAAATATTTTGTTGGAGGGGGACGCAGGAAGCGGAAAGACACAGCTTGCGAAAGCACTTTCGGCTGAATTGGGATTGCCTTATACAAAAATTACCTGTTTTGCGGATATGGATAAATCTGACATATTGGGGGCTATCCTGCCAGTAGCAGGTGACAGTGAAGCGATACGATACCAATACTACCCCTCTGAAATTGTGCGGGCATACGAAAACGGCTGGCTTTTGGAAATCCAGGAGCCGACTGTAATAAGGGACTCTGCTGTTTTAATGGTATTAAACTCTGCTCTGGAAGCAGACGGCAGTATCAATCTGCCGACCCGGATTGTTCACAGACACCCGGATTTTATTGCCGTCATTACCACAAACCGCAGTTATAACGGCTGCCGCCCCTTGAACGAAGCGCTCCGTGACCGAATACAGCACGCAGAAAAAATGGACTTGCCGCCAATAGGGGCAATGGTAGAGCGTGCCGCCTGTAAGACCGGATGTGAAAACCGGGAACTGCTTCAAATTTTTGCAAACGTGATTATCCTGTTGGATAAAACAGCGAAAGCAAATGCCATAAAAGGCGTGGCGGGTATGCGCTCCTATTTTTATTGGGTGGACGCCGTTATGCAGGAAACAGATGTGACGGAAGCACTTTACCACAAAGTTATCTACAAAATGACGACAGATCGGGAGGAAATCGCCCTGTTGGAACAGGCGCTCCGGGAAAAAGACCTGTTTTCAGAATTAAAATCTATTGCTGTTTTGGGAAACGGGAAAACAAACGGGGAAGAATTAGAAATATGCGCTGATGGGAGTTTTGAAACAGGACAGACAAAGGCAGACGATGATACGCCACCCGCCGCCTCCCTGAAAAGAGCAAAAGACAGTAAAGGAATTTCTGATGTCATATCAGAAAGCACGAAACAGACGGAAAGTGCAGAAACAGATGAGGACGGGACACCTGCCTGCCATGAATTAAACTCCGCCGGAAGAAAAACCGTCTTTGGCAATCGGGCTGCGAATCGACCAATCCGGCTCTATGAACGCCTTTGGGCGGTTGGAAGCGGCAAATGTAAGCGATACCGCATATTTTACAAGGAGGGTGTTTCATGGATTGCGTGAAACTGGGGCAACTGATTTTACAGTTGCGAAAAGAAAAAGGGCTGACACAACGGGAAATTGCAGCGCAATTAAATATCAGCAACAAAACAATTTCAAAATGGGAATGTGGAAGAGGTGCGCCGGACGTTTCACTATGGGAGGAGCTTTCTGCCATATTGGGCGCTGATATTTTAAAGCTATTACAAGGCGAGCTGAACCCGAACCATGTTGACACAGGTAAGATTAATAATATTCGATTTTATGTATGCCCGAACTGCGGAAACATTCTGACAAGCACAGGCAAGGCGAATATTTCCTGCTGCGGACGCCGCCTTTCTCCATTATCCGCCGCACCGGAAACAACAGGGCATGAAATTTCGGTGGAAGAAATGGATACTGATTATTTTATCGTGCTTCAACATGATATGAGCAAAAAGCATTATATTTCTTTTGCGGCGTATGTGTATGATGACCGTATCTGGTTTCAAAGGTTTTACCCGGAACAAAGCCCGTCATTTCGTATGCCGGTGATGAAAGGCGGCGGAAATTTGTACTTGTATTGTACGGAAGATGGATTGTTTAAATACTCTGATTTAAGGAAAAAAATGAATAAAGCCATTGTTATTGCTGGATAAAAGCAATATAATAAATTCAGAGATAAATCGGGAGTTGTAGATTGTCCGACGTATAACAAACGTAAAGGGGAAACATGAAATGAGAACTGAAAAACAGATATATGACACGATTCTCAATTTCGCGAAAGCAGATGAGCGGGTTCGCATGGTTACTTTAGAAGGTTCCCGGACAAACATCAATATTTTTCCGGATGATTTTCAGGATTATGACATTACTTTTTTTGTTTCGGATATGCAGAGCTTTATCACAGATGATGAATGGCTGAATATATTCGGTGAAAGACTGATCATGCAAAAACCGGAGGATATGGAGTTATTTCCGGCAGAGGAAAAAGGATTTTCCTATCTTATGCTATTCAGTGATGATGTTAAAATAGATTTGACATTATTGCCGTTGGACTTGATCGATGAGTATTTCACATGGGACAAACTGGTAAAATTACTGCTGGACAAAGACAATCGCATTGCCCAGCCGCCGATACCAACGGATATAGATTACCATATACGTCGCCCGACAGAACGGTCCTTTGATGACTGCTGCAACGAGTTCTGGAATACAACAACGTATGTCGTGAAAGGGCTGTGCCGCAGGGAGATTCTGTTTGCAATTGACCATCTAAACAATATCGTGCGAATGGAATTGCTGCGTATGATTTCGTGGTGGGTCGGTACGGAACAGGGCTACAATTTCAGCTTAGGTAAAAACTATAAGTTTTTGGAGCAACATGTTCCAATCAAACTATGGGAACAGCTTATGACCACATATAGGATGGATTCTTATACGCACATGTGGGAATCTTTAGAGCAGTGTATGGAATTATTTCGGGAGGTGTCAGCAGCAGTAGCACAACGATTAAACTATCCCTATCCGAACTATGATGAAAAAATCAGTGAGTATGTTATTCGACAAAAACAAAAATATACCATACCTGTGAACAATTAGCAGATGTGTTCGTATCGGTGACTATCAGCGCCACTGGCACTGCAAAAATAATTCCGGTTTGTAGAATTGTAATAACATGAAAACCGAATAACTGCTACCCGCAACAGGTAGCGTACCGGAACAGGAAACCAGGAAAAGGTTTCCTGCTTTTCAAATGGTGAAAGACGGCGTAAGCTTTTCGCCAACGCCGCCTTTCACCATCTAAAGCGTCCATTCCGCTCTCTTTCCCTGGGTCCTTTATCTTTCCTTCAGCCAGCGTTCCATCTGCTCCATCAGCAGCGGAATGTGCAGCGGCTTGGCGATATGGCCGTTCATGCCCGCCTCCCGGCCCGCCGCGATGTCCTCCGCAGAGGCATTGGCGGACAGGGCGAATATGGGAATCCTTGCCGCATCGGCGCGGGGAACCTTCCGGATCGCCCGGGTGGCCTCAAAGCCGTTCATCACCGGCATCTGAATATCCATCAAAATCAGGTCATAATACCCCTCGGGCATTTCCACAAAGCGCTGCAGTCCCTTTCGCCCATCTCCCGCGCACTCCACCTGCGCGCCAAGCTCTCCGATCAGCTCCATGGCAATCTCCCGGTTTAGCTCGTTATCCTCCACAAGAAGAATCCTGCTGCTCTGGAAGAAACGCTCTGTCGCCTCTTCCGTCCTCCCGGTTGACACGACATCGGTCTCCGCCGGATTTTGCAGCCGCAAAATCACTGTCACAGTAAACTCAGAGCCCCGTCCGGGCGCGCTCTTCACGCTGATGTTGCCGCCCATCATACGGGCGATATTCCGGGCAATGGTCATTCCCAGCCCCATGCCGTCGGCCAGATTTTCATTTGACTCCTTTTCCCGGGCAAAGGGCTCAAAAATATGCCTGATAAACTCCTGCTCCATCCCGATACCGTTATCACGGAATATGAAATCGTAGGAGCTGCAGCCATACTCACGGGATTCCCGCTCACAGACCCGCACCTCCATCACGCCGCCCGGCGGCGTATATTTTATGGAATTTCCCAGAATGCTTAAAAATATCTGCAGCAGCCGGTTTTTGTCTCCCAGCACCTTTTCATGCTCTGCGGCAAGCGGGTGCACCCGCAGCAGCTGTTCCCTTTTTTGGACATCCGGAAGGATGGCTGCCGTCATTTCTCCGATCAGCTCAGACAATCCGAAGGCTTCCTCCTTTAAATCAAAACCGCCGGCCTGGATCTGGCTGATATCCAGAATCTCATTCAGCATGGAAAGCAGATGCATGCCGGATGCAGAGGCCTTTTCCAGACATTCCTTCACCTTGTCCGGTTCCTCTGCGTGATCTGCCGCGATCTGAATCATGCCCAGAATACCGTTCATCGGCGTGCGCACATTATGGCTCATGCTGGAAATGAATTCCTGCTTGGACGCATTGGCATGATCCGCCGCCTCACACGCCGCCTGCAGAGCCTGCTGCTCCCGCATTTCCTTACGCTTGCTCTCCGTCACATCCTGTGCCGCATACACAATGGACCGCGCCTTGCCGTCCGCATCGGTCTGGGACATGACGGCAGTGCTACGGATCCAGCCATACTCCTCCGGTCTGGTATCCTGCTCTTTGGGAAGCTTCCGATAGGCCATCGTCACATAGGGATTTTTCGCATTCAATGTCCTGCGCAGATTTGCCGCGCTTAAAAGCCTTAAATACTCCTCCCTGTCATCGGGATGCACAAAATTTTCCGCATAGGTCTTCAGGCCGGTTTCATAATTCACTCTGCCTTCCAGCGCTTTCCCCACTTCCTTGAGCTGCGTCACGCTGCGGAATATATCCTGCTCCAGATCCGCATAATAGGTGGCAAAAAACATGCCGCCCAGAGAGCGCACAATATCTGCCTGCTCCCGCTCCCCTTTCAGACGCAGCTCTTCCTCCAGCTTCTCCCGGGTGATGTCCCTGCCCAGAATCTGCACGGACATCCGCCCTCTCTGCCTGACATATATGACATGCTGCTCAAACCACTGCAGGGCTTTTCCCACAATCCGGTAGCGGCAGATCTCCTCCGCATAATCCCGGGTACCCGCCGCCATCTGATACAGATGCTCCGGATTCATGACCCTCTGGAACGCTTCCCTGTCTTCCGGATTCACCTCGTTTTCCAGCATCTTATGAAAATACTGGTGATAGTTTTCAGAAACCACCTTCTGCATCCGGCTTTCTTCATTGATCCATATCCGCTCACACTGCCCGTTTTCCAGATAAACCGTAGTCATGACACTGTAACGGGACTTCAAAATTGCCGCAAGCTGCATATCCCGAAGTGTCAGGGTTTGTTCCTGCCGTACCCGCTTATCCACATTCTGCAGCGCGAGAATCGCATAATTTTCCGTGCTGTGATTCTGTCCAAAATAGGCGATAACCGCCATATAACGATATTCGTGATCCTCCTCGCCACGCCATTGGCAAAGCATATCCGCCTTTTGCACCGCTGTCTCCTTATATCTGCGCAGGCCCTCCAGCGAAAAATCCCGGCAAAACCTTTCCTTGTCCGCAGGATGGATTTGAATGGAAAGGCGGGAGCCTATAATCTCGTCCCACTGCACGGTCCAAGACTTCCAGCCCGTATGCGTACGGCCGTTTTCCCGCACCAGATTGGTCTCCCCGGTGTCCAGATCAATTCCGTAAATGCCGAAATTCTGCTCGCCCAGCGTACGGATGACCTCCTGAATGCGGATGTTGGTATCATCCAGCTTCAGGCTCCTTTGGAGCATATCATGAATATCCTTTATGTAAAGAAAAATAAAACGGTCATCATTTCCGCGCACAAAATCCGGCACCACCTCCATCAGATTCCAGCGAAAATCATTTTCCGACCGCCGCCGGTAACAGCAGGTCAGAATTTTCTGACCGCCATCCAGCGCCTCCAGCAAATTTTCCGGACGGGTGAACGCGATAAAGTTGTTCATATCATCCGGATGAATGCTGCCGTTATAAATAATCTGTCCAAGCCATGTGGAAAAATTATCCGTCCCGTATCCAAATGCCCGGTCCTGGGCAGACATCCGCACCACCTCATAGCGGTCCTGCGTCAGATTGACCCGCAATATCTTGTGATACGCATTGGTGATCTCCTGAACATGAGGAGATACGGTAATGACAAACGCCGGAACCTCCCCTTCCCATTTGGTCCTGACCGCCACAATATCTACAATCTCCCCAAAGGGACTGTTGTAGCATACGCTCTGGTTTTCCTGCCTGTCCCCGATGGAAAGAAGAGGGCAATTTGCGCAGGAATGACCGCCCATCTCGTGACAGGGCATTCCCACCCTTGCCCTGGGCGACACCTCGCGCACCCTCTCATTCAAATACAGAATTTCATGATTATCTTCCCGGATGATGAGGACCCCCGTCCCCGGCACCGCCTGCAAAATCTTTTCGTATTCCCGAATATCCACCGCTCTACCTTCATTTCTGCCCTGCCCTGATGCTGAAAAACCCACGGCAATACGGCTTTTATGCAAACCCTGTTGCTGTTTTCCTGATGCCATTATTTTACCACAGGAACACGCCCAAACGCAATACGGTATCCGCACAACTGTGAGGAATCAGGTCCCGGAAGGTTACTGCCCACGGTGCCGCCGGGTATGGCGTGTCAGCGGTCGGTCCCCTTTCTTCCATCCTCTCCGCCGGTGCAGACTGCTTTTTGGGCGCCTGATATCCGAAACGGCAAATCCATCCGCCAAAGTGCAGCCATTCCTGCGCAAAAGCGGGAACTCACGTTGTTCGTTTTCCCACTTTTGCGGCAGAAATGGACTGCACTTTGGCGGCGATTTGCCTGTTTCGGATATCAGGCGCCCAAAAAGCAGTCTGCACCGGCGGAGAGGATGGAAGAAAGGGGACCGACCGCTGACACGCCATACCCGGCGGCACCGTGGACAGTAACTTTCAGGCGACAGGAGGTGCGGCTTTCCGGCAGGAGCAGACACAGGCAGGACGGGAGCAGCAGGCGGACGGCGGGAACGGAAACGGTGGGCATGCGATACAGGCACAAGAGGTTCCGGGAGCTTTATCCGGAGTGGAGAAATTCCCAAAACGGCAGAATATTCCAGGAACAGGGCGCAAAACTGTCCGAACGAAGTGAGTTTTTTTGCGCCCTGTTCCTGGAATATTCTGCCGCTTTGTGGAATTTCCCACTCCGGATATCGCGACCGGAACCCCCTGTGCCTGTATCGCATGCCCACCGTTTCTGTTCCCGCCGTCCGCCTGCTGCTCCCGCCCTGCCTGTGTCTGCTCCTGCCGGAAAGCCGCGCCTTTTGCCGCCCGGAATCTTTTCTCCGCATGCGGCTTCAGTCCATTATAATGACTCTGTCGCAGTTTGTCAGAGCGGTTTTTCTGTGGGTCACCATAATGAGCGTCTTTTCGCCCATCTGCTCCGTCAAAAGCCGCAGGATTTCGCTTTCGTTCTGATAGTCCAGAGAGGAGGTGGCTTCGTCAAAGATGATGACCTCCGGGTCCTGTAAAAACAGGCTGGCGATGAGCAGCCGCTGTCTTTGTCCGCCGGACAGACGGATTCCGTTTTCCCCGATCACAGTCTCAAAGCCCAAAGGTAATGTCTGAATAAAATCCAGGATGTTCGCCCGCCGACAGGCGTCCTCCAGCTCTCTGTTGGACGCATCCGCTTTCGCAAACGTCAGATTTTCCCGGATAGTCAGATTGAACAGGCTGCCCTCCTGCATCAAAAAGCCCACTCTGCGGTACAGGCTGGCCCGGTCCGTCTGCGCTGCCGGCTGACCGTTCCAGAAAACCTCACCGGCCACAGGCTCCAGACAGCCTGCCAGAAGCTTGATCAACGTGCTTTTCCCGCATCCGCTTTCCCCCACGATCGCCACCTTTTCCCCCTTTTTCACCTCCAGAGAAAAATCCCGCAAAACGCTTTCCTGGTTTTCCTCATAGGCAAATGTGAGCCGATCGCACCGCAGGCTCTCAAAGGCTTCCATTTGATGCGGCCGCTTCGCGACAGAAAGCGCCATGATTTCTCCGATTCTTTCCAGCGACCGCTCCTGCTCCCCTCTTTTTAAGGCAATATCCGCAAGCTCCAGCAGGCGGTCCGCAAAATTGCCATAATATTCCACGAAGGCGAGCAACGCCGGCAACGCAGCCATACCGTTTATGACCAGAATGCCGCCCAGCAGATACAGCCCCATCCGGGTCAGAAACACGTCCTTAAACGCCAGAAAGGTTCTGTTGCAAAACCAGTACATGTGAGCGCGCAGCGATGCCTGTCCCATCTCCTTCCACAGCGCCCCAAACCGCTTCTCCTGCCGCTCCTGCTGCCCGTCCGTCCGCACCTCCTTCCAGAAAAACAGATTGTGAAGCATGAAATCCTGCCAGCTTCCCAAAAGCCTGCGCTCCCGTTCATACTCCCGGCTGCTCCTTCCCCGAATCAGGCGGGTTACCCAAAAGGACACCGGCAAAAGCGCGAAGCTGCAAAGCGCCAGAATCCAGTTTAAGGAAAGCAGAATGCCCGCCGTGACCAGCGCGCCCGCCGACAACACGCCCGCCTCCAGCGTTTTTTCCCAGTACAGCGCTGCGTTTTCCGTATCGTTATGCAAACGCAGCTTTCGCTCTCCCGCCGTATACGCCTGCAGCCTTTGGATATCCAGCCGGGCGTATTGCTCCAGCATCCGCCCCTTCCATTCCAGCGCCATGACGGGAAAAACCCGGTTATAGGCCCGTTTCTGGCAGACCGAGGTGAGGGCGGCTCCCGCATAAGTCAGCACATAAAGCAAAAAGGGCGCCCATAGAAAATCAATCCGCCCCTTCATGATCACCTCGTTGAGAAACAGCAGATAGCACAACGGCGGCAAAAGGGAGATTCCGTATTGTAAAAGCCGCCAGAACAGATAAACCGCTGCTCTGCTCCGGTAAGGTCTTATGAAAGCGCCCGCACATAAGCCGTTGCTTAGCATCCCTTTCCCCCTGCATACCGCAGATAATGCCCGCGATGCCATACCCGCGCACCGTTTAAAATGCAGCTTCAAATGTTTCCCCTCCCCTCTTTTTGCCACCCGCCGACGGCAGATTTTTCTCTCCGTCTGCGCCGCTTCGGTATTCCTCATAGAGCGCCCGGTACAGACCGCTTCGTTCCATCAACACAGCATGGGGGCCTTTGGCGCTGATCCTGCCCTGCTCCAGCACCGCTGTCTGGGGAAAGGCAAGCACGGCGGAAAACCGGTGGGCCGCGCAAAGGATCGTCGTTCCGGGAAGCTGTTCACACAAAAACGTGATGACCGCCGTTTCCGTCTCCCCGTCCAGCGCAGAGGTTGCCTCATCCAAAAGCAACACCTTCGGCTGTTTGAACACGCATCTGGCGATGGCGATGCGCTGCTTTTGACCGCCGGATAAGCTCCTTTCTCCCTCTCCCAAAACCGTGTCCAGCCCCGCCGGCAGGCTCTCTGCCAGCTCCTTAAGCCTCAGTCCCTCCAGAATTTCCCATATCCGTCTGTCCTGCGAAGAGTCGTCGGACAATGCGATATTTTCCCGCAGGCTGGCATGAAACAGCCCGTTCTCCTGCCACACAACCGCGATCTGGCTGCGCACGCCCGCCAGCGTACAGGTGTGCAGGCATGCTCCATCCACAAAAATCTGTCCCTCCTGCGGCTCGTAAAGCCGGCATAAAAGCTTTAACAGGGTGCTCTTTCCTTCCCCGCTTTTTCCCACCAGCGCCAGCCGCTCTCCTGCCTCGATCTGCAGATCGATCCCGTGAAGCACTCTTTCTTTTCCGTATCCGAAGGACACTCCCTCCAGACGGATGCTGCCCTTTTCAAATATGCGCGTATATGCCCCGGGGCAATCCCGCTCTTCCTCCCAGCCCATAAAAGCCTCCACCCGCCTGATCCCCGCAAGGTTTTGGCTGCTGTCCTGAATTTTCTTCCCGATGGCACGAAAATACCCCGCACAGCCCGCAAAGTAAGAGGCGCTTGCCACAAACTGCCCCACCGTCATGCTGCCTCCCCGGATCCGGTAAGCGGCGATCGCATACACGGCAAGCTGTCCCAAAAGCGTCAGCGCGCCGTTTAAATTTTCCGCATACAGCCCTGTAAAGCCCGCATGAATTTCTCCCTCCAGCACCCGACAGCTTTTTTCCCGATAATCCCGCTGCACCTGATCCGCCGCGCCCAAAAGCTTCCACCGAAAGATTCCCGCCATCATTTCCAGAATCCACGCCTCCAAAAGCCCTTTGCCGTTTTGTATCCTTTGATGCTCTGCCGTAAGCTTTGCCGTAAAATGGCGGACCGTATATCCCATGACCGGCGTAAATACAAGCGCCGCAAGCGCCATGGAAGGGGCGGTGACATAAAGATATCCCAGCGAAATCCCCAGCTGTAAAATATGTGCCGCCACATAAAACAGGCTGCGGTGCACAAATTCCAGAAAACATTCCACATCCTCCCGCATCCGCCTGATCACATCTCCGCTTCTGATGCCGCATAAGACCTCCGCCTTAAGCTTTTGCAGATGGGAAAAGCATGCCTTTCGGATATCGATCAGCCAGGTCACGCGAAGCCGCACCCAGAAATAATTCAGCGCGCCGTGCAGGCACTGGTTGAGCAGATACAGCCCTGCATACACGCAAAACGCCGCCAGAAAGCCCCTCATCCGTCTCCGGTAAAAAATTTCATCCACCAGCCTCCCGATCGCCCAGGGAAACAGCGCCCCCGTTCCCGTGGCGCAAAGAACCACAACAAACAGGCCGCATAACCAAAGCCGGTATCCTTTTGTCATACGAAAACAATATCTCATACTTACACTCCTTGTCTACTTTGACGGACATAAATTCAATCGTATGAAAGTTTTACTTTCTCCCTGTCCAAAGCAAAACAGTGCCGGAAGGTCATGCTGATTGGAACGGTAATGATCCCGGCACGATCCAGCTCCTCCCCCGCATATGCCAGAATCCGCTCCCGCTCTGCGCACAGCGCCTTTTTCTGATCCGGGAAAAAGCACAGCAGCCGTTTCAGAAGCGCCTCAGGCTGCTCATATTTCATATCGTTGGAAAGCTCTACGCTTTTGACGGTAGAAAAATGTCGCTGCAGCTTTTTTAAAAATTCCCCTTCTCTTTTCTTCCGCTCTTTTATTTTGGCGGAAACAAAGCCTGCATCGATCCCGTGCTTTTGCAGCCACTCCTCCCAGAAGCCATATTCCCGGCTGACACACGGACCATTGCAGGAGAAAAGCCCATCGGGAGCGAGAATCCGGGCAATCCGGGAAAGCATTTTTTCCTCATCCCGCAGAAAATGCAGAAAATAGTGGGCGATAACCCGCTGATAAGGCGCATGCGCTGCCAGCTGTTCCCACAAAGACTCCTCCTCTACATCCTGCCACCAGAAATGAAAGGCCGTGCTGGGCGGCAGCACCTCTTCGCTCTTTTCCAGCTCCTGCGCAAAGCTGTCCGCTCCGCTTCCGTGCAGGTCCACCGCATCGACCCGGATATTTTGAGGCAGAGCTTCCCGGTTTTGCAGCCACAAAAGCCCGCGGCCACAGCCCAGATCCAGAATTCTTTGCCCACTCTCAATCCGCAGGGACCGGTATATCTTCGGATACCATGCCCCGCTTTTCTGTTCCTGATAATATTGATATCTTTCGTTCGCTGCCTGATTGATCAAAATATTGCGCAGCGCTTCCGCCACACTGTCCCAATCGTTTTGTCCGCTACAGCGTTTCAGCGCGTTTTCCAGACATGCGATGGAGCTTTCCAGCTGCTTTTTCTTTTCATACAAAAGCTGTATCTGCTGCCGCAGAGAGGTTTGTATATCCATGCCTTCGTCAAAAATCAGATTTTCCCGGATTTCGTCCAGCGAAAATCCCACCTGCTTTAGGGCGATGATTTTTTCCAGCGTGAACAGCGCCTCTTCATCGTAGAGGCGATAATTCCCTTCCGAATACGCCGTCGGGCGCAGCAGCCCCTTTTCGTCATACAGCCGGATCGCTTTCTGGGATACGCCCGTCCTTTTTGCCAGCTCACCCGATGTCATTTTTTCTTTCATCCCTGCTCCTCCCTGTATCTGTCCGCTTCTCTTATGTTCATTATAAGGGCTCCCCCTGGGGGAGAGTCAAGGATACATAAAAAAGTGTGCGCAAAGCGCACACACCGCGTCGAGCGCGGTTGCCGACAGGCAACTTCTTCCTCACGCGCGAGTACGCATTAATGTCTTTTTTTATACGATAGGGAACGAAGTTTCCTATCGTATAAAAAAAGAACCGGCTAAACCGGTCCTTCCCTCACAGCCATTTTCCCGCCGCGACAATATTATCCGCAATATAGGATTCCACCTTGTCTTTCGTGATGTCCAACGCATACCCCAGCTCTTCGTAAAGACGCTCCTGCGCCTGATTAAAATACCGCTCATCCACCGAAGTCATCTTCTTTCCCTGACGGATTCTCGCCTGCTTTCTTCCATATAAAAGCTTGATGATCTTCACAAGCTCCCTGCTGTCGCCGGTACGAAGCGCTTCCTTATACTGCGCTTCCCGCTCCCGCTCATTCGCGCTGAATACACACTCGATATCCGGAATTTCACTGATCAGCTCCTTCGCCTGTTCCTGCGTCATAACCGGACGCATGACGCTTCCCTCCCGGTCAACAGGCACATAAAGCACCGCATCATGCCCAAACAATGGCTTTAACGTATAATACAGCTTATGGCTATCCGCCATGGACATGGAAATTGTGCCAATATCCGTTATTCTGCAAACGCCGTTCCTTCCATATACCACAATATCATCAACCTGAAACATCCACTCTCCCTTCTGCAAAATATTTTTGCTATACCCTGCTTTGAGGACCGCCAAAAAACTGTTTTCCGGCGCACCCTTATCCTCTGTATCAAACCATTTACATTTTCTATTTTATCACTTTTTTTTAGTAAATGTAAGTGCATTTGTACATTTTATACAATTTTTGTGAGTTATTACCCATGCTGTGGAAAGTGAATTTGTGATATCTGCCCCTGTCCCATCAGTCTTGCCTGCCAAATCACGCAATTTGCTTTGCATGATTTGTAGATAAACTGCGGAATGCAAGCTGTAGCATGCATTATGAACGCTGTCACAGAGACCATTGCTATTATAAAAAGCATGCGCTGGAAAAAGAAATTGGCTATGTGTTGGGCAATAAAAAAACGGAGTTTAAAATCTCCACTTTTGATGCCCCCTGTTTATATTGTCACCTTATCCGCATTTGACTCTTAAAGGCATATAACGCCCCTTTCCCTATAAAATCTGCCACTTTTTATTCTTGAGCCGCTTTCTGGAGGCTCATCTGTTTGTTGTGAAATTTATAGAGATTATGCCCAATGAATACCAGAAAAAGTCCCCGTTTTACCGAATTCAGTCCCTTTGTACCACCGGTTATATTTCATGATCTCAAAGCTCCCTTCTGTCTGGATTGAACGGTTCCTCCCCAGCAAAGCTCTATGCATGCCCTCGAGGTTATTCAACACCTCTTTATGCATAGAACTTCATTCCTCAACGTCCAGCTTTTGTCTGCTTTTTTACATTTCTCTGTATCTCGGCAGCTGCCGCTGTCTTCATATGTGAAGTGCTTGTCAGCCATACGGGGTTCCTTTTTATTGGCTTCCCGTACGCAAAATGGAATATTTTTCATTGGAACAGTTTATGCTCTCTTCCCCATTCCTGACGAAATTCACTGCGCGTTTAATGACTCCGGTTAATGTAAATGTTTAATTATTTATTTCAAGCCACTTTTTCTTCATACGGAAGCATACCTGAATTCCTCGCTGCCAAAATAGTAACATATGACATTTCAACCTACTTCCTCCATACGGAGGAAGACTTCAGAAAGAGCAGAAACTGGCAGCGCTGGAAATATTTCAATCCACTCCCTCCATACGGAGGAAGACGGTAGGCACTGTTATCGCTATTTTCTGTTCCTTATTTCAATCCACTTCCTCCATACGGAGGAAGACGATCCCGGCGGAGCGATGCAGCTTGAAATAGATATTTCAATCCACTTCCTCCATACGGAGGAAGACAGTTCCTTCTTCCAAAGTACTTTCCATCGTGGAATTTCAATCCACTTCCTCCATACGGAGGAAGACAATGGGAGCAGATGGAAAAAATGATCCGGTATGTATTTCAATCCACTTCCTCCATACGGAGGAAGACAGGAACTGCTGGAACAGCGCTTCCTGTTCGGGCGTATTTCAATCCACTTCCTCCATACGGAGGAAGACGGTTGACAGGATACTGATGAACAGCAGCGAAAGATTTCAATCCACTTCCTCCATACGGAGGAAGACTCTATCGGAGGTGCCGATACAGTCTTCCCTTTTATTTCAATCCACTTCCTCCATACGGAGGAAGACGATGATATATACAACGTACTGGAAAAGCACAGGAAATTTCAATCCACTTCCTCCATACGGAGGAAGACTTGCATTTTGGTCTCCTTCCCAGTCGAGTATCAATTTCAATCCACTTCCTCCATACGGAGGAAGACCCCGATCCACGTCTGCCTGTGTTCGATCATATACATTTCAATCCACTTCCTCCATACGGAGGAAGACTGCAAAAATAAACAATTTTGTTTAATAACACCCCTAAAATCTCACCAAAACTATCAAACCCATTCTCCCCAAACGTCTTTTTCATAAAAGAAATTTAAACTTTTCTTCTGATTGCTTCATAAATATAGCCCAATTCAAGGTGCGAATCCCACTGCATATTCATGTTCGCTTCACGTCCGCACCCACCCAATTCCTAAAAAATAAGAGTTTCTGTCACATCAAATCCTGGCCTGACTCCAATATGCTCCACCTTATTTTTGTAATGATCACCCAGATAATAAAAGCGAAGGCTGTCCTTATCCTTGTCAATAATGTCCTCCAGAATCGCCTTGACCTGTCTGCATTTAGCCGCATCCATATTGCATTCAAATACGGAATTTTGAACCCTCTGTCCATAGTTTACGCACTGTTTGGCAACCTTTCTTAACCTGGTACGCCCGGCAGCGGTTTCCGTATTCACATCATATGTAATGAGCACAAGCACTGCCCCTTCCTCCTTTTTCCATTAAAAACCGGCATGCATCATTTTTCGATGCCCCCGCGCCAAAACCACTTGCTCTGTTTCTATTTCCAGAAAAACGGTGGGTATGCGTCCAGGTCCCCTCTCAAATACCGCGCAAGAAGCATCGCCTGCACAAAAGGAACCAGTCCCCACTCTGTTTTTTCTCCCAGAAACGGATGGGTGATCATTTCCTGTTTTTTTGCCTGCCAGGCGGCTAAAAAGGTTTTTCGCGTCTCATCATCCATGATGACGGCTCCGTTTTCCTTCCGCAAAAATCCCTTTTTTTGAACCATTTTTTTATTAATCAGGGTGAGAACAAACCGATCGGCCATCACACTGCGCAGTTCCTCCACCATATCGAGGGCCAGAGACTTTCTTCCGGGCCTGTCCGTATGAAAAAAACCAACATAAGGATCCAGCCCGACCGCCTCCAGAGCACTCGCGCACATGGAAGTCAGCAATGTATAGGCAAAAGAAAGCAGTGCGTTCACTTCATCCAACGGAGGTCTTCTGTTTCTTCCGGAAAATATAAAATCTTCCTTCTGCTGCAAAATCATATCCGGAAAGCAGGAAAAGTAAACGGATTCCACTGTGCACAGGCTCCCATCAGAGCCGGACTGGCTCCTGTATAGCCAAATGTTACAATCGCCTCCAGATTATGCAAAGGAATCCTCGCAACCTCCTGTTCCTTTTCCAGAATCACCACATTTTCCCCATCCAGAGACAGGTACCGATTATGTGATGTCACATATAATGTATTCAATAGTCTTTTCAACTTTCTTTTCCTCTGTCCGATTCAGACCGTTTTCTGACTGCCATAAGAATGTCGCTCTCAATTTTCCTCTGCAATATGAGTTTCCACATATTTCTCTGCCGACTTTCCCTTGCCCAATACGGGAAGACATATATCCCGCAGCGAACACGCATTACAGCCTTTGCTCCATTTCACCCGCGGCGTATATTTTCTGGAAAAATAACCATGCATTTCCTGCAGCATATCCCGCACTTCCTGGCGCACAGCTTCACACAGTTCTACCCTTTCCCTGTGTCTGGTTTTCCCATAATACAGATATCCCTCCGGAATATCACAGCACAGCATCTCCTCCAGACACATTGCCTGCGCGGCAAGCTGCAGAACATCCACATGGTTCTGCTTTGGCGCACCTCTCTTCTCCCGGCTCATTACGTCATGTGCCTTTTCATGTAAAAGCTTTCCTTCCACAGTCCTCACGTTTTCTGCCCATTGCAGTTCCATATACGCCAAAGCCCATTGGCGTCTGCAAAAGGCAAAATGCTGAATGCCAGAAAGCTGAAGATATTCCTCTTCGTCATACAAAATCATACACCTCCGGTTCCACGCATCCGGGATCCGTGTAACTGATTTCATAATCCGCAAAGGACGCCGTTCTGTCCTCTTTCCGTTCCACCTTCACGCTCCTGTGGACCTTTGCCGTGGAAACGGCCGGCATCTTTTCTTCATGCTGCCACCAGTAAAGTCTGCATACCTCCATGCTGCCCTCAGGCCGCGCCGAAGAGGCATCATTTTCAAACAGTGTTTTCAATGCTTCCTTCAACAGCTCCGCATCCTCCTGTGAAAAGCCGGTCTTTTCCGCCAGCTGCACGTTGACGCTGCCCTTGATCATATACAATCCAAATCCCACCCTGTGTTTGGTTCCCATCGTGTCGGATGCCTTGCCTTCTTTGGCCTCACTGTTCACGCTTTTGGTGATCTGCATGCTGATGATGTCCACCGGCTCTACGCTCACCGCCTGATGAATGGAAACCGGGCCGCGGATGCCTAAGGACACATCCCCTACCCCTTTAAAAGCGAATACCTGTCCAAAGCTGCGCACATCCAGCCATTCCTGGCAAACAATCTCCATACATCTGTCCCGGTCCGCGCCCTTTTTCTTTTGCAGCTCCTCCCGGAAGGGCTGACACCCTTCTGCCCGGTCTTTCAGGCTTTTGAATCCATCGTCGGACCTGTCGTCGGACTGCACAAAAATTTTCTGTCCCATATCCTGCCAGCGATTCCGTATTTTCCGTTTCACACAGACATCGGAAATTTCTCCGTATCCCTCATAATTTTCCCGGGGACGGTTTCCGTTTAGAGGATCCCCGTTCGGATTCGCATTGGTTGCCGACACCAGCACAACAAAATCAATTTTTCCTCTCAGTTCACTCATCTTCCTTCTCCTCCTTTTTCTTAAACGCATAAGCCTGATTATGAAATCCCAGCAAATATAACCCGCTCAGGGGCATATCGCTCGCAAAATCCTCCACGGTAAACCTGTCGCTGATTTCGTCCAGCAGCCCCTGATACTTTAATCGCTCCGGCACAGCCAGACGAACCAGATAGGGCTCCAGCCTTTCCTCTATCACCTTCCACGTGCGGAATGGGTGCTGTGAGAAAGCGCTCATATATCTCTTCGCGTTTGTCTGTCTGCCTTTTGTCTGTCTGTCTTTTGCATTCGTCTGCCCGTTCTCCTCCCTGTCGTAGGTCCGATATTCAATCCGGTCCGCCACTGCCAGCAGGCGTCCATACAAATAATCCCTTTTCGTGCATGTCACATCCAATGCCATTGTCCAGTTTTCCTTCCTTTCTGCAATATATTGCTGTTTCACAAAGGAGCACGCCAGCGTCAAAACCCGCTCCCACAAAAACCGGCTTTCAAAGGACTGCGGAGAGGAGGCGCGGCGCACCGCCAAAGAAACCATATCCACCGGCACTTTGCTCCCATCCAAAATGCAGGGCAGCAATCTTTTTGCCACATCCTTATAGCGTTCCTCTTTTCCTGCCAGAGAAAAGTACCCCTTTTGCTCCGTCCCATACAAAAGCTCTGCGATATCCCCCATCCCCACCATTCCTGTAAATGTATAATGGCCTTTATCCTTTGCGGCCTTTTCATGTATCCACTCACACCGGTCATACCACCGCTGCAGTGCGTCCAGATAGCGCGAGGAATCATATTCCCTACATTCCAGCATGGCAAGCCGCCCTGTCGTGGCGGCGTCAAAAGCCATGATCACCGTCCGGGAGGACTGACGCAGATCCTTTTCATATCCCGCTAACGCCCTTCGAAACCGCGCTGCCCCCAACTCGCCCGTATCCGGTTCCTTCTCCTCATAAATATCCGTCAGCTGCGAAAAATCCACTTCCCCGTCTTCTTCCACTTCTACACAAATGCTGTCCGTATCCTTCCGCCAGTCCGGAATTTTGCACAGATCCGATTCCCACGTCACAAGGCACATGCTGCCGTAGCTTTTCCCCTGCTTTCTGATGATCCATTTCAGGGCGTTATGCACCTTTTGCGAATCCTCGTATCCGATGGCAAAGGCTTCCTCCCTGGTTACAAATCTGCCCCGATAGGTGAAATTGTCCGCATCATTGGATGAAATCAGCTTTGCACCGTCCCCTTCATTCCTGATTTTTTTCGGCTGCAGATAGGATATCTGCTGCATTTCTCCTGTCAGATAGGAAAGCCCGGGATGATCCCGCTGCGAACGCTGCCAGGAAATATAGCTTTCCTGCAGCGTCCTGTCCTTCCAGCATTCCCCGTAATATTTGCCCTCTGTGTCCTCCAGCATATCCGAAGGAGGCAATTGCCCATCCTCAATCCGGAAGCGCACAAAAGCCTTCGTCTGGGACGCCGCCTGCATTTTCACCTTCTCCGACAGTTTTCCGTCTTCATCCGGCAAAAGCACCCTCCCGCACACCAGATCCGACATCAACGTCCCCTTTTTCAGATATCGGTAAAGCGCTTCCACCTTTTTGTGGCTGTAAGGAGAAAACGCCCACTTTTCCAGCTGGTCCATATACAGCATATGCTTTTCCGAACAATCCTTGTCCGACACATAGCGCCCATAGTCTCCCGCCAGATATTCCAGCGTATCGCAGAGCGGATGCGGCGACGGACTGCTTGTCCTGCTGGCGGAGCTGTCCGTAACGGGGATGATGGTAAGCTTTTCCCCATCCGGCACGGCTTCTCCCTTCTTAAAATTACCCTCTCCGTCGATCGTCACCGTAATCTGCGCGGTGACTGTGGAATGATACAGCGGAATCAGCACTGTCCCGTCCGGCTCCTGCTTTCCTGCCAGGTGTGCATTCCGGTCATACAAATCGCAAAGCGCCACAATCCAATTCACCCTGTCTCACCTTCCTCTCCGAATTCCTCAAGTCCGCTGAAGGTTTTATCCGAAAACCGTTTGATATCCATTTCATGAATATGCCGTTTCACGCTGCATTCCTCCGGGCGGATAAATCTGACCAGCCCATCCTTCATCACAGGCTGCCAGAACCGGACTGTCATCTGTCCCCGATCTTCCTCCAAAACCGCCTCGTCAGCATAGGTAATTCCGTGATACATAAGACCAAAGGCCAATTCCCGCGGCGGATTCTCATAAAAGCTTGCGCCTTCTCCGAAAACGCACGGTTCCACATATCCCTGACATTCCCGGGTTCCCAGAAAAATATCCCGCCTCCCTCCTCTGTCTATCATCCGCCTTGCGATGTTATGATGCTTGTTTTCATTCCGGTCCTGTGCAAGCTCCGGCCTGTTGTCATTCCATTCAAAATGGGCGCGCACCTGATAACATACGTCTTTTAAATATGTATAATAAGCCAGATCATTGCCTCCGTTGTATGAAACCGGGCGTATCGCCTTTGTCTGCGTCTGAATCGGATTCATCACCCGCATTTCATCAATGACCCAAATCAGTGTGGGCTTCCAGTACACACTTTGTAAAATTCCCTTGATCGCTTCATAAGTGGGAATCTGATAGGAAAATTTTTCGCCTCCGACCCTTGTGACCGGATCGGAAAACAGCGCATACGCGCCGCTGACCTGAAATTCCACTGTATTGCTGTATTTTGTCCGCACGATTCTTCCTCCCTTCACGAAATTAAAAACGGCATTTGTCCGGGTTCCTCTGTCACCCCCACGTTTTCATCATAAAACCGTCCCTCTAAAACAAGCACACTGCCGTCCTCCGCTTCATATACCGCCGTTCCTCCCATCCGGCGCAGCAGGCCGTCCGGCAGATTCACAACATATCGCTGCAGCTGCCTGATAATCCGTCTTTTTTGCTCCGGTTCCCCCTCCTGCGCCAGCTTTGAAAGAAGTCCGGCCGAATCCTTGTAAATCACCACGACATCTGTTCCGCCCTTTTCTTCGATCACCGAAAAGGCCTCCCCCGCGCTTCGAAATGCCTGACGCAGCTTAACCGCCTCCTGCTCCCCTCTGAATTTATAACTGCACGACAGCAAATTGACCAGATCCGTATTCACGCCCTCCATTTTGACAGGATATTTCATTTCCTCCTGCCGATCATGGAAATAGAAGCGGTAATAATCGCGGATCGCATTCTCTGAATCCATTCTCCCTCCATATTCCTCCGGATTTTTGCGAAAGCTGCATAAAAAGTTTTGCATCGCCTCCTGCGCTTTTCTGATATCCGGCAGGGAAGAAAGGGATTCCGCCGTCTCCGCCATCCTGACCAGAAATACATGACCAGGCGTTGCTTCCCCATTTCGGTTACACCTTCCCGCCGCCTGAACGAGGTTATCCAGTCCGGCCAGCGACCGGACGACACACCGGAAGGAAACATCCACCCCCGCTTCCACCAGCTGCGTGCTGATGCAAATCACTTTCTCTCTGCCGGCAAGCGCCTGCCTGATTTCCTTCAGCCTGTCGCTGCGATTTTCCGCGCACATCCATGTGCTCAAATGAAACAGCCGCCCCTGGGTTTTTCCTTTCAACAGCTCATATACCTTTCTTGCGGCCGCTCTCGTATTGAAAATAAAAAGCACCTGTCCAAACGCTCTTTCCTTTTCCAGCGCAAAAGCCGCCGCTTCCTCAACCGACATTCCCCCGCTGCATTCTTCCACACAATCGTGATACTCCACGCGCAAAAAGGCCTTGCCAAAAGCGGAAAGCGCATCCGTCATATTTGCGGGCGGCATCATCCGGTTTTCCCGGATTTCCGACAAAAGCGGCTGTGTCGCCGTACACAGCACGACAGTCGTCCCGCAAAGGGCTGTCAGGAAATTGACCGCAAGATTCAATAGCGCAAGCACCTTAACCGGCATCGCCTGTACCTCATCCACAATGATCACGCTGTCACATAAGCTGTGAAACCGGCGTATATTTCGTTTTTTCTCCCGAAATAAAGTATTCAGAAACTGCACCGCAGTGGTCGCAATCACAGGTATCCCGTCCCAGTTTTCGATCAGCCTTTCATAACGCTCCTGCTGCTCCCCTTCCTCCCGCACCACATTCCCGTGGTGCTCCAGAACCATCTCCGGCATGCCCAGCGCATCCCTGATTTCTTCCGCATTTTGCTCTGTGACGCTGCAAAAGGGCGAAATATAAAAAATATGCCGCTTCCGGTACTCTCTCGCGCAATACAACGCAAACCGCAGGCTGCCCAGAGTCTTCCCTGCTCCCGTCGGCACTGCCAGCCGATACAGGCTGTGTCCTGTAAATGCGGCATTCCTGCACTGATCGGAAATTTTTTTTCTCTGTAAATTGATTTGCTCCTTTCCGCCAAAGGCTGAGAGCTTTTTCTCCAGATTACAAATGCCCTGCTCCCAGACGTGCCAAATGTCCGAATCCTGCATGCCGCTTTTCGTCACAGCATTTGCTGCAAAATCCGCAGTATCCCGCCAGTCTGCATCCATCAGGCAGGAAAAGAGCAGTCTCTCACACATCCCCACATAAAAATCCGGATGTCCGTATTTTCCTTTCCCCTCCTCATAAATTTCGCATATCCTCTTTGACAGAGCGTTGATATCCGCCCTGGCCGCACGGCAAAGCTGCTCCATGTCAGCTTCCAGAAATTGCTCCTGCACAAGCTGCGCCGCATGTTCAATTTCTTCCTGACGGTATTTCTGCCTCCGCTTTTGGATCAATGCGCTGCCGTCCGTAAGGGAAATGCAGTCCGCAAGCCCGTGATGCATATAGACCGCCACCTGCGCCATCTCCGCGAATCTGGTACCCGGCGCATAGCTGTTCAATACAAGGCCGCCCATCGTGGAATGGTCTTCTTTTCCGCCGCCCTGTTTTCCATTGTTTTCTATCGCCTCCTGAAAGTATTCCTGCCACGCATCCTCGTTCTTTCCATCGTCATGGTGCAGACCGATCAGCCATGCCGCCTTCTTAAGCAGCCCGACACGGCAATAGGCTTCCGAAAGGCGGGCAACCTGCCCCGCATGATCTTTGTTGAGCTGATAGCTTTCATCCTGAGGACGAAAATGGGCATAAAATTCTTTTTCCATGAACATTTTCCTTCTTCTTACTGTTTTAATAAGATCGTACCATATTGCATCGCCTTTTTCAATAGCTATAACTTAATAATACTAATAAATTATATAATACATTTTTCTATAGCTTTATTCAGCATAACGTGCTATAATATTCTTAGTCAGCTTAGAATAGGCAGGGATAGTCTGCGGTTGTCCTTTCCGGGAACGGAAAGGAGGTCGGTATGAATACGATGGAAGTGCTCACGTTGGTGCTGGTGATTTTTACAGCCTTGACATACATAGACAACAAACGCAATCGCAAGTAATGGAAAGGGCTATCTTCTACCGCCATAGAGGATAGCCCATAATCCGTTTGAACTTCAAATTGATTATATGTTTCCGATTGAACAACCGTCGGACATACCATATCCTTCGGTTTCTAAGATGATTATAAACCAACACTGCATATTTTGCAAGAGGGTTTAGGAAATGGGAGTGCTTCGGCACTCCCGTTTTTTTACATACATGAAATAAGTTGTTTTTTTTAAAGAAACATGCTATTATAACACCCGTCGGGATACTCCTGTGGATTGAAATATTAGTATTATAAAGTGAAAGGGTTTGACACCGTTCGTATTTGTCAAACTCTTTTCTTTGGCACACTCTTGCACGCCAAAAGGAACTGCACTATAGCAGGACACAGAAGTCAAAAAAATTCAGCATTTCCGGCGCATTCATACCATTCCTCACGCATCATAGCTTTCCGCATCTTTCGCAAGCCCCCTCACATGCGCCAGATGCCACCGCCCGTTTGCCGCCTCCTCTTCCTCATAGGAAAATCCGAGCGCAGCTCCCACATCCCGCGCGGCCTCATCGAACAGATCGCACATGACAAATACCGCCCGCCAGATGTCCTCTGCCGTCCCGCCGCCATAGGTCTGCAAAAAGCGCGTCCACCAGTCTGCGGGCAGCCACCGGTGCATGTACTTGCCGCTTTTGCCGCAGCTCACTTGAAAATCCGTCAGCACGCCCACCTTCCAGGAAAGCATTTTGGTAAGCTGCGTCCGGACATGGCAGTTGATCATATCCTGCACGTAGGGAATTTCATCCCGCCACAGGCCCTTCGCCACATTGTTTAAGCACCACCAGAATTCATTGCAGGTGGCGCGGTATTCTCCGGCGGATGGCCTTTTGACCCAATACGCCTCATCAGAGGGTTCCGGAATCGGCGGCAGGATACCGTCCTTGTCCAGCAGGGTGACGCACAGCTTATCCTCCAGAAAATGGTTCTTCTCTGCAGGCTCCACATGCAGATCCAGCCGGTTGCCGTCCGCAAACTGGATCAGCCACCCATAGCAGGCATCCCAGTCCGTCTCCTGTCCCAGAAGAGCGTCCATTTCATCCGGGCACTGCATGTAAAGCCGCTCTCCGAAGCGGTCGATCCAGCTTTTATCCTCATAAAAGGGCTTTGTCTGCGTCACCACATAGACGATATCATAATCCTGAAACAGGTCCTTTGGCGCATGCCTGTTCGTGCGGGAGCCGTTCATATATACCGCCCGGATTCTTTCATCCGCCCGCGCCACCCCAAGGATCAAATCGAACATTTCCTTTTCCGTACGCAATTTTATTTTCCCCTCTCCTTCATCTCCTGCCTAAACGCGGGCAGCGCCGCCTTTCCCGCCTCCGTCACCGGTTTAATCCATTTCCCGCTCCTGGTATACCATAGCTCAAATACCAGCCGGATCAGCTCGTCCGTATACAGGAAGGAAAACACCGCCAAAAAGGGCAAATGCAGCACCATGCCCGCGATCCAGGTGGCGGGCACGCTGACCGTAAACAGACAGACGATTTCCAGCACCGTCCCGAAAACCGCTTCCCCTCCCGCCCGGTAGCAGGTGTTCATGATATAATTGCAGGTCCGGATCGTCCCCGCCGCCAGATAGATCAAAATCATATATTTTCCGTAAAACATCGCCTCACTGCCCAGCCCGAACAACCGCAGCAGCGGCTCGTTTAAAGCAAAGCCGGTCAGGCAGATGCAGAAGGTGATCGCCGGACACAGCATGGCAAAGCCCTTCATATATTGATAGCCCAGCCGGTGATGTCCGGCCCCCACTTCTTTTCCCACCACCACGGAGGAAGCGTCCGCCAGACCGCCGAAAAACGCGAATACAAAGCCCTCAATCACGCGGAAGGCTGCCATCGCCGCGATCGCGCTCTCCGCCTGATGCCCGATGACGATATTGATGAGCATCTGCCCGATCCCGTAAAACAGCTCATTGCACAGAATCGGAAAGCATTTGCTCAAATAAATTTTTAAAAAGCCGTCGCCGAAGGAAAACATATCTCTGATCCGCAACGCCACCGTGCGGTTATCCCGCAGCAAAAATACCAGCAAAATCGCGAAGTTTACGATGCCGGAGGCCAGCGTCCCCACCGCCGCGCCCGCCGCGCCCATCCTCGGCATGCCAAAGCGCCCGTAAATCAGAATCCAGTTCAAAATAAAGTTCGTGATCAGCCCCGCGATGGAACTGATTAAGGGCGGCCGCACCCGCTCCGTGGAACGCATCAGGAAGCTGATCAGGGCGGCGATCACCTGCAGCGGGTAAACGAAGCCCACGATCCGGATGTATGGCGTACCGATCCGGATGATATTCTCCTTGTCCGTATAAATGCCCAGCAAAAATGCGGGCTTTGCCACCGCCACAATGGCAAACGCCAGCGACACCGCCAGCATGCACAGAAAGGACAGCCCGAAGGTTTTGTTGATTCCCTTTTCATTGCGCTCTCCCCAATACTGGGAAAAGAACAAAAGCGCCCCACCCGCAAAGCCGAAATAGCAGGAAAAAAACAGGGAGGAAATCTGAGAACAGATTCCCACCGCCGCCACCGACAGCTCCCCCTGACTGCCGATCATAATGGTGTCCACCATGCTCGCCGTGGTGGACAGAAAATTCTGGAAAGCGATGGGCAGCGCGATCGTAAACACTGCCCCCAAAAAAGCGCTCCATTCCGTTTTTGTCTTATTCATTCTCACCTCATGACGGCGCTGCCGGACATCCGGCAGCGCCGCTCCTTTTTTCTATCAGTAAGCGATCATCGGAATCGCTTCCGCTCTTTCTGTCGTGGGCTCCTCAGAGCCGTCAGCCACCAGATACACGCGCTGCGCGCACCTTTTCACCTGCTCCATCATCTCTGTATAGGGCATGAAACAAATATCGAACAGCCCGATGTTATAATTTTCCCCGTCAAACCTGCCCAGCGAAAACTGGTCGCTGTACTGGAAATAGTGGCATCCCACGCCGTTTGGATGGGCCGCCGCCCGTTCACAGTAATACCGGTAGGCGACGCCTCTGTCCGCCTGAGTTTTCACACCCTCCAGACCGGTCGCCTCCGGTCCTGCATCCAGCGCGCCGAAATGGAATTCCCCGATCATGACCGGCAAATCCACGCCCAGATCCACCGTGTTCTGGATCGCCGCCGTCGGATCCTGGGCATAACAGTTGATGGAAAAGACATCGAAATTTTCCCAGCCCGTCACCAGATCCGGATCGGAAATCCACGCCCAGCGCATGCCCAGGATCATGTGATTGGGATCCACCTTCCTGCACGCCTTTGACACGATGCCCACATAGGCCCGCAGCATCCGGCGGGAAAATTCCTTCATGTCCTCCAGCGCTGCTCCAGACCATTCCGACACCTTTTTCAAAGGCTCATAAAAGGCTTCAAACCCGGCAAGCGTCCTTCCATAGGCTTCGTTTAAAGCGTCGATCGTACCGTATTTTTCCCGCAAAAACGCGATCAGCGCTTCCTTACATGCCGTCCGCTTCGGGTTATATAATACCTCATCCGCCAGAATCAGGTTGTCCACAAAGGCCCACATCGGTTCGTTGCGCAGAAAATAGCCGATCATATAGGGATCGTCCTTTCGCCCGGCAAGCGCCTGCGCGCAGATTTCCGCGTTTTTTTCGTATTCCTCGCTGAACACATCCGGAAAATCCCTGAAAATCATGTCCTGCGTGCCCGGAAAACGATGCAGAGACGTCACATAGGGAATCTGCGTCGTGCCAAACAGCTTCTCGTCGCTCCAGTTGCCCAGAGTGTTCATGCCCGCGCTCTTTAGCTGCCCTGCGGTCATGGTTTTCCATTTTTCATACCAGTCCGCCCCAAAGGCCCGGTACAGATTCGCCTGTCCGAAGGAAAAAGAGGTGCAGGTGCGCCGCCTGTCCTTTCCGGCGCGCCGCTCGTCCACGTTATAGCAATCCGCATACTCCGGATCATCCTTTGCGGGCAGCCATTCCATCCATTTCTCGATGCCGTCCACCCGGCAGTCCCTGTTCACATTGACGCAGTCGGGGCCCATGCTGAAAAATGCATAGCCCTCCGGATCCACAAGCCACCATTTCCCGTTTTCCTTACAGCTGGCAAAATAGCCCGTCCCTTTCGTCAGCTTTTTGCCCTTCCAGCCGCCGTAGTGAGACCAGTCCGCAAACGGATAGTCCTTTTTGGCCAAAAGAAGCTGTTCATTGAGCGCCGCCTTCAATTCCTCCACGCCGTGAAGCTTCCCGCCCCACTCCTTTTTCCGGTTCTGCCCCAGCTCGTCCACCAGCTTTTCATCCGGAATCGGGAATTCCTCCGGATATTCGTCGGTCAGCACAAGCTCTCCGATCTCTGCGGCCACGTCATGGAAGCAGGGAAGCCCCACAAGCTCTGCCCGCACAAGCTCCTGCTTCTCCACGCGCCTGCCGTGACAGACCACCTTCTGCTGCCCCACACTGGATTCGGGGAACAAAAGCCGCGCATCCATCAGGGAAAGATCCAGACAGATTCTGGCGCGGATTCCCCCCAGAATCCCGAACCGGATCAGAAACGCCGGTTTCTCTTCCCCTTCCACGAACAGCTGCAGGTTAAACGCCATGCTGTGGCCCTCTTTCACCTTCAGAAAAAAGGTCAGATACCGCTCTGTGCACGTCATCACCTCCGGCAGCAAAATGCCGCCGCCCTCTTTCGGAAGCATCAGCTCATAAGCCGTCCCCTCTACATTCTGTCCTGTCAGCCGGGTCCCCTCTCCCAGCCTCTCCTGCGTAATTTTCAGATTCTGCATACCCATCCCTCCATTTTCTCAGCCTGTCGTCATCTGTGTATGCCCAAACGGGCAATGTTCGCCGGAAGTGCCGTGTAGCGGGGACGGGAATGCAGACAGAGACGGACCGCTTTCCGGACAGCATGGGGCGTAGCGTTTTTGCGCGGCATTATCCAAAGGGGGCAGTTCCTGCAAACCGCAGTGCATTCCAAAACGCGGCGGGGCGCGATCAACTCACTTCGTTCGGACAGTATCGCGCCCCTGCCGCAGGAATGCCCTGCCGGTTTGGGAACTGCTCTCCTTTGGATACAGCCGTGCAAAAACGCTACGCCCCATGCTGTCCGGAAAGCGGTCCGTCTCTGCCTGCATTCCCGTCCCCGCTACACTATGTCAACCGAAACGCATCCTCCCATTTTCACGCACGGTGGCGTGCCGGAAGACGATGCATGCCGGTTTATTGGCATCTGCTTTTATCTTATCATGTTCTCTATTTTCCCGCCATGTAAAATCTTGTCCTGATATTGCATCTTAGAGCAGAATATTCTTCAAAAACCGTGCAGCCTCCGGGCTCATCAAACAGGGCGGTTTTTGGCAGATCCTTCAATCGCATTGACAAACATCTCCGTCTGTTTCTGGAAAGTCCAAACAGATACTTAATATACCGTCATGGTATTTTGCGGTAATGATGCCGTGCATTTGTTCCACTAATGTTTTTGAGATAGAAAGTCCCAGGCCCGTTGCGTTTCTCGCTGTTTCGACAGAAAAGAAACGGTCAAACAGTTTTCCAACCTGTATGTCATTCAGATTTTGTGCCGTATTTGAGAAAATAATTTCTCCCGTTTTTAGCAGCTCAACTTTCAGATCGCCGTCACTGTATTTTATCGCATTATTCAGAATGTTGCCAAACACGCGCAAAAGAGCGGTTCTGTTCAAAGCGCGTATAATCTTTTTTTCAGCAAGTTCTATTTGTGGAGTGATACCGCATTTAGTCAGGGCGGCATAGAATGACACAAGGCTTTCCTCTAATACATGATTCACACATACAGGCGCAAGCTGCATGGGCTCATGCGCTGACATGATGATTGAATAACGAAACAATTCTTCTGTTAATTGCTTTAATGCCTCCGTACGGTTTTGAATCGCCATGACATAGCGGGCTGCTCTTTCAGATTTATCTTCTGCTTCAAGCAAATCCAAATATCCGCAAATAGCAGTAAGAGGCGTGCGCAAATCGTGCGAAATATTGGTAACGGCATTTTTGAGTTCGGCATCTCCCTGCCTGAAGCGGTGTCGCTCTGCACGCAGCTTGCGAAGCTGAATATTAACAGTATTCGCCAGACTTCTCATGTACGGATCGCTGGTTGAAATGTCAATCAGCGTGTTGGTATCGGTTATGAGCCTGTCGGCAAAGGCAGTTTCAATTTCCTTTGCGGCTTTTTGCAAGATACGGATTTTTACAGACAGGGCAATGATAATCATAGCCATAATGCCGATGAAAGCCCATAACCACATTTCCATAGCCCCCCTACTTTATGTTCTTCCTTTTAAAAGCAAAAATCCCGCCTGCTGTTGTCAATACAGTTATAAATGCAGATGAGACAAGCATCCGAATCGGATTCCTTATTTCCAATTGCCACAGCCTCAATCCTTGCCCTGTAGGAAGAAAATCTACTAAAAAATCATAGATTTTCCGTGTCAGACCGGTAACATATTGGGGATTAGGGGTCGGCTTTGCCATTTCAAACCCATTTGCCGTCAATACAACACCGCTTGCCATTTCCGGTTCACTAAGACGGCTATATACCATGCTTGCGAAAATAAGAAACCCCAAAAACAGCAGAATCGAGATGACAACTGTAACAGCCTTATTTGACGACAGTATATTCACAACCGTGCAGATTGCAGAAAAGGCCAATACAAGCATGACTGCAATGAGCAAATATTCGAGTAAATGCAGAACGCCCATTTTCCAAAAACCAAGAGCAGGAACGCCAATGAGCGCCCCCACAAGCCATGCCGACATCATGAGCAATGTCGCGATAAATGTGGTGACCAGACTTGACATATATATGTCTGTTCGTGTATGACCGACAATCATTTTATTTCGGATTGTTCCGTCACTATATTCCGTGCCAAAAAACATACTGCCAAACAATGTGCAGAAAAAGCCTATCGATAATGCGAAATGAAAATAATATTGTTCAAGACCGTATTCATACTCCGTCATATCCATTACAGCCTGCCTGCACCCATTTAACATATACACAATAGAGTAGACAAGCATGGCTCCCATGCACAGCCAAAACAATTTGTTTTTCCAAAGTCTTGAGAAATTTGACCGCAACAATTTATTCATCTATGCCACCTCCAACAAGTCCAATATAATAGCTTTCCAGGCTTTCATCTCTCTCATGCATAGAAACAACTTCGCAGTTTTCTTTCGCAAGCGCTACAGTGAAACGGGTAACATTCACTTTTGCGTAGACATCAGCAGTCGTGTCACTCAGGATTTTATAATCGATTTCCATTCCGTCCAAAACGCGGGCAAGGGCTTTTACATTGGTTACTTCAACGCGGATACATTTCCGGCAGGCCTCTTCCAATTCTTTTGCGCTGATTTCTTTCACCATTCGTCCGCCATCAATAAAGCCATAGTATGTGGCAAACCGTGACAGCTCATCGAGGATATGGCTTGAAATCAAAACGGTGATTTGACGCTCATGGTTCAGTTTTAATATCAGCTCCCGTATTTCGATAATACCTTGTGGATCAAGACCGTTTACAGGCTCATCAAGCACCAGAAAATCAGGGTCGCCGACAAGCGCTATGGCAATCCCCAATCTCTGACGCATACCCAGAGAAAAGTCTTTCGCTTTCTTTTTCCCTGTATTGCCAAGCCCTACTAATTTTAAAATGTCGGTGAGCCCATCAAAAGACGGAAGTCCAAGAATGCGGTATTGCTGTTTTAGGTTATCCTCCGCAGTCATATCGAGATAGACGGATGGCGTTTCTACAACAGCCCCCATTCGCCTGCGTGACTTCACAATCTCCTTATCGGTATTTTTTTTACCATACAGCATATAATCGCCGGATGCAGGCTCCTGCAGACCGCAGATCAGTCGGATAAGCGTTGTTTTGCCAGCACCATTTTTCCCAACGAAGCCATAGATGGACCCTTTGGGAACCTTCATAGATAGTCCGTTTAACGCTTTGAAATCCTTGTAGTTTTTGTTCAAAGCGTTAGTTTCAAGAACATAATCCATAAGATTGACCTCCTTTATGTGATGCTGCCATCTTACTGCAAAACAGTTGAGAAAACGGTTAAGAAAACAGTTGAGATTTCGTTGAAATTTATTCCGACTTCATTTTGAAGCCAATCCCCCATACCGCATCTATATATTCCTTTCCGCCAATATCCCGCAGCTTTTTCCGCAGGTGGCTGATATGCGTTTTTAATGAGCTTTCCGTGCAATCGGGAGTTTCCTCACTCATGCGTTCAAGCAATACAGACTTTGCCAGCACCTGTGACGGGTTTTGCATGAGGATTTTCAGAATCGCATACTCCGTCCTTGTTAAATTTACTCTTTGGAATGCCCTTCTTCCATGCTGCCCTGCAAAAACTTCATGTGTCGCCATATCCAACCGCAGGTCATCAAAAGCCAAAACGGAGCGGGAACACTCTACGAAATTGACCGGGGCAGAAGCCTTGCGGAGAGCGACGGTAATTCTTGCAAGCAATTCTTTCATTTCAAAAGGCTTTGTGATATAGTCCGCCGCGCCGCCAAGCAAAAGAGCAACTTTATCATCAACATCAATCTTTGCGCTGACAACAATCACAGGGATGCCCTTTATTTGCGGCAGCACCTCTTCACCGGAAAGCCCGGGAAGCATCAGATCAAGCAAAATAAGGTCTGGTTTTGACGCAGACAGCGCGTATAATGCTTCTGTACCCGAATACGCCCGTGATACCTGATAGCCCTCTTTGCCAAGCGTTTCTTCAAGCATATTGCCAATATATACATCATCATCAATGATCAGAATATTTTTCATAACCAGTCCTCCATGCTAAAACTTTCAATGATTTTACCATAGATTCATAAGTTTTTCTATCAGCGTACAGCAATGCTTTTGCAGGGAATCATGAAGCGCAGCCATCCCTGCGCAAAAGTGGAAACTCACGTTGTGATCCGGGTGATCAAAGTTCGCCTTGCGCTAACAGGTTATCTTTTCCCATGCCGCATACAAACGGATTAGAATCATAACAGTGGCAAAAATCCAGAAAGCCGGAACGCTGCTGCGGATCCTTCATGATTTTAACAAGCAGCTCATTCGGAAGCGTTCTCGCGTATGCGCCGGGACCTGCCAATTCAATATTCCTTACTCCATGCCGTTCCAATATATCCTTTAATTCATCCGGCATAAAAGTGTATGTGATGCACCAGGGTGTACCTCCGTTTTCGTATTCGGCAATTTTATCTTCGCTGCCCATAAGTCCCTCATTCCACAGTTTCATAACGGCTTCTTCGCTGAAGTGAAAAGCTTCAACCGCATTTGTTTTATTCCGAATGCACCATTTGACAAATGGATCATTACATTCCGCATCTAATATGAACTGGTTTTTCTGTATCGGATTTGACAAATACGGAAGATACCCTAAGCGGCTTGACACACTGATCATAATGCGTTTACGGCATATGCGTATGAGTTCCCCGATAACCTGTTCCTGATTGGGGTAGGTATATGAAACGGGAGCGTCAAAAGAAATAACCATATCAAATGATTTATCCTTGAACCCGCTCAGGTTCTCCAATGCTCCTTTCACAAAGGTTATTTTTTCAAGAACCCCTTCTTTCTCCGCTAATTCTTTTGCTTTATCTATCATAGGCTGTGAAATGTCAAAATGTGTAACCTCACAGCCATGTTTTGCGAGAAGAATGGAAAACCTGCCGCAGCCTGCGCCACCGTCAAATACAGTTTTTATCCCATCCAAATGGGAGAGTAATTCTTTTTCAATATGGCTTTTTTGAATAATGTCATCAATAAAGGTTTCCTCTCGATGGCTTTCAAGCTCCCCTTTATCCGGCATGTTCCACAAACGCTCAGATATTTTCTGACTGTAGTCCATAGCTTTCGCCTCCTTTGTTCGCTGTAATAATCGTCGCCCCATCAGGGTTTTCCCATACCTTTCCAATGATAAATCCGGCATCCTGCAATAATCCGCTCTCGTGTTCCAGGGTCAGCGGAATATCAAAATGGACAAAACGGTGCGCCGGTATCGAAGATTGTTTCCGCTTTTCCAAATATACGCTGCGTAAAAGCTCCTCTTCCTCCTCACAGCAGGCTATGTAATCCCCCAGGAGAAAGACGCCGCCCTTTTTCAATCCATGATAGATTTTCCGGTAAAGCTCTCCTTTGCGCTCCGGCAGAAAATGATGCAGACTTTCAAAGGAAATGACGGCATCCCATTTCTCACAGCCAATATCATACCGGAAATAATCCTGACATACCGTGACAAGATGCCTGTCAGAATGCTTTTCCAAAAGCCTGTCCAGCATACTGCGGCACAGGTCTACGCCTGTCACCTCTATTGCAGGATCCTTTTTCCAGATATCATCCAGCTCCAAGCCGGTTCCGCATCCCAAATCTAAAATTTTCCGGCGCCCGGCAGGCAATAATCCAGCAAATTGCCTGTATGATTCCCGCCAGACAGACATATGTTCTTCGTAACCGTCCAGCCGCCTTGAAAAAAAGTCGGACATCTCCTCCAGTGGGGAATCCGATGTGTCGTGAAGCCATTGCTTTAAATCCTGTAAATATTTTTCCTGTGATTTCATGCCTGTTTTCCCCTTATCTGCATTTTTATTGCATTCTCTCTATAGCTTAAGATAACATATCCTGATGCCCTATGCCACCTCACGCATTTTTATAAAAAAGTGTGCGCAAAGCGTACACGCTACGTCAGGCGCGGTTGCCGCCAGGCAACTTCTTCTTCCCTGCGCGCGGGTATGTATAAAAAATATGAGTTAATACCATATACGGTATCAACTCATATTTTTCTCGCTCTCTTTTCGCAAAATACGCTGTATGCTTTTCTCAGACAAATAGTACCTGGCAGCTAATTCTGAAATTTTATCTCCGGCAAGATGATCCTTGTAAATCTGCCGGTCACGTATCCGAAGTTCCTTCTTAATCTGTGTGCCTGCGCCCCATGCCTGTCTGTTTGCCGGTTTGCGCGGAATATAAATATTTTCCCCGTCAACATACTGCTGTATCAATTCGATTACTTCAATGGGCAGAATTTCTTCTGCTCTTACATAGCCCATGTCTGCCTCCTAAACAAATATTTTTCAGGAATAGCAGTGGCTATAACAATCTAAGTAACTAAAGATGAACCATCCGTTGTCTTTTATTGCAATAGCCAGTGCTATGCAGACATAACATATCTTTTCATATACAAATCCCCTTTCCTTCTGAAATTTCTTTTACATAATACCAACATTCTTATTTAAAATCAACCTTTTTACTTTCGGGAACCGGGAAATCTTTTTTCGCCGGGTGTATCGCCAATGCCCTGCCCGACCGTGACGTGCCAGTGCTGATGACAAAGGAAGAACTCCCGGGAGGAAACTGCCAGAGTCAGGAGCCAGAAAGAAACTGGTTCCCGGCTTGTAAAATCGGGAGGTTTATGGTAGTATGAAGATACGAAAATGAAAGGGAATGCAGGTGGGAAATTTGACAGTGACGCAACAGCAGCATCAGGAAGATTTACAACGTCTGCAGGATTTACGACCAATTGACGATGATTTCATGCGTTGTCTTTTTAAGAATAATATCCCGTTGGCTGAATTTGTGTTACGCATTATCACAAACAAGCCGGATTTAGTTATCACCGGCTGCGAAACACAAAAAGATATGAAAAGACTGGCTGGTGCACGTTCCATCTGCTTAGACGCTTATGGAACAGATTCAGCCGGGAAAAAGTACGATTTGGAAATACAGCGACAGGATAAAGGAGCGGACCCTCACAGGGCAAGATACCATTCCAGCGTGATGGATATTGAGAACCTTCATTCCGGACAGGAATTCAGGGAGCTGCCGGATACTTATACAATCTTTATCACTGAAAAAGATTTTTATGGACAGGGAGAGCCTGTTTATTTGATTGAAAGAATCAATCTCACCATGGGTAAATCTTTTGACGATGGAGAACATATCCTTTATGTGAATGGTGAATATCGTGGGGAATCCGATTTAGGGAAACTCATGCATGACTTTAATTGCACAAAAGCAGATGATATGAATTTTAAGCTCATGGCAGACCGAACACGGTATCTGAAAGAAAACCCGAAAGGAGTCCAAGAGATGTGTAAAGTAATGGAAGATATGAGAAATGAATCTTTGAAACAGGGAATAAAAGAAGGAATGAAGGAAGCGGCGCTGCGTATGCTGACAGCAGGAAAATATGCTTTAGATGAAATTGTTAATATTTCAGGACTTTCTCTTGAAGAAGTCAAACAATTGAAGGTCGATAGAAATATATAGACAAAGACTATGGGCTGGGAATCTGAAAACATGATTCCTGGCTCTTTTTTTGTAACAGCCTTGGCGTGGCTTTGCCGCCCCTTCCCGTTACCGGAGGGCGGCAAAGCCCGTTCCACGAGCTGTTTTTTGTTCAGGCGGTCGTGCCTACTACAGGCACAGGCGACCCTCCATGCCGGAGAAATCGACCACGCGCTGTGCGCCGTCCTTGAGCAGAACCGTCACCGGACCATAGCTGCCCTGCCCTTCCGGATCGGTATAGGTCACAGACCGGATCGGGAAAATCTCATCGTCGGAAAAATCCTCCGCGCTCTCCTTCGTGATCACCTGTGAGATGAGGATATGCGCCTCGTTGCCGTAATGCTTTTTCCGCGCCGTCTTCGCATACACCACAACGGACCTCTCCGAATCCGGGTTGGTTCCTTCGCTGTGCAGCAGGGAAATTTCCTCCCAGCCGTCATACACCGTCATAGCCAGCTGCCGGTCCCGTCCGGTAAAGTCCTTTCCCTTTAATACAATGGCTCTTGCGTTGCCCTCCTTCTTTTCTATCACCTGCGTGCCGTTGTCCGGAAAACCATAGGCCCCCAGCGTCAGCTCCACGTTCTGTTTAAAAAGCCGCAGCTTATCCACCCGCAAAACGCCACAGGGCACCACGATATCCGCCAGATTCATCGCCTGATTCCAGTGAGTTTCCGTCTCCAGCCGGTAATTGAAAAACTGACGCCGGTAGAGCACCTCCTCCCGCTGTCCGTGCCAGAAGGTCACATTGCAGGGCTCATAGCTGTCCTGGTCCAGATCGTGCAGCACATACTGCTGGGACTCCACGCTTCCATTCGCCAAAGGCCCCGCCTCCCAGGGATATTTCGTATTAAAGCACAGCTTGGAATAATTCCACATGCCGTGAACATCCGATGCCGCCTTCACCACCTTGCCCGTGCGCAGGATCGTTTCCCCATTCGCGCCATGGTTGGAGAAGCACAGCGCCGGACCGTCCAGCACCGTCACCTTCGTCTCTTTTTCCCCCAGCCTCTCCCAGGTACCGTTATTTTCCTTTGCCGTCCAGAAGGGATGCTCCTTGGGAAGATGCAGGCACAGAAACGCCTTGCCCAGCCAGAAGGGAGATTCGGCGCAGGAATATCCCTGCACCAGGGGCGTGAACTGCCCGTAAAAGCCCAGCGTGGGCACACCCTTATACAAAAAGTCCTCCCTGCCCAGAAACTGCATGAGGGAGCCGGAACAGATGCGCCGGGAAAGTCCCGGATCCGCCGTCCATTTTTTCAGCATCATATTCCCGTCAAAGGCGCTGGTCGCCGCGTTGCGGTAAATATTGCTCCTGCCCCACATGTTTGTGAAACCGTCCCGGTCGAAGAAATCCCCATAGGTTTCCATCAGCCGGTTGGAATACTCCTCAAACTTCTCCGCCAGCCAGGGCGCGTTTTCATAGCCGTACCAAAGATTCCACAGCGGTGCGTAAACGTTGAAGGCCCAGCAGGAATAGTAATCAAAGCTCTGCCCGTCCCGATACCAGCCGTCCCCCGCATAATAATGAAGAATCGCCTGGGCATGCTCCAGCATGATCTCCTTTTTGATCGGATAACCTTCCATATGGAGAAACGCCATGTCCAGCATATTGAAAAGCCGCCAGTTCTGGGGCACCGTGTTCCCGTTGGCATAACCGGTCAGAAAATCCGCAATGATGTCCTTTTCTTCCTTTGTATAAGCATCCCAGATTTCCGGCTTGCACAGCCACAGACAGATTACCAGCGCACAGGTCTCCACCGTCTGCTGAAAGCAGCGCAAATAGTCCCCCGACCGCTCCTGCATTTCCTCATAGCGCCCTGCGGAATAGGGATCGTCCTTCGCACAAATCCGCAGCACCTGATTTTTGTAGTAATCACGCATGCTGTAGCCGCAGACGGTAAGCCCGGGATTATCATGAATCAAAGGCGCCGCGATAAAAAAGGAACGGGCCAGGCCTTCAAAATATTCCGCCTTCTGCTCCCAGATCGCGTCTGCGCTGTGGGGATAAGTCACCTTCGTCTCCTTGCGGGGCATCACCACCGGATCGTCAAAGCTCTTTATATTCCCAAAAATCCCCTTCAGCAGGTACTCCCCCGCCTCAATCCAGCTCTCCCGCACCAGCCCCGTATAGGGACTCCTCTCAAAATCCAAAGTTTCAGGTTGAAAAACCATACCAGTTTCCTCCATTTTGCCACCTTAGTCGTCCTGTTACCAGATAAACAATTCCTGCCCGGTCAGTTTCCAGATCGCCTCAATGAAGTAATAATCCCCGTAAATGATGGAAAACTCATGCTCCTTATCGTGATACGCCGCCGTACATTTTTCCAGAATATTATCGCACCCGTCATCGAACCGGCTGCGCTTTTCCTCCAGCGCCCGCAGCATCTTCATCGCCGCGTCATGATACACATGCCGCTCCTTTGGATGCACGCATTTTTCCAGCTCCAAAAGACCGCAGGCCGCAATCGCCGCCGCCGTGGAATCCTCCCAGGCACAATCCGCCGGCTGTCTGAAATCCACCGGAATCAATCCGCTTTCAGGAATGTTGACAATAAAATAATTCGCCACCCGCTTGGCGGTATTCAAATAGCGCTCGCTCTGTTCCTCCAGGCCCTCCACCTTTTTCACATGCAGATGGCTTAAGCAGAAGCCGTACAGCGCCCAGGCCTGCCCCCTGGTCCAGGAGGAACCTACCTCCACGCCCTGCCCGCCGAAGGTCTGCACGAATTGACCGGTCACAGGGTCAAACTCCACGATATGGTTGGCGGAGCCGTCTCCCCGGATGAAATATTTCTCCGCCGTATCCGCGTGCCGGGTGGCGATGTGCAGATATCTGGGATCATGCAGCTCCTCATATGCCCAATACAAAAGCGGCAGGTTCATCATACAGTCGATGATCGCCCAGCCCGCCCTGCTGCCGTCTCCGTCATCGTTCCAGGCGCGGATGAAATTCCCCGCCGGATTAAACCGCCCCGCCAGATCGTTCGCCGCCGTAATTCCCCGGTTTTTGGAAGCTACATCCCCGTGCAGGCGATAATTTGCCACCGCCGTGGGCAGCCACCGGAAGCCGCTGTCATGATCCATCCCGGCGCTTCTCATCAGGTTCCGGTCCAGCTTTTCCTCCAGCTCCAGCGCATTTTCCCGATATACCTCTTCCTTCGTGGCATGATAAAGCTGCCACATCATTCCGCCCCAGAAGCCGTTGGTCCACCAGCAGATGTCCTTATCCGTCCAGTCGTCGAACACCCCGTTTACGGTGGTATAAGGCACCTTGCCCCTGCTGCGCAACGCCACTGTTTTCATCTTTTCTTTGATCTTCTCCGATACCCCATTTGCCCATTGCTGTTCTGTCATGCTGTAAGCCCTCCTGTAAAATTTACATATGCTGCTTTGCCCGCTGCCTTAAGCAGCTGGCACTGTGCCCGGATAGCGGCTCCCGCCGGTCACTGTTTGCGCAACAGTTCGGGCAGCGCCAAACCGTCACCCGTCTGTACCCTGCTACCGGCACGATTCCTCACGGTCTGCGCGGTGAACGCGCATACCTGGCTGAACTGTTACCCACTATCCTGTGATTTCAGTGTAACAGCTTGACAGCTTCGAATGAATAACCTATAATGCTTTTTACTAACCTTTTTTGCAAAAAGATGTCTGCGGAGGATTGCCATGTACCAGATCACAGCGGGGGGCATCGACGCCCACCACAACGCTTCCTTTTTCATGTCCCGCCCCAACGGGCTCAAAGACCATGTGCTCTTGTTCGTAAAAGTAAAAGCCCTGTTCACCATCGCCGATGACAGCTTTTGCGTCTCTCCGGGCAGCGCCCTTTTCATCCGCCAGAACACCCCCTATGAATACCGCAGCGCAAAGGGAGACTACTGCGACGACTGGCTGCATTTTTCCGGCGGGGACGGGGCGAATGCGGACTTTTCCGGCGTTCCCTTCCACCAGCCGCTCTTACAGCCCAATCCCGCCGTTTTCACGCTCTATATCCGGCAGCTTTTGTGGGAAAGCAGCTATACCCCGGAGCCCTACAGGCAGGAAAATGTGGACATGCTCTTCCGGGTTTTATTGAACACCGCACGCCTTTCCATGGAACGAAATATTTCCATGGAGAAAAAAAATTCCATGGAAAGAAGTAATTCCATGGAAAAAAACAGGAATGCCCAGCCCTACCATCCCTGCCACGCAAAGCTGCGTGAGCTGAGACTGACCATTCTTGCACAGCCCTATAAAAACTATTCTCCTGCCCGGCTTGCCGCCGCTCTGGGCATCAGCACCTCTTCCTTTCAGCATCTGTATACACAGCTATTCGGCATCTCCTTTGGCGCAGACCTGATCGGCATGCGCATCGCATACGCGAAGGACCTGATTCAGAATACGAACCTGACCATGGAAAGGATTGCGGAAATGTGCGGCTATAACAGCGAGGTGCACTTTTACCGGCAATTCAAAAAATATGTGGGGATGACGCCCGCCGCCTGCCGGAAAAGCAAAGACCTTCTATAGCTCATTCGCTCTTTTCGTATCGCTCTATCCTGCACCGGTGCTTTCTTTTTCCTGCCGGCGCCTCCTTCTCGTAGCTGATTCCCACCAGAAGGATATCGCCCCCATATCCGCTGACAGCTTCCGGATATCTCCTGTCCCTGATCTGCGAAACAGCCCCTTTTGCGGATTGATTCCACTTCAGTTCGATGACCAGAGCGGGCAATGCGGAATCCTTCTTCGGCAGATACACAATATCCGCATAGCCTGCACCCGCCGGATCGTATCATCCCGCCTCACCTGCCGAATGGCTTTGACAAACTCCAGCCGGATCTCTTCATTTGGAATCCGCACCTTCCGCTCCGTCCCATCGTATGCCAGATAGCCCAGATGAATCAGCAGAGTCAACACATCATTCCTGTCCCGAAACGTCACCAGATCATTGGCAAAGCCTTCCGTATCCACCTTTACCTCCACTCCGCCAATCAGCTCCACTGCCGTTTTCCCAAGTCCGTCAAACCCGAGGCTGATATAGCCCATCAGACTCTCTGCCGCAGAGCTCTGCGTCCAGTAGGAATCAAAATCATCATTGTGGATCGCCTCCATCACAGAATTGGGATTATAGACCGATTCCATCCCTCGAAACGCATACCCGTCATACCATTTTTTCATCATTTCAAAATCACTGCCATACTCCCCGCAAAGCGCACGAACCTCTTCCCCGGTAAACCCCACATATTCTCCAAACTGCCTTGGCTTTATCATGGTAAACTCTTTGAAGTCCGATATGGCTGACTGGGAACCATCCTTTTTCACAGGTAAAATTCCCGTCATATAGACGGCCGCAAAAATTTTATCCGTCATACCGCTGTTTTTGAACAGTGACCGCAGAAATTCCAGATATTTTCTCTGCAGCCCAGGCTGGCTGCCCGCTTCCCGGATCGGCGCATCCCACTCATCAATGATCATAATAAATTTATTGCCCGCCTCCTCCACCGCATTGGCCAGCGTCGCCGCAAATCCCTCTACCACCTTTCCCATCGGGTACTGTTCCTCCAATTCACGGATGATATTCCTTTTGATGTAGGGAACGATATCTTCGACAGAGGTTTCTCCTATTACGCTCGTCATATCCAGATAGATCACATCATACCGGTTCAGGTAATCTCTGTAACGGGCATCCGCAGCAATCGCAAGATCCTCAAAAAGACGACCTGAATCACAGGTTTTGTCATAATAGGCGCACAGCATCTTTGCCGCGAATGATTTTCCAAACCGGCGCGGCCTGCTGATACATGTCATGCGCCGGGGCGTATCAATCGTTTGATTGATCAAACCGATCAGTCCCGACTTATCCACATATCTGGCATTCCTGATTCCGTCAAATCCACTGTTGCCAGGATTTAAATAGTTTCCCATGCTCCGTCTTCCCTTTCTCCGATGCTGTTATGCTTATTTGCTCATCAATGATTTCACAAATATTCCTTAATCCTTAGCACTATCTGTTCCCCCTCTTTCTCACTCACAAGCTCAAACAGATTTTCTTTCGTAGCAAATATATTCGCTGGATTTCTACCAATTATCAAATATTGATTCTTACCATCAAGTGCAATGTACTTTCTTGTGTCATCATCCAAAAGTACGTCTGCATTATCAATCACTACCAGCTTTTTTTCTGCATTTCTAATAATATCACCAATATTTTTCTGATAATCTAAATAGTTTAAGCAGACAATATCAGAATTCAATGCCATGCATTCTTTTATAAACGAAAAAGATACTGTTTTTCCTGTTCCGGAATCTCCCATCAATAAAGTAATATTATTAGTAAATTCAAAATCCAAAACAAACGAGGTGTGCTCTGTGGAAAAATGCTCCATTACAATTGGCTTACTCTTCATAACACCACCACTCCTTTAATTCTTCATAATCACAAATTTCTTTCTTCCCAAGCGAAGTTTGTACACATACTGCTGACATTTCAAAAGGAATCAGCGCATAATCACTATAAACATTGCCTGCATCAAGATTATATATCATCTCCAGTGCATTGTTTCCACATTCCTTCAAACAAAACACTTTCTCTGGATTATATAGTACATTTAATACTGTTTTGCAACCGGATGATAACTTATCAACGTCCAGGACAATATCATTAAATCTGGAGCATATTTTATACTTGCCAATTAACTTTGCCTCATCTATCATTCCAATAATTTTTTGAGCTCTATCATCAAGTTTACGTGCGGTATTTTGATTAAAATAAATATCATTTAATTCTACATATTCCATATCTTGCGGAATATCATTTTTGTTCTTAAAAATTGTTATCATAATACTACCTCCAGGCCAATATTTTGAAATTGTATGAAAAGACTTGTCTCCTTGTAAATATTCTGCATTTTTTCTTTAATCTGTAATCTTCTTACGTCAAGTCCACAAATATCATCTGGCATTCGTTGCGCCCACTCACAACATGATTTTATCCAACATTCACCAATATTACTCTTCGATACCTCAAAACCAGTATTTCTCGTTAAATCAAACAAAATCCTTGCAGATAACTGCTCTATATTATAGTTATCCACATTTTCACTATACTCTACTATTTCACGAATATCCTTATAATTCAATTGACCATTTTGAATTGTCTTTATAAGTTTTTCTCTTGCAGCAATTGCATTTTTACGTTTTGTTAAAAATTCATCATCTGATACATAAATCCATTTTATCAAATCTTTGAACTCAAGCAATATGTATTCAAAACATATAATATCCATCATCAGAACATTATTTTTAGTTTCAGCATATTTTCTTAACAGTTTCTGTTCCATAGCTACCTGCGGATTATCGAAAGAATTATCAAATACTATGACATATCTATTCCCGTTATCCTCTAACGCCTTAACTGCTTTTACCAGTTCACTATTGTTTTTCTTGCTTTCTACTACTATTTCCGAACACAATTGTCCCATAAATGTCTGCCAGAATATATAACCGGATTTATCCTTCCTGTCTTCAATCCATAAATATGTTTTCATCAGCACACTTCCTTTCATACCAGCTTTATTGCATCTATTATCAAATAAATCTGTCACAAATTTCTCCCATAATCCAGATGCTTCCAAGCCATCTATCTTTCAAAGCATTTCGCAATCGCCTGATTTGTAAAACATTATAAAATCCCATTTTTAATTATAGCAATTAAAAGACAAATAATCTATAAAATCTTCATTTTTATGCTTCAAAAGTATTAACATGCAAAAACGCGCAGAAAAACAAATCACTTTCCCCATGACCTGTTTCTCTGCGCGCATATTACATCTGTTTCCCCGGCGGCTGCAAAAAGCGCAGCCGCCGCACACTTTTTTGTTCTTCTTAATCCAGCTCCTTCTTCCCGGTATACAGCTCGTAATACCTTCCCTTCATCGCCAGCAGCTCGTGATGATCGCCGCGCTCGATGATCTCGCCGTTTTCCAGCACCATGATGGCATTGGCGTTTCGGACCGTGGAAAGCCGGTGAGCGATCACCAGCGTGGTGCGCTGCGCCATCAGCCGGTCCATGCCGTGCTCGATGTGCCGCTCCGTCCTGGTATCGACGGAGGAGGTCGCCTCATCCAGAATCAGGATCGGCGCTTTGGAGACTGCGGCCCGGGCGATATTCAAAAGCTGCCTCTGCCCCTGGCTTAAGTTGGCGCCGTCCCCTTCGATCATCGTATCATAGCCGTGCTCCAGACGCTTGATGAAATGGTCGGCGCTGGCCAGCTTCGCCGCCTCCACCACCTCCTCGTCCGTTGCGTCCAGCCTTCCGTACCGGATATTTTCCCGGATCGTGCCGGTAAACAGGTGGGTGTCCTGCAGCACCATTGCGATATTCTGGCGCAGGTTATCCCGCCTGATATCCTTGATATCCACACCATCGATGGTGATGCTTCCCGCATCGATATCGTAAAACCGGTTGATCAGGTTGGTGATCGTGGTTTTTCCCGCTCCGGTGGAACCCACAAAGGCGATCTTCTGCCCGGGCTTTGCGTAGAGGGAAATATTTTTCAAAATGGTCTTATCCGGGTTGTAGCCAAAGGTCACATCCTTTAAGACCACATGCCCCTTGCAGGGCGTAAGCGCTACCGCGTTTTCCCCATCCGGCGTCTCCGGTGCTTCATCCATGATCTTAAAGACGCGCTCCGCTCCCGCGAGGGCGGAGAAAATCGTATTCATCTGCATGGAGAGCTCGTTGATCGGTCTGGAAAACTGGCGGGAATAATTGACAAACACCGTCAGACCGCCAATATCAAAGCCCCGCAGCACGCAGAGGATGCCGCCGATCATCGCCGTCAGGGAATAGCTGACCTGGCTTAAATTGCCCATCACAGGCCCCATGATGCCGCCGAAGAACTGGGCGAAAATCTGCTTATCCCGCAGGTCATAGTTTAAATATTCAAATTCCTCCTTCGCGGTCTCCTCATGGCAGAACACCTTGACCACCTTCTGCCCGGTCACGGTTTCCTCGATATACCCGTTTAAGGTGCCCAGCGCCGCCTGCTGCGCCTGATAATATTTCCGGCTCCGCATCGCCACAAAGCCCGCCGCGCGCATCATGAGCGGCACCATGACCACGGTGACGATCGTCAGCCAGACATTGGTATACAGCATCAGACAAAAGGTCCCGACCACGTTGATCACGCTGGAGATGATCTGCACCACCGTGTTGTTGAGCATGTCGCCCACCGCGTCCAGATCGTTGGTAAAACGACTCATGATATCGCCGTTATTGTTGGTATCGTAAAAGCGCACCGGGAGCTTTTGCAGTTTTTCAAACAGCTCATTCCGGATCCGCTCAATCGCCCCCTGAGACACCACGATCATGATGCGCTGCTGTAAATACTGGGCGATAATGCCCACCGCATAGACCGCCGCCATGACAAGCAGGGAATAAAGCAGCTTCCGCGCGTTCCCGCCCTCCTGTGTCAGCCCGTTGATGATGGGACGCAGCATATAGGAGCCTGCAAGGGAGGAAATCGTGCCCGCGATCACGCAGATGAACACAAAAACCAGCTTTCCCATATCCGCATTCAGATAAGAAAACAGCCTGCCGACCGCCGCCTTTGCATTCTGCGGCTTTTTGACGGGCATTCCCCGCCGTCCCGGTCCCTTTCCCTTTCCGCCCGGACCTCCGGGACCACCAGGGCCTCCGGGACCTCCCGGCATGCCCGCCGCATCTGACTTGCGGGCGTATTTTTTTACCAGCCGTTCCTTTCTCGCCTCATCCATTATGCCAACACCTCCTCTTTCATCTGGGAGTCATAAATTTCCCGATACGCGCTGCAGGCCTCCATCAGCTCCTCATGTCTGCCAAGCCCCACGATCCTTCCCTCATCCAGCACTACGATCTGATCCGCCTCCATGACGGAGGTGATGCGCTGGGCGATGATCAGCTTGGTCGTCTCCTTTAAGGAACCGGAAAAGGCTTCCCGGATCCTGCTCTCCGTCGCCGTATCCACGGCGCTGGTGGAATCGTCCAGAATCAGGATCTTCGGCTTCTTCAAAAGCGCCCTTGCGATACAGAGGCGCTGCTTCTGTCCGCCGGACACATTCACGCCGCCCTGTCCCAGCTCCGTTTCATAGCCCTCCGCAAGATTTTTCACGAAGACATCCGCCTGGGCATCCCGCGCCACCTGCAAAATCTCCTCTTCACTGGCGTTCTCATCGCCCCATTGCAGATTCTCCAGAATCGTGCCGGAGAAAAGTACATTCTTCTGCAGCACCATGCCAACGCCCTCGCGCAGATGCTTAAGAGAATAATCCTTCACATTGATGCCGTCCACCAGCACCTCTCCCTCATCCACGTCATACAGGCGGGGAATCATGGAAACCAGCGTGGTCTTGCCACAGCCGGTGGAACCGATAATGCCCACCACCTGACCGGGCTCGATGGTCAGATTGATATCCTCCAGCACCTTTTCCTCGCTGTTTTTATAGTACCGAAAGCTCACGTCCTTAAATTCGATCCTGCCCCGCTTCACCGGTGCCTGCGCATAACGCGCGCCCTCGTCCGTCAGATCCACCTGCGTATCCAGCACTTCATTGATACGGCGCAGACTGGCAATGGCACGGGAGCTGGACAAAAGCACCATGGCCAGCATCATTAACGACATCAGCACCTGCACCACATAGGTCGTAAACGCCGTCAGATTCCCCACCTGCATGCTGCCGTCCAGAATCTGATTGCCGCCGAACCACACCACCAAAAGCGTCGTCAGGTTCATGAAAACCATCATGACCGGCATCTGGAAAATGACCACCTTAAACGCCCGCAGCCCGGACTCCTTTAAATCCTTATTCGCCTCCGCGAATTTCTCCTTCTGATAATCCTCACGCACGAAGGATTTGATGACCCGCACGTTGGTCAACACCTCCTGAATGTTGGTGTTGAGCGCGTCCAGCTTCACCTGCATGAGCGTAAAGCGGGGAAAAGCGGTCTTGATGATCATGCCGATCGTCAGCGCCAGAATGGGCATCACCACCAGAAAGATCGCCGCCAGGCTCCGGTTCATCACAAACGCCATGATGACCGCGCCCACCAGCATGCCCGGCGCCCGCAAAAGCATCCGCAGCGCCATCATCAGAACATTCTGCACCTGTGTGATGTCATTGGTCAGCCTGGTCACCAGAGAACCGGTTGAAAATTTATCGATGTTTGCAAAGGAAAATGTCTGCACCTTCTCAAACACATCCCTGCGCAGGTCCGCGCCGAAGCTCAGCGCCGCCTTCGCGGAAAACCAGGCGCCCAAAACGCCCCCCGCCATCATGATAAAGGCGGTAACGATCATGACAAGCCCCCTCTGCACGATATAGCCCACATCATGGTTTGCCGCCCCCACATTGATGATGTCCGCCATAAAGGAAGGCAGCAGCACCTCTCCCGCCACCTCGGTCAGCATCATGATGGGACCTAAAATGAACGCGTATAAATACGGTCTGATATATTTTGCGTATCGTTTCATTTATTTCCTCCTCTCCTGGGCGAACCCAGATTCTGATAGATCCGTTCCAGAAAATTCCCCATCTGTGTCATTTCCTCCTCCGAAAAGTCCTGAAACATCTGGGCTTCCACCTCCTGAAACATTAAGATGCTTTTCTCGATCACCGTCGTCCCCTTGGGCGTGATGGTCACCTGATGCACCCGGCTGTCACAGCTGTCCGTCTCCCGGCGGATGTAGCCGCCCTTTTCCAGCTTCTTAATGGAGACCGCAATCGCCGCCGGGGATACCTCCAGATGCTCTGCCAGCATGACCTGCGAGCAATTGGGCTGCCGGTTCAAATGCATCAAAAGCCTGTGCTGGCTGCGGTAAACGCCCGTATCCTTCACCCGTCTCTCGATCGCCCGCTTCAGCGCCGCATCCGCCCGCCTGAATTTCATGGACAGCACGTGCTCCATGGAATCCCGCACTGCGCCCTCCTCCGGCATTCTCCGTCTCCCGTCTTCCGCTCCCTCATTTCCGTTCATATCCTGTCCTGGCACCTTCTTTCATTAATTAGTTAATTGTTTACTGGTTAATTATATGGGTAAAAAAAAGAATTGTCAAGAAAAAAATGAAAAACCGCAGATTCAGTCCCTCGTCCGGCTCATGAGCGCCGCCGTGTCCCGGCAGAAACAGCCGCTTTTTCGCCCGTATATCCGCCTCGTTTTCCCGCAGCCCGCCGAGCCCATAGGCAAAGGCATTGGGCAGCCTGCGCGCATAGGTGCCCCCGCCCATAACGAAGCTCTTCGCCTTTTCGCCGGTCAGCGCATTGTACAGCCCGGTGAGCCGCTCCACGGCGGGATGCTCCTTCGGAAAATAGCTGGGCGCAGAATCCCGCTCCTGCCTCCATGCACAGCCCAGGCGGGACGCTGCCTCATCCAGGCACCTTCCCAGCCGCCCGGCACTTTCCGTCACCGCGTAGCGGATGTTCAGGGTCAGGGCCAGTTGACCATTCTCCACTTCCAGAACGGTCGCCGCACAGGTGGTGGAACCGGACACCTCATCCGCAAAATCGATGCCCAGATTCACCCCGTAATATTCTTCCGAAATCCGCTCCAGCGCGGCAAACTGCTCCCTGTCTACGTCTGCCAGCCCCGATAGATCCTTTAAAAATCCGGCAAGCACATGAATCGCGTTGCAGCTTCCCTCCGGAAAGGCGCTGTGCCGGCTCGTTCCCTTCGCCACAAGCACCAGCCTGTCTTCTTCCTCCCGCAGGGCGATTTTTCCTCCGCGCTTCATCCGGGCACGCACTTCCTCCAAAAGCCCTTCCCTGCGCCTGAGCGTCACATAAGCCTTATCCGGAATCATGTTGGAGGCGCTTCCGCCGCCGCATTCCAGAATTTCCTCAGACAGTCTCCGGGAAAAGATCAGCTTTCCCTCCAGAATCCCCTTTTCCCCATAGCAGACCGGAAAACCGCTGTCAGCGATCATGGACAGGGCGGGGCAGGGATAGTGGGCGGTGTAATAGTCCAGATCCGCCATTCCCTTCTCCTCGTCACAGCCCACAAACAGACATAGCTCATGCTTTAAAGGAATCCCAAGCTCCCGCAGGCATTGCATCACATAGAGCATGCCCACCGCAGGGCCCTTGTTATCCTGCGCGCCCCGCCCGATCAGAAAATGTTCCCTCACCTTTGGGCAAAAAGGCTCATACTGCCAGTCATTTCCCACCGGAACCACATCCAGATGGTTCCAGAAGCCGATGGTATTTTCCCAGTTTTTTTCCTTTTCTCCGATGGAGCCCACATAATATTCGTAGTTTTCCGTATGAAAGCCGTGCTCCTGTCCGATCAGCAGCATTTCCTCCAGAGCGGCGCGGCATTCCCGCCCGAAGGGCGCTCCCTCGCTTCCCTCTCCGGATATGCTGGCGATCCGCACCAGCCTCGCGATATCGCGTACCAGCTCCTCCTTATGCCCTTCCATCCACTCGTCAATTGCCGGATACCATTTTTGCATCATTTTGTTTCCCCATTTTCATGATCATTCCGGACAGCCCAAATCCTTCCCGCTTCCCGTTCAGCTCAGCTGATCCAGCTTTTCCCGCAGCCACCGCAGGCGGCTGATATCGATGTCTGCAGGAAGGGTGCAGTCCGCCCCTGCCACAATGCCCGTTTTTCCATATTGGGCGATCACCCGCTCCGCTTCCTTTTCGATCTCTTCCCTGCTGCCGGAATAGAGAACGCCCTGCTTTCGGTTATCGAAACCGCCCAGCACGCAGTCGCAGCCGAAAAATTCCTTTCCTTCTGTCAAAGACATCTGTTCCACATACACCGCCCAGTTCACCACTTTGGCAGGGTAATCCTTCCATACCTCCACCCGGTTTTTGTTCCCGTCCCAGCCACAGCAGTGAAGGATATTGCAATCGCTCAGCGTGTTCGCATATTCCAGCACCTCCAGATCCGAGGGCGTCACCAGGCTGCGGTATTCCTCCGCCGTGAAGCGGAACTCCTCCGCATTCTGCACACAATAGTAAATTCCGTCACAGCCCGCTTCCCCGATCAGCCTGCGCACCAGCGTTTTCTGATCCTGCGCTGCCACATGGAACGCATGGCGCATGGCGTCCGGATTTTCCCGGATATGCGCCATCAGCATATCCCAGCCGATTCCAAACCGCATCAAGGACATAGGGCAGAATACGTTATAAAATACGCAGCATTCCCCCTTTACGCCTTCCACGATGCCCTTTGCCCGTTCCACCTGCTTTGTAAAAAACGGCGCATCCTCAGGCATCGGCTCCATGCCAAACCACTCCTCAGGCTTTGTCACCTTTTTCGCATAGGGGTTCGGATAGTCAAAAAAACCGTCGCACATCACCTTGATCATGTCCAGCTGCGCATCCCGGTAAAATTGCAGATGCTGCTCTATCGTCTTCTTTCCCAGATCCTCGCTGGAAAAATGAAACCAGAAGCCCATGGGAATCCGGTCCACCGGCTGATTGTGAAATGCCGCAAGCAATCTCTCTCTTTTTGTCATGTCTCATACCCTCTCTTTCGTATTATCGGTTTGTCATCATCATTTCCAGAATTACGCGGTCCGCCTCCTGCATGCCCGCCTGCCCCAGGTTGCCCAGGTTTTGTATCGTAACTTCCACATCCTCGCAGACGATTCCGTCCCGCCCCGGTGCCCGGACCTTATCCATCGCCAGAAAGGCGCATTGCACGGCTCCTCCCACCGCAGTGGCAATTTTCAACGCACAGCCGGACTTCGCGCCATCACAGATCAGCCCCGAAATATCCGCCACCATATTCTGCACCGCACACGCGCAGTTTTCGTAACCGCCGCCCAGCAGGCTGACGATACCGCAGGCGCTGCCGATGGATGCGGCAATGGCACACCCACACAGCGCGGACAGTCTGCCAATGTACTCCTTCACATGGATTGTGACCAGCTCGCTCAGCGCCAGCGCCTGATAGGCCGCCTGCCTTGTGCTTCCCAGCCATTTTGCGGCGGCCAGGACGGGAACGGAAGCCGTGATCCCCTGGTTGCCGCTGCCCGTCGTCGCCATCACAGGCAGCATACATCCCGCCATTCTGGCGTCCGCTGCCGCCGATGCCCAGGCCACCGCCGCCGTCTCCAAATTCATGGCATCATCCCGTTTTGCCCTTTCATACAGACGCCTGCCGACTCCCAGCCCATATTCTGCATCAAGCCCCTCCTCCGCGATGCGCATATTGACCTCTTCCACCTGAGAAAGCACCGGGATTTTGGTGCAGTCCGTCTTCTCCACATATGCCCAGATTGCCCGCAGCGTCAGTCCATAGCTCCCCCCTTCCTCTTCCCGCTTTTCTTCTTCCCCCCTCTGCGCTCTCACAAACAGGATCTTTTCATCCCGGCAAACACTGGAAAAACTGGTATGGTATTTTTCAATGACGGCGCTGGCGCTCTGCCCATGCCCGGAGCAGACTGCCCTGATATAGAGCTTTTCTTTACCGTCATGCAGCAACACCTCCAGCCTTCCCTCCCGAAGCATCTCCTGCGCCCTGGCCACATCCTCCGGCTTAATGTCCTTTAACACCTCCAGCCCGTATTCCCAGCGTCCCGCGATACAGCCCAGCGCCGCCGCAATCTCAATCCCCTTCAGCTCCGTACCCGGAATTCCCACGTGCATCGCGTTTTTGAGCACGTTCCCGCTCACCTCCAGCACAAGGCGCTCCGGGCAGAAGCCCAAGGCGTCCTTCGCCCGCGATACAGCCAGCGCTACAGCCCCCGGCTCCGTGCAGCCCAGCGCATATTCAATCTCTCTCTCCAGGATTTTCTCCATCGGTAACATCTTACGTACTGCCCCTTCCTTTCTGTCATACGGTCCGGCAAAGGGTAACCGTTCAAAGCTGTCTGAACAGCTACGGCAAGGACGCGGCACATGCCACGGTTTTTCATGCCGGAATGCTTCACCGTCTAAGACTATTGTAATGGTATTTTCCTATTCTTTCTTCACGGAAACAGGATGAAAACTGTGCAGAAACGACTATTTTCTCTCTTCCGATGAGGGTCAATCCCCGCCCCCTGGGGCGGGGGATTGACCCTCGCGGCATTCGTCAAATAGCCATGCAAGCATGGCTATTTTCCTCATTGCTCGCGGGAATAAAAGCTTTCAAACTGGTATGCTCAAAAAGTAATAAAGTGGCACTTTTAATCATGCCACTTTTGCGTATACTGGGAATAAATCCGGTTGCGCAGCCGAAGAATAGCAAGCATAAAGAATCCTGAAACACAGGATTCTTATAATAGTTCAGACTTGCCTGAACTGTCACCATTTCTTTGCCTGCAGCAGGACAGCAATACCCGCTGCTGACTATACAAAAAAAGCCCGCCAAAACGGGCAGGAGGTATCTTTTATGAGAAACGAACATATTCAGAAACTCGTCATGACCGGCGTTTTCGCGGCGCTTTCCTATGTGGTATTCACCTTTTTACAGGTAAAGATCCCGCTTCCGGGCGGCGACGCGACCTCGATCCATCTGGGCAACGCGGTGTGCGTGCTGGGCGCGCTGATTCTCGGCGGACCCCTTGGCGGCATCGGCGGCGCGCTGGGCATGACCATCGGCGACCTGCTGGACCCCGTCTATGTCATTTATGCGCCGAAAACCTTCCTGTTAAAGCTCTGCATCGGTCTGATCACCGGTCTGATCGCCCACAATCTGGGGCACATCACCGAAAAGACCGACAAAAAGGAGATCACAAAGTGGGCGACCCTTGCCGCCGCAGGCGGGCTCATGTTCAATGTGATTTTCGACCCGCTGATCGGCTATTTTTATAAGCTCTATATCATCGGAAAGCCCGCCGCCGAGGTCACGCTGGCGTGGAACATCACCTCCACCGGCATCAACGCTGTCACCTCCACCATCGTATCCGTTCTGGTGTATGTGGCGCTGCTGCCCGCGCTGAAAAAATCCGGTCTCTTCTTTACGAATCAGAAAAAAGGGAGTACAATGATTCAAAAAGGATAAGCAGCTGTTTACCGGTACAGGATAGCGTTTCCGGACGCTGTCCTGCGCCTGCGGACAGCCGCCAAAGGAGCTATTACATGAATCGAATTCCTCCCAAAATCGCAGTGATCAACAGCTTCGCAGGCTACGGGCGCTGCTCCACCACGGAAGCGCTGCCCATCATCAGCGCCATGCGGGTGCAGGCATGCCCTGTTCCCACCGCCATCTTCTCCAATCACACCGGCTTTTCTTCCCACTACAAAATGGACTTCACGCAGCAGATGGAAGACTATCTCGCCCACTGGGACGCCCTTGGGCTTGTTTTTGACGGCATTTATTGCGGATTTCTGGGAGAAAAGGAGCAGATTCCCATCGTCTCTTCCTTCATTTTGAGACAGCGGCAAAAGGGAAATCCCATCGTGCTCATAGACCCGGTCATGGGAGACCACGGAAAAACCTACAAAACCGTCACACAGGCCCATTGCGACGCTTTGGCAGAGCTGGTCTCGCTCGCCGACCTCATCACCCCCAATATCACAGAGGGCTGTATCCTGACCGGCAGGCAATACCAGGACTGCTGCTGGCGGGAGGACGAGCTGCAGCGGCTGTGCAGTGACCTGCACGCCATGGGTCCCAAAAAGGTCGCGATCACGGGGCTGCGGCAGAAATCTGCCCAGGGCTGCTATGACGATTTTTTAAACTTCATATCCGAGCAGCAGCCCGCGGACGGCACGATCCGGACCATGCGCACCGTCACCCCCATGGCGGGGCCTTCCCGCCACGGCACGGGCGACATTTTCGCGTCCATCCTGGCGGCAGGCGCCGTTTTGGGCATCCCCTTTCCCGATTCCGTCAAAAAGGCTGCGGATTTCATCGGTCTGTGCATCCGGGGCTCCGATGAACTCAACATCCCGGAACCGGACGGCGTATGCTTTGAAAATTACCTGGATACACTGACGCGCCTTTAAAAACCTTTTGAGATCGTTGCATTCACAGCTCTTCTGCCATGCGGTAGCCGACTCCGATTTCCGTGTTGATATACTGGGGCTCCGCCGGATTTTTTTCCAGCTTCCGCCGGATATTCGCCATATTCACCCGCAGGATCCGGTTATTATCGTCCATATAGGGGCCCCACACATGAGAAATGATCGCGTCATAGGTCAACACCTGTCCGGCATTCTGCGCTAACAGCGCAACGATCTTATACTCCACCTGCGTCAGGTGTACCTCTGCGCCATCCACCCGGACAAGCCGCTTCCCGAAATCGATCTGCAGACCGCCCGTCGTGAAAATCTGGGAGGGAGCGCCATGTCCTGCCGCTACCGCTCCGTGCCGCATCGCCGTGCGGATGCGCGCCAGCAGCTCTGACGGGCCGAAGGGCTTGGTGATATAATCGTCCGCCCCCAGGTCCAGCGCCTCCACCTTCTCCTTTTCCCGGCTTCTCGCCGAAATGACCAAAATGGGCAGCATGGACCAGGCGCGCACGCTTTTAATCACCTCTATGCCGTCCATGTCCGGCAGCCCCAGGTCCAGCAAAATGACATCCGGACATAAGGAAGCCGCCAGCGTCATCCCCTCCGCCGCCGTTTTGGCGTCCACCGTCTTATAATTCTGCGCCCGCAGGCTGGTGCTGATGAAGTCCCGGATATTTTCCTCATCCTCAATGATCAGAATCGTTCCCTTATTCGGCATGCTCTCCTCCGTTGTCGATGGGCAGCGCAAACGCCAAAAGCGCGCCCTTTTCATGATTTTGCGCCCAGATCCTCCCGCTGTGAGCGGCGATGATCGTCTTACAGATGGACAGGCCGATCCCCATTCCCCGGTAGCTGTCCGACTCCCGGCTGCCTGTCTGGGATTCCCCGTCAAAAATGCTCTCCAGACGGTCCAGAGCGATGCCGGGACCATAGTCCTTTACAAAAAAAGTCACCTCATCCTGCCCAGCCTTCGCGTACACCTCAATCTCCCTGTCGGAATCCGCATGGAAAACGGCGTTCTCCATCAGGTTGATCAGCACCTGCTCGATCAGCATGGCATCCATAGGCAGCATAACGAATTCCTCAGGCAAAAAAACCTTCACCTTCGCGCCAGGAATCCGCTTCTTCACCCTGCGCACCGACTCGGAGAGCACCTCCTCCACCGGCTCCATGGATTTGTTGACATTGGTATCCCCTGACTGGATGCGCGTCACGGTCAGCAGATTTTCCACCATGTTGAGCAGCCAGTTGGCATCCTCCCGGATGTGGCGCACCATGCTCCTCTTTTTTTCATCCGATAAAAAAGGTTCGTTTTCCAGATAGGAGCTGCTCGCGCCGATAATTCCCGTCAGCGGTGTGCGCAGGTCGTGGGAAACCGCACGCAAGAGATTGGCGCGCATTTTTTCCTTATCCGCCTCCATGAGCTGTTTTTCCTGCCGCGCCAGCACCTGGGACTGTTCCTTCGTGTAGGAAGTGACCGCGCTGACCGCCACAGCGATCACGATCATGCAAAAAAAAGTGACCGGATAGCCCTCCCTGCTGAAATCCCATTTAAAATACGGTTCGGTGAATAAAAAATTAACGCAGCCCACGCTGACCATGGCGGATACGATGCCCGGCACATAGCCTTCCGTAAAACGGGGAATGAAAATCAGTGCGATCACGTAAAACATCATAATATTGACCGTGCCCGCTGACAGTCTGTGATAAAGCCACGCCACCAGCGTCACGCCGATTAAGATCGCCGCCGTCATCAGCGTATTTTTCCAGGTAATTTCCCACTTCTTTGTCCAGTAGGCGCGCTGCCGATAGTTTTCAAGCAATCTGGCGTATACGCCTTTCAGATTTCTTCGCTCCATATTCTTTCCTCTATATGATGCGGACCATGCCGTTTATGGTCACATGCCAGGAAACGGCAAAAAGCCTGTCGTTTCCTGGCGCTTGCCGCACGCGAAAATCCGTTTTTCTCCTACGGGAAAAAGGACCGCCCAAAAAGCGGTCCCTCCTGTTCCCATATCCTCCATCAGTCCACGATTCCGTCATCCTCCGGAATGATCACCGCGAGAATGAAATACAGAATCAATCCCAGAAAACCCGCCCCCGCGATCAGGCTGATGATCACATACAATACCCGGATCACGGTAGGGTCAATCCCCGTATAAATTCCCAGTCCGCCGCATACGCCGCAGACCATTCTGTTTGATGTGGAACGCATTAACCGTTTACTGCTCATTTACTTATCCTCCTTTTATGCCAATTGCCCATGAAATCCGCTATGCGGTCTGCCTGCAGACCGGTCTTCATAACGACCGCCGCACATCCGCTTTTCCCAATATCATTATTTTACCCCTATTCAAAGAAAATTACAATACTGCCCATGGAAGTCTCCAGCTCCATTTTCCGTCCGGCGCCGTTATTGATTTTTTTCTTCTTATCCATACCGGAATAGCTGTAAGAATTATCCACTCCGTTCACCTCAATGCTTCCCATGCTCGCATTGATTTCAAAGTCAAAGTCAGATTCCGCCTGAGACAGGTTCATCTCAATGCTTCCCATTTCCGCTTCGGCCTCTACATCGCTTCCCAGCATACCGGTATATTGAATGCTTCCCATGCTTGCGGAAAATTCTGCCGTCTCTGCGTACCCATCGCTCACCTCTACGCCACCCAGGTCCGCATCAATTTCCAGCTTGCCGGCGTACAGAGTATCGATGGTAATCTGTCCCAGATCCGCATCCAGCTCCACTTTTCTCCCATCCAGTCTGTCGATCTCCACCGAGCCCAGCTCCGCATTGATTTCGGCTTCCTCCCAAACTGCTTCCTCCGGCACAAAGAGCGTGAGGGTCCGGCTGTTCACATTCTTATACTTTTTATTCTTCCCCACATCCTTGATGTAGAGCGTATCCTTTTTCACATAGCACTGGACCCGGTCGCAGTTTTCTCCTGCCAGAAAGAGCCGTTCCTCATCCGATTCCACGATGCTCAGGCTGTGGACGCCCAGCGTAACCTTCAGATTCTGTGGTGTGCCGCCGACAGTAATGGTCCGCTCGAAATCGCCGCTTAACACCTCCTGTCCGCTCTCTTCCTCCTGCCCCTTCCAAACGCCGCCGATATCGGAAACATCCGGCACATCAGGGACATCCGGCACATCAGGAATATCCGGTATATCCGGTATATCACTGGCGCTGCGGGTGATATGCACATCATGATGCCAACCGTCTTCCTCCCAAAGCCGTTCTACCATCTGCTCTGCTCCCCGTCCATTCACAAACACGAAGTGCCCTGCGGCGATCTGTTCCCGACCGCCCGCCGCCACGCCTGCTCCCATCAGCACACCGCCCAGCGCAATGCAGACTGCGGCAGCCAACACGATGATCTGTGTCCTTTTCTTCATGCCATCCTGCCTCCTTTTCTGCGAAACAATCCTCCTATCCCATTTACCAGCCCCCTGCACATTTTCGGCAGAAGCTTCCCGGCCAGTCCGCCAACCGCAACGGTGAACAAAACGCCGAATCCGATCACCATCAGACTGATGCCGATGATCAGCACGGCCCCCGCCGGGTATAAGAACAGCTTGCTAAACGCCTCAATGAGCGTCGCAATACCCGCTATCACACAAATCACGCCTGTAAAAAGGAATATAGCCGCCACAAGCACTACCACAAATATCATCACCAGCGCCACCACACCAAAGGCGAACAGGAGGGGAAGGACCACCGGCGCTGCCAGAATGGCAACAAGAACGAACAACGCGCTCGTGTTCCCTTTCTGTCTGCTGCGGTATCTCTCATGCAGAGACCCTTCCCGCCCGCCGGGACGATGTGCTCCGTAAGAGGGACCGTACCCCGCCCCCGCCGTCTGCCGGGCATTTCCGCTTTCATAACCGTTCCCGGTCCCGAAGCCCGCTCCTCCGTCAGCACCGGTTCCGGCGCCCTTCCCACCGTCATAACCGGTTCCGGCGCTGAACGCTCCGCTGTCGCTTTTGCCGCCGGCATTCTCATACGCCTCCCGCTGCGCTTCCTTCTGTCCGCGAAAGTCCGCGCTTCTGCCTCTTCCATCCGCTGTAGCGCCAGTCTGGGCATCCGGCGCAGCACTTTCCTGATCCTGCATGGCATCCCGGCGCGCCACTTCGTTTTCCAGCCTTTCTCCCTTTTCAAAAAAACCGTTTTCCGAAAACTCGCCCCGCTGCTCGTTCCCTTCCTTGAGCCCTTCCCGGATCGACGCCGCCAGCTCCTCCGGCGTTCCCAGCGCTGCCAGCACCTCTTCTTCATTTTCCACGCCGGCATCATTCAGATAATCCTCGTAATACTGGATCGCTTCCTCCCGTTCCGCCGTGGGCAGGTCGGACAGCATGGCTGAAAGCCTGATCATAAAATCGATTCTGTTCATTTACCGCATCCTCCCTCAAACATGCCCGTTATTTTCTCGGAATACTTCTTCCATTCCGCTTCATACAGATGAAGCTGCGCGTTTCCCCGCGGCGTCAGCTTATAATATCGCCGGTTCCGTCCCGCGCACTCCATGTCGTAGACCTCAAGGCACTCATCCTTTAACAGCCGCCGCAGAACCGGATACAGAGTGGATTCCGACAGATCAATCACCTGTCTGACCTCCTGCGTGATCTTGTATCCGTAGGTTCCGTCTGCGTCCCGGGATACAACCGCCAAAACAATCGCGTCCAACAGCGCCGCTCCCGTATTGAATACCATCTGCACACGCTCCTTTCCTCCCCGTACGGGTCCCGGCCTTTACGCCGGTCATGTTTTATAATATTATATGATCTATAATATTGTTTCTGAATATAATATATGCCATATAATATTATTTGTCAACAAGGAAATGTGGAATTTTTCCGAAAGATTTTCTAAATATGAAGAAGATACAAATATCCGCCATATCTTCACTGATATGGCGGATATTTGCGAATCACTTCTCTTTGTTTATCGGTTATGCTCTAACATGCACTTTTAGGAACTTATAGGGATTATACACCTTGTTTTCCTGCTTTTTCAGTTCTATTTTTCAGACAGTTCCAAGGGAACGATTGTAAGTGTTTTCCCCATAGATACCAGCAGTTTTAAAACTGTTGATAACTGAGGGTCTGTTTTTCCGCTTTCCATTCTTGCAATCACAGACTGCTTAATCCCTGTCATATTCTCCAATTCCCTTTGCGATATATGCTTTTCCTTTCTCGTTCTTATTACTTCTCCAACTAACTTAACCATTAAATCATTTTCGGCAATTTCTTCTGCCGTATAATGCTTCTTTCTGTATTCGCCCCAACTTTCTCCCACTGGGGAAATTTTCTTTAAATTATCCATCTTCCCTGCTCCTTTCCCTGAAATCTTCCATCAACCTTTTCGCCTTTTCAATCTCTCTTTTAGGCGTCTTTTGTGTGCTCTTCATAAAATAGCTTAACAAGATAAAGGAATTCCCGTCCCATGCAAAAAATAAAATCCTGTCTCTTAACGGACGTAGTTCCCAAATATCCCCATCCAAATGCTTTACATACGGTTCTCCCGCCGCTGTCCCATGTTCCATTAGTATTCCGATATACTGGTCAATTTTATTATATTTTATTCTGGCATCTTTGCTTTTTAAGGATTTTTCTTCCAACTTATCAAGGTATTCTCTGACCGGCTGATTGCCGTTAGCATCCTGATAAAAATGAACCTCGTACATTCTACTATCTCCTTTATCTGACTATATGATAGCTTATAAGCTCTCATACGTCAATAAAAATAAAAGAGATTTGAAATTTTTTGAATTCAAACCCCTTTTGCTCTTTTTATAACTGTACAAAACAGTACTCTTTGTTCGTATGGACTTAATACTGCTTTTTTATCAAAATTTTCACTTCACAAAAGTACATTTTCGGTTTTTATCGAATGAGCATACAATCCCCAAAGGAGAAAAACCGATACCGCTCCCGCACCGCCTCTTCATATGCCGCCAGCACATGTTCCCTGCCCGCAAAGGCGGAAACCAGCATCAGCAGCGTGGATTCCGGCAGATGGAAGTTGGTGATAAGCCCGTCCATCACCTTAAAACGATAGCCCGGATAAATGAAAATATCCGTATCCCCGCCACAGGCTCTTAAGCGTCCGTCCTCACCGGCGGCGCTCTCCACCGTGCGGCAGCTCGTGGTGCCCACGCAGATCACCCGATGCCCGTTTTCTTTGGCGCGATTGATTTTGTCGGCGGCCTCCCGGGTCACCTGATAGCGCTCCGTGTGCATGTGATGCTCCCGCACATTCTCCACCTTCACAGGCCGGAAGGTGCCCAGGCCCACATGCAGGGTCACATAAGCAAGCTCTACGCCCATGCCCTGCAATTTTGCAAGCAGCTCATCCGTAAAATGCAGCCCCGCCGTGGGCGCCGCCGCCGAGCCCTCATATCTGGCATAGACAGTCTGGTATCGGTTTTTGTCGGCGAGCCTGTGGGTGATGTAGGGCGGCAGGGGCATTTCCCCCAGGCTGTCCAGAATTTCCTCCCAGATGCCCTGGTAAAAAAAGCGCACCAGCCGGTTTCCCTCCTCCACCACATCCAGGATCTCGGCGCGCAGCCTGCCATCCCCGAAAATGACCGCCGCGCCGGGACGGAGCTTTTTGCCCGGACGCACCAGCGCCTCCCACACGTCCTGTTCCCTTTGCTTTAACAGCAAAATCTCGACCGCCGCACCCGTGTCCGCCTTCGTGCCCAGCAAGCGGGCGGGAATCACCTTCGTATTGTTCAAAACCAGACAGTCGCCCGGCCTTACATACCTGACGATATCCGCAAAGCCATGATGCTCCACCGCCCCGGTCCCGCGGTCCAGCATGAGCATCCGGGAGGAAGACCGGTCTGCGAGGGGATCCTGCGCGATCAGCTCTTTGGGCAGGTCAAAATAATAGTCCGCTGTCCGAAGGCCTGCCGCCCTGTTCTGTTCCTGATTGATTGTTTCTTCCGGCATCTGTCCGTCCTCTCCCATTCTGTTTTCGTGTGCGTCATAAAGCGCATTTCTTATCATCAAGTAAACAACCAGATAACCGCTTCCATGCGGATATGCGGCTTGTGCGTGACAGTTTGGCCTGTTCTGAATCATTACACGTCTGTCACAACAGGCATTCGTCCGTCAAAACCGTTTCCTGACGGGACGAATGCCTGTTTTTATCCATATTCACACAGTGCCCCACAGTCAACATGCCTGCAGGAGCATCCATGTTCAAACCGCCGCATTTTTACATGCAGGCTTTTTCCAGAAATGCCACATAACCGCATTTGGTCTCATAAATATCCGCCTTGCTGGTCGCCTCCCAGGGCGCGTGCATGGAAAGCACGGCGATGCCGCAGTCAATCACCTGCATGCCGTACAGCGCGAGCACATAGGCGATCGTTCCGCCGCCGCCCACATCGACCTTTCCAAGCTCCGCGGTCTGATACGCCACACCGGCGCCTTCCATGATGGCGCGGATATGCGCGACAAACTCCGCGTTCGCATCGTTAGAGCCGCCCTTTCCGCCGGAACCTGTGAATTTGTTGAACACCATGCCTCTTCCGAAGAAAGCGGCATTTTTCTTTTCAAAAGCGGATGCGTGAGACGGGTCAAAAGCGGCGCTCACATCCGAAGAAAGCATGTTGGATGCCGCCAGGCATCTTCTGACATTCAGCTCCGTATATTCCCCGGTAAGCGCCATCACCTCCGCCACCGTGTTTTCAAAGAAGCGGGAACGCATACCGGTAGCGCCCACGCTGCCGATCTCCTCCTTGTCCACCAGGATGCAGCAGGCCGTACGCTCAGTCTGTCCGATCTCCAGCATCGCCTTTAAGGATGTATAAGCGCAGACTCTGTCGTCCTGCCCGTAGCTTAAAATCATGCTTCTATCAAAGCCCGCTTCCCGCGCCTTTCCCGCAGGCACCACTTCCAGCTCGGCGGAAATAAAATCCTCTTCCTCAATGTCATAGCTTTCCTTCAAAAGCTTTAACACGCCCGCTTTGACCGCGTCCTTCTCCTCACCTGCCAGCGGTCTGCTGCCGATAATGATGTCCAGCGCTTCTCCCTCGATCACCTTGGATGCCTTTTTCTCCATCTGCTCGTGAGCCAGATGGGGCAGCAGATCGGAGATGAAAAATACCGGATCCTCCTCATTTTCTCCCACATTGACCTCCACGATGGTACCGTCCTTTTTGGCGACTACGCCGTGCAGCGAAAGCGGCAGCGTTACCCACTGGTATTTTTTCACGCCGCCGTAATAGTGGGTGTCTAACAGCGCAAAATCCGCCTCCTCATACAAGGGATTTTGCTTGATGTCAAGCCGCGGGGAATCGATGTGCGCGCCCAGGATGTTCATGCCCTCCGCCATGGGCTTTGTGCCCATCTGGAACAGCACGATCGTCTTGTTCATCAGCACCGCGTACACCTTGTCTCCGGCAGAGAGCTTAGCCCCCTCCTTCACCAATGCGGCGAGCTCACGGTAGCCTTCCTTTTCCACCATGTTGACGACCGTGTCCACGCACTCCCGCTCGGTCTTTCCGTGATCCAGAAAGTCCATATACTCCCTTGCGAGCGCGTCCACCGCCGCCACCTTCTGTTCATCATATTCCTTCCATGCATTTTTCCGTTCCATCACTTTTTTCCCTCCTTTTTATGATGATTGCTCTCTCCGAGCACAGAACGCAAAAGCTCCCTCGCCCGGTCCACCTCTCTGTCATGAATGCGAAACACGCACGCACTGCTCTGACCCGGATGAAACAGGCGCCATAAAAAACCTCTGTCCTCAAACCTGCAGAAATAGAATATCTGATTTTCAGTCAAAATCTTTTCTATATTTCGTTTCGTATCCAAATCATATGCGCGGCAAAAATCCACTTCATTATTGATCGGTCCGGTCAAAAAGGGGTTTGTCTCCATGTTGATCGCCATGCTCCTTTCAAAGCAGGTCCATTGTTACAGGAAACGGCAAAAAGATTGTCGTTTCCTGTAACCTGGGATAACGCTCCCGGCCTGTCTGCCCTGTAACGCTTTATGCCCTGAGCATGATTCCAAGACTCTCCAGGCCATTGAGTATTTTCTTCATGGCAGCCGTAATATCTACATCCTCCAGCGTCCTGTCCTTTGCGCGGAAGGTGATCGAATACGCGACGGATTTATACCCCTCCTGAATCTGCGCGCCCTCATAAATGTCAAACAGCGCGTAGCTTTCCAGGATCTTGCCGCCTCTTTGTGCGATCATCGCCTCGATCTCTCCTACCAGCACATCCTTCGGCACTACCATGCTGATATCCCGGGTCACGGACGGGTATTTCGCAATGCCCTCGTATTTGCGGTCAAAGGTCGATACTTCCACAATCTGCGGCATATCCAGCACCGCCACATATACCCGCGTGCCGATGTTGTAATTGTCCGCCACCTTCGGATGCACCTCGCCCAGATAGCCGATCACCTTTTTATCATAGACCACATTCGCCTGTCTGCCGGGATGCAAAAAGGACAGTCCAGCCTTCGGATCGTAGGAGGGCTTCTTTTTCATGCCCACATGCTCTAAAAATTCCTCCACCACGCCCTTCATGGCAAAGAAGTCCCCTTCCCCGTAAAAGCCCAGCGTAAACTGCATGCGCTCGTCGGGCAGCTCTGTAAGCGGCAGGGCTTTGGGCAGGTAAATGTTGCCCAGCTCATAGAGGCGTACATCCTTGTTTCTGCGGTTATAGTTGGTCGCAAGGCTGGTGAGCATGCCGTTTAAGGGAGTGGTGCGCATGATGGAATAATCCTCTCCTAACGGATTGGAAATCGTCACCGCACTGCGCAGCGCGCTGTCTTTGGAAAGCAGCAGCTTATCGAACACCTTCGGGCTTTCAAAGGAGTAGCACATGCCCTGGGAAAAGCCGCAGTATTCCGCCACATCCCGCGCGATTTCCTCGATTCTGCCCTTGAAGGAAATCTTTCCTGCGGTCGCCTCTCCGGAAGGAAGCGTGGTGGGAATTTTGTCATAGCCGAAAAACCGAGCCACCTCCTCCGCAATATCCGCAAATCCCTCCAGATCCTGCCGGAAGGAAGGGATCTCGATTTCATTGGCCGTTTCATCATAAGAAAGCTCCAGCATTTTAAAAATGGAAAGCATTTCTTCTCTGGAGACCTCTGTTCCCAGAAAACGGTTGATTTTTTCCGGCTCAAAGGGAATATGGCGCAGGGGTGCGATCGGCTCGCACACGTCCACCATGCCGCCCACCACTTCTCCGCAGGCGAGCTCCTCGATCAGCTGGCAGGCACGGTCGATCGCCGCCGCCGCGTTGACCGGGTCCAGCCCCTTTTCAAAAATGCCGGAGGCCTCCGTGCGCATGCCGATGCGCTTCGCGGACTTTCTGATGTTGGGTCCGTTGAAGGTCGCCGCCTCAAACAGCACGGTCTTTACCTCATCCGTAATTTTGGAATTCTCTCCGCCCATGATGCCGGCGATGCCGATTTCCTTCTCCGCGTCGCAGATCATCAGCACCTCGCTGTCGAGCTTACGCATCTGCCCGTCCAACGTCTGGAAGGTGTCTCCGTCCTTCGCCCGGCGCACGATGATCTTGTGCCCCGCCACCTTATCCAGGTCAAAGGCGTGCATGGGCTGTCCGTATTCCGCCATCACATAGTTGGTGATATCCACCAGATTGTTGATGGGGCGGATGCCCGCCGCCGCCAGCCTTCTCTGCATCCAGCGGGGGCTGGGGGCGATTTTGATATTTTTACACACTCTGGCACAATACCGGGAGCAAAGATCCGTATCCTTCACCTCCACGGATACATAATCGTTCACATCCTCGCCGTTGTCGTGCACAGTGACAACAGGAGGCACATAATCCTTCCGGAAGGTCGCCGCCGCTTCTCTGGCAATGCCCAGAATGCTGTAGCAGTCCACCCGGTTGCTGGTGATTTCATACTCAAATACCGTGTCCCGCAGTCCCAACGCCTCTACCGCGTCCGCACCGGTTTCTGCGTCCTGGGGGAATATATAGATGCCGTCCTGGGGCGCTTCCGGATACATGTCCCGGGAGCTTCCCAGCTCCTCGATGGAGCACATCATGCCCATGGATTCCACGCCCCGCAGCTTGCCCGCCTTGATTTTGATGCCCGCCTCCGGCAGGGGACCGCCGTCATGGCCGCCAGCCACCTTACCGCCGTCCAAAACCACCGGCACCTTGTCGCCCTCCTTCACGTTGGGCGCGCCGGTCACGATCTGGATCGTCTCTTTTCCGATATTCACCTGACAGACGATCAGCTTATCCGCGTCGGGATGCCGCTCTATTTTGGTGATCTGACCGATCACAATTTTTTCCAGATTCTTATCCAGCCTTTCATAGCCCTCCACCTTCGTGCCGCTCAGGGTCATCGCATCGAAGTATTCCTGATCGGTGCAGGAAAGGTCTGGCACATATGCTTTAATCCAGGATAATGCTGTGTTCATGTTTTCCTCTCATTCTGCCGCCAAAGAGCGGCTCATTTTTATACCCCATGTCCGCTTTAGCGGACATAAAAATCAATAGTATGAAAATCTTTGATTTTCATACTTGTCTCCTGATCCCGGACGGCTGCCGCAAAGCTTCCATTTCCCGTTGCCTGCAGCAGACCAGATGTTACGATTCAGACCAGTCTGCATCGTAACGACCGGATTACGGTTTTAGAACTGCTTTAAAAAACGCTCGTCGTTTTCGTACAGCAGGCGCATATCGTCAATTTCATATTTCAGCAGGGCAATACGCTCCAGGCCCACGCCGAAGGCAAAGCCGGAATATTCCTCCGGATCGATGCCGCTCATGGACAGCACTCTCGGATGCACCATGCCGCAGCCCAGGATTTCAATCCAGCCGGAGCCCTTGCAGAAACGGCAGCCCTTCCCGCCGCATTTAAAGCAGCTCACGTCCACCTCCGCGCTCGGCTCCGTAAAGGGGAAATGATGGGGACGGAACTTCACCTTTGTATCCTCCCCGAACAGCTCCTTCGCAAACTGTGCCAGCGTGCCCTTCAAATCCGCAAAGGTGATATGCTTATCGATCACAAGCCCTTCGATCTGATGGAAGGACGGAGAATGGGTCGCATCCACCTCGTCGGAACGGAACACCCTGCCGGGCGCGATCATGCGAATGGGCAGCTTTCCCTGCTCCATCGTGCGCACCTGCACCGGAGAGGTCTGCGTGCGCAGCACGATCTCATCATTAATATAGAAGGTATCCTGCTCGTCCCGCGCCGGATGATCCTTCGGAATATTTAACGCCTCAAAATTGTAATAGTCCTTTTCCACCTCAGGGCCTTCCACCACCTCATAGCCCATCCCTACGAAAATGCGCTCTACCTCTTCCAGCGCGATCGTGTTGGGATGACGGTGTCCGGTCTTGTTCTTTTTGGCGGGCAGCGTGACGTCGATGACCTCGCTTGCAAGTCTCGCCTCCCGCAGTGCTGCCTCCAGCTTCTCCTTTTCGCCCTCCAGCGCCTTTTCGATTTCAGCGCGCACTTCATTGACCATCTGTCCGACCTTCGGACGGTCCGCAGGCAGAACATCCTTCATTCCCTTTAACAGCTCCGTCAATGCGCCCTTTTTCCCAAGCGCGCTGACCCTGACCTCGTTGAGCTTTTCCAGGCTCTGGGAAGCTTCGATCTGCCCCAGCACCTCTTCTCTGATTTTTGCCAGTTTTTCTTTCACAATAAGCTCCTCTCTTTAGCGGCAGTTCTACGCGGCTGCCGCGCCCTTTCCCGGACGGGCAAAGACCCCTGGCGCCCTGCCGGCCCAAAATGTGTCTGCGCTTTACGCACAAAAAAACCCGGTTTATCACTAAACCAGGGACGAAAATGATTTCCGCGGTACCACCCGTATTCCTGCCGGCACTCCGACAGGCTCTCATTGCGGCGTAACGTGCCGGTACGTCCCGGCTTACTGAAAACTCCTGTTCGGCCGGGCGGCTCCGGTGGGAAATTCGACACACAAATTTAACCGAAAGAAGCTCTCAGCCAATGACTTCTTCTCTCTGGACGGTACTTTCGCATGCTACTGACACCTTCACAGCCTTTTCCTGTTCTTCCTATTGTAAAAAATCCTCTCGCAAAAGTCAAGCCCATTTCCTTTGGAAAACTAATTTTTGAGTTTCATACGGTCCATCAAGTATTAATCTATCATCTTTAAAAACTGCTTCTAAAGATTTGCACTTTATTATTTGCTCCATACCACTTCTCCCTATATTTCCGTTTCAAAGTATATACAGCGACCGCCACATTTTTTTTCCTGGAAAGAAGATTTAATGTTCCAACATCAACATATGGTAAATATCTTCTTCCACCTCTATTATCAGATATTTCATCAGCGTTTGTTTTTGAGGCGCCAATTTGACACCTCAAAACTTCATATTCTTCTACAGTTAATTGGAAGCAAAAATCTCCAGGAAACCTTTTGATATTCCTTTTGACAGAACGATTTAGAGCTTTCGTTTCCACTTGATACAACATAGCTAAATCATGGAAGGATAACGTTATTTTATATCTAAATAGTTCGGAATATATAATAGGATATCCTTTATTTTGACGCAAACTAATTGAGTGACGAGTACTTTTCTGCTATACTTATCCGTGGAAAAGCACTATACAAAATTTTAGAATGTAGAGAATTGTCTTACCAAAGCATATACATAAACGGAGGATGCACAGTGGAAAGAAGTGTAAACATAATTGATGATTTGGATGGTGGCAAAATTGTTGTCATAAATGACATTATATTTAAAGGTAGACAAAAGATTGAATGGTCTGAAGTAGAAAAATATCTAAAGCGGTTTGTTGGAGAATATTATAGCATTATTGAAACCAGTGATATGATTTATATTGGTTCTGATCTGCCTGATAAATTTGCAGGTTCAAATTACACAAAAAAATTAAAAGGAACTTTAGCAAAAGCAAAAGCGAATATGGCACAAGAACTTCCAGAACTGATAGAAATTGCTTCTAAAAAACGATTCAAAGAAAATTTCAAAGAAAAACATGATTCTGATGCAAAATATGGATGGTATCGGTACGATACAAAATTTGCACTTCCCGTTTACAATGAAAATCAGGAGCTGGAGCGGTTCAATGTATTCCAGGCCGTTCTACTAATCCGCCATGCTCAAGACGGAAAATTGTATCTTTATGATCTGGTAAACATAAAAAAAGAAACGGATAAGCCGCTTGAGCAATAAGCTGTACGGTAAGAAACTCGCTTCTTCTTGCTATTATTTTATCGGAAATATAAAAATATGTCAATATAAAAGTTAGCAAAGTTCCATAGAGCTGGCGGAAATAAGAAAACCGCTGTTGTATGGTTATGTTAATTCCCATACAGCAGCGGTTCTGTGCTGGCAGTATTCAGTTGATATTGTGGTTCGACAAACTCAATATTCTGTTTTTAGATATAGCGCATGCTTAGGTTTCCATAAGCGGCGAACTGATTTGACCATATCCTTGTTTCTCTGCCAGTTTTTTTATTCCATCCACTGCTTCCTCTTTGGAGTAGTTGCGTGCTGCCAGAAAATCATTATCCTTTCCGCCTATATACTGATAAAATAATATTGCGGCAAGAACTTCCTCTTTTCGGGTATAGTCAATGCTTTCTAACAGTATATTTTCCGCTTCATTTATGTGACCGGCAACTTTTAATAATGTTTCTTTTAATTCGATCTCCATATTCTCGCTTTTCCTTTCTCCATTTAGAATTTCTTTGATTTCCACATCGT
>CAJUEL010000011.1 GCA_910585455.1 uncultured Eisenbergiella sp. | reverse complement strand
TTCCTTCTATAACTGCGCCCTTTTTTCGACCGCTAGATATTATTTTTCAATCTATAATACACCTCCTATCTGCTTATATCAGGATACCCCGAAGAACCAAAAACCTCCAAAAATGTTGCATTCCCAGGGCACTTTTCCCGCTTTATGCCCAGGCATCACATTTCCTTCCGTCAATCGTATGAATTGCATCCTTAATGTTTTATCAATCATATTTACTGTATCTGGTTATCTTTCTCCAGTTTTGCGGAAATCCCATTTTCTCATACAATTCCTGCTCCGATATACTGTCATGTTTCTTCAGATACTTATCAATCAATACTTTAAGCTCTCTTATAAACTCTTTATACCATCCATCACTCAATAAATATCTTAAAGCAATTACTACCGAAAATAAATCGTTCTTCCCATTCATATATTGTGTGCCCTTTTTGGCAATGTTCAATTTTTTATGTATTGGTAAATCAGGAATACTATCCATAGTCTTATATGTAAATAACCGTTCTCCATGTGCGCAAACATTTCTAAATTTAACCATTACTGTCAAAATTGATGTCATTTGGCTTTCATTAATACAAGAATAATTCCTGCTTACTTTACTCTGCAAATCTTGTGGAAGCAACATATACATTTTTGAAATATTTCCAAAAGTCAGTGCATTTGTTAATACCCACAAGGGTACATTCCCATATTTTATCTGGGCATGATTTATGTAATGATAATCCGTTGGTTTTGTAACATATCCTTCTAATATCTTTATTAATCGGTCAATATCTCTTTGATTTTTCTTGCCTGCATAATTGAAATTTAAAGTATCAAGATATTCCTTTTGGTTCTCGCCATTTTTCTCAGTAAAATAATAAGAGACCTGTGACTTTATTTCATTTTCTACTTTAATGAGATATCTCAAAAACAACTGCCTTAAGGATTCATCAAAATAGTATAACTCTACAATATCCTCAAACCTTGTTCCGTCTTTATACTTCCTGGTAGTTGGATTCTTAAAAATATCCTTGTAACCGCCAATTAATGAATAATAGCTTGTCTGCCTTAAAACTTCCTTGGCGTATGCTGCATCATCTATCTGTAGATTTTTTTCTTTTTGCAATTTCGCTATCTGTTGATCATAACTCAAAAAAATCTTTGGCATCTACAACATCTCCTTAGCGTAAAAAGAGGAGAACCCGCAGGTTCTCCCCCGGTCGCAGACCTCGCAGGTTTCTGCAACGCGATCACTGTATTTATCTTACTCAACTTTGAACTTCATGTCAAGCAATTTCTACAGCTATTTATATTATATGTTATTGTTTGATATTTAATATCTCTAAACTCGTATAATGCGTACTCAAAATGATTTTCGCATACTCAAGCGCGACAAAACTTTTATTGGCAGCAATGCCATTTGGTCTGGCGCCGCCGGAGACAGAACAAATGATATCGCCGTCTGAGCCGTTACCTTTTATTAAAATTATACAATAATTTCTTTCAATTTGCAATTGATCCTGTCATTTAGACGTGATATACTAAAAAATAAAGGTCATGTTGTGGATGCCGAAACTTGCGGAGAAAATGCAATCCGCTTCGATGCACCCATAAAGAAAGGATGTGAATGTTACATGGCAATGAATGAATCTGCCGAAAATTATCTGGAAACCATATTGATTCTGAGCAAAAGCCACCCCGTCGTGCGTTCTGTGGACATATCGGAGGAAATGGGATTCAAGAAATCCAGCGTCAGCGTCGCAATGAAGAATCTCCGGGAGAACAATCATATCACGGTAACAAAAGAGGGATTTATTTATCTGACCGATTCCGGTCGCAAGATCGCCGAAATGATTTACGAACGCCACCAGGTCATTTCCGAATGGCTCATAAGCCTCGGCGTGGATCCGAAGGTCGCCGTCACCGACGCCTGCAAGATGGAGCATGACGTGAGTCCGGAAAGCTTTGCCGCGATCAAAAAGCATATCCAATCGCAATAACAATAAAATCATGTGAATAATATCGTTTTCCCAAACAGGATCGGGCATTTTCTGCCCGGTCCTGTTTTCATACGATAGGAAACCTCGTTCCCTATCGTATAAAAATAGACGTTAATACGTACTTGCGCACACTTTTTTATCATATATGCATCCAATGCTGACGGCAGGCTGTGCTGTAGCGCAGAACGGCCTGACTGCGCTCCTTTTGCAGCCGGTATTCCATCGCCTCCCTATAGCAGGAAGCCGCATGCATGGCGACCGCATATTCGCTGTAGCATTCTACAGTCCTTTTCGCCCCCTGCCGCAACGCCGTGATCCTGTCTGCACCATCCTCCAAAAGCCATGCCAGCTTTTGGGAAAAAGCATCCACAGATTCCTCTGTCATCCATCCGTTTATACCGTTTTTTACAATATCCCTGGTTCCGGTCGCATCCACCGCCAGCACCGGCGTCCCGGCAGCCATCGCTTCTAATGATACGATTCCCTGCGTTTCCGATGTGGATGAAAACAAAAACAAATCCGCCGCCGCACAATAATTTTTCACCTCGCAGTTTTGCACCTTTCCCACAAATACGATTTCCTTTTCCAGCCCCAGCTTCACCGCATATTTTCTCAAATGCCCTTCCTGCGGTCCCTCGCCGACCAGCGCGAGCTTAAAGTCCGCTTTACCGGATCGCTTATATGCCGCAAGGCTGTCCAGCAGAAATTCCAGATTTTTCTCCTTTGCCAGACGCGCCACCGTCACAAACAAGCGCTGTCCTTCTCCTGCAAGCTCCTTTCGCAGCGCCTGCACCTTACTCTGCTGTGGCACAAATCCGTCTTTGGATATTCCGGTCGGCAGAACAAACAGCGGTACGCGCACACCGATTCCCTCCAGATATTCTCTCATGCCGGGCGTAGGTGCGATCACCCCGTCGCACCGGTCGGCAAAGGCCCTCATATAGGCTGGCATCGCATTTTTCATACAGGACATTCCGACATAGTGCAGATATTGCTCATATCTTGTATGATAGGTCAACACCACTGGAATATGATATTTTTTTGATAAATGAAGCGCTGTCCATCCAATTACCATCGGATGATGCACATGTATGATGTCAAAATCCCCCTCCCGAAATGCCTTCTCAATGGCAGGATCCAGGCAGTCCGGAACCGCAGCCCCTCTGCAGACGCTCCTGATCAGGGAACGATAGCGCACTACCCCTTCTTCCTCCTCCATATTGGTATATGTCGGCGCAAACACGACCACCTCATGTCCCAGATTCCTTAAGCTTTCCGCCAGCCTTTCCACCGAAAGAGGCACACCGGCAATAAACGGCTTATAATTGTTCGTCATCATCGCAATTTTCATCGCTCTATCCATTCCTTTCACTTCATTTTCTCAGCTCAGATATTGAAAAACCGCATCCCCGAGCACATAGCCGGCTCCCACAAAAAACAGATTCCAGACCGCCACCCCCAACGCAGAGCTTACCGTGTACTGCCAGAAATTCATTTTCAACACGCCTGCCGGAATGGAGATCAGCGTTCTGACCATCGGAATCAGCTTGCTGATAAAAATACCCACAGCTCCTTTCCTGCGAAGCATATCGAAATTCTTTTCGATCGCCTCCCTCTGTCCCGGAAATTTTTTCAGATACCAGTTTAAGAAAACTCCACCGCCCTTATAACCCAGCAGATATAAAATCCAGCTTCCCAAAACGCCTGCCGCTGTCGTGATCAGAAGCGCAATTATAAAATTGATCCTTCCATGCGCTGCCCATACACCGGCGAGCGGCATGATCACCCCTGCCGGAAAGCCGGGCAGATTCATATATTCCAATAGCACAATGACAAAAATGGCAATCGCGCCGTACTGGCTGAAATATTGTACTAAAACATCAAAACTCATATCGTTCCCTCCTTGTTTACCGGTTCTTCCGCTTTTTTACAGTATAGGAATGAAATCTGAAAATGAATGATATGGATTTCGGAAAATTTTCTAAAGAAGATGCAAAGAATTATGAAAATGTGAAAAAGTGTGCGCAAAGCGCACACTCCGCGTCGAGCGCGGTTGCCAACAGGCAACTTCTTCCTCGCGCGCGAGTACGCATTAACGTCATTTTTCATACGATAAGAAACGAAGTTTCCTATCGTATGAAAAATGGTCTGTGCACAAAACAACATGCACAGACCATATCATTTACATTGACCAGGGCTCTCCGTATCGCACAGATTCAACCGCCGGTAAAAATCCCTGCAAGCCAGAAATCCTGCTGTTTCCGGACAGAAAGCGCTTATTTATCAGTGATCTCCGCATGGAATTCCTGCAGGGATTTCACCGGCAGACTGCCGTCGCGCTTCGCGGAACGAATGCCCTCCACAGTCGCCCTTGCCGCCGCCATCGTGGTCATATAAGGGATCTTGTTTTTAATCGCCGCCTTACGGATATAGCTGTCATCCACAGCTCCCTTTTTCCCGATCGGCGTATTGACGATCAGCTGTATCTTTTCATTCGTAATTTTATCCAGGATGTTCGGGCGTCCCTCATTGATCTTGCACACCTTCAGTGCGGGTATGCCCGCCTCTTCAATCAGATCGCAGGTTCTGCCGGTCGCCATGATGGAAAAGCCGCATTCATAAAAGCCCTTCGCGATTTCGACCACCTCTGCCTTGTCCCGGTCATTGACGGAAATCAGCACACAGCCCGAAAGCGGAACCTGGCTCTTCGTGGCTTCCTCCGCCTTATAAAAGGCATCGCCAAAATCTGCGGACAGCCCGAGCACCTCTCCGGTGGAACGCATTTCCGGTCCGAGGATGGGATCGACCTCCGGGAACATATTGAAGGGAAATACCGCTTCCTTGACGCCGTAATGTGCGAATTTCTTTTCCCGAAGCCCAGGGACGGGGCTTTGATGCCCGGTAAAGGGCATGGTGATGATGTCTGTAGCGATCTGCACCATGTTAATACCGCACACCTTGGAAACAAGCGGCACGGTTCTGGACGCGCGGGGATTCGCCTCGATCACAAACACCCTGCCGTCCTCAATGGCATACTGCATATTCATCAGCCCGACCACGTGCATTTCGCTCGCGATCTTCCTGGTATAATCCTTGATTGTGGAGACCTGCTCCTCTGTCAGCCCTCTGGGCGGAATGATGCACGCGGAATCTCCGGAATGGATGCCCGCCAGCTCAATGTGCTCCATCACCGACGGCACAAATACATGCTCGCCGTCGCTGATCGCATCCGCTTCACACTCCGTCGCATGGTGTAAAAACCGGTCGATCAGAATGGGTCTGTCCGGCGTCACGCCGACCGCCTGCTGCATGTAAAAGGTCAGGGCTTCGTCGTCGTAGACTACCTCCATGCCGCGTCCGCCCAGCACGTAGGAAGGACGAACCATGACAGGATAGCCGATCCTGTGCGCAACCTCCAGCGCTTCCTGGGTGTTCACCGCCATGCCCGCCTCCGGCATCGGAATATCCAGCTTCGCCATCATTTCCCTGAACAGATCCCGGTCCTCCGCCAGATCAATGGTTTCCGGCGTGGTTCCCAGTATATTGACGCCGTATTTTTTTAAGTCCGCCGCCAGATTTAACGGTGTCTGCCCGCCAAACTGCGCGATCACGCCAACCGGCTTTTCTTTTTCGTAAATTGCCAGAACGTCCTCCAGTGTCAAAGGCTCAAAATAGAGCTTATCGGAGGTATCGTAATCCGTAGAGACCGTCTCGGGATTACAGTTTACAATGATCGTGGAAAAGCCCAGCTTGCGCAGCGCCTTCGCCGCGTGGACACAGCAATAGTCAAATTCGATGCCCTGTCCGATTCTGTTAGGACCGCCGCCGAGTATCATCACCTTCGGCTTCGAATCATCCACAGGACTTTCGTCCTTTATATGATAGCTGGAATAGTAGTATGCGCTGTCCTGCGTGCTGCTGACATGCACGCCCTCCCAGCCTTCCACGATGCCGTCCGCAACCCTTCTGCTTCGGATATCCTCTTCCGAAACGCCAAGAATTTCGCTTAAATATTTGTCGGAAAAACCGTCCAGCTTCGCCTGTCTTAAATCCTGCGTATCAGGAATCCTGCCCGCATATTTGGAAACCAGAGCCTCTTCCTCTTCCACCAGCTCCTTCATCTGTTCGATAAAGTAAGTCTTCACCTTGGTCAGCTTATAGATTTCATCCACGGACGCGCCCTTGCGCAATGCCTCGTACATGATGAAATGACGCTCGCTGCAAGGGGTCGCAAGCTTTGTCAACAGCTCCTTTTTGGTCATCTGGTCAAAGCTGCCCACATGCCCCAGACCATAGCGCCCCTTTTCCAGAGAACGGATGGATTTCTGGAACGCTTCCTTATAGGTCTTACCGATGCTCATGACCTCGCCGACCGCACGCATCTGCGTGCCCAGCTTGTCCTCCACGCCCTTGAACTTCTCAAACGCCCATCTGGCAAACTTGATGACCACATATTCCCCGTCCGGCACATATTTATCCAGCGTGCCATATTTTCCACAGGGAATTTCATCCAGCGTCAGCCCGCTCGCCAGCATTGCGGAAACCAGCGCGATCGGAAATCCTGTCGCTTTGCTCGCCAGCGCCGAGGAACGGGAGGTTCTGGGATTGATTTCGATTACCACAACGCGTCCGGAAACCGGATCATGGGCAAACTGTACGTTGGTCCCGCCGATGACCTGAATCGCGTCCACGATTTTGTAGGCCTGCTCCTGCAGCTTCTTCTGCACTTCCTCCGAAATAGTCAGCATGGGCGCGCTGCAGAAGGAATCTCCCGTATGTACGCCGACCGGGTCGATATTCTCAATGAAGCAGACTGTGATCATATTGCCCTTGGCATCGCGCACCACCTCCAGCTCCAGCTCTTCCCAGCCGAGAATGGATTCCTCCACCAGCACCTGTCCCACTAGGCTCGCCTGCAGCCCTCTCGCGCAGACTGTCTTTAACTCTTCTTTATTATATACAAGACCGCCTCCGGCTCCGCCCATCGTATAGGCAGGGCGCAGCACCACCGGATACCCCAGCCCGTCGGCAATCTTTAACGCCTCTTCCACGGAGTAGGCCACATCGCTTCTGGCCATCTCCACGCCCAGGGCGTTCATCGTGTTCTTGAATTCAATGCGGTCCTCCCCACGTTCAATGGCATCCACCTGCACACCGATGACCTTGACATCGTACTTATCCAATACACCTGCCTTGTAAAGCTCGGAACACAGATTCAGGCCGGACTGCCCGCCGAGATTGGGCAGCAGCGCATCGGGACGTTCCTTCTCAATGATCTGCTCCAGACGCTCCACGTTCAAAGGCTCAATATACGTGATATCAGCCGTATCGGGATCCGTCATAATCGTAGCCGGATTGGAATTAACCAGCACGATCTCATAGCCCAGGCTTTTCAACGCTTTACATGCCTGTGTGCCGGAATAATCGAATTCACATGCCTGTCCGATGATGATCGGTCCGGAGCCGATGATCAATACCTTGTGAATATCTTCTCTTTTCATGAAATCCACCCGTCCTTTCTTTTTCCCTCAAATAATTCATCGTTATTCTAGCACACTTCCTTTTTGTCGGCAACAAGAATCATGCTGAAAAAGCACATTAATTGAACCCGAAAAAGTGCTGACAGATCTTATATCCCTCCACAGAAATCCAGCGCCCTACCTTCCCGGGCAGATTCATGCAATTACCCAGCAACCCATAGCGCAGCTTTTTATAGAGCGCGCGATCCTTCTGTTTGATATAATTTAACAGCTCCTTCTTTTTCTCCAGCGCTTCGTCCGTTCCGGAACGGATGAGCAGAATCGAGGAAATCGTGGTGATGATATCCAGATAATTGATCATATAAGCCTTCGTTTTTTTATTGAGCAGGCTCTTTTTCTTTTCGACCATATAATCGACCATCAGCTTGTTCACCCGGATCTGCTGGTCTATGCGTCCGATCATAACCTTTTCATTGACGGACTGGTCCGCGCGCCCGATATAATATCGGTAGAAATTCACATCCAGATAATACATGGTGCGCACATAGGGCAGCGGTTCAAAAACATAGAGATTATCCACGTAAAAGGTATGCTCCGGAAGATGCAGATGACATTCCTTAAGAAGCTTCGTCCGATAAATGACGGAATGCATCAGGATATACTTGCCGGGACGGAAATGTCCGCATTCGTCCCAGGTAAACAGTCTGTCCTGAGGCATAATATGCCGGTAATGCATGACCTTTTTCCGCCGTTCCCCCTCTTTTTCATAAACAAAATTGCTGATGAGCATGTCCAGCGTACTTTCCCCTCCGGTCAGCTCCCGGAGTGTTGAAAGAATCGTCAGATAGGCTTCCTCCTTTACCCAGTCATCGCTGTCCACCACCTTGAAATATAATCCGGAGGCATTCGCGATGCCGGCGTTCACCGCAGAGCCGTGGCCGCCGTTCTCCTGATGGATCGCTTTGACAATCGTGGGGTATTGGGCTGCATATTCGTCTGCAATCTGTGCCGTCTGATCCCTGGACCCGTCATCGACAATGAGGATTTCCACATCCTCTCCGCCGGGTAACAGGGATTCGATGCAATTTGCCATATAGTCCTGCGAATTGTAGCAGGGAATCGCGATGGATAACAGTTTCATTCTTATTTTCCTTTCTCTTCTTTTTTCCTGTCAATTTCCGCCCTTATCCGGCTGCTGCCCGTTTTGATATCCAGATACCGGGTATAGGCGGCATAAGCGGACGGAATCGGATACTTTTCCTCCGTTTCCTCCGGTTCGACAAACAAAAGCGTATCATCCGCTTTCATCCGCTCCAGCCTGTCTGCCTGTACATAATAGCCATTCATATGCCATTCCTTATGCGTAAATATATGTTTCGCAGAAGGAAGCTTCTCTATTCGCACGGCATCCATGCCCCGCTCCTTCAGCCATAAAAGCACCTCCTCCCGCGACATATGCCCGTCGAGGGATGGGAACTCATAAAGCCCTGCCAGCAGCCCATCTTTGGGGCGCTTGCGGATCGCGACACGATTTGCGTCCCGGAGCACGAGAACCGTACGCTTTTCAATCTGTCTCGGCTTTTTGGCGCTCTTTTTGGGATATTGCAGCTGCGCATTGTCACGGTTTGCCCGGCACAGCCCATTCCAGGGACATTCCTCACACTTCGGCGCGCCGTTGGGCACACAGACCATCGCACCCAGCTCCATGAGCGCCTGATTAAAATCACCCGGACGGTCTTTGGGCATCACGGTCAAAAGCCTTTGCTCCACATCCCGCTTCACCGCCGGATTTAATACGTCTGCGTCAAAGGAAAGCAGTCTGGAAAGAACCCGTAGCACATTCCCGTCCACGGCGGGCACAGCCAGTCCGAAGGCGATGGATGCGATCGCGCCCGCCGTGTAGCTGCCAATGCCGGAAAGTCTCTTTAAGCTTTCAAAATCTGCGGGCATCTGCCCATCATACGCTTCCATGATCTGAACCGCCGCCTTTTTCAGGTTTCGCGCGCGGCTGTAATATCCCAGCCCTTCCCACAGCTTAAGCAGCACATCCTCCGGCGCCGCCGCCAAAGCGGCGATATCCGGCAGCTCCTCCATAAAGCGCCCAAAATAGGGCTTGACCGCCTCCACCCTGGTCTGCTGCAGCATGATCTCCGAAACCCAGACCCGATAGGGAGTCGGCGTCTCCCGCCATGGCAGACTGCGCCTGTTGGCATCATACCACACCAGCAGGGGCTGCGCAATATGGTTTAAAAGAGCCTCATCCTCATCCAGAATGACCGGCACCGGCTCCGAAATCCGCATGCTGTTTTGAGTCACCAGACAATCATAGGCGAGAACGCGCACGCCTGCCCGCTGCGCAAAGAGCAGGGCATCCGCAAATTCCGGCTGTGTCTCTCTGTTGGGGGTAAATCCGGAAACGCCTTTCATCTGGATGACAAAGAGCACATAGCATTCATAGCCCTCTCCCAGCGCCTGCCGCAGCTCCTCCACATGCTTTAATGCCCGCAGGGAGGGCGCATCCGGAAACATAGCCATGCTCTGCCGCTCCAGCGTCACCCCCTTAACCTCTATAAAAATCTTCCTTCCGCCCGCTTCCACATAAAAATCAAATCTGGAACTGCCATGGACCGTCTCCGGGCGGATCAGGGTGACATCCTTAAAATAACCGCCGGATTCCAGCCATTCCCGCACTGCCCCATTCGGCGCATTGGAGTCCACATTCACAAGCACATCGCCTTTTTTCACGCCGACCAGATCATATGCCGTTTTCCTTCCTTTGGCTGCGCTCTTTTCCAGCCAGACCTCTGCGCCCGGCACAAAAAGCTCCTGACAGCGCCCCGTATTTTTTACGTGCACATTCTCCCTGTGTACCTGTGCCCCCTCCTGTACCTCCACCTGGGCGATAAAGCGGTTTTTCCTCTCGCAAAATCTGCCCGGGACTATATCCTTATATTCCATATATTCTCCATATATATTCAAAATCCTGTCAGCCAGCCCGACTTCTTAACGGCACCCGCGCTGCGGGCACCACTTCCGCCGCCCGGCGGGTATGGATTTCCTGATCGTCAAAAAAGATGTGCGCCCCAAACGCCGCCAGCACATTCCGTTTGGACACGCCTCCCAGAAAAAAAGCTTCATCCACCCGCACATTCCACGCGCGCAGGGTCCGCACCACCCGTTCGTGCGCGGGAGCGCACCGCGAGGTCACAAGCGCCGTACGGATGGGAATTCTGCCTTCAAACTCCCGCTGCAGGGAGGACAGGGCCTTTAAAAAATTTGCAAAGGGTCCCTCCTTTAAGGGACTGTCAGCCAGCCTCCGCTCATTTTCCTCAAAGGCCTCCAGGCCATCCCGCTTAAAAATCCGCTCCGATTCATCCGAAAACAACACCGCGTCCCCGTCAAAGGCGATCCTGATCTGATCGATGACAGAATCCGCAAAATGCCCCTCACGCCTGTCCGTGCAGATAATTCCCGCCGCAATTCCGCTGTCGATCGCCTGCTGTACATCCTCTTCATTGGCGGATAAAAACAGATCCGTCCCAAAGGCATTTAAATATGGCACCAGCGGGCTGCCGCCCGAAAAGACCGCACGCGTAATATGCAGCCCGTAATAAGCGATGGAGCGAAAAAGCCGTACGGAGGTGTCCGCGTTATTGTGTGACATGATGATCACCTCCACCCGCGATCCGCCGACCGCCGCTTCGTTGATGGAAAGCAGCGCGCGCACCAGCGCAAAGCCGGGACCGGGCTTTAATACCTCTTCCTCATGCTCGATCTGATATTTCCGGTATGCCTCCAGCCCCTGCCGCTCAAAAATTCTGTTTTCACAGGATAAATCAAAAAGCGTTCTTGTGGATACGCCGATCACCAGACGTCCGTCCAAATCATATGCCATACTGTTTTCCTCCGGATCATAGATTTATAAAAAGAAAACAGCGGTCCCATCAGCCATGCGTTCTAAAATCCGGCATCCCGGCTCAACGCAGTCTGTTGCACTCGTACTTCTCCAGCATGAGCAGACAGTTCTTCAGATTGGCATACTGATCCTCCAGCGTATCGCCGGAAAGCTCCAGATCGAGGGATATAGCGATCGTGTTGAGCATCGATTCATCCGCCCTTCCCGCAAGAGATGCGTAGATTTCCAGCTTCTTCTCATAGCTGTCCGCCTCCAGAAATGCGAGCAGTCCCGGATCCAGCACAAATTCCTCCGGCATCTGCACTTCCGCCTCCTGCTGACTTCTCTCAGACTGCTCTTTTGCCTCCGGACCATTTCCACTCTGTGCAGGCTGTTCTTTCTCCTCCGGTTCCAATCCGCCTTGCGCCGGTCGTGTCTGTACCTCATGCGCTGTTTCATTTCGCACAGGCAGCGTTCCCGCCTCTGGTATCTGGGAACATCCAGCTGCCTGGCCGGAAGCCACGGGAGCCGTACCCACAGCGGGGACCAGGATAAATCGCTTCTCTTTCCCTGCGTCTTCCCCATCCGAAAATGCCTCCAACGGCAGCGCGTATACCCGCATATCCTTGTCAAGCGCCTGATAAACCACCAGAGCTTCTTTCCTGTCCGCATGCTCTGCGAGCGTTATGATGCGAAAAAGCTCTCCATTCAAATTCCGGTAAATATCTCCCGGTTGCGGCATTCTGTCCATACGCCAAAGCCTCCTGTCATCAAATATCATGAACGGTGAAATGAACGCTCACGATGAATACCATGCTTTAGTATACTCCCAAAATGCCGTTTTGTCATGACCGAATTTCTTAAGAAATCTACATCGCCGTTTTTCTTTTTATAGACCCATTATCCCACTTTCAGAGTGTCACTGTACGGACTTTGTCAGCTTTTTTTCAAAAAAATTCAGGACAATATCATAATATCCCTGTCCATTAAAAAATCCATGTCCCTGGCGGGGCACCACAACAAAGGTGGCGTCATGCCCGTATTTGAGCAGCGCATCATAATAATTGTAGGAAAACTGCGGCGACACGAGCTGATCGGAATCGCCATGCATCAAAAGAAACGCCGGCTGCTTCTGATTCACATAAAAAATCGGGCTGATATCCATGGAAAGCTCTGCCGCTTCGTTTCCCGGCTTTCCAAATATCAAAGCAGGAAGCGCTCTTTGCATTTCATCCAGCTCCTCTTCCCGTCCTTCCTTCTGCTGTGGCATCAGAGTGAGCTCCACGCCCAGCTCCTTTGCCCGCATTTGTACCTCAGGACACAGATACGCCCCCATATGCGTCATGTCCCCGCCGCAGTACCAGTCGCAAACCGCCCTGACACTGCTGTCATATTCGTTCCATCCGCCCGTTCCCTCCAGGCGCGCATTCTGATATGAGGCCCCCACAAGCGCCGCCAGCTGACCGCCGGCAGATTCTCCCCAGATACCGATATTGTCCGGATCAATTCCCAGCTCTTTTTCATGCGCCTTTAAAAAACGGACGGCACATTTGCAATCCTCAACGGGCGCCGGAAATGGCTTTTCGGTCACGAGCCTGTACTCAATGCTGGCACAGACAAAGCCCATGTGGCACGCCTGCGCCAAGGCATGGGAGGGACGGTATTTTTTGGTCAGCTCTGCATTGCTCCAGCCGCCGCCATGAACCCAGATGATAACCGGGCTTTTTTCCGCATTCCTTTCCTTCGGCATCATCAGATCCAGATACATCGGATGATCGCCGCCCATTCCATAGGGCACATCCTCATAAAAGTCGATTTTCTGCGCCTCCCAGTCCATTTTATACGCATCCATCACGCCGGTCTCTTCACCGGCCAGTTTCTTTAAATTGAGCATTCTGTACATTCCTCCTTTGGCTTTATTCTCTTCACCCGCATATAAAAAGTATAACATTTTCCGTCCCATAGTCAACAGCCCGCCACAGGCGGGATGGGAAATCAATTTCAGAGCGGGACGGCACTTTCCGGCAGGGGAAAACATGCGGAGCAGAAGGCTGGCGGGCGGAGGGAAAGCGGACCGGTGGGAGACACAGGCAGTTTCCGGCTGCGTTATCCGGAGCGGGAAATTCCACAAAATGACCGGCTATTCCTGAACGAAACAGGGCGCAAAAAAACTCACTGCGTTCAGACAGTTTTGCGCCCTGTTCCAGGAATAGCCTGCCATTTTGGGAATTTCTCCTCTCCGGATAAAACAGCCGGAAACTGCCTGTGTCTCCCACCGGTCCGCTTTCCCTCCGCCCGCCAGCCTTCTGCTCCGCATGTTTTCCCCTGCCGGAAAGTGCCGTCCCGCCCCAAAATTGACTTCCCTGACAGACAGGTTGATGACATTGAAAAGCATGCAGCCTTGTGATAATATAATTTAAAAATCAAAAGAATGGAGAAAACCTGTCATGAATCCTCTGATTATCAATTTCAGCAGTCGGCATAACGGTAACTGCGCAAACATAGCCAGATATATCCAATCCCTTTATCCCTCGGCACAGGTCATACATTTCTTTAACCTCAACGTTTCAGCATGTGGAAGCTGCGATTATGAATGCTTTCAAAAGCGTGAAGCATGCCCATATTACGAGGACTCCATCATCCCGCTCTACGACCGTATCTGCAACAGCAGCCTTACCTATTTCGTCGTGCCAAACTATTGCGACTATCCCTGCTCCAATTATTTTATCTTCAATGAACGGGGGTGCTGCTACTTCGGTTCACAGGAGAACTCCGTAAAAAAATATCTCGCTGTCCCCAAGAAATTCCTTGTCATTTCCAACACGAACAGGGATCATTTTTCTGAGGTCTTCTCCGACCAGCTGGAGGAAAAACCGCAAATATTGTATTTATCCGCAAAGGATTACGGCAAAATCAGTCTGCGCGGCGACCTTGTCACATCGGATCAGGTTCTGGCACAGATTCGGGAATTTTGTCTTTGAAAGCCATTCGGACCTGCCCAAGCTGTTGCGTATTTTCCATACGCCGCCCGGGCGCAAACCGCGCACGTAACATCAGGCGGCCATTTAAACGCGAAACAGAGAGCCTCACCAGGCCGTGAAGCTCTCTGCCATCTCTTTTTTACTCCTGTCCTTTATCGTTCACCAAAATAAAATCAATCGCTTCCAGATAGCCGTCCAGTCCGTGTCCGTATATCTGCCTGTCACAGGCGGGCGCGGTCACGGATACATGCCGGAATTCCTCCCGCTCCATGATGTTGGAAATATGTACCTCCACCTTCGGCACAGTGATGCTGGCAAGCGCATCCCGGATGGCGTAGCTGTAATGGGTATAGGCGCCGGGATTGATCACGATCCCCTCCGTGCCGTCAAAATACGCCGCCTGGATGCGGTCGATGATCGCGCCCTCGTGGTTGCTTTGGAACACATCGATGGATGCCCGGCAGGCGATCCCCTTTCTGGCAATGATGTCCAGCAGATAATTATAGTCCCTCGTCCCGTAAACGGACTTTTCCCGGATGCCCAGGAAGTTTAAGTTCGGACCGTTGATCACCAGCAGCTTTTTTAAGCGGCCCTTTGTCTGTGCGGGCGCTTTATACGGTCGTTCCTCTCTCTTAAAGGGCTGTCCTGCCTCTCCTTCCCGGATGCCGGGCTTAAAATGAAATCCATAGCCTTCCCGTCTTCCATAAGCGGGCCGGGCATCTGTCTCCTTTGTGCCAAAGGGCTGATGCGCTTCTCCTTCCTTTAAACCAAAAGGCGGTCTCTTATAGCCTTCCCTGCCTTCAAAAGCTGCCCGCAATTCGCCTTCCTTCCCTTCAAAACGGGGGCGCGCGGCGCGGGGGGCAGGACGCGTTCCTTTTTCTATTTCATACAGGATCTGTCCGAAATTTTTATCATCCACATCTACGATCAGATCGGCGGCCGCTTCATAAGCCTCTTTCCTTTCTTCCAGAAGCGTCCGTATTTTCAAAAGTGGATCGTCGCACTGTAAAAGCGGTCTGTTCGTATCCGCTTTTACCCTTTCATACAGCGTTTCCGGCTTCGCGCGCAGATACACCACCTTGCCGATCTCCTTGAGCAGGGCCCTGTTTTCCTCCTTCATGGGAGTTCCTCCGCCCACGGAAATGATCTGACTTTTTGCGGTCTCCTTCAGACTCCTCAAGGCCTCCGTTTCCATGCTGCGGAACGCCTCTTCCCCATCCTGTTCAAAAATCTCCTTAATCGTTTTTCCCTGTTTTTTCTCAATCAGCCTGTCTGTGTCCGTCATCGGCTGTTTCATCCGATAGGACAGTTTCAATGCAACACTGCTTTTCCCGCAGCCCATGAACCCGATCAATATTACATTGCCCATGGTAATTCCCTCACTTTCGTACTCCTTTAGCCAAAAAACCGGCATGCGCTTTTGGACGCGCCCACACGCGAAAAGGCGGCTGCTTCACGCTGACGCGCATGCGCCATGCAACACTACTGTTTCTCAAGAAAGCATTTCAAAACTGTTACCGGTCAGAAAGCGCACAATCACGGTAAATGCGGGCGACCACATCCTCCGGAACCGTCACTCTGTTCCAGAGCTCGAAGGCTTCCACCCCCTGATAAATGAGCATTTTCAGTCCATTGAAGCTTCTGGCACCCGCATTTTTGCAAAGGTGCATAAACTTCGTTTCCGCCGGACGATAAATCAGATCATAGCCGGTGTGAATTTTTTGATAAAAGCCTGCTTCCTCCACCGCCGCCCGCCTACAGTCCGGGAACAGCCCGACGCTTGTCGCCTGGATGCAGAGATATTTCCGTTCCGGCAGCTCCTTCCATCCGTCCAGCTCCATGCCTGTGACACAGGGATTGCTGCACCGGGCATTGACTTCCCTTGCGACCTCATGCGCTTTTTCGGCGCTGCGATTCAGCACATATACCCTTTCCGCGCCCTTCATGGCGCAAAGATATGCCACCGCTCTGCCCACGCCTCCCGCGCCCAGTATGATCACCGCTTCCTGCGAAAGAAAAACCTGATCCTCCTGCATCGCCCGGTATAAGCCGCTCATATCGGTGTTATAGCCCTTGTAACCGCCGTCGGTGCGCACCAGCGTGTTTACGGATTCCATCGCCGCCGCCATCTGGTCCGTCTCCTTTAAAAAAGGAATAACATCCTTTTTATAGGGAACTGTCACGTTTACGCCCAGCATGCCCAATGCATAAGCACCTTCCACCGCCGCCGATAGCCTTTCCTTTTCCACCAGAAAAGGAAGATAGGCCAGATTGACGCCGCATGCATTCGCCATCATGTGATGAAGCATCGGCGAAATGGTGTGCTCCACCGGATTGCCGATCAGCCCGCACAGCTTCGTTTTTCCGTCAACCGCTATTTTTACCTGTTCCATATGCGCCTCACAGTCTCTTTTGCCTTCTCATATAAAAATATAACACAATTTTCTCCAGTTGTCTCTTAAAAATGATCTGAATTTCTTCTTTTGGGTGGATTGGTTTCACTAAAATGCCCAAAACGCCCGCATTTTTTGCCCCCCATACATCCGTAAAAAGCTGATCGCCCACAAAAAGGGTGGTTTTTTCGTCCGTTCCCATCCGCCGCATCGCCTCCCGATAGCCCCTGGGGGACGGCTTATCCGCCTTGTAAATGTAATCCGCATACTTCACTTCTTCGGCAAAGCTTTTCACCCTCGGTTCCTTATTGTTGGAAAGAAGGGTCACATGATAGCCGATCTTATGAAGCCGCACAAACAGCGCCCGCGCCCTTTCGTCCGCGGGCGCGCCGTGGGGAACCAGCGTGTTATCCACATCGTAAATGATACCCCGAAAGCCCTTCCGGTAATAGCCCTCATAATCGATTTCGTAGGCGGAATCCTCCGTGATATCCGGATAAAAGGTTTCCAGCATGCTCATTTTTCCGTTTCCTCCCTGATTCCCGCTGCTACCAGCAATTCCTTCGTATAGGGATGCCGCGGCGAAAAATAGACCGTATCCACATCCCCGCTTTCCACAAACTGTCCGTCCTTCATGATCAGCACCCGGTCGCACATCTGGTAAACCACGCGCATGTCATGGGAAATGAACAAAATCGCCAGCCCCATTTCCTCCTTAAGCGAAAGCAGAAGGGAAAGCACCTGCGCCTGAATCGTCACATCCAGCGCCGAGACCGCCTCATCCGCGATCAAAAGCTTCGGCTCCAGCATCAGCGCCGCCCCGATGCAGACCCGCTGCCGCTGTCCGCCGGAAAGCTGACTGGGATAGCGTTCGGCGATTTTTTCCTCCAGCCCCACGCGCCCGAGCATGGCAAGCGCCCGGGCCCTGCGCTCCTGCGCCGTATAGCCGCCCCGGATGCGCAGCGGCTCCTCTAAAATCCAGCCGATCCTTTTGGCGGGATTTAAGGAGCCGTAAGGATCCTGAAATACCATCTGGGGGTGCTGACTGCGATGAATCACTTCACCGCTTTCGGCTTTTTCCAGCCCCAGAATCACCTTCGCCAGCGTGGACTTTCCGCAGCCGGACTCTCCCACAAGTCCCAGCACCTCCCCTTCCCGCATGGAAAAGGAAACGCCCTTTAACACTTCTTTTTTTCTTTTTTTCTCAAACAGGGAATGCCTCTCCTGCGTAAAGCGGATGCGCACATCCTTCACTGTAAGAAGCTGGCCTTCCCCTGCCAGATCACCGTTTTTTCCCATATCAGCCTCCCCCGCGCTTTTGCAGCAGTTTGGATAGTTCTAAACTGTTACGCGCTTTTCACATTTTGGAATGGCGCCGATCAGCTTCTTCGTATACTCCTGCTTCGGCGAAAGAAAGATTTCCTCCACCGGACCGCCCTCCACGATATAGCCGCCCTGCATGACGATCACCCGCTCACAGAGCTGCCTGATCAGGCTCAAATCATGGGAAATGAACAGGATCGCCGTATTTTTTTCTTTGTTGATCCGTTTTAACAGCTTCACAATCTGCGCCTGAATCGTCACATCCAGCGCCGTGGTCGGCTCATCCGCGATCAGAAGCTTCGGCTCACAGACCATCGCGGACGCGATCATGACCCGCTGCCGCATGCCGCCGGAAAGCTGATGGGGATAGGACTGATACACCCGCCTGGCATCCGCAAGCTCTACATCCATAAGCGCCTGTATCGCCCGCTCCCTGCGCGCCTGCTTTGATAATTCCGGATGATGAATGCGCAGCGCCTCCTCCACCTGCCAGCCGATCCGAAACACCGGATTTAAGGAGGTCATGGGCTCCTGAAACACCATGGAAATTTCATTGCCCTGCAGCGCGCGCAGCTCCTCCCTTTTACAGGTCAGAAGATCCTTTTGTTCAAACAAAATCTGTCCGCGCTTTTCCATATCGTGCCGGGACAAAAGCCCGGCGATGGCCAGCGCGGTCATGGATTTGCCGGAACCGGATTCCCCCACAAGGCCGACAATCTCTCCCGGCTCCATGTACAGGTTAAAATCAAACACCACGGTTTCCGGCGTCAGATGATCATGAAATTCTATATTCAGATTTACCACATCAAGCATAGCCGGCGCCCTCCTTGATTCCTTCCGCCAAAAGAGAAAAGCCCAGCACCATCAAAATGAGCACGATTCCCGGAAATAACGCGAAGCCCGGCGCGGAAAACAGATAGGTCTGCGCTTCGGACAGCATGCGCCCCAGGCTCGCATCCGGCGGCTGTACGCCGATCCCCAGATAGCTCATGCCCGCCTCCGCCAGCACCGCATTGTTAAAACCGATCATGATGGAGGAGGAAAGCACGGTCATCACGTTTGGCAGAATGTGCACGAACATGATGCGCAGATCCCCCGCCCCGGCGAGCTTCGCGCTTTTGACATAGTCCATATTTTTGCAGCGGATGAACTCGCTGCGCACAATGCGGGCGAAGCTGGGAATGAACGCGACGCCCAGCGCCACGATCACATTGTATTTGCCGCTGCCCAAAAGGCTGATGAATACCAGCCCCAAAAGAATGCTCGGAAACGCAAAAAGGGCATCGTTTATGCGCATGAAAAGCTCATCCACAATGCCGCCGTAGTAGCCGGTAAAGGCGCCCACTACAATACCGCAAAGCGTCCCGATCGCCACCGTTCCCACCGCCACAAAAAGCGTGATTTTGCTGCCCTCCAGCACGCGGCTGAAAATGTCCCTGCCGAAATTGTCGCAGCCCATGATATGAGAAAAAGAAACGCCCGCAAGCTTGCTCGCGTTGTCCATCGCGTCCGGATCATAGGGCGTCCAGAACAGCCCGACCAGGATGAAAAACAACAAAACGCCGGTGATCGTGGCTCCGATTTTATAGTTTTTACTCTTCTTTTTTTTCATAGCAGTCCTTATTCGAATGTGATTCTCGGATCAATCGCCTGATAGATCAGATCCACAATGAAGTTAATGATGATGACCAGAAACGCGATACAGACGATCACCGCCTCCACCACCGGATAATCCCGGTTGGAAATAGACGTCAGAAGGATCCGCCCCATGCCCGGAATGTTGAACACCTGCTCAATGATGATGCTGCCCGCAATCATGTCCGCCAGCGCCATTCCCAGAAAGGTCACGACGGGAATCATCGCGTTTTTCAGCACATGCCGGTACAAAACCTCTCTGGTGGCGTTGCCCCGGCTGTATGCGGTCCGCACATAATCCAGCTTCATCTGGGCGAGCACGGAGGTGCGCAGAAGCTTCACCGCCATCGCCGCCTTTGGCAGCGCGATCGCGACCGCCGGGAAAAACATATAGCCCAGAAAGCGCGGCAGGTTTGTCTGATAAGAAACATAATCCCCGGGCACAAAAAAGTGCAGGATCAGCCCAAATACCAGCGTGATCAGAATTCCGGAAAAAAATGCCGGAACTGCCATGATGATCTGATTTATCACGATGACGGACCGGTCCAGCCATCCTCCCGCATGGCGCGCACAGACAAGCCCCAGCGGAATGGCGATGAGCACGATCATACAAAAGGACATCGCAGTCAGCGTCAATGTGACAGGCACCTTATCCTGGATCATTTCCTTTACGGACATATTATAACGGTAGGAGGTTCCGAAATCTCCCCGCACAAAATCCGCTGCCCATCCTACATACCGCACGAAAACCGGCGCGTTCAGTCCCAGCTCCTCCCGAAGCGCTTCCACCCTCTCCGGCGTCGCCTCGGTGCCCAGCATCGCGGTGGCAGGGTCCCCCGGTATCACGGCAAATGCCGCGAATACCAGGAAAGATACCACCAGAAGCGTCACTAAAAGCCCGGCGAGCTTTTTTATAAAATACTTCATGAACCAGTTCCTCCATGCCGACAGGCTGTATGCATCCGCAGAACAAGAGCCTTTCGCTTAATTGCTCTGCTCCTCCACAAGATAAAGCGATGCAAAATTCTGCACATACAACGGGTAGAATTCATAACCGCCATACTTTTTGTTCAGCGCCACAAAGCAGGGAAGATCCTGAATGTAAACGTTCGCCGCATCCTGGGCAAGAATCCGCTCACATTCCTTATAATACTGCGTTTTCTCAGCATCATCCACGCTCGTGAGAGCCTTCTCAAACGCCTCATCATAGTCTGCGCTTTGATAATTGATGAAATTGTTGCTCGCTGCACCCGTAAAACGGCGCAGCATGGCGGCAGGCGTTAAGCTGGAGGCATCCAGCCCCACCACGGTCGCCTCGTAATTTCTGTCCGTATATACCGTAGAGAGCCAGCTCTCCCACTCCACCAGCTGAATTTTTGCCTCCACGCCGATCTCCTTTAGCTGCTCCACGATGACCTGCGCGCAGTTGACATGCTGCGGATAGTTGGAGGGCACGGTCAGCGTAAAGGAAAAACCGTCCGGATATCCCGCATCCGCAAGCAGCTCTCTGGCCTTATCCAGATCCGTTTCATACAGATCGTTTAATTCTTCCATATAATATTTGCCAAACGCCGGAAACATGCTGCTGCCCACCTGCGTTCCCTTGCCGTTTGAATTGATCTCCATGATGCCTGCCGGGTCCACCGCGTAGCATAACGCCTGCCGCACCCGGATATCGTCAAAAGGCTTCGCCTTATTGTTTAAGTACATCGCCTGTACCAGGTTCATCGTTCCTTCCAGAACCTGATAATCGTCGGACACCTGCTCCGACTGCGCCAGCGTAATACGCAAAAACATGTCGATCGCGCCGCCGTTTAAGCTGGTCACAATCGTGTCCGAATTGGCGATCACCTTCAGGGTCACCAGATCGATGTGAGCGCCCTCTCCCCAGTAATCGTCGAATTTCTCCATCACAAAATTCTCCTGAGGCGCGCGGGAAACATATTTATAAGGACCGGTGCCGATCGGATTTTTCTCCGGCGTTTCGTTCGCCTGCGGAATGATGGCGGCTGTCATGTAAGGAAGAAATTCCTTATCCGGCTCTGTAAGCACCACCTCCACAGTCCTTTCATCCAGAATGTTGACGCTCTCAATCGCAGAAAACGCCGCTACCAGGGGGGCTCCACTGCTGGTATCGGCGCATCTGTCCAAAGAATATTTTACGTCATCCGCCGTCATCACGCTGCCATCATGGAATTTTACGTTCTGTCTGAGCGTAAACGTGTACACCAGACCGTCATCCGAAATCGTGTGGCTTTCTGCGAGGGCATCGACTAAATTTCCATCGCTGTCAGGTTTCACAAGCCCTTCATACAGATTGAACAGAATTTCCTCCGTTCCCGCCGCCACCGCCTTGTGGGGGTCGAGACTGTCCTCAACGTCCTGAGGAATGCCAATCGTGATCTGTGACCTGTCATCATCTGCCCTATCGCCTGCGCACGCGCCCAGTGCAATGGTGAGTGTTGTGCACACCAAAGCCAAAAGAATCTTTTTTACCGCTTTTGTCTTCATGTGTCTCTCCTTTTCGATTATTTCTATATGCAGTTGTCTCATGCCGGCTGACGGCAGGATTCCCTGTCCGCGTGCCGCATGCATGAATATTGTATGCAATCTCTTTGGAAAATGCAAGTATTTTTTTCAGTCCATGCCTTATTCCACAAATACATTGTTACTTTTCAAGGGGCGGGGAGAAAGGGCGGGAGGGGCAGACGAAACAACGGGCAGCTGGGCGGGCGGAGGACACAGGCTGTGTCCTCCGCCCGCCCAGCTGCCCGTTGTTTCGTCTGCCCCTCCCGCCCTTTCTCCCCGCCCCTTGAAAAGTAACAATACATGATGCACACGTTTACACAAGGAAATATCGCCGCTTTCGCGGCGTGCAAACGAAAACGACTTATGCCGTTTCCTATAAAGTCATATCTTTCAAATAAAAAAGCCGGAATCTCTCTTGTAGCGTCCGACATTTTCTGATAAAATATTTATATGGGTACTGCCATAACGGTAGGCGGCTGGTTCCTCTACGGAGGGACTGTGACCCTCCGATTACATAGAAACCTGCTTGCAGGAATCTGGGAAAGGAGGGCTTTGCCAATGTTGACAATAGAAGGTCTGATAGCCGTCATCAGCTTATGCCTGACAGCCTTTGGACTCGGATATGCAATAGGAAGCAAGGATAATAATAAACCACAAAAATAGCCGCCCCACGTCCGCAAAACTAAGGCGACTATTTTTGTTTGCTTAAATTCGGACCAGCCGTCTATCGGCAGTACCTTTATGTAAATATATTCTAGCAAATTTATATGGAATTGTCAAACACTGTGCTTAATATGATTTGTATTTACAATTTAATTATAGTTTATATCAATTCCTAAGGTTTTCTCAATATCCTTTAGAATATCTACAACCTCATCTAATGTTTCCTTGTTCGCATCAGTATGTTGCAACTCTATCTTTTTACATCCAGATTTTATAATCTGATCCTTCATTTCTTCAATATTGTCATTTTCACTGTCATTGATTATAATTTTATCCCAATCTATGATAATAACAATCGTATCAGATTTTTCGCTACCAATATCCAAATCCGATTCTTCATTGCTTTCCTCACCGCCAGGTGCATTTGCGGAATCTACATCAATCTGATTTCCGCCGTTGCCTACCACAATTGTTTCCGGCTCTTCATCTTTTTTCCCGCAAGCTGCTAGCAATAATATTACGGCAAAGCACATTATAAGATAAGTTTTCCGTATCATTTTGTTTTACTCCCCATAATCAATAGATATTCCCAACGTTTCTTCTAAGTTCATTAGAGTTTCCTTAACTTCATCATAAGTTGCTTTAATTGCATACTCATGTTCAAAAACATATTCCGTATCCTTTCCTTGGGAATTAATTTTACTTATTCTGTCTGTCAAATCCTCAATACCTGCACACTCTTCTTCTCCAACATATATCTTATTTTCTTCAACCTTTATGATTACTTCTTTATCTTGTGGTTTTTCGGCTTGCTTTTCTTCTGCAAAAGCATCTAAAACTTGATTTCCATCTCCACTGCCATCACCAGTACCAAATCCGCCTAACCCAATTGTTAAGCCAACACACGCCAAAACCAACACAATTACAACAATAATAATTATATTCTTCATTTTGGATCACTCTCCCTCTGAGATACTAAGTCCGTATCTTACTCTATCACCATACTTTGTTTCAAAATCCGTCAATACTTTTTCAACATCATCAAAATCATTTGCATATACTTTTGTTATATCAACAGAAAAAACAAGATAAATATATTTATCCTCTGCATTTTCTTGTAATTCTTTTTCTATAAATGTTTGCAAATCCAATTTTAAATAGCTTATTGCATAATTCCATTCATCAGCGGCGGTTCGTTTTGCATTGTATGTTTTATAGTTTTCATCAGATGCCCGACCATAAGTTATACATCTTGAAGTATTATTATAACGATTTTCTAATCCAACATTGTAGACAATAACAATATCGTCCATATAATCGTAGGTGTCGAGTTGATTCTCTGCATTATGTAGTTTCTCTAATAGAGTTTCTAAATCACCTTCTTCAAGCTTTCCCAATGCATTGGCTAATTCCTCGGAGATTCCTTCATATTCCGCTAAATCATCCTGCATTGCTGCATTCTCTTGTTGTAATTCGCTCACTTTCTGATTGTTTGCTTCTACAAGCTGGGCATTTTTTATCATAACAGCAAAAATTAGAATCATTACAACATCAAGAAGCGAGGTCAATTCAATTACAATATTTCTTATTCTGCTATGCCTCATTCCTGTGCCTCTTTTTTCTCATATTCATGAATTACATAATCTGCATCTTCAATAATTACATCCAGAGGACCGGAAAGTCCTGCATCAATACCCTTGAAAACGATAGCACAAAAAACACCTAAAAGAGTAGTACTTAATGCAACCATAAAATTTTCCATCATAGTCACATCAGAATATGTAACAAGTGCCGCTACCGTACCTAAAATCCCTAATAGTGGAAATATAGCTGTAATATTTGCATACCATGTATATTGTTTAACCAATCCTTTACGCATATCTTTCAATTTTGAAATTTCATCAGGACTCCATTGCATCCTAGCACTTACTCTATTAACTTTATCATTTCTAGGATGAAATATATCGTCTGTCTTTTTTATTGCTCTTTTAGTTCGAAAATAGAAAAACACGTTTACACCTGCAAACACAATTATAATCCAATTCCCAGCCTCGTAAAACATCACCGCAAGGAAATTTACCAGAATGTCCATTAGCTTATTCATATAAAATATCTCCTTTGTTATCTTGTATTTGAGGTTCTTTCGCAGAAAGCTTTGTCTAATAAAAGTACAAAATTTGACATTTTATTATATCCTATATATTCTACTTTTTCAAGGCTAATGTTGTGACGGATATTCATTGATATTCGTATGTAAAAACATCTGTATATGACAAAAGGGGCAATTACCTCGCCCCTCTGTCTTTGTTTTTAATTGTTGTTTGCTGCTGATAGTTCGCTGCTTTTTGGGGCGAAGTTTTCAACCGTTCAAGTACACTTTTTTTATCCCGTCTTTGACTGTTCTCACCATAGGTTTTCTCCTATTCAGCTACTTGTTCCCTATAATCCGCATAAGCATTGTGGGATTTATGGTAAATACTGTAAAACTCCTGCACATTCTGATAGCCGTATCTTTTGGCAATACCGGACAAGCTGATTTTCAGAATGTCTATTTCCTCATTCTTGCGGTCTATCCTGCTTTGCAGTTCACCTTTCTTGCTAAATCTCGCAAGTCCTTTCAGGTCGTCACGCTCAAATTCCAAAGTATTACGTTCCTTTTCAGCCTCAAAAATAATCTCATTCTGTCGTTTCAGTTCCTTGTAAATCTTAAACAGCTTCGGATATGCAACGGCTTCGGCTGGCATGACAGGCTTGGGCGGTATCTTCGGCTTTCCCAATGTTTCCTTTTCGGCTGGTTGGCGGACAGGTTCTTGCACTGGCATCTGCTCTGTATCAAAGAGTTTTGTAGACAGTTCTCTTGCCTTTTGCAGTATCTTTGTAATCAAAATAGCCAACACCGCAACAGCACTCATGAGGATTGTTCCAAACCGTTCCGGCTGATTACCAAATACATCAATAGATTCTTTAATGCGGTCAGAGATGTACTCTTTTTTTATCTGTTGTATCTCCGTTTCTGCCACACCGCTGACGATTGCCCTGTCAACCTCACGATTCCAGCGCATACGGTATCCGTTATCTGTCTGTATCTGTTCCGCTTTTGGGTTATTCTGTAGTGGTCATGAGGCATAAAAAGGACGATATGGACTTGTTTGCGTAAGAAACGGACACTGACAACGGCAAGGTCAATCCACTGTCATTTGAGCAGTACCAAAAACTGATTGCACAGCTTGGCAAACAGAGTAAAGACGCAATCCTGCCCGTACAGATAGCCTATTTCACAGGTCTCAGGCTTGGGGAAGTGGCAGGGCTGACTTGGCAGGATATCAACTTTGAGGAACAATGCCTGACAGTCCGCAGGAGTGTCCGCTACAACGGCGCTACCCATAAGCACGAGATCGGCTCGACAAAAAGGAAGAAAGTCCGGATCGTTGATTTTGGAAACGCTCTCGCTGACATCTTGAAGAAAGCAAGGAAACAGCAGCTTAAAAACCGTATGCAGTATGGCGAACTCTATCACAGAAACTTCTACAAAGAGGTTATGGAAAAGAACAGGGTACATTATGAGTATTACAACTTGGGAATGACAGAGAATGTGCCAGAGGATTATACGGAAATCGCCTTTGTATGTCTTAGGGAAGACGGCTGTTTTGAATTTCCTGCCACCGTAGAAACAGCCTGCCGGACAGCGGCAAGGAAAGTACCAGAATTAGAAGGATTCCACTTCCACACATTAAGGCACACCTACACAACGAACCTGTTATCAAACGGGGCACAGCCAAAAGATGTGCAGGAACTTTTAGGACACTCGGACGTAAGCACTACCATGAATGTCTATGCACACGCTACAAGAGAGGCAAAGCGGGAATCTGCAAAACTTTTGGATAAGGTTGTGGGAATGAATTAAAACTGAATAAAAAAAACTTTCCCTTGTGACTTGCCCATGAGGGCAAAAACAAGGGAAAAGGATACATATTTTGAGGCTGGCATAGCACAAAGCCTTGAAAACAGGGGAAACTTATGGAAAAAGCTTACAAACCGGAAATTACATAAAACCTTATGATATTTCCAGAAACTGCCTCATTCCTGTTGAAGTCACAGAAAAGCCTGCTTTTTCATAAAAAGGCTCTTTTCCTTTCACTGCCGTCAGACCCACATCTATTATAGTTCCCGGGAGAGCAGTACTTTTAATATGCTCCAGTAACCTGTTTACAATACTTTTTCCAATGCCTTTTCCCTGATATTCTGGCTGAACAATAATTTCCTGTAAATACCAATACATCGCACCATCGCCAACAAGTCTCCCCATTCCAACAATCTTTCCATCGCATATTGCCGAAACATTAAATAATCCATTTTTGAGAGCGACTTCAACCTGATGTAAAGGCCTCTCTATAAATCCAGCTGCCAGCTTTAACCGAATAAAATCCTCTGCGCTTAATATATTATCTACTAATTCAAATTGTATTTCTTCCATCAGCATGAATCTCCCTTCAATGAATAAACTCCTGTTTGTCGTTTTGATTATAACATACTTTTATAGGCAACCATACAATTTTTATGAATATGTTTTTCAATCGAGTTTAAAGTATAATATATCATCAAGATATAAAGGACAGTTACATATTCTGGAAAGAACCAATGTCAGTCAGTTTAGCGGCGGATTCCGGAAATGGGGCTTCCTGCCACCTGCCATCTTAAAATTTATTTAGTAGTTCACAGGAAAAATAAAATGTGTTAGAATAGGGTGGAATTTTAAGAAAACCTGCAAAGCGAGGAGAAAAAAATGATTCGAATTGGTATTCTTGGATATGGCAATCTTGGAAAGGGCGTAGAAAGCGCCATTATGCAAAATCCCGATATGGAGCTTGCCGCGGTCTTCACCAGGCGCAACCCGGACAGCGTAAAGGTACAGACAGCCGGCACAAAGGTGTTATCCGCCGATGCCTTAAACGACATGCAAAAGGAAATCGACGTGCTGATTTTGTGCGGCGGCAGCGCCACCGACCTGCCAGCACAGACGCCTGCCTATGCAGCCATGTACAACGTAGTGGACAGCTTCGACACCCACGCCAGAATCCCGGAGCACTTTGCGGCGGTGGACGCTGCAGCCAAAAAGTCCGGAAAAACCGGCATCATTTCCTGCGGCTGGGATCCGGGCATGTTTTCCTTAAACAGACTGTATGCCAACTGCATCCTGCCCGAAGGACATGACTATACCTTCTGGGGAAAGGGCGTCTCCCAGGGACATTCCGACGCGGTCAGGAGAATCGCGGGCGTTAAGGACTGCCGTCAGTACACCATTCCGGTTCCCGAAGCGCTTTTGGCGGTGAGAAGCGGTTCTAATCCGGAGCTTACCACCAGGCAGAAGCACACGCGGGAATGCTTTGTGGTTGCCGAAGAAGGCGCGGATCTTGCCGCCATCGAGCAGGAAATCGTGACCATGCCCAATTACTTTGCCGACTATGACACAACGGTGCATTTCATCACGGAGGAGGAAATGAAGCGCGACCACAGCGGACTGCCCCACGGCGGCTGTGTCCTCCGCACCGGCAATACCGGCATCCATAAAGAGCATTCCCATGTGATCGAGTACAGCTTAAAGCTGGACTCCAATCCGGAATTCACAGGCTCCGTCATCGCAGCTTATGCAAGGGCGGCATATCGCATGAATCAGGAAGGACAAACCGGCGCAAAGACCGTGTTTGACATCGCTCCGGCATATCTTTCCGCCAAAAGCGGGGATGAGCTGCGGGCGCACCTCCTATAGGAAACGAAGGTTCCTATCGTATACAAAAGTGTGCGCAAAGCGCACGCGCCGCGTCGAGCGCGGCTGCCGACAGGCAGCTTCTTCCTCTCGCGCGAGTACGCATTAACGTCTGTTTTTATACGGCAGGAAACTTTGTTTCCTGCCGTATAAAAACAGACCGCAGTCTTAGGGAGGACTGCGGTCTGTACAGAAAAATATGATGTCTGGCTACGTGTAGCGCTCCGATTCCCCTGACAAGGCTTTGAATCTCTCCATCTGCATGGAACCCTCCTCCCCTATAATTTTTTCACAAACAGACAGCGTATCGCATTCAGGACTGCCAGAATCATAACGCCCACATCCGCAAATATAGCCAGATACATATTGGCAATGCCCACTGCGCCCAGGATCAGACAGGCAAACTTGACGCCCAGAGCCAGCGTGATATTCTGGTAAACAATCCGCAGGCATTTCCTTGAAATCCGGATTGCCTTGGATATCTTCATGGGGTCATCATCCATCAGCACAATGTCCGCCGCTTCAATGGCGGCGTCCGAGCCCATGGCTCCCATCGCAACGCCAATGTCCGCACGGGACAGCACAGGCGCATCATTGATACCGTCACCCACAAACGCCAGCTTTGCCCTGCCCGGCTTCATCCGCAGAAGCTCCTCCACTTTGGATACCTTGTCAGCCGGGAGCAGTTCGCTGTACACCTCATCAATACCCAGAGAATATGCCACCTGATCGGCAACCTTTTTCGCATCACCGGTCAGCATCACGGTCTTTTCCACACCCGATGCCTTTAATGCCGAAATCGCATCTTTAGAATGAGGTTTTACAATATCGGAAATCACGATATGCCCCGCATATTTTCCAGCGATCGCCATATGGATGATCGTTCCGGTCTGGTGACAGTCGATATAACGGATGTTCAGATGCTTCATCAGCTTATCATTTCCGGCGGCAACCTCCACACCGTCCACTTTGGCAATGATACCGTTTCCACTGATTTCCTGAATATCGCTGACGCGGGTACGGTCCAATTCCTTCCCGTACGCCCGCTGTAAGCTCCTGCTGATGGGATGGGAGGATGCGCTTTCCGCCAGCGCCGCATATTCCACCAGTTTTTTATCCTCCATCTCATTGTGATGGATTCCGTTGACCTCAAAAACCCCCTGTGTCAGAGTTCCAGTCTTATCAAATACAACATATCTGGTCTGGGAAAGAATCTCCAGATAGTTGGAACCCTTCACTAAAACCCCCTCCTGGCTTGCCCCGCCGATCCCGGCAAAGAAACTCAAAGGAATGCTGATCACCAGCGCGCAAGGGCAGCTGATCACAAGGAATGTCAATGCCCGGTAAATCCAGACCCCCCAGTCCGCAGGAGCATCCATAAAGAACATCCGGATAAGCGGCGGCAGGATAGCCAGCGCCAGGGCACTGTAACATACTGCGGGCGTATAAATCTTTGCAAATTTCGAGATGAAATCCTCCGACCTGGACTTTCTGGAGCTTGCATTCTCCACCAGGTCCAGAATCTTCGATACCGTGGATTCCCCGAATTCTTTTGTTGTCTGAATCTTCAATACGCCGGTCATATTGATGCAGCCGCTGATGATCTCATCCCCCGCTTTTACTTCCCGCGGCAGGCTCTCTCCCGTCAGGGCGCTGGTATTTAAGCTGGAAGAACCGTTCACGACGATGCCGTCGATGGGCACCTTTTCACCCGGCTGCACCACGATAACGCTTCCAATCCCCACTTCGTCCGGATCGACCTGCTCAAGCTTCCCACCGCGTTCCACATTGGCATAGTCAGGGCGTATATCCATCAGGGCGCTGATATTCCGGCGGCTCTTGCCTACCGCGTATCCCTGGAACCACTCGCCCACCTGATAAAACAGCATAACGGCAATCGCTTCCAGATATTCGCCATTCTCATAGATGGCAAGAGCCATAGCGCCGATGGTGGCAACCGCCATCAGGAAATTTTCATCAAACACCTGCCTGTTCAGGATCCCCTTTATAGCTTTCCTCAAAATATCATAGCCGATGATGAAGTAATCGATTAAGTAACATACAAGGCGCGCCAAACGTCCTGCGGAAGGAAACAGATATCCGTCAAGCCGGTCAAAGGTTTCCGCAGAGACCGACTGGAGCACCAGAAGCAGCGCCGCAGAAACCATAATACGCATCAGCATGGTCTTCTGCTTTTTGGTCATTTTCCCGTTCCTGCCCCTTCCCACAATAAAAAGAAATATGGCTGCCGTCGCAATCACAACAACAAGCAGCACATTAATAATAAGTTCCTGCATGATTATCTCCTTTCCATATTCCGCCCTTACTTTTTGTGCCTATTGGCAAATCTTTGCTGTATTTCAATAATTAAGTAATTGTTTATTTGTTTTCTAAAGGAAGGGGCGCCCTAAACCGTCGAAGCGTATTTTAAGGGCGCCCATCCGTTCCGGCGTCTTGCATTGCAAGACATGGCAGTTTTCAAATCAAAGGTAAATTTCGCAGTCCGGCTCAACCTTCTTGCAGGCTTTCAAAACTTCCTCCATAACCGCTTTCGGCTCTTTTCCTTCCTCAAACTCCACGATCATCTTCTGGGTCATGAAATTCACGGTAGCTTCCTGAACGCCGGAAGTTTTGCGGGCCGCATCCTCCATCAGGTTTGCACAGTTGGCACAGTCCACTTCGATTTTGTAAGTCTTTTTCATAGGGATAAATCCTCCTTGCTGAATATATTTTAATGTTTAATGATTAAGCACTTGTTTAATCACCATGTTTGCAGTATAATACCGTAAAGAACATACGTCAATGCTTTTGGAGCACACCCTTCCAAACGGGCGAAAAGCATTTCCAAACAGGCGAAAATGGAGGAATTCACATGATAAATGAGAAACTGCCGCACCATCATAAAGAAAGAGAAGAAATGCCCGCAATACAGGAACAGCTGCGTAATATTGAAGATTTCCAGATCATCGCGGAAATTTTCAAACAGCTTGGAGATACTACCAGAATACGCATTTTTTTCTTGCTATGTCACTGCGAAGAATGTGTGATCAATATTTCGGCCATGCTGGATATGTCCAGTCCCGCAGTATCCCATCATCTGCGGCCGCTGCGCAACAGTGGCCTGATTGTCAGCCGCCGCGAAGGAAAGGAAGTCTACTATCGGGCTGCAGACACACCGCAGAGCCGGCTTCTCCACCAGATGATCGAACAGGTTATGGAAATTGCCTGCCCGAAGTAAAAATCCTGCTGACGCAATAAAATATTAAGGAAGGAATCACAATGATAAATGAATTAGCAGACATCAGATGTTCTTTTTCCAATCACAGAGAGCTGGAACATATCAAAGCAATTGAATTATATCCCGGCATCGAACTATCCCATTTTACAATAACGGCAGATAATCTTTCCATACATCATGCTGCGCTGGACGATATCCTTGAAATCAATTACTGCCGCAGAGGACGTATCGGTTGGAAAATGGCAAGCGGCAACAGTGTGTATCTTGGCCAGGGTGATTTTTCCCTGCACACCCTGAAAGCCTGCGCCGATTCCGCAATGTCCCTGCCAAACGGAGCTTATGAAGGGCTGACCATCAGCGTTGATTTAAGAATACTCAACGACAATCCGCCTGAAATCATCTCCGGTACGGGAATCACTGGAACATTTTTATATAACAGGTTCTGTAAAGACAATTCCATTACCTCCTTTGCCGGAAATGAACAGACGGAACAGATCTTTTCGGCATTTTGCAGCCAGCCGGATCACCTTCAGCTTTCTTATCAAAAAATCAAAGTGCTGGAGCTTTTATTATACCTCAGCACTTTGAAGATTGATGCCCAAAACCGCCTGACGGAATACCATTCCGAACAGGTAGAAATCGTCCGGGCAATCCATGAACAGCTCACGGAACATATGGAACAGCGTTTTACCATCGAAGCGTTGTCAAAGCAATACCTCATGAACCCTACCACATTGAAAACCACATTCAAATCTGTCTATGGAGCTTCCATCGCCACCCACATGAAAAGGCACCGCATGGAACAGGCTGCAAAGCTGCTCCGCAAGACAGATACAAGCATTGCTGAAATTGCCAGACAAGTGGGATATGACAGCCAGAGCAGATTTACAGCAGCGTTTAAAGAATATAGCGGAAAACTCCCAAGGGATTACCGGGGCGGTTGATGCGAAAAAGTCATAGTTTTCGCCATCCGCCCTTGCAATAGAAGGTTCCTTCATAATTCTTTCTTCTTTCAGGAAATCTGCTTTTTCAGATCCGTAAGAAGCTGCTCCCAGGCATCCTCATGCTCCACAAAATATTTCGGGCACAGCTTGCCGCTGCTGTCGTAATGGCGCTTGATCGCAGAGGGCCCCAGATCATACTCGTTCATCAGCCATCCCAAAAGCTGCAAAAGCGACTGATAGGTGGCATCCTCAAATTTTCCATCCTCCTGCAAATAGCAGCATTCGATGGACACGGAATTATAGTTATGCTCCTTCACCGCATATCCGATCTCATCCAGCGGAAGGCACTGTATAATTTCTCCATTATACCCGATCACAAAATGCGCGGAAGCGGAGGTCTCCCCGGTGATGCCCAGATTTTCAAAATAGCTTCTGTTCTGAGCGGCGCTCGTTCCCGCATTCGCCGTATAGTGCACAAAAATCTCCGTCACCTCCGGCAGAGGCTCTCCCGGTCTTGAATATTCGTTGGGCGTCAGAAAATCCTCCGTTATGACAGGTCTGCCGGACTGATTATCCGCAATGAACTGCTGCTCTTCCCGCTGCAGGGCGCTCACAGGCTCTGCCGGTTTTTCCTTTGTCCACAAAAAGCTGCCCAGCTTCCACAGCACAAATATCAGCAGAAACATAAGGACAACCGCACAGCTGCCTACCACGGTCCGCACAATCATGATCTGCCGGCGGCGCTTTTTTCTGCGCATCGCCCTTCTGTAACGAATTTCCGCTTCCCGGCTCGCGGTTCTTGCAGGCCGCTCATTTCTTGCCCTGTTATCCGTCCACAGCTGAATATCTGCGCTGCCCCTGCCCTGCTGTCTGCCGCTTCGTGTGCTGCCCTGATAGCCCCTGTTTCCTGTCCCCTGCCGGCTTCCTCCCGCCACGTTTCTGCTCCTGCCGTTTTCCTCCAGAATCAATGAAAAATCCTGTCTCGCACTTCCCTGTTGCATAAAAAAACCGCTCCCCACCATAAACTGTCTCTTTCGTACATCGCTGCGGCTCAAACCGGCGCTGTATTTTCACATATTCTGTGAAGCAAACGCGCAGATAAGTCCGAATCGCAACGGTATATCTACTGATTAGACATTTTAGCATAGGAAACGGTTTCAAAATTTTAACGAAAACGTAAATTTTTCTTAAATTACCGTAACAGTGAATCCTCTGCGACCGCAATGCCCAGCTCTGTAAGCTGCTTATCCTCCACCACATTCGGGCAGTCGGTCATCAGGTCGGAAGCGTCCTTGACCTTGGGGAACGCGATCACCTCCCGGATGGACTCCGCCCCGACAAGCAGCATGCACAGCCGGTCCAGCCCATAGGCGAGCCCCGCGTGAGGCGGCACACCGTATTGGAAAGCGTCCAGCAGGAAGCCGAACTGCTCATGCGCCTTTTCTTTGGTAAAGCCCAGCGCCGTAAACATCCGCTCCTGCACATCGTTCTGGAAAATCCTGACGCTGCCGCCGCCCAGCTCCACGCCGTTTAACACGATATCATAGGCCTTTGCCCGCACCTTGCCCGGGTCGGATTCCAGCAGGGGAAGGTCCTCCTCCATCGGCATGGTGAAGGGATGATGCATCGCCATATAGCGGTTTTCCTCCTCGCTCCACTCAAACTGGGGAAATTCCACCACCCAGAGGAAATTAAATTGCCTGTGGTCAATCAGTCCCATCTGCTCTCCCAGCTCCAGGCGCAGCGCGCCCAGCACGCTCCAGACGATATTGTTTTTATCCGCCGCGAACAAAAGCAGGTCTCCCGGCTGTCCGTCCATGGCGGACACAAGCCTTTCAAGCTGCGCAGGGTCCATAAATTTTGCAAAGGAGGATTTATACGTGCCATCCTCGGCCACTGCCAGCCATGCCAGCCCCTTCGCGCCATAGCCCTTTGCGAAATCCACCAGCGCGTCGATTTTCTTTCTGGGCATGCCCGCCTGTCCCTTCGCGTTGATGCCCCGCACGCTGCCGCCGTTTTCCAAAGCGCCCGTAAACACGCCAAAGCCGCAGCCCGCCACCGTTTCCGACACATCCGTAAGCTCCATGCCAAAACGGGTATCCGGCTTATCGGAGCCATAGCGGTTCATGGCGTCGATCCATTTCATTCTGGGCAGAGGCAGCGCGATCTCAAGTCCGATCGCCTCCCTGCACACATACTGAATCAGCCTTTCATTCACATCCATCACGTCGTCCGCATCCACAAAGGACAGCTCCATGTCCACCTGCGTGAATTCCGGCTGCCTGTCCGCCCGCAGGTCCTCATCCCGAAAGCACTTGGCAATCTGGAAATACCGGTCATAGCCGGAACACATCAAAAGCTGCTTAAACAGCTGGGGCGACTGGGGCAGCGCATAAAAGCTGCCCGGATGCACACGGCTGGGAACCAGATAATCCCGCGCGCCCTCCGGCGTGGATTTGCACAGAATGGGCGTTTCGATCTCCAAAAAGCCCTCGTCCGTCAAAAATCTGCGGAATGCCGCACAGATTTTGCTCCGCAGTATGATTTTCTCCTGCTGGTCAGGTCTTCTTAAATCCAGATAGCGATACTTTAAGCGAATATCCTCCTTTGTCCTGGAATTTTCCTCGATCGGGAAGGGCGGGGTCTGCGCCTCGGATAAAATGCGCACCTCCCGCGCCCGCACCTCGATTTCTCCCGTGGCGAGGTTTTCATTGACCGCGCCGGAACGCTTCTCCACCGTCCCGGTGACGGCGATCACGAATTCGCTGCGCAGCCGCTCCGCCTTGGCAAAGCTCTCGCTGCCACAGTCCGCCTCTTCAAAAATAATCTGCAAAAGCCCCGCGCGGTCGCGCAGGTCCACAAAAATAATGCCGCCCTTATTCCGCTGCTTCGCGACCCATCCCATCACCGTGACCTGCTGCCCTGCGTTCTGCAAGGACAGCTCGCCGCAGCGGCAGGTCCTTTTCAAGCCCTTCATCGTTTCAGCCATCGTATTTTCTCCTGTCTCCTATTTCAAGGGATTTTTATAAAATTCCTCAATCTCGGTGTATCCGTCCTTTGCAAGCTGCTCCTTCTGGAACTTCTTGTTCTTGTTCATCCGCGCCACCAGCACCTGCGTGCCGTCCTCCCGCGCCTTCTGCGCCCTGGCGATCACGTCGCACAGCTCCTGTCCGGACACGCCCTTTTCAATCAGATACGCGCATCTTTTGGGCTGTCCCGGAATCCGGAAACCATTTTCCAGCATGATCAGAATGATGCGCTCAAAGCCGATGGAAAATCCGCAGGCGGGCACATCATTGCCCGTAAATTTCCCCACCATCTTATCATAGCGTCCGCCGCCGCCGCAGCTTCCGCCAAACTGGGGCATGGCGATTTCAAAAATTGTTCCCGTGTAGTAGGACATGCCGCGCACCAGCGTCGGATCAAAAACGATCTCAAAATCCGAAGCCTTCGTCGCCTTCACGCTGGCAATGATCTCTTTAAGGCCCGCCTGCACCTCTTCCTCCAAAAATCCCTCCAGCTTTTGGGCAAGCCAGGAAATGCCGTCCTGCTCGTCCTTAAGCCCTTTGAAAAGCTCCAGATATTTATCTACAGCCGCCTGATCAAAGCCATTCTTTAACAGCTCCGCCGAAACACCCTCCAGGCCGATCTTGTCCATTTTATCCAGAATGATGAATACCGTATCATAGGATTCTTCTGTAAAGCCGCTGTACGCCGCCATCGCTTTTAGTATTTTCCTGTCATTGATGCGGATCTGAAAGCCGGAAAAGCCCAGCCTGCCCAGCGTCGTCGTGGTCGCAAGAATCAGCTCGATCTCCGCCAGATTGGATGGCTCGCCCAGAATGTCGATATCGCACTGCATGAACTGACGGTAACGCCCTTTCTGCGGCCGGTCCGCACGCCAGACATTGCCGATCTGCAGCGCCTTAAAGGGCGCCGAAAGCTCATTGGCATGGTTCGCATAAAAGCGTACCAGCGGCACGGTCAGGTCATAGCGCAGTCCGCCGTCCACCAGGTCCGCCTCCTGCCTGGCTTCCTCCAGATTCAGCTTTTCTCCCCGCTTCAATATTTTAAAAATCAGCTTTTCATTCTCGCCGCCCTGCTTGCTGTTTAAGTTTTCCATATGCTCCACGCAGGGGGTTTCGATGGAATGAAACCCGAACTGTCCGTAGGTTTCCTTGATCACGCCTATGCAGTAATCACGAAGCTGCATCTCCGTCGGCAAAATGTCCTTCATGCCGGTCACCGGCTTTTTCGTAAGCGCCATAATTTCCTCCCGTTTCCTATATCAATGTGTTATCCAAACAGAACTGTTTCGATTGTATACCGTTCCCGCCCTTTTTTCAAGCCCCATTCCCCTGAAATTACGAAATCCCGGGCTGAAATTACAAGCTTCCCACAGCAAGGAATTGTTTTAGATACTCTATCGCCACTCTGTCATATTTTTTTGAAAATCCATGCTTAGCACCATCTATAGGAAAGAACGATACAATTCTTGATTCATCTTTCTTTCCTTTTTTTTCTAAAAATAATTCATATGCGCGTTTTGAATATTCTATATTTACAATTTTGTCCTTTGTACCATGAACAATCAAAACATCTCCTGAAAAATCCTGTATTTCCTGATAAGAATCTATTCCTATCACATCTTCAACATAGCATTTACCCAGTAGCATTGGACCACAGCGAAGAATATCAGGTATATTGTCCGGATCAAATTTCGCAAGCATCATCTTCCCTGCTCTTGCATCATCAGGAATGCAAAAGGCAGGATAAAACAAAACCAATTTAGATATTTTATCCCTTAATTTTGATGCCACAATTGCAGATACGAAACCACCCTGACTACACCCCATCAAAACAATATGAGACATATCCCATTTCTGCCATAGCTATAGCATACTGACGGACTGTATCCTGAAATGCCATAAAACCGTGGCTTACAATGGCAATTGGTAAACAATCTCCTTCTGGTCTATACTCTGTTCCCCGAATTGTAAGATTATTCCTCTGACATATAAAAGGTCTTCTGATAATTTTAGCCTTTCCCTTGTAATAATGGTCAGCCATAATATTTCTCCGTAAATCAGCATTCTCTGGTTTTTAAAGTAAGTATATCACAAAAAACAATCTAAATATGTTAAATTTCACTTAATTCAAAAAGGACATGAGATTTTACTCCCACACCCTTTTCTGTTTTATCGGCTTTTTGCAACTGTAGGCTTCTTTTGCCAAAACATCCTCTGTTTTCTCTATCACTATTATACGATATTTCATATATCCTCAATATGCTTCCGTAAAAATTAAAACCAATCCCCATAACCCCGCCGAAAAAGGCTTTCGGGACTTTTTTATACCGGTATGAATGTCAAACCCGGCGTATATTTCTTTTAAAATCCTGTGTCATTCTGGAGAGCCGCGATTTAATCCCGCCGGCTTTTCACTGATACTTCCCCAGCGTGATTCTTTCCTCCCCAAAGTTTTCCACGGAGGTCTTCTTTTCATGGAACCGCACCGCTTTCTTCAAAATGCCCGCAAAGGTATAGGCATCATCCTCCTTTTGTATCGGCAGCTCCACCGTTTTTCCCGTGAAGCCGGAAAGATAGACTGCGGTGATGACCTCCACGGTCCGCCTGCCATCCTCACCGGTGATGAGCGGACGCCCTCCCTGTTCCAGCGCAGTCAGCACATCGTCGATCTCGCCGGTATGCCCTTCATAGGCAAGGGCCGGAATTTCCTCATAAAACCGTTGCAGACGTCCTATCAGCTCCCGGTTCCCCTCCGGGACAGGGAAACCGTTTTTCTGGCTGAGCTCCGCCTTCACCTCCCAGGGTGCGGAAATTCTGGCATCCGCGCATTGCAGAGTGATTCCCTGCTCTTCCCCGTGGTGCACCACAGAGCTCGTGATCTGGGCGAGGCTGCCGTCTTCGTACTGCAGGCAGGCTAAAGACAGATCCTCCACCTCCGCATTGTCATGCATCACGTTCGCCAGCATCGCCATGACCCGACAGGGCAGCCTGCCCTCCAGCCAGTTGAGCATATCGATGTGGTGTACGGCATGATTTAAGGTTGGACCGCCACCCTCCTTTTCCCAGGTGCCCCGCCACCACAGATCGTAATAGCAGTGCCCCCGCCACCACGCCGATTCCACCTGCGCCAGGCACAGCTTTCCCGCAAGGCCGCTGTCCGCCACCTTTTTCAGCCTGTAAATGGAATTGCGGAAGCGGTTCTGGGCGATGCACGCCATCGTCACCCGGTTTCTCTCTTCCGCCTCCAGCATCCTGTCGCACTCCGCCAGGCAGGTTGCCATGGGCTTTTCCACCACCACATTGCAGCCTGCGTCCATGCTGTTTATGGCGATCTCACAATGCACATAGGGCGGCGTGCACACATGGACCAGATCAATCCGAATGCCTGAGGCAAGCATCTCCTTATGGTCTGAAAATACGGCACAGTCAAGCCCGTATTTTTCCTTCATCGCCTCCGCCTTCTGCGGGTAAATGTCGCAGAGCGCGACGATTTTACACCTCTCCTTAAAAGCGAGCAATCCCTCCACATGGGCGGGCGCAATATTTCCCGTTCCGACTATCGCTGCATAAATCATGTTCTCACCCTTTCCTCCCGTATTCATTTTTGTTGGCAACACACGTTACATTTCATTTCCGTTCAGGTTTCATACCAGCATTCAATGCACGTATACTTTTGCATACCGTTGCTTATAAGCGCTGGGCGTCATTCCCTGACGCTCCTTAAAATATCTGCAGAAGTAGAACTGGTCGCAATACCCCAGTTCCTCTGCAATCTCTCCCACGGACAGCTTCCCCAATGCCAACAGCTGCCTGGCGCGGCTCATGGCGAGCTGCTGCCTGTAGTCCCCGATGGACATGCCGGTCTCTTTCCGGAAGCGTTTGGCCAACGTGCTTTCGGAGACGTTCAGGCTCTTTGCCAGCTCCCGCACCGGGCTGGAAGCCTTCTGCTCCGACAGCATCTCAAACAGACGGGCAACCATCTCTGAATAATTCCGCTCTATCTTCTCTTCCACTCCGGCCATCTTCATGAAGGCTGCCACCGCATGGTAGATTTCACCCTGAATATGAAATAAATCCTCCGGCCGGTCACTGACAACCCAGGATTTCATCCTCTCCACGACCGCCGCTTCCACTGGCATCTCATAGTAGTCCCTGCAGCCATAGAAGAGTTCAAGTCTATCCTGCAGCAACACATTGATGTGGAAATATGCTTTCTCCAGCCTGTCCTCGCAGAAATAATCGTATGACAGTCCATTTGGAATCAAATAAACGTATCCCTGACTCAGGCTGTGGATATCCCCGCCCCTCGTCCGCAGATATCCCCTGCCGGATATCACATAGTACAACCGCGAGTAGGGGGAACACACGTCGTTATTACGCCAGTCTTTCCCCAAATCTGCCAGACCGGCTTCCATCACTTCTATCCGCACCATGTTGGCGACCCGGTGGAAGAATTCATTATACTGCACACTCATGCCGAAATCTCCATATTTTTGATTGAAATAAGCATTGCGCCCCCACTGCTTTTATCATACACTGAGTGTATTGAATCCGCAATACATAATTGCGGCCATTTGAAAGGAGAAAAGTTACATGAATTTCCGTCAAGTACATCTGGATTTCCATACCAGCGAGAAGATACCCGGTATCGGAAGCAGATTCAGCAAAGCGCAATTCCAAAAGGCACTGAAAACAGGGCATGTGAACTCCATCACCGTTTTCTCAAAGTGCCATCACGGGTGGGCCTACCACCCCTCCCAGGCCAATGAGATTCATCCAAACCTGGATTTCGACCTGCTGGGCGCACAGATTGAAGCAGCCCACGAAATCGGGGTAAGGACGCCGGTCTATCTGTCCGCCGGGTTCGATGAGAAGATGGCCCTGCGCCATCCGGAATGGCTGGTGGTAGGCAAGGATGGCGGCAGACTTATCCTTCCGGACTTCTCTTCGCCCCACTATCACCTGTTCTGCTTCAACTCCCCCTATCTGGACTATCTGCTGGCCCAGATTGAGGAGGTAGTGAAAAATTATGATGCGGACAGCATTTTCCTGGACATCGTGGGTGTGCGCACATGCCACTGCCAATACTGCACCCGCACGCTCCTGAACGAGGGCAAGGATCCTCTGGACGATAAGGCCGCCCTGGAACTGGGCGAGCAGGTCTATGCCAATTACACAAAGCGGGTAAGGGAGACCATCGACCGGATCAGACCCGGGCTTCCCGTATTTCACAATGGCGGGCACATCCAGCGGGACCGCCGGGACCTGGCCTTCATGAACTCCCATCTGGAGCTGGAGAGCCTTCCAACCGGCGGCTGGGGCTACGACCACTTTCCCCTTTCTGCCAGATACGTGCAGCAGCTAGGGTTGGACTACCTGGGCATGACCGGCAAGTTCCACCACTCATGGGGCGAATTCGGCGGCTTCAAGCATCCCAATGCGCTGCGGTATGAGGTATGCCTGGCGGCTGCCAACGGGGCAAAGAGCTCCATCGGCGACCAGATGCATCCCCAGGGGCAGATGGACATGGCCACCTATCAGCTGATAGGCGCCGCTTATCAGGAGCTGGAGGAAAAGGAAGAATGGCTGGACAACGTAAAGCCTGTGACCGACATCGCCCTCTTCTCCTGCCAGGCCTACTCCTGTTTCATGGACAATCCCCAGGGAGAAATCAATCCTTATTCCGATTCGGGCGCGGCACGAATGCTCCTGGAAGGGAAGTATCTGTATGACGTCATCGATGCAGAGTCAGATTTTGATCACTATAAAGTAATCATTCTTCCTGATTGCGAGCGCATCAACCCTGCCCTGAAAGAGAAGCTGGATGCTTTCCTGCAAAAGGGCGGCAAAATCCTGGCCTCCGGAAAGTCAGGGCTGTACACAGACAGGGATACTTTCGCCTTTGATTTCGGTGCGGAATATCTCAGTGAGTCCCCTTATTCTCCCTGCTATTTCCGTCCCGGCTTTGAGATGGAGGGGCTCTTCGGCACCGCTTATGTGCTGTACAGCCAGGCAAATATAATCTCCCTCACTTCCGGTTCCTCTCTGGGCAGACAGGAAGTCCCCTACTTCAACCGAACGGTGGAGCACTTCTGCTCCCATCAGCACGCTCCGGATTCGGGAGAAACCGCAGGGCCCGGGATGGTGGAAGGAAAGGACGGCGTCTACATCGGCTGGGAAATATTCTCGGAATACGCAACGCATGGGGCATTGATTGCCAGGCGCATGGTACAGCATGCCCTGGATTTGCTGCTGGGCGAACGCAAGACCCTAAAGACCAGTCTGGGGGCACAGGGCATCGTGACCCTGATGGAACAGGAGGGCAGGTATATCAACCATCTGCTCTACGCGGTTCCGGTCAAGAGGGGCGAAGGCGTGGAAGTCATCGAGGATCTCACGCCCGTGTACCATGTCAAAGTTCAGCTGAAGCTCAAAAAGACCATCCGGCGGGTCTACCTGGCCCCTCAGCGGACGGACATTAACTTTACCCAGAGGGATGGCGTAGTGGAATATCAGGTGGATGAAGTTTACTGCCATCAGATGGTAGTGCTGGAATATTAAGATATGTATTACGTGGCTGTGTCATGAATAATAGAACGTAGCAGTTTGGACAGGTCTGAGCTGTTACGTTCTATTGCGGAGTTCTATATATAGACACACAGGAACTATGAAATATTCACCTTCCGGGCTTCCTCCCAATTATGGAGAATCCGATATACCTTTTCATAAAAGCTTTTTTCCGCCAATTCCTCTACGGAATCCATATCCGTTCTTCCATAGGGAATCCAGACCTCAATTCCTTCGCTATCCGCCACAAGCTTCTCCACCTCGAGCCGCTGTAACGGTTTATCACAAAATTTTTTTTTCAGATTCGCCGCTTCCCTGACGCTTACGCTGCACGCCGTATCCTTTAAGCAGCGATAAACGATCTTTTGATTTTCTTCCGGCAAAAAGGAGAGCTCTGTCCCCGCATGAAGCGTGAGCTTCCCGTCATTTACCATCTGCAGCAATTCCGGCGTCAGATGTAAAATCCGCAGATATCTTCGGACCTGTTCCGCGTTCAGCCCATATTCCGCCGCAATTTTCTTTCGCAGCTCGTTTCTTTTGATCCCCTCCTTCCATTCGTTTTGCATTCTGGCCGCAATTTCCCTTGCCAGCGTCTCCGGCGTACCCTTTCTGGGCGTCATTCTCTCAACCCCTTTACAATTTCGGATATCAGCACATATCAGATATTGCTTTCTCATTTACGGGTTTTCGTATTTCCTGTATCCTTTCCTCATTGTCCTATTATACAGATAGCAGGGGCCATGCACGCCCCCATATTCATGGAATCCTTTAAGCCAAAATCCACGATTTTCCCCGGCGTTATCCCGGTAATGAGGGCACGCGCCTTTTCCCCCGCGCTGTTGCTCAGAATAAACGCGCCGCTTCCCGTCACGGTCCAGGTGGCGGAAAGCGGGCGCTGGTTTCCGTAGCCCAGCGGAAAGCGGAACTCCTTTTCCGCGCTGGCAAAATGGCTGCTCGTTACGCATGCCACATATTCCGCATAACCGCCGCAGATCGTCATCGCACCCATGGAAAGCGAAAGCCCGCAGGTGGAGCAGGCTCCGTACAGCCCGAACAGGGGGCGCTCAAACTGTGCCAGCCCAAAGCTCGTGGCGATGCTCTGTCCCAACAAATCTCCGGCAAACAGATAGCGGATATCCGTGGAATGCAGCCCCGCTTTCTGAATCGCCAGATGCAGCGCATCCCGCTGCAGGCTGCTCTCCGCTTCCTCCCAGGTATTGCAGCCAAACAGATCGTCCTCTCCTTTCATATCAAAAAGATCGCCGAGCGGTCCCTCGCCTTCCTTTCTGCCGACTATGGACGCGCTTTCTCTTATAAAAACGGGCACCGGGAATTTGATGCTTTGTCCGCCGCAGGCGAACATCGCTTTTTCTCCCAGTGCCTCCTTTTGGACATGAGCGCTCTGCTCCTGTCCGTTTTCCCGATTCCTCATATGCTTCCCTCCGTTTTTGATCAATGTGTCTGCAAAAAACTTTCAAACCCTGCGCTATGCCGGTCCGAAAATCCTCTTCACACTAGTATCGGAAGGTTGCCCCGTTTTTATACGGCAGGAATCGCCAAAAAACCTATGGATGGTAAAGCGTCAGACAGACGTAACCTTATCCTGCCCAGACCTTTTCTCAGTCGATCCTCTCCCCCAGAAACTGGAGAAAAATCTCCTTTGCCTTTGCGTATCTCGGCCTGCTGACGGGAATCAGCTTTCCGTCCGAAAGCTCCACTCCCTTTGCCGAAAAGACACGTATCTGCTTCATATTGACCAGATAGCTCTGATGTACCCTGACAAAATACTCCGGAAGCCTCTCCTCCAGATCACCCAGCTTCATGTTGACCCGGATATCCTCTTCACAGGTATGCACAGTCAGGACACGTCTCTCACTCTCCACATACCAGATTTCTTCCGCCCTCACTCTTGCAATAAAACTTTTGGAAATCAGCGTTACGGAAGCGGCCTCCCTTTCCTCGATCTGTCCGATCGCCCGGTCCACAGCTTCAAAAAGCCTGTCCGGCTTCACCGGCTTCACGAGAAGATATACGGGATCTGCCTCAAAAATATCCTCCGTACACTCCAGCTCCCCGGTCGAAAAAATGACCTTCACATCGCCGAAAATTTCCCGTACCTGCTTCGCGGCAATGATGCCGTTTGCCCCTTCCGCCTTCACATCCATGAGAATGATATCGGCCTTCTTCCGCTCATCCTTCTGCCATGCGCGCAGCAGTTCTTCGCCCGATGAATAAGTCGCGAGCTGCAACTCTTTCCCGTACTGTGCAGCCAGCATCCTGCATATAGCTTCCACCACTTCGCAGCTGCTGTCACAAATTGCGATTTTTCTCATTGAGTTCTCCCCTGTCTGCATAACAACATTATCTGTCTGAGTCAGTTTCGTTACGCTCTGTTATCCATATTGTGTCCTTTCTATTTTTATAATAACACACAAAAAAAAAATTGCACTAAGTCAGATACAATATGTAACTAAAACGACAAATTTTGTTTTCCAAAAGAGCGCGGAAAAAGCTCATTTTTGTCCTTTTGCACGAAAAAGAGGATTTTTCCAAAATGGAAAAATCCTCTCTTCAATATCCTGTGTGAAACCGGCATGCCGGCAGCTATTCGCTGCGCCAAAAGAGCCGGGATGCGGGTTTTTATACCTGCGCAACGTCCTTCATCGAAAAGCTCATTCTGCCCATCTTATCCTTGCCCAGGCACACGACCGTAACCTTATCGCCAAGCGTCAGCACATCCTCCACGCGGTTGATTCTCTCCTTGGCAATCTTGGAAATATGAACCATTCCCTCCTTGCCGGGAGCAAATTCCACGAATGCGCCGAACTCCTTAATGCTCACGACAACGCCCTTGAATATCTGCCCCGCTTCAAACTCCGTCACGATGGTTTTGATCATCTCCACAGCCTTGTCCATCATCGCCTTATCGGTGCCGCATACGGATACATTGCCGTCGTCCGTAATATCGATCTTCACGCCGGTGCGGGCAATGATCTCATTGATCGTCTTGCCTCTCTGTCCGACCACATCGCCAATTTTCTCAGGATCGATCTGGATGGAAATGATCTTGGGCGCATATTGGCCGACCTGCGCTCTGGGATGCGCGATGCAGGGCGTAAGAATCTCATTGATGATATACTCCCTCGCCTCTTTGGTCCGCGCAATCGCCTCTTCCACGATCGGTCTTGTCAAACCGTGGATCTTGATATCCATCTGAATCGCGGTGATGCCGTCATGAGTACCTGCAACCTTGAAATCCATGTCGCCGAAGAAGTCCTCCAGCCCCTGGATATCCGTCAAAACAATATAATCATCGTCCGTATCTCCGGTCACCAGACCACAGGAAATACCTGCAACCTGCTTCTTGATCGGCACGCCTGCCGCCATCAGGGACAGCGTGGAAGCGCATACCGATGCCTGTGACGTGGAACCATTGCTTTCAAAGGTCTCGGAAACGGTGCGGATCGCATAGGGGAATTCTTCCTCAGTGGGAAGCACCGGCATCAGCGCCTTTTCCGCCAGCGCGCCATGACCGATTTCCCGGCGTCCCGGTCCTCTGGAGGGCTTTGTCTCGCCCACGGAATAGGAGGGGAAATTGTAATGGTGCATATATCTCTTGGATACTTCGTTTTCATCCAGGCCGTCTATTTTCTGCATTTCGGACAGAGGCGCCAGCGTGCAGACATTGCAGATCTGCGTCTGTCCGCGGGTGAACATGCCGGAGCCGTGTACTCTCGGGATGATATCGATTTCCGCCGCCAGGGGACGGATCTGATTGATTGCGCGCCCGTCCGGTCTCTTGTGATCCTTTAAGATCATCTTGCGGACCGTCTTCTTCTGATACTGGTATACCGCCTCACCCAGCACGGCAAGCCACTCTTCCCGGTCTGCAAAGGCCTCCTCCAGCTTCTCTGTGATCTTTCTGATATTCTCTTCCCGGACCTGCTTCACATCCGTGAATACAGCCTCTTCCATCTCGGCGGGCGTCACGATTTCCTTCATCGCCGCAAACAGCTCTTCCGGAACCGCACAGCTCGTATACGTATGCTTCGGCTTGCCCACCTCCGCAACGATCTGATTGATAAAGGCAATGATCGTCTGGTTCACCTCATGGGCCATATAAATCGCTTCGATCATTTTCGCCTCGGGAACCTCGTTCGCGCCCGCCTCAATCATGATCACCTTCTGTGCCGTGGACGCGACCGTCAGCTGCAGATCGCCGTTCTTCCACTGCTCCTGGCCGGGATTCAGCACGAATTCCCCGTCCACCAGTCCTACCTGCGTCATCGCGCAGGGACCGTCAAAGGGAATGTCGGAAACACAGGTCGCGATCGCAGCGCCCAGCATCGCCACCAGCTCCGGACGGCATGCGGGATCCACGGACATGACCAGATTATTTAACGTCACATCGTTTCTGTAATCCTTGGGGAACAGGGGACGCATCGGCCTGTCAATAACCCGGCTGGTCAGAACGGAATTTTCGCTCGCTTTGCCCTCTCTCTTGTTAAAGCCGCCGGGAATCTTTCCGACAGAATACATCTTCTCTTCAAATTCTACTGAGAGCGGGAAAAAATCGATTCCCTCCCTCGGTTTCTCGCTCGCTGTCGCAGTGGATAAAACCGTCGTCTCTCCGTACTGCATGAATGCCGCCCCGTTCGCCTGGGCAGCCACACGGCCGATATCAACTCTTAAGGTCCTGCCGGCCAGTTCCATTGTGAATGTCTTGTACATTTCTTCTCTCCTTCATATGGATTTCCCGCAACAGCCTTTCCGTTTTCAAGGCTGCCACGACTTCCCGTTTCCGAAAGAAAAGGCGGATGGCCGGCACAACACCGGTCTCACATCCGCCCGTCCCTGCGCTGACGAAAAAAGATGCCGAAGCGCTTTCTCCCGTCAGAATTATTTTCTGATACCAAGTCTTTCAATCAGGGAACGATATCTTTCAATATCATTCTTCTTCAGATAGTCCAGCAGACCTCTTCTCTGACCAACCATCTGAAGCAATCCCCTTCTGGAATGATGATCCTTCGGATTCGCCTTTAAATGCTCGGTTAACTCCTGGATCCTCGCCGTCAGGACCGCTACCTGAACCTCCGGCGAACCTGTATCGCCTTCCGTTCTCGCGTACTCTTTGATAATCGCTGTCTTCTTTTCCTTGGAAATCATGATCTGTTCCTCCTTCTTCTCTCTATCACCGGATACCAGGCGTGGGTCGGAGTCTCCCATCCCCGGGCATCGGTTCTGATGCCGTCATGCGGCATTCCTTAAAGCACCATGCCATTATAGCACGAAACATCCCACATGTAAACACAAAAATTCAGAAACTCCGGGATTTCCTGTTACGAAAGAATCCGTCTCACGCAGTACGGCGTCCGGTAGGAAGCATTGGATATCTTGATGCCGGTTCTGGGGCTGCTCGCATGAATGACCTGCCTGTTTCCGATATATATGGCAACGTGATTGACCGTACCGTTTTTCGCATAAAATACCAGATCACCGGGCTTGGCTTCCGAAAGGGAAATCTGCGTTCCCATCTTCGCCTGACTGCCGGAATAATGCGGCAGGCTCACGCCGTATTTCTTGAATACGCTCAATACAAAGCCGGAACAGTCCGCCCCGTTTGTCAGGCTTGTGCCGCCCCACACATAGGGTCTTCCCAGAAACTGCTTCGCATAGTTGACCAGATCCACGCGCACGTCGGATACGCCCTGCCCGTATTTGAGCTCCACCATGCTCACCGCTTTTTCCAGCTTCTTGGCGATGTCCACATATTCTCCGAAAACATAGGCCTCCTCATCGTCCAGCATGATTTTGACCCATTCGCCCTCCACCGCGACGACCTCCAGCTCTTCGCCCTCCGCCACCTGGGTGATGACGCACGCCTCCAGACTGGGTTCCTCCCGGACCCGCAGGCCGCCGGAATTGCAGACTGCCATATCCGCCGCTTTCTCATCCGCCAGCGTGCGCGCATCCGCGCCCGTCAGCAGATAATCGGCACGCACATATCCCGTCACCTTTCCGGATTTGATCTTATACCAGCCGTTTTCCTCTCCCAGCACGTCCGCCCCTGCATGGCGCGGCATCTTGCCCACAAGCTCTCCGCTCTCATTCGGATCCTTGCGCACATTTAAGTAATCGTCCACCTTTGCGACGCCAAGGTTTTCGTATCCGTAAAATTTCTTGCGTTCTTCCTTCGCTTCCTCCAGCGCCTCCATGCACTGGTCGGCATCCACGGTCTCATCCAGGATCGCGCCCACACCCGCCGGCTTTATGACAGCGTTTACCGTATTTTCAGCGGACCCCGCATTTACCGTCATTCCGGCGCATATCACGCATACTGCGACAGCCAGGCTAATTTTTCCCACTCTATGCATTGTCAGTTTCCTCAATCTGTAAAGCTGTTTGACAGTCCGGTTGGCAATGCTGCTTTTGTGGAAGGCGGACGGTTTTGCCCGAAGGAACGGGGATAAAAGCCGGGCGCTCACACATAAGCATTGTGAACCAAACTGTTACATTTCTTTTTATTCTGTAATAATTCCGTAACACTTTTTATTATAGTAAAGCATCCTGTCCTTGTCAACGCTAATTCTGTGGAAAAAATTAACAAAATCTTTCACGAAGCAGGAGGATTCCTGCACGTTCCATAGCCACAGCCAGCCCGGAAGGTAGTGTGCTTTGGAACCGGAACAGCGCAGGCTGTCCGGGCATCCGCAGGGGAGCGCTTCCTGTCGGGCGGTATGGGCATTTTCTCCCAGCTGGATATCCAAACGGAGAAATTCTTCCAAATTCCGTTCTGTTCCTGTCTTAAAAAGGCAAACTGTCTGAGCGAAGCGAGTTTTTGCCTTTTTGAGACAGTCCGGAACAGAATGGACTTTGGAAGAATTTCCCGTTTTGGATATCGCCGGGAGAAAATGCCCGTACCGCCCGACAGGAAGCGCTCCCCTGCGGATGCCCGGACAGCCTGCGCTGTTCCGGTTCCGAAGCACACTGCCCTCCGGGCGTCCTGTCCGCCATATGCGATACGTACTCAGAAACCGCCTACGCCCCAGCCGCCTCGCTGTCCTGAATGGCAAAGGCGATGTTGGTGGCGTGGTCCGCCACACGCTCCAGGCCGGAAATCAGATCGGAGAAAATCATGCCCGCCTCCGGAGAGCATTCGTTGCTGGTCAGCCTTTCGATATGCCTCTGCTGCAGCTCCCTTTCCTTTTCATCAATCGCATCCTCCAGACGGCTGACATCCTGCATATGTACATCCGAATTGGTCGCGAACATCTCGATGGAATACCGGATGATATCGTTGACCATATCCAGCATCTCTCCCAGCTCCTTCTGGGCGGCTTTGGAAAATCCGACTCCCGTCTCCCGGCGTCGGACCGCGGCGTCCGCCACGTTTTCCGCGTGATCGCCGATCCGCTCGATATCGTTCACCACATGGAACAGCGCGCCGATGCTCTTTAAATCCTCGATGGGCAGCGTCGTCTGATTGATCTTGACCATATAGTTGGTGATGGCATGATTCAAAAAGTTGATATTTTTTTCCACCTGATAAACCTCGGCGATGTCCTCCTCATCCAGCGTAATGAGCGCGTTCATGGCGCGGTTTAAATTCTCGCTGGCAAGGGAGGCCATGCGTTCCAGCTCCTTGATGACCTCCACGACCGCGGTCGCGGGATTGAACACCACCTTGTCGCCGATGAACTGCAGCGTGAAGTTCTCCCGATAGCCCACGCTTTTGTCCTTGCCGGGCACAAGCAAATAGGTCAGCTTCACAATCCAGCCAGAAAAAGGGAACAGCACAATAACCTGTAAAATCTTAAATACCGTATGGGCATTCGCCACGATCCGTCCCGGATTGCTGCCGGAAATGCCATCAAGGAATGTGAGGATGGGGCTCATGGCAAAAGCAAGCAGTATGGACATGAAAACCGTTCCGATCACGTTGAACAGAAAATGGATCAGCGCGGCACGCTTCGCGTCCTTTTTTCCTGCCATGGATGCTAAAAGCGCGGAGGTACAGGCGCCGATATTACAGCCCAGAATGATGAACATACAGATCGGCAGCTCCAGAAGGTCCTGATTCGCCATCAAAAGCACAATGCTGACCGTCACGGAGGAGCTCTGTATGATCGCCGTCAGGACAGTTCCGACCACGATGGCAAACAGCGGATTTTTTAAGGAATGAAGAAGATTCACAATCTGGGGCATGTCCTTCATGCCGGACATGGCGGAGGACATGCCGTCCAGTCCCATGAACAACACGCCAAAGCCCAGAACGATGTTGGCGATTTTGACGATGCTCTGACTGTGGCAGAACATGACGACCAGCGCGCCGCCCAGCAGAAATACCGGCGCAATTTCGGAAAGATTAAAGGATACGAGCTGGGAAGTGACCGTTGTACCGATGTTGGCGCCGAAAATGACGCCTGCCGCCTGATAGAGGGTCATCAGACCGGAGTTTACAAAGCTGACCACCATGACCGTGCAGGCGGATGAGGACTGGATGACTGCGGTAAAAACGATTCCGACGATCATGCCCAGAAATTTATTGGTGGTGAACATCTCGAGAATTCCCCTCAGCCTCGCGCCTGCCGCCTTTTCAATGCTGTCGCTCATCATATGCATGCCCAGCAAAAACAACCCCAGCCCTCCGGCGAGGGCCAGAAGCATTGCCCCTATTTCCATTTTTCATTCTCCTTTGTACAAAACGTAAAAAGCCGTGCCATAACCCTTTGTGCCATTGTAACCATATGTAGAAAGGGATCGCCTTCCTTATAGATCGGACTTTCCCCGGTCACAATCCCTATTCTACTGTAAATTTGTCAAACTGGCAAGCCTTATATTCCCTGCCCGCCTCCACATCCCGCTCCAGCTGCGCCCGAAGCGCCTCCAGACCTTCAAATTTCTGCTCCGGTCTGTGAAAATGCAGCAGACGCACCGTGATAAATGTGTCATAAATATCCTGCCCAAAATCGTACAGATACGTCTCCACCAGCACGGGCGGATCCATTCCCTTTTCCACGGTCGGCTTCGTTCCCACATTGGTCACGCCCACAAAAATGCCGTGACAGCATTCCACCTCGGAAAAATAGACCCCGTTGGGCGGCAGAAGCTTATCTGCAGGCGGCATCTGGTTGACCGTGGGAAACCCAAGCGTCCGTCCGATCCGCCTGCCATGCAGCACAGGTCCCATGACCGCATAGGGTGATCCCAAAAGCCGGCAGGCTTCCTCCATCCGTCCTGCCTCTACTGCGGCGCGCACACGGGTGGAGCTGATCGCCTCTTTGTCCTCATACACCTTGTCCAAAATCCGCACCCGGTAGCCGCATTGCTTTTCAAACCGCTTTAAAAGCGCACAGTCCCCTCTTCCGCCATCCCCGAAGGACAGATCGCTTCCCGCCACGACCAGCGCAGCGTGCATTCTTTTTTGCAGAATTTCTGTGATAAACTGCTCCGGCGCTGTAGAGGCTGTCCGCTCATTTAAGGGAAACTCCACGAGCACATCCACCGCCAGCTGCCTGAAAAAGCGCCGTTTTTCCTCCCTGGTGGTCAATCCCTTTACGACCTTTTTTGAAAAAAAGGCTGCCGGAGAAGGATCGAAGGTGAAAACCACGGATTTCAGCCCTTCCTTTTTCGCATCCAGAATCTGCTCAAGTAAAAGCCGGTGTCCCCGGTGCAGACCGTCGAATTTGCCGATCATAACAGCGCAGGGGCCGGTCAGTTCAAATTCACTTGTTCCGGAAATGATTTGCATGAATTTGCCTGTTACCAGCTACAGCCCGGCAGGCAGCGGCTGATAACGTTTCCTTTCTGTTTCTATAAAAAGAGTTTTACCGGCTTAAAGCGATGCTGCTGTGCCTGCCAGACATATACGCCGTAAAAGCGGCCGTCCGCACCATAGACGCGAAGTCTCTGCCCATCCGCATAACCGATGCCCTTCTCTGTCGATTTTCCATCCGCCCTCCGCATCTGTAAATGCTCACAAAACAGCGGATTCCCATTATCCGCAAGGCGTTTTGCCTCCGGCAGCACGACGGCAGCCTCCAGCCCTTCAAAAACCGCGTCCGTCCTGAGTATCGCTTCGGACAGACCGCCGCTTTGGGCAAGCCTTTCTATCTCCGAAAGCCGGCGCGCATCCCCAATCTCAAAGCGCCCCGAACGGGTGCGCACCAGATGCTCCATCGCCGCCCCGCAGCCCAGAAGCTGCCCGATATCATGACACAGCGTCCTGATATAGGTCCCCTTGGAGCATGCCACCGTCATGGTCACCCGGGGCAGGCTGATTTCTTCAATCGTGACAGAATGAATGGTGACCCGGCGGCTTTGCCGTTCCACCTCCCTGCCGGCGCGGGCCAGATCACAGAGCTTTTGCCCGTTCACCTTGAGGGCGGAATACATGGGCGGAAGCTGGTCATATTCTCCCACAAAGGAAAGAACCGCCTGGCGCACCTGCGCTTCATCCACCGTGACGGGGCGCTCTAAAAGCACCTTTCCGGTCGTGTCCTGGGTATCCGTCACACACCCCAACAGCATGACCGCTTGGTATTCCTTGGATTGATCCGTAAGCATATCGCACAGCTTCGTGGCGTTTCCCAGACATACCACAAGTACCCCGGACGCGTCCGGGTCCAGGGTACCTGTATGACCTATTTTTTTCTGCTTGCAGATTCCCCGAAGCTTTGCCACCACATCATGCGATGTAAAGCCCGGTTCCTTATAGACATTTAAAATGCCGTCCATCTATTTTACTTCCTCTTCATAACTATCCAACTGCTTTTCAATATGTAAGGACAGGTTATTGATGCAGTCATGATAGGTTCCCCGCATCGTGCAGCCTGCAGCGCGCACATGACCGCCGCCGCCAAAATAGGCGGCAACCTCCGCCACATCCACCTTCCCGTTGGAACGCAGGCTGACCTTATATTCCTGCTGTCCTGTCTGATACATAAAAATCGCGCATTCCACGCCCTTCGTAATCCGCAGCTGGCTCACAATGCCATCCATGTCCTTCGGCTCCGCATTGTAAAATTCCATCGTCTTTTTGTCGATGACACTGACAATGCATCTGCCGTCCATAAACAGAATGCTCTCCAAAAGCGCCCTGCCCAGCACATGGTTCTGCACATAGGTTTTTTCATAAAAGGTCTCATTGATCAGCTTCGGGAAATCCATCCCATAGCCGATGAGCTTCGCGGCGATTGTGAGCGTATGCGGGGTCGTATTGGAATACTGAAAAACCCCCGTGTCATGGATGATGCCGATGTAAAGCGCCTTCGCGATGGAAGCGTCCATCAGCTCCTCCTCCATGAGCTCATAAACCAGCTCGCTCGCCGAGCTGGCGGCAGGATTGACATAGTTGACCATCCCACAGCCCTGCATATTGCTGACATGATGATCGATGTTGATCGTCTTTTTTGCCGCCCTGAAATATTTTTCAGCGTCACCTAAACGGTCCGCTGCCGTATCCACCGCAATGCAGACATCATAAACAATTTCGGCGCTGCAATCGGTTTTGATTTCCTCCAGTCTGTCGATGCAGGAAAACACCGGTGCAGGCTTTTCCAGATACACATCCACCTGCGCGGTCGGCAACGTCTTTTTCAGATAGAGGTAAAGTCCCATACAGGAGCCGACGCAATCCCCGTCCGGCCTGATATGACCGCTAATCGCGATCCTGTCCCTGCTGTCAAGCTCTTCCAGAATCTTCTTCATGTTCTTCATCCACACCCTTTCCGGCCCTTTGCTGTGCCATAACCTGGTCAATTTTACGGGACATATCCACCCCGTAAGCAATGGACTGATCTATGATAAACTGAATGGTCGGCGTATTGCGCAGATTGACTTTCTCCGCCAGTCTGGCGCGGATAAACCCTTCTGCGCTTTTTAGCCCCTCCAGAGTATTCTTTTGTGCTTCTTCATTTCCCAGCACGCTGATGTAGGCCTTGCAGGTCTTTAAGTCCGGCGCGACCTCCACCGTCACCACGCTGGTCATGGGAGCGATCCGGGGATCCTTGATTTCCCCCCGGATCACCTCCGCCAGCACGTACTGCACTTCTCCGTTAATTCTGTTATTCTTTATACTGTTCTTTCTCATTTCTCACCATTATACTCTCTGTCCGCCACGCAATGGGGCGGCAGCCCGCCTCCACCACATTTTTGCACAATCTGCGCGATATACGCGTAGACTGTGTCCGCACTGTTCCCGGACATCCGCTCAGCGCGGCACTTCTACCATAATAAACGCTTCCACAACATCCAGCTCCTGCATCTTGTCAAAGCCTTCAAACACAAGACCGCACTCATAGCCGGCCTTTACTTCCTTCACATCATCCTTGAAGCGCTTTAAGGACGCAAGGGAGCCTTCGTAAATCTGCTCGCCCTCTCTGGTGATCCGGATCTTACAGCCTCTCTGGAATACACCGTCAAGCACATAAGAGCCTGCGATGTTGCCGATCGCGGATGCCTTGAATATCTGGCGCACCTCCGCATGACCGATCACCTTTTCCTCAAACACAGGATCCAGCATGCCCTTCATCGCCGCCTCGATATCCTCGATCGCCTGGTAGATGACCCTGTACAGACGCACATCAACGCCTTCCGTTTCCGCCGTCGCCTTGGCCGTCGCGTCAGGACGCACATTGAAGCCGATGATGATCGCGTTGGACGCGCTCGCCAGCGTGACATCGGATTCGTTGATCGCACCGACGCCGCCGTGGATGCATTTTACCACCACTTCTTCGTTGGAAAGCTTCAACAGGCTCTGCTTGACCGCTTCCACACTGCCCTGCACGTCCGCCTTGACGATCAGATTGAGCTCCTTTAAATTGCCCTCCTGAATCTGGTTGAACAGATCGTCCAGAGACATTCTGGATTTGGTTTCCTCCAGCTTCTTTTCCTTATTCTGTTCGATGAACGCCGCCGCATAGGACTTCGCTTCCTTATCGCTTTCATGGGCGATAAACACGTCTCCTGCATCCGGCACATCGGAAAGACCCAATATTTCCACGGGCATGGAAGGTCCCGCTTCTTTGACGCGCTTTCCCTTATCGTCGATCATCGCACGAACCTTACCGCTGGAAGAGCCGGCGGATACGAAGTCGCCCACATGCAGCGTGCCCTTTTGCACCAGCACTCTGGCCACAGGACCTCTGCCCTTATCCAGCTCCGCCTCAATGACAAGACCTCTCGCCATACGGTCCGGATTCGCCTTAAGCTCCAACACCTCTGCCGTCAAAAGGATCATCTCCAAAAGCGTCTGCAGCCCTTCGCCGGTCTTGGCGGAAACGGGCACAAACACGGTGCTTCCGCCCCAATCCTCCGCAACCAGCTCGTACTCGGTCAGCTCCTGCTTCACCCGGTCGATGTTCGCGTTGGGCTTATCAATTTTGTTCACGGCAACGATGATTTCAATGCCTGCCGCCTTGGCGTGGTTGATCGCCTCCACGGTCTGGGGCATCACGCCGTCATCAGCCGCCACCACCAGCACCGCGATATCCGTGGAATTCGCGCCGCGCATACGCATGGCGGTAAACGCCTCATGTCCGGGCGTATCCAGGAAGGTGATCTTCTGTCCGTTGATCTGCACGGTATAAGCGCCGATGTGCTGCGTGATGCCGCCGGCCTCGCGGTCCGTCACGTTGGTCTTACGGATCGCGTCAAGCAGGGAGGTTTTGCCGTGATCCACATGTCCCATCACGCAGATGACGGGCGGTCTTGTGATCATATCCGCTTCCTGCTCCTCGTCCTCCTTCAAAAGCTCCTCGATCACGTCCACCTTGACTTCCCGCTCACAGATGATATCGTATTCGATGGCGATATTCTCCGCATCCTCGTAGGAAAGCTCCTGATTGACGGTCACGATCTTGCCCTCCAGGAAAAGCTTCTTGATGATCGCGGCGGGCTGCATCCGCATCTTTTCCGCCAGCTCCTTTACGGTGATAGAATCGGGAAGCGTGATCACCTTGATCGCTTCTTCCGGCTCTGCCGCCTTCGGTTCGGGCTTGATAAAGCGTCCGGCTTTATTTTTGGTCTTCAGATTCGCCGCGTTATCGTCCTCATAGATCGCGTCCTTTCTGGACTTTTTATCCCGATCCTGCTGATTTAAGCGCCTGTTGTCACGCTGCTTTTCCGTATCCTTTGCGGGAGCCTCCGGCGTAAAGCCCTTAGACGCTGCCGGTTTTCTGAAGTTATTGTTCTGCCTGCCATCGCCTCCTGCAGGACGGCCGCTATTTGAGAAAGAGCGCCCGCTACCCTGACCAGTGCGGCTGCCATCCGCATTGCGATTAAAGCCCTGATTATCCCTTGCGCCGCCGTTAAAACCTGTACGGTTCTGGTCTCTTCTTTGTCCATTGCCACCCTGCGTCCTTTCCTGCCCATTCCTTTGGCCTGCATTTCTGCCGGGCGCAGAGCTTCTGTCGCCCCTGTCGTTTCTGGGCTGTCCGTTTCTGCCAAAATCACTGCGTCCGGCGTCGTTTCTGGGCTGTCCGTTTCTGGAAAAATCGCTTCTTCCCTGACCGCCTCTTTGACCGTCGCTGCGGGGCTGATCGCCTCTGCCGCTGTTTCTCTCATTGCGGCCGGCATTTCTGTTATCCGATCTGGCATAATCCCGGTTCTGCGCTGTATTTCTGTCGCTGCGTCCGGCATTTAACATGCCGCCTCTGTTTTCTACGCGCTCTGTGTTTTCTGCCCTGGCCGCCTGTTTTTCCGCCGCCTTTAAGGCTTCCTCCCTGGCGCGTTCCGCGCGGAGCGCATCCTCTTTCTTCTGGGCTTCGATTTCCGCCGCCCGCGCTGCCTTTTCCGCAGCCTCCTTCGCCGCGCGTTCCCGGCTTAAAAGCTTTTCATCGGGCATCACCGGCTGTGTCGGCTTCGTCAGCGGACGGATTAACGGTCTGCTCTCCACGCGGATGCCGCCGCTTCTGTTTCCCTGCCGGGAAGAGCCGCCGTTATTTTTGCCGCCTCTGTTATCCCGGTTTCTGTTTTCCCCGTTACGGGCGTCACTCCTGCCGTCGTTTGCACGTTTCTCACCGTTTCTGCCGGCATCATTGCGTTTTCCTTCATTATTGCGGCCGCCCTCATTGCTGCGGACGCCCTTCTTTTCCGTATTATTTCCAAAGCCGTTACCTTTCATCCTGCTGTTCTGCGGATTGTTCACAACAATGATCTTCGGCTTTTTATGCGGCTTCGCCTGTCCGTCTTTCGTCTCCTGACCGGTTGTGGACTGGGAATCCGTTTTTGTCGTAGATTCTTCCGTTTTCTCCACCTGTGTCATCCTTTCCGCCTGCTTTGCTTTATCCGGCTGTTTTTCTGCATCCGGCTCTTTTGCTTTATCCGGCTGTTGCTTTGCTATGCTTTCCTTTTCCGGCTGTTTTACCGCATCCGGTTTATCTGCCATCGGCTTTTTGTCCGATGCCCCGGACTCCTTTGCCGAAAACTTTTTCCGCACCCAGGCGGCTGCATCCTCCTCTACCGAGCTTTGCGCCGCCTTCACATCCAGCCCTTTTTCCTTTAAAAAGGAAATAATATCCTTACTTTTTATATCCAGTTCTTTTGCAAGCTCATGTACCTTCATTTTTGCCATACTCCTACCTCCGTCTCATTTCCAGTCTCTTCCAGATGTCTTTTCAGGCTCTTTGCAAACCCGGCATCCGTCACGGCGAGGGACGCTCTCATTTCCTTCCCCATCGCGTGACCCAACTCTTCCTTCGTGCCATATTCAAAATAAGGTACTCTGTAAAACCCGCACATATTACGAAAGTTTTTCTTTGTATTATCCGAAGCATCCGTTCCGCAGATCACCAGATACGCTTTCCCGGACTTGACGGCGCTCTCCGTCATGAATTCACCGCTGGCAGTTCTGCCTGCCTTTGTGGCAAGACCCAGCAATGAAAATATTTTATTCGGTATCACTCTCACCAAACTCCCTTTCCAGGCTGTCATAAACCTCATCCGGAATACTCATCTTGAAGGAACGCTCCAGCCCCTTGTTCTTTCGAGCGCTTTTTAAGCACTCCAGATTTTTACAAAGGTAGGCGCCCCTGCCGTTTTTTCTTCCTGTCACATCCAATATGATGGGACCCTCCGGTGTTTTTAAAACGCGCATCATTTCCTTCTTGCTCTTCATTTCACCGCAGCCCACACATTGCCTCATTGGGATCTTTTTATTCATCGGTCTCTTCCTCAAAAGTTCCCTCGTCATCGTAGCCTTCCGCTTCACCCTCATAGCCTTCCGCTTCGTCTACGTAACCTTCTTCGGAATCGTCGTACTCCTCCTCATACTCCCCGTCGTACTCTTCCTCGTCATAATCGTCGCCAAGATAATCCTCATAACGGAAGCCCACCGCATCCTTCGCCTGTGTCTCCGATTTGATGTCGATCTTATATCCGGTCAGCCGGGCCGCCAGTCTGGCATTCTGTCCTTCCTTACCGATTGCCAGAGAAAGCTGATAATCCGGAACGACCACCTTTGCCGTTCTTTCCTCCGGATCCGCAAACACTGCTACAATCTTCGCCGGTGAAAGCGCATTCTGAATCAGGTTGCCGGGATTATCATCCCAGGTGACGATATCGATTTTTTCACCCCGCAGCTCATCCACGATCGCATTGACCCTGGAACCATTCATGCCTACGCAGGCGCCAACCGCATCCACATTGGGATTGTTGGACCACACCGCGATCTTGGTCCTGCTGCCCGCCTCCCGCGCGATGCTCTTGATTTCCACCGTACCGTCCCGGATCTCTGTGACCTCTGATTCAAACAGCCGTTTGACCAGCTCCGGATGCGTGCGGCTCACTAAAATGCGGGGACCCTTGGGCGTATTTTTCACCTCCAGGATATACACCTTGATCCGCTCCGTGGGCTTGAATATCTCACCCTTTACCTGCTCGCTCTCATTCAGGATCGCATCCGCCTTTCCCAGGTTAATGCTGATGTTCCTGCCCAGATAGCGCTGTACAACGCCGGTCACCACATCCTTTTCTTTTTCAAAATACTGGTTATAAACGACGCTTCTCTCCTCTTCCCGGATCTTTTGTAAAATCACGTTCTTCGCGTTCTGCGTCGCGATCCGCCCAAAGCTTTTGGACTTGATTTCCACATGGATGATTTCTCCCACTTCCGCCCTTTTGGAGATTTCCCGCGCCTTGTCCAACGGAATCTGCAGACAATCGTCTTCCACGTCGTCCTCCGTTTCCACCACTTCCTTTTCCGCATAGCATAAAAAGTCGCAGGTTTCCCGGTCGATTTCCACCTTCACATTGTCCGCCTTGCCGAAATGCTGCTTGCACGCCGTGATCAGGGAATTTTCAATCGCTTCAAACAACGTCTCCTTGCTGATCTCCTTCTCCTTCTCCAGGATATCCAGTGCTTCCATTAATTCCTTGTTCATTTCATCCTCCATTTTTCAAAAATCAAGTGCCAGCCTGACCAGTGCGATCTCTTTTCTGGCAAATGTTATTTCCTTGTCCGCCTGCGCAATCACGAGCGCTTCTCCGTCAAAGCGTATCAGCGTGCCCGTAAACTCCTTGCAGTGATCCTTCGGCTTATACAACCTGATTTCCACTTCCTGTCCCAGGCTTTTTTGCAGATGCTCATCCTTTTTGAGAGCTCTTCCAAGCCCCGGAGAGCTGACCTCCAGAATATAGGCATCCTCCACAAAATCCTCCTGATCAAGCTGTGCAGACAACGAACGGCTCACAGTTTCACAGTCATTTATGTTCACGCCGCCGGGCTTATCGATGTAAGCGCGCAGATACCAGTCGCTGCCTTCCTTTACATATTCCACATCGTAGATTTCCACACCAGCCTGCCGGGCGATCGGCATAAGGAGCTGTCTGGTCCTTTCCTCGTAGGTTTCCTTTCTTGACATGTCTCACCTCCGGATTCTATCATGGAGCAGGGGTAACGGCTCCGGAAAACGCCGGCAACGCTGCCCACACTAATAAAGAAGAGTGGGTTTGCAACCCACTCTCACACCAACACCTTATCATCAAGAAATACTCTACCACATTTTCCCGGACAATGCAAGCAAAAAATAAAATTTTTGTAAACTTTGGGTAACAGTTCGCTACTATTCAGCCAGGTCCAAACTGTTACCGGTTACGGCATTCAGCCCACGGGCAGCCGTTCCAGCCTGCTTCCCAGGCGGCTCAAAATATCGTTGGGTATCGTATGCGCCCATCCCGCCATTTCTCCGGCGGTAATTTCCTCCCGCCCGTCCCTGCCGATCAGCACCGCGACATCCCCCGCCTGTACGCTGTCAATCCCGGTCACATCCACAAGCGTCTGATCCATGCAGACGCGCCCCGCGATGGGCGCGCGTTTTCCGCCAAGCAGCACCCAGCCCTTTCCCTCCGAAAGGGCGCTGGGCAGTCCGTCCGCATAGCCGATGGACAGCACCGCGATCCGGCGCTCTCCATCGGCCGTAAACGCCCTGCCGTAGCCCGCCGTTTCCCCGTCATGAAGCGTCTGCACACAGGCAACATACGCCTTTAAGGAAAGCACCGGCCTTAAGATTCCGTTTCCGTATGCGCCGTAAAGGGCGATGCCCGGACGCACAAAATCCGCCGCATATTCCGGACAGGCAAAAATTCCCGCGCTGGACAGCAGATGAAGCTTCGGCCGGTATCCAAACCGCCGCTGTATGCGTCCCGCTACCGAAAAGAAAGCCTCCGCCTGCTTTTTGGTATACTCCCGATCCTCTATCCTTGCAGAATCCGCTACACACAGATGGGTGAACAGCCCGTCTACGGTCAGGTTTTCCATTTCAAAAATCCTGAAAATGTTTTCCATATTTTCCCAGCGCTCTCCCAGCCGGTGCATGCCGGTGTCCACGCCGACGTGCACATGCAGGCGCATGCCGGATTCCCGAAGCATTTCCGCATAGGAAAAATCCACCACGGTCTGGGTGAGCCCATACCGCGCCAGACGCTCCAGCTGCTGTGGCGGCGTATAGCCAAGAATCAGGATTTCTCCCTCTATGCCGCAGCGGCGAAGCTGCTCCCCTTCCTGTGCGCACGCCACACAAAACGCGTCCACCCCGGCGCCGGCAAGCTGCTTTGCGATCCAGACCGCGCCATGCCCGTAGGCATCCGCCTTGACCGCAGGCATCAGCCGGCATCCCGCCGGAAGCCTGCCCTGCAGCGCCCGCACATTGTACCGCAGGGCGTCCGCATCCAGCTCGATCCACGCCCGCGCCCTCTGTGTGATGCCCGCCTGTGCAGGAGCCTCTGTCCCGTCTGCCAGGGCAGACTCCCGCTTTTCTTTCCGCTCCCGGATGCTTAAAGAAGCCCGCCTTTGTTCGCCTTCCTTTTCCACGCTATATGCCTGTTTGGAAACTGCCGTCGCTCCCGCGGGCACATCCCTGCACACCACCGCTCCCGCGCCGATTTTCGCACCCGCTCCGATCCGGATATCGCCCAAAAGCACCGCTCCCGCGCCGATCAGGCAGTTATCGCCGATCGTGGGCGCTTTGCGTCCTTTTTCTCCGATCGTCACATTCTGGTAAATCCGGCAGCCCTTCCCGATTTTGGCAAACCGGGAAATATAAACGCCGTGCAGCCCGTGGGGCAGGGAAGGAATCCCCTCCAGAACAGCGCCCCTGCCGATATAGCCGCCATGCCGGTGCGCCATGCGGCTGCAGATCAGATTCAGCACATCCTGAAAGAAGCGGCTTTTCGCCCGCTCCCGCGCCCCAAATATTTTCCAATACAGCGCAAGATTATCCCCCTTGGAATAATCGGTCAGCCATTCCCGCATTCCCATTTTCAACGCTCCTCCAATGCCAGCAAAAGAATTTTTGTGACCACATCCGCCAGAGAAACTCCCGCCGCACGCATCATCCCCGGATACCGGCTGTGCTCCGTAAAGCCCGGAATGGTATTGACCTCATTGAACACGATTTCCCCCTCCGGCGTCAGAAACAAATCCACCCGCGCAAAAACGCGGCACCCCAATGCCTTATAAACGCGCTTCGCGGCCTCTTTGATTTCCGCCGCCTTTTCCCCCGAAATCCGGGCGGGCACATGGATCGCAGAGGTTTTCAGGGTATATTTTTCCGTAAAATCGAAAAATCCCCCCGACAGCTCGATCTCGTCCACCTCCCCGACAAACAGGCTGTCGTTTCCCAAAACCGCGCAGCCCACCTCGAAGCCCTCTATCGCCTCCTCCACGATGACAGTGTCATCATACTGAAATGCCAGAGAAAGGGCATCCGCAAGCTGTTCCTTTAAAATCACCCTCGTCACGCCGAAGGAAGAGCCCGCGCGCACAGGCTTGACAAACAGCGGATATCCGTTCCTTTGCCCGAAGCTCCTCGCCTTTTCATAGGAGCCCTCCCGGGAAAGGGCGACGGATTTGGGCGTCCGCACGCCTGCCGCCACGGCGAGCCTGTGCGCCCTGTCCTTGTCCATGCACAGGGCGGAGGACAGGGTATCACAGCCTGCCAATGGAATGCCGGCCAGCGCAACCGCTCCCTGTACCGTGCCGTCCTCCCCGTTTTTTCCATGCAAAACCGGAAATGCGGCATCGATCCTTATAAACGCTGTTCCTTCCTCTTTTAATAAGAAAATCCCGTGCCTGCTCCTGTTTGGGGACAGCACCGCCGGGATACAGTCCTCTCTGTTGTGCCAGCTATCCTCCGGGATTTTTTCGGGCTCTCCCTGAAAATAAAACCAGTCCCCTGCCCTGGATATCCCGATCATGACGGGCGTAAAACGGGAGCGGTCCATATGCGTCAAAACGCCGTATGCCGACTCCAGGGATACGCTGTATTCGGGGGAGCATCCGCCGAATAATACTGCAATGTTGTATTTTTTCATATCATTCTCCCTTCCGGGAGGGCATAACCGATTTCACAGCGGTTTGTATACAGAAGCCTTTCCTCCAACACGATACCGCCCGGCAGCCCAATCTTTTTCTGTATCACATCCGCCTCCTCGATCACCCTGTCCCGCTTTTTTTGATACCGCACCTGTCCGTTTTCCACCTGCCAGAAAAAGCCCGGCTCCTCCCGCACATACAGACTTCCCGTTACGCCGGCCGTATCGAAGGAAATGCCGATCTGAAAGGCATATGGCGTATCGTTTCTGACCTTCAAATCCTTCCACCCCTCCGCCACCGCTGCGTCCACGCCGCAGGGCGCATCGCTTTCGGGCTCCGGAAAGTCCTTCACCTGATGCCCGTGCCGTTCTGTGACGGTGAGAGGGGAATGTAAAAAAACCCAGAACAGCAGATTCGAAAGCTGGCAGAGCCCGCCGCCGGGCACGGTGACCAGCCTGCCGTTTACCGTCGCCAAGGCTTCCCGGTAAGGCACATCCCGGTCCGCGAAACGAACCGCCTTCCAGAAGGAGAAGGTTTCTCCCGGGCCGATCAGCATGCCGTCAAGCTTCGCAGCGGCGAGCTTTAAATTGTGGACCTTGTTCTCCTGATAGACCATGTCAAAACCGGTGTCCGCATTGTACATGGGACAGCGGGAGGAAAACAGGACATGGGGATAAAATGTTTTCTCCTGCGCGCTGCAGTAACGGTTTTTGTCAAACCGCATGCCCAGATAGAAGCAGAAAATCCGCTGCTTTTTCCGGATTGGCAAAAGCCATGGAAAGCGCTGCGTCAGTCTTTTTTTCTCCATAAAAATTCCTCCGTTTCTGGCATTGTACCAAAACCGGAGGATTCATTTTTGCGTGTTTTCTGTGTAAAATATTAAGATTTGCGAATGGAATTCATACGAATTTATGACAACGGCTTTTCCTTGCAGGCTCACCCGATCAGGCAGCTTTTGCCTTCGAAGGCGAACCCATACTTCCTGATTCTTCGCGGATCAATTCCCTTCGCCACAAGCGATGCTTCATACCTTTTATCCTCAATTTGCCGCAGAGCGCAGTCCACCGTATCCGCAAGGGTTTTCTCCCTGTCCGGACGGCGTACCTTAAACTCTATGATATAAGCCTGGTCCTTTCCCCGGTCCGCCGGCTCCAGGACAATGTCATAGCGCCCAAAACCGCTCTCCCGGTTGGACGTGATCGTAAATCTCCCTTCCAGCCCCACCATCAGCCCCAGCACGAAGCCATGGTAAAAGCGTTCCGGCTCATCCTGACCGGAAGCGCCCTTCGCCACATCAAAGCAGGAAAAGCTCTGCAGGGCAATTCGATTCATAAACCCGTTCATGGCGTCCACATCGCCCGCCAGCAGCGCGCTGACAAAGTCATTGTACGTGGTCGCAACGCTGCCAAACCAGTCTGCAATCATGTTGGCGAACAAAAAAACCACTTCCCGGTTAGTCAACTTCAGGGTATACCGTTTTTTTAAAAACTTTCCTTCCTGCTCCACCTTCACCACCCGCAGATAGCCCAGCGCCAAAAGCAGGCTCCAGAGCGCGTTCTCATTTTTTTCCAGCTGGCTGTATACAATTTCTTCATCAATCCCTGTTTCCATGCACTCTCCGTTCATGAGCTGCTCCATCGTCCGCTTGATGCCCGCCGAGCCTTGCTGAATCAGGGAGCTGACCAGACCGTTCCCGCTCGTATCCGCCCAATAGGCTTTATATTTTCCCCCTTCATCAATGAAGTTTGTGATGGACCAGGGATTATAAATATCGCTGCGGCTTCCGAAGGTGAATCCATCATACCAGCTTTTCACGCCCTCCCTCTCACCGCCAAGACCGGCGTCTTTGAGCGCGTCAAAAACCTCATCCTCCGTAAATCCAAAGCAGGCGGCATATCTCTCCGAAGTGGTGGTGATCACCTTCGGATTATTCAGATCGGAAAACACAGATTCCTTTGATATTCTCGTAATGCCCGTAATGACCGCCCGAAACATATGCGTGTTTGTTTTGAAGGATGCATTAAAAAAGCTTCTGAAAAAGGAAACGGTCTCGGCAAAACTTCCGCCTGTCCATGCCTCCTGCATGGGCGTATCATATTCATCCAGCAAAAGAATGACTTTTTTTCCGAAGTATTTTTCCAGATACATGCAGAGCCTGTTGATCGCCACATATGCCGTCCCGTCCGACATATCATCCCGCACAGACGCATAATATTCCCTGTCCTTTTGATCAAACATCCCGGATTCCATGATAAACCGGAAGCTGCCGTACACATTGGTGAGCATCTGCTTGATGCCTGTCCTGATTTCACCGGCATCGCCCGTCTTTATGGAAGCAAAGCTCAAAAATATTACCGGATATGTTCCCTGAAGCTTTCTGTATGCTTCCTCCTTCCAGATAGAAAGTCCCTCAAACAGCTCCCCCCTGCCCGCATACCGATTGGAAAAAAAGCATTCCAGCATGCTCATGTTCAACGTTTTCCCAAAGCGTCGCGGCCGCGTAATCAACGTCACCTGATCCAGGCTTTCCCACCATTCCCGGATAAAATCCGTCTTATCCACATAAAATGCCCCTTCTTCACGAAGTCTGCAAAAATCCTGTACGCCGATATTGATTGTCATAGCTTTCCCCTTTTGCTCTCTCATGGCAGCTCCACCATAAATACAATGCGCTCTTCCCCGCTCTCTGCCCATATCCTGCCGCCATGCAGCTCCACGATCTGCTTTGCGATGGCGAGTCCCAGACCCGCGCCGCCTGTGGCAGAGGTACGGGAGGCATCCAGCCGGAAGAACTGCTCAAAGATCCTCTCCAGCCGGTCGGACGGAATGGTTTTTCCGTGATTTCGCACACAGATCCTGGCACCGCCGTCACGCCGCTTCATGGACAGAAATATTTCCGTTTCCGGATAGCTGTAGGAAACGGCATTCCGGATCAGATTATCGAATACCCGCTCCAGCCGGTCAGGATCGCCGGAAATCTCCACATCCCCTTCGATTTCCGTCCGCCAGGTCAGCCTCTTTTCCGCCAGAATGGGGACAAATTCGCTGACCGTCTGCTCCAGCATACGGCTTAAATTCACCGTTTCCCGTTCCAGCGCAAGGGTCGTCAGGTTAAACCGGGCGATATCGAAAAATTCGTTGATCAGCTCCTCCAGCCGCTCCGCCTTATCCAGCGCAATGCCGGTATAGCGGGCGCGCATTTCGGGAGAAATCTGCGGTTCATCCGCCAGCAGGGTCAGATAGCCGATCACGCTGGTCAGGGGCGTCTTTAAATCGTGGGCAAGATAGACGATCATGTCGTTTTTGCGCTGCTCCGCCTCCTTCGCCAGCAGGGCGTTGCGCAGCGCCTGCTCCCGCATGAGATTCAGTTCATCCTGCACGCTTTTCATGGCGGGAGGCAGCAAAATCCGCTCCTCTCCAGGCTCTGCCAGCCTGCCCGCCGCGGCGATAATTTCATCCAGATAGCGCAGGGGCTTTGCCAGAAAAAACCAGGTGACAAAGACCCAGCCGCCCAAAAACAGCACACCGCCCACCAAAAGCATATAATCCCGGATCCAGTTTCTGATCCCCTGCACCGGCGCCCATTCTATATCGGAAATGACGCCCCAGCCAAAAATGCAGGCGGCCACAAACAGAATCCCGAACAGAATCAGACCCAAAACATATTGTGCCAGCAGCTGCCACGCCATCCGCCTTCTTTGCGGATGACGTGGCAGATATTTTCTTTTGAGAGCATTTTCAAAGGCGCTCCTTAGCTCTTGCGGCAATGCTATGATTTCATTCCTCAACGGTATACCCCACTCCCCAGACAGTTTTGATATATTTGGGACGGCGCGGCGGCTCCTGCATTTTTTCCCGCAGCCGCGCGATATGCGCCATCACCGTATTGTTCTGATCCAGATATTTTTCCTTCCACACCGCCTCGAACAGCTCCTCCGCAGGCACTACCCTGCCCTTATTTTCACATAAATACCAGAGAATATCAAATTCGATGGGCGTCAGCGCCAGGTCCTTTCCGTTCAGGGTGCAGACATGACGTCCTTTTAAAATATACAGCCCCCGCAGAGATATTTCCTCCACATGCGCCCCCTGTCCTGCCGCATCATAATGAATATAACGCCGCAGCTGGGTTTTCACCCGCGCCACAAGCTCCAGCGGGTTAAAGGGCTTCGTGATATAATCATCCGCTCCCATGGTAAGCCCGGTGATCTTGTCCACATCCTCCACCTTCGCCGTGAGCATGATGATGGGGAACAGGCAGGTCTGCCGGATCCTGCGGCAAAGGGAAAATCCGTCCATATCCGGCAGCATGACATCTAAAACGGCGAGGCTGACCGGCTCCTGCCGGATGCATGCAAGCGCATCCCGGGCATTATAAAATTTGAAGACCTCATAGCCCTCGCCCAAAAGGTACACCTCCACCAGATCGGCGATTTCCTTTTCGTCATCCACAATCAAAATTTTTTCGCTCATGCCGTCTCACTTTCCGGTTCATTTCTACCTTTTTTAGTTTACCATGCTGTCCTGTGATCGGGCAACTGAAATCTTTTATTTTAGCATTGACTGAATCAAATAAGTACAATATAATATGAATATTGCAAAAAAGAAAGGACGGATTGCAAATGGATGAAAAAATTCTGAAAGCGCTGGGCGAACCCAGGCGGTTTTTGCTTTTACAGCTCATGTCTGACCGCGGCTACTGCGTGCGCGCGCTGGCACAAAAAAGCGGACTTTCCGAATCCGCGGTTTCCCAGCACTTAAAGGTCCTGCGCGAGGCAGGTCTGGTCTACGGCGTCAAGAAGGGATATTACACCCACTACTGTCTGGATAAGACCGTGCTGGAAACAGTCATCGCCGGACTGGAACGCATCCGCGACGCAAAGCGCAAGCCCTGTGACGGTCCATACTACGGCTGTCCGGAATCGGAATACCTCCGCTGCAAATCCTATGTACCGCCAGAAAAAAGAAGAAAGGAAGAAGAAACTTCATGCTGAAACGTTTTATCAGTTACTACAAACCGCACAAAAAAATGCTCGCCCTGGACATGCTGGCATCCCTGCTCATTTCAGTCATCGGCATGGTATACCCTGTGGTGACCAACAAAATGCTCAACATCTACATTCCGGAAAAAATGTATTCCACGATCGTCATCGCCGGCCTGATCGTGCTGGCTCTGTACATCGTGCGCATGCTGCTGCGCTATTTCGTACAGTACTACGGACATCTGATCGGGGTACAGATGCAGTCCCAGATGCGTCAGGACCTGTTCGCCCATCTGGAGAAGCAGCCCTTTAGCTTCTATGACAATCATGAGACCGGCCGCATCATGACCCGCATCACCAGCGACCTGTTTGAGGTGTGCGAGCTGGCGCACCATGGTCCCGAGAATCTGCTGATCAGCACGGTGATGATCCTGCTTTCCTTCACCTACCTGTTCATGATAGATCCGATCCTGACGCTGATCATTTTCGCCTGCGTGCCGATTCTGGTCGTCGTCACGCTGTATTTCCGCAAGGCGATGAGCCGCGCCTTCGATGACCGGCGCAAAAGCAATGCCACCATCAACGCTGCCGTAGAAAGCAGCGTGACGGGAATCCGCGTCACCAAGGCATATACCAACACCGCCCGGGAGGTGGAAAAGTTCAAGGAGGGGGACAAAGAATTTGTGGACGCCTCCCGCCGCGCTTATCACGCCATGGCGCAGTTCCACTCCTCCACCTCCTTCGTGACGGACATTTTCAACGTATTCATCCTGATCGCGGGCGGCCTGTTTTTATATGCGGGCAGAATTTCCTTCGGCGACTACTCCACCTTCATCGTTTCGGTGAACCTGTTCATCAACCCGGTGAACACCCTGATCGGTTTCATGGAGCAGTTCCAGAACGGCGTCAGCGGCTTCAAACGCTTCGTGGAAATCATGGACGCGGCTCCCGAAGAGGACGCGCCGGACGCAGCGGAGCTTACGGACGTGCAGGGCGACATCGAGTTTCAAAATGTCACCTATGCCTACGACCCTTCCATGGAAGTCCTCCACGATATCAACCTGCGCCTGGAAAAGGGGCGCAAGCTGGCTCTGGTGGGTCCCTCCGGCGGCGGCAAGACCACCCTGTGCCATCTGCTGCCCAACTTTTATAAGCTCAAGGAAGAAGACGGCGCCATTCTGATCGACGGAAAGGACATCCGCAAGCTGACGATGGAATCCGTCCGCCGCAACATCGGCATCGTGCAGCAGGACGTGTTCCTATTCGTGGGCACGATCCGGGAAAACATCCTCTATGGCCGCCCCGATGCCACGGAGGAGGAAATCCGGGAGGCGGCGCGACGCGCTAACATCCACGATTATATCATGACGCTGGATAAAGGATATGACACGGAAATCGGCGAAAGGGGCGTCAAGCTCTCCGGCGGACAAAAGCAGCGTTTGAGCATCGCCCGTGTATTTTTGAAAAATCCCGCCATCCTGATTTTGGACGAAGCGACCAGCGCGCTGGACAACACCACCGAGGTGCTCATCCAACAGGCACTGGACGAGCTGTGCAAGGGGCGCACCACGCTGGTGGTGGCGCACCGTCTTTCCACCATCCGCAATGCCGACGAAATCGCTGTGGTCATCAACGGGCGCATCACCGAGCGGGGCACCCACGAGGAGCTGATCGCGGCTGACGGCACATATAAAAAGCTGTACGCGCTGCAATTTCGGGAAAATGATTTTTTCTAAGCGGAATACAATATTGGATCCATGAAGCAGAGCACCGGTATTTCCTCCATACCGGTGCTCTGCGCGTTTCATGACCAGTGATAAAATTTTATCCCTTCACCCGCACCGCCTGCATCTGCGCGCGCACGCAAAGCTCCGCCGCCTTGAAGGCGTGCTCCTGCGTCATCGCATGCTCCGTCCGGTTGATGCAGTCCAGTATCAGCTGTCCGAAAAACGGAAATCCCACTTTACCGGCCACCTCAAAATGCCGCTCCCCTTCCTGATTGACCAGATACACATGGTCGCCGGTTCCGTCATTGGTTCCCACGTTGACATACTTTCTAAGCTCAATATACCCTTTTGTTCCCAGAATGAAGGTTCTGCCGTCCCCCCAGGTGGACAGCCCGTCCGGCGTAAACCAGTCCACCCTGAAATGCTGTGTGGCGCCGTTATCCCCCACCAAAACCGCATCGCCGAAATCCTCCAGCTCCGGATAGTCCGGATGGCCATAGTTGCCAACCTCGCTGTATTTGACCTCCGCATCCTTTACCCCACAGTAAAATAAAAACTGTTCGATCTGATGGCTGCCGATATCGCAGAGAATGCCGCCGTACTTTTCCTTTTCATAAAACCAGTCCGGCCTGCCCTTGGGGTCCCCGATTCTGTGGGGGCCAAAACCGTCAATGTGGATTGGCGTGCCGATCGCCCCGTCCGCAATGAGCTGCCCCGCAAACACCGCCGATTCCACGTGCAGGCGTTCGCTGTAATAGACCATGTATTTTCTGCCGGTCTTTTTCACCATTTCCTTTGCCGCCTCCAGCTGCGCAAGGGTGGTCAGAGGCGCCTTGTCCGTAAAATAATCCTTGCCCGCAGCCATCACCCGCAGTCCCAGGGCACAGCGCTCGCTGGTCACGGCAGCGCCGCATACCAGCTTCACCTCCGGATCGTTTAAAACCTCCTCCTCGCTGCGCGCCATCCTCGCGTCCGGAAATGCCTTCACAAAGCTTTCCATTTTCTTCGGATCGCGGTCATACACCCATTTCACATATGCCCCAGCCTCCGTCAGGCCGTTGCACATGCCATAGATGTGTCCGTGGTCAAGGGCGACCGCCGCGATGCAAAACTCCCCTTCTTTGACAACGGGCGCCGGTTTTCCCTTCGGCGCATAGTTCATGCCATCCTTTTTTGTATCCATACTTTTCTCCTTCCGTCCAAAATATACTGCTCCCGCTCTTCATGGACATGCTATCATTATACATGTTTTGATGGCGATGTAAAGATCACTTCTCCTTCCCGACGCTGATCTTCTTGATCCATTTTCCGCTGCGCAGCCGCAGGACGCACCAGAACGCCTTCGCGATCTGATCGGCCTTTAAGCACACGTAAATCCAGAAAGCGGGCAGATGCAGCGCAAAGCCCGCCAAAAGCCCCAGCGGAATGGAGAGCACCCACAAAAAGATATTGTCCGCCAGCATCAACATCTTCGTATCTCCGCCGCCCCGCAGCACACCCTTTGTCATGATGCTGTTTGTCGCCTGGAAGACGATGATGAGGCTGATCGCCTCCATCAGCTGCTTCGCCACCGCCTCCGTCTCCCCGGATACATGATAGGAGGAAATGATCGGACCGCTGACTGCCATGATGAACAGCGCCGACAAAAGTCCCAGACCGATTCCCAGTCCCAGAAAGCGGTACGCCTGCTTCGACGCCTTTTCTCTGTCCCCTTCGCCCAGCGTCTGCCCCGTCACAATGGCGCCCGCCTGGCAAACGCCCTGAATCAGCACCGTGCTCATCTGCTGGGTCACGCTGGTGATGGCGTTGGCCGCGACAAAGGTGACTCCCAGCCGTCCGATCACCATCGCCACCGTATTGTTGCCAATCGCCAAAATCCCGTCGCTGATCAGCACGGGGATGCTGATGCGGATATATTCTCCCAGCAAATCCCCGGTTTTCATTTTCAGATGCTTTAAGCGGAAACCGATTTTTTTATCCTTAAAAAACAGATACCCGCATATGATGCCCGCTTCAAAAACCCGGGCGATCAGCGTCCCCAGCGCCGCTCCCGCAATTTCCATCCGGGGCATGCCGAATTTTCCGAAAATAAACGCGTAATTCGCCCCCAGATTGACAAAGAACGCGCCCATGGAGACAAACAGCGGCATCCGCACCTGCCCCACGCTGCGCAGCACGATGGTACACACCAAAGACAGCCCGAGGAAAAAGTAAGTGACCACCGAATAGCGGAAATAAACCGAACCCAGGGAGATGATCTGCGCCTCCTTTGTATACATCCGCATCACCGTGCCCGGCATGGCGAGGGTGACCAGCGCGAAAACGACCGCAAGGCTCAAGGTGATTCTGACCATCAGGCAGATCGTCTTTTTGAGCGCCGCCATCGCCGCTTCCTCATCCTTCTCCCGCATGCCCCAGTAACGGGACACCAAAACGGAGGCTCCCATGCCGATTCCCATGCAGAAAATATGATATATATTGATAAACTGGTTCGCCAGCGACGTGGCGGAAAGCTCCATTTCCCCGAGGCTTCCCACCATGATCGTATCCAGCATATTGACCCCGATCGTGATCAGGCTCTGCAGCGCGATCGGCGTAGCAAGATATATGACACGTTTATAAAATGCCCCGCCGGGCGTATTCGTCTGTTCCATTTTCCCGTTCCTTTCCGCCTTTTTCAGGCTTCGCTTCTTTTTCCGCTGCTTTCCCGGATATGATAAACGGGCAAAAGCTCCCGCCGGATCGGGATATCGATTCTGTTATCGCAGCAAAGCAGCAGAATATCCAACGCGTTCTCCGCCATTTCCGTCGAAGGGACATCCACAGAGGACAGAGACGGTCTGTTATATTGCAAAATATTGGAATCCTCAAAGAAAATCAGCCGCAACTGGCCGGGAACCCTGATCCGGTGATCCTGACAAAAGTCCATGATTCCTCCCGAAAGGCGGCAGTCCGCGACCATCCATGCCGCCGGCAGCCCAATCCCCTGCAGCATTTTCCCTGCAGCCTCATATCCCGCCTCATAACCGCTTTTTTCTATCCGCAGATTCCATTCCTCCCGCGCCTCCACCTGCCGTTCCCGGCAGCCATACAAAAAGCCCGCTTCCATCATGCGCTCCGCCCTTCCTGCGCGGTCAAATCCGATGAATGCCGCTTTTTTTACCCCCTGCAAATCCATATAGGCGGCGCACTGCTCTCCCGCCCTGTAATTATCCATCAGGACGCAGTGAAATTTCGGGCTGTCCCGTCCGATCAGAATGACAGGAATCGAAAGTTCCCGTTCCTCCAGGGCCTTTTGCTCTTCCTCTGACAGCCCGCAGATGATAGCGCCGCTGAAGCGATTGCCCGACAGCATGTCCATATAGTCCGGAAAGCTCCCGGCACGGTAGGATTGTACCACAAGCTCCACCCTGCATTCCCGTTTCTCTATCGCGTTATGAAGCCCCTGCAAAAATCTGCCCAGACGCGAATTTAAGCTTTCATACCGCCAGAAAACGGCAACCACATAGGGCACCTGCTCATTGGCGGCATGACGCAGCCGCCTGGCATAGATGTTGGGCTGATAATTCATCTCCCGCGCGGCATCCAGCACGCGCTTCTGCGTCTCCTTTGCAATCCGGATGCTGTCGCCCCGCCCGTTTAAAACGACGGACACGGTGCTCTGGGAAAGCCCGAGCTTTTCCGCGATTTCCTTGATCTGCACTCTTGATGGCTGTATATTTTTCATGAAATGACCCCCGTTACATAACAGTTCAGATTGTTCTGAACTGTTACCGCTCATCTGATAACTGTTTTTCAAGTGTAACGCACGGGCGGACCTGTTGTCAATCATCAGGGGGTATTCTGTTACACAAGCGCAATGCTCCCGTCGGGCAGCCGCTTAAACTGCCGCACATAATTCCAGCCCAGCGCCGGGTCCATATCCGCAATATCGTGCCCCTTATCGTGCATGACCACATAGTTATACAGATTCAGATGCGCTCCGTCCTCCGCGTAAAACCGCTGCACATCATAAAAATGCGCGGGATGTCTGACGGAAGGGCGCAGCCTTTCCTGCACCTGTCCCGGTACGCCGCAGCCGCAGGGATCCGGATTGTCAATGGCGGGCGTCTTTTCCACCCTGATATGGTTATAGGTTTTCCAGAAGTCATACTGATGCTGCTGGGAGGATTTATCGAATACCGGATAGGAAATTTCCCGCGACCCATAGGTATACCATACCGGCATCCGGTAATCAAAACGCTCCTTCTTTTGCATCGCCCGCTCAAACAGGGCAATATCCAGGGGCTTTAGCTCTCCGGGACCGAACCGTTCGCCGGGCCAGTTGGAATCGATCGGGCAGATCGCCGCGATCAGCTCCGGATAGAGCATCGCCACCGTCATCGCCTGCGCAGCCCCGTTGCTGAACCCTGACAAATATACGCGCTGCTCATCCACAGGATAATTTTCGATCATGTATCGGATCAGCGCCACGCTGAAACCAAGGTCGTCTTCCCCATCCGGCCGCAGCGCGCTGTTCCACTGGGTCCGGTCCGTCCCCCAGGGATATACGGTGATAAAGCCCTCCCGCTCCCCCAGCTCATGGAACCGGCTCATCTGCGCCGCTTCCTCGGGATTATCCGAACCGCCATGGAAAAACAAAAGCAGCGGAACCTTCCTTTCCGGATTCTCTTTCACCGATGCCGGGACATGGGTAAACCAGGTATGCGGCTTTTTTTCCCGCTCATCCAGCCGCGCATCCTCCAGAAAACAGGTAAAGCCCGCTTTTTGCAGATCGATTCCCGGCTCCACATCCCCGTATACCGACGTGTTCGTCCGGCGGACAGGAAGCATCAGCCTGCTCCACACCTCCAAAAACAGCTCCTTCGTAAGCGTCGTCTCTTCCTCCCGCACCATCACGCGCTGCAGCGGATTCCTGCTGCAGGATGCAACCATCCAGCCGTCCTGCTCTGCACTGGCGTCCGTCTCGTTTCCCACCTGAAAATAATTGCGCGTCGCCCGGTCGCTGCCGGTCAGGCAGATCGGTACGGCAGCGCCGACCGCACGCTGCCGCGCCGCCTCGCACAGCTTTCCGCCCAGCGCAAAAACAGCCGCGATATTCGCCGGACTGCAGGCGGCGAGCGTACACGCCATATGTGCGCCACTCCCCAGGCCGATCAGATATCTGGTATCATACATGGGATGCCAGACGCTCAGCATCGCCTGCCGGGTGGGAATCCCCATGGCGTTGCACGCAAGCGGCAGGTTATCCTCCTTCGCGCAGGCATCCTGAAACGCCAAAAACGCGCCGATTTCATCCGTTTCCCCGGAAAAATCATAATTCCATCCTGCTTCCTGCGCATTCGGGAAGGAAAAAATAATTCCATATTCCTCCGCCAGCTCTGCAAGCCCTGCCGCCTCCATGACCGCGCGCACGGACGCCTCATCCGTCCCGTCCCGCAAAATGGTAACGCAGCGCCGCTTCCATGGGGTGCGTCTCTCCTGATTCGGAAAGTAAAGATACATGCTTCGCCCGACATCCTCAAGCTCCTTGTATACCAGTGCCATACTTCTCCTCCTGTTCTCCTTCCGCTTTGCGCGCTTCTCTTTTTCATTCCATGCGCGCCTTTGCTCATCTTATGAATTTAGCGTTAAAACGTTTTAGCTACATATTAGCTCCCATTCTCCGGTTTGTCAATCCCCTCTCCATGTTGATTTCAACAATTTCTGCGCATAATTTGCGGAATTTTCCATCATTCCCCCATTTTCCCGCCGCTATTTTATTTTCAAAAATTGCTATTTCGTTTTAGCTAATGTATTGACAGCAGACATTCGTCATGATAAGCTGTGTATATCCATTTTGTAAACCGTACGAAAAACAATGCCGCCATATCAGGCTCATCGGCGTTGATGGCAAATATTTATGGCGTCTGGCAGGCGCACGGAACAGACGTTAAATGGCATTTTGATCGGACGACCGCTTTTACAGACAGGAGGAAATTCAAAATGAGCAATCCGTTTTCCACATCCGGTAAACCGACGGCCGGCACCGCCCTGGACCGGCTGCCCTTCGGCTCGGACGAGGATCTCGCCCCCGGAAAGATTTCACGCGCGCTTCCCGGGGGCGTGACCGGCAGGGCCATTTACCGGGATATATTCCAGATCGCCATGCCCGCAGGCGTGGAGCTCGCGCTGTCCTCGCTCGTTTCCATGGTGGACCTGATCATGGTCGGGAGTCTTGGGACAGGCGCCATCACGGCGGTCGGGCTCACCACACAGCCGAAGTTCATGCTCATGACCATGGTTATGGCGATGAACGTCGGCGCGACCGCTCTTGTTGCGCAGGCACGGGGCGCTTCCAATCAGGAGCTCGCCCGCAGTCTCGCACGGCAGGCGCTCCTTTTAAACCTGGGGCTTTCCCTTCTGCTTTCCGTCGTCGGTTTCCTGCTGTCACGCCCCCTGGTGCGTTTTATGGGCGCGTCCGATCCCAAAATTCTCGCGGACGCAACGGCGTATCTGCAGATTCAGATGGCGAGCTTCGTTTTTTTCGCCATTTCCTCCACAGCCACCGCCCTGCTGCGGGGAATCGGCAATTCCAGGACCGCGATGTATTATAACAGCGTCGCAAACCTGGTCAACATCGTTTTAAACTATCTGCTCATCCACGGCAGGGCAGGCTTCCCCCGTATGGAAGTGGCGGGCGCTTCCCTCGCAACCGCCATCAGCCAGATTGCCGCCTGCATTCTCGCCATATGCTTTTTGCTGAGAAGGAGCTGTTACCTGCACATCAGCGTCCGTGACGATTTTCGCCCCAGCAGACAGCAGATTTCCCAGATTGCCGCCATTGGGCTTCCCGCGGCTCTGGAACAATTCATGATGCGCATTGGCACCCTGATCTTTTCCAGGGCGGTCGCATCCCTGGGCACACTGGAATTTGCCGCCCATCAAATCTGCATGAATATCCAATCGCTCACCATGATGAACGGACAGGTTTTCTCCGTTTCCGCCACCTCCCTCATGGGACAAAGCCTGGGGAAAAAGCGTCCGGACATGGCACAGGCATATACCACAAGATGTAAACGCGCCGGCATGACCGTCGCCGTCTCGCTGGGCATTTTATTCATCCTTTTTGCCGCCCCTCTCGCCGGGCTGTACACCGATGACGCAGAGTGTGTCCGCCTTTGCGTCCGGATTTTATGGATCGTAGCGTTCATCCAGCCCTTTCAATCCTCTCAGTTCATCATCTCCGGCGCGCTGCGCGGCGCGGGAGATACCGGCTTTGTCGCACGGCTGACGTTCTTTACGGTCATGCTGCTGCGTCCGGGGCTTGCCCTGCTCGCCATTCGCAGGTTTCATCTGGGCCTGCCCGGCGCATGGTTTGCCATCACCGCAGACCAAATCCTGCGCTCCATCCTGATCGCATACCGCTACCGTTCCGGAAAATGGAAAAAAACGGCAGCAGCGCGGGCAGTTAAAAAATAAAATGACAAACAACAGGAGGTAACTTTTATGTCCACAACAAAGGATCTTGACCAGCTTCTTGAAAGCTTCGTAAAAAGAGGTCTGCCCGGCTGCAGCCTGAAAGTCGTACAGCGCGGCAACACCCTCTATGAAGGCTGCTTCGGGGCCGCCGATCTGGATACGCAAAAACCAGTGACAGGAAATTCCCTGTTCCGGCAGGCTTCCATGTCCAAAATTCCGCTCTATACGGTCATGATGATGCTGTATGAACGCGGCCGCTTTCTGCTCACTGATCCGATCGGCGACTATCTGCCGGAGTGGAAGGAAAGCCAAAAATACGTCCGCCATCCCAACGGATATGTGGACATCGTTCCCACCCAGAATCCCATTCGCATCCAGGACGTCCTTTCCATGAAATGTGGACTGCCGTACTGTAATTCAGATGCGCCCACCGATGATCTGACGCTTCGTGGCATGCAGGAATGCATGCGTCCCCTGTGGGCAAAGGGGCACTATACCCTGGCAGAACAGCTCAAGGCTGTCTCAAAAGCGCCGCTGGCCTTCGAGCCCGGCGCCCACTGGCTCTACGGCTTTTCCAGCGAGCTGGCGGCAGGCATCATCGAGACGGTCTGTGAAAAACCCGTGAACGATGTGTTTGCGGAAATGCTTTTTGAACCTCTGGGCATGCACGATACCGCCGCCATTTTCCGAAGCGATGAGCAGGAGCGTCTTGTCACGCTCTATCAGCGCAATGCGGAAGGCCGCCTGATCCCGGGTCCTGACTTTTTCGACAAAAAGCATCTCCCCGGCGCAGAGCATGAAGCCGGATGGGCGCGGCTGTATTCCAGCACGGACGACTACTCCCGGCTGATGCAGATGCTGGCATGCGGCGGCGTCTGCGACGGACGGCGCATCATGAGCAAAACCACCATAGATCTGATGCGCACCAACACCCTTTCCGAAGAGCAGCTCGCAGATTTTCCGGATGCAGGCTACGGTTACGGATACGGCTTCCGCACAGTCATCGATCCTGCTGCCGGAAACCTGAACGCTTCCCTGGGCGCTTTCGGATGGACCGGCGGCTTTGGGACCTGGTGTGAGGCCGACCCCCAGGAGGGGCTTTCCATCGTATACATGCACAATCTGCTCCCCAACGATGAGCAGTATTACCACCCCCGCGTCCGGACGGCGGCCTACGGACTTTTATAACAACTGCTTTCCCTGAAAAAAATTATGCCGGCAGCCCTGTATGGGCGCCGGCGGAATGGAGATCGCTATGTCAGATTTCAAAAATTTAGATGCCTTACTGCAAAAATTCGTGGATGACGGGCTTCCAAACTGCAGCTGTGTCATCGCGCGGAAAGGAGAAATCCTGTATGAGAACTATTTCGGATGGGCGGACCGGGAGGCCGGCATCGCTCTCACCGCGGATCATGTATTCCGTCAGGCGTCCCTCACCAAAATCGCCATGTACACCACCGCGATGATGCTCTATGAACAGGGCAGATTTCTCATGACCGACCCGTTATACGAATACTTTCCGGAATTTAAGGATTCCGTCAAGCTGATCCGCAAGCCCAACGGGGAAACCGCTGTGGTTCCCGTAGAGCATCCGATCACGATAAAGCATATCTTCAACATGACCTGCGGGCTGCCCTATGAAATGATCATCGGCGGCATTCCGGTACACCATCCCACCGCCGAGGCCATGGCAAAGGAAATGAAGGCGCTTAGGGCACAGGGCTATTTCACCCTGCGGGATCAGATCCGGGCGGCATCCAGAGTTCCCCTCGCCTTTGAACCCGGCACAAGATTTCTCTACGGCTTTTCCAGCGAGCTGACCGCCGGACTTTTGGAAGTCCTCACCGGAAAGCCCGCCGAGCTGGTCATCCGGGAAATGCTCTTTGAGCCGCTGGAAATGGACAGCTCCGCCAATTTCCTCTTCGGCGATCTGGAAAGCCGACTGGTGAAAAATTACTATTTAAAGCCCGGCAAAGCCCTTTCCGATCCCGACGCGCTCACCACGCCCGACAAGGCGCGCGAAGCCCTTTTCGTCGGTCCGCTGGGCGCCGTCCCCGGCTTTAGCCGCGTTATCACCAACTGCCGGGATTATACAAAGCTGATGCAGATGCTGGCAAACGGCGGCGCATATAAGGGAAAGAAGCTGATCGGCAAAAAGACCATCGACCTGCTTCGTACCAACACCCTGCCCCCGGATGTCCTCAAAGAAGACTTTTCCAACACCTACCTCGCCGGATACGGGTATGGCTATGGCATGCGCACGCTGCTTGACCGCAGCGCCGGACAGCACAACGGCATACCGGGGCAGTTTGGATGGACCGGCGGCTCCGGCACCTGGGCGGAAGCGGATCCCTCCACCGGACTGTCCATCGTCTACATGCATAACCTGCAGCCGAATCTGGAGGAATATCATCACCTGCGGATGCGCGCCGTCGCTTACGGCTGTCTGTAAAAACATAAAAAAGATGCGCTTTCCCCGCAAAAACAGCCAGCCCTGTCGCAATGACAGGGCTGGCTGCAATATCAGGCATTTTCCAGTTCAGACAGGTCTGAACTGTTACATTTTCTTCCAGCGTTTTAAGGTGGGGAAAAACCGGCGCATTTCCTCCCGCGCTTCGTCAGCTGTGTAATTCGTCCCGCCCTCTTCATTCATCTCTTGAAGAAACTGCAGGTTGCTTTCGATCATCTCCTCCATCGTTTCGTCCTTGCTGAACTTCCCGTCAGGAAAACAATACCTGCAATAATCGCTGTTTAGGCTTCCATCGGCGTTTTTGCCGTAGTCCCCCTCCTGCATTTGCATGCCGCAGCTCTGACAGATGTTTGCATTCATGTGATACCCTCCTGTGATCTCAATGACATTGTTGTCAGGATCGGTCAGATGAAAATAGTGATAGGTCGGATAGGCTTCCAGTATTTCCGTCACATCACCGATCCCGAGGGCCTTTACGCGCTCATACTCTGCCATAAGATCCTCAACCCAGTAATTCTGGACGAATTTATAGGGACTGTCCGGCTCTGTACAGTGCCCTGGAATGTTGGACTCATTCATCAGTGCGACGCATTTGCCGTCGATGTAAAATTCTACGAACTTATTTCCGCTGCGGCACCGGTTTTCCACCTTCATGCCCAGAAACTTTTCATAAAATTCCACCGACCGTTCAAAATCCTTCACCACCAGATACACGCTCCCCAGATGCAGAGGATTTTCCTTTTCCAGCCGCTCCTGCTCCTTCCGCAAAAGAAGCGCATCGGTGGAAACCTCAAACAGCTCGCTCATGCGGATAATCTTTTCCACATCGGGCACGGACTGCCCCACCTCCCATTTGGATACCGACTGTCTGGAAACCTGCAAAAGCTCCGCCAGCCGCTCCTGCGTCAGCCCCTTGCTGATGCGGATATTCTGAATCTGCTCACCTATCGTCATCGTCGCCGTCTCCTTCCTGCTTCCTGTGCGCAACGCCAACTCAAACCGCAACGACACCCCCGCTAACCTCTCCACAGATAAACCGGATGCCTGCTGCCAGTATCCTATCCTGAAAACCATGCAGCTCCGTTTGAATTACAACTTAACTGTATCAAATTTTTCCGCATAAATCTACCAAGCCCGATTGGAACTTTCAGCAACTGCCGGTTGCGGCTTACAGCGCATACCTGTTTGAACCGTTATGGTTGCGGGTTCCTGTTCCTGGCCGATGTCAGTTCGTTTGGCAGCGGATGCGGGGACAGAGCGGAGCGCCGGCAACAGATACAGAGGCGGAGCCAGGCCGGGATAAGACAGGCTGTTTCCGGTCGCTTTGTCCGGGGCGGAGAAATTCCCAAAAATTGCCGGAGATTCCTGCAGCAGGGCGCAATACTGTCCGAACGAAGTGAGTTTATTGCGCCCTGTTGCGTTCAGGAATCTTTGGCATTTTTGTGGAATTTCCCGCCCCGGATAACGCGACCGGAAACAGCCTGTCTTATCCTGGCCTGGCTCCCGCCCCGTATCTGTTGCCGGCGCTCCGCTCTGTCCCCGCATCCGCTGCCAGGCGAACTGACATTGGTCAGGAATCGTACCGGCTACAGCGAAACACCGTTTCTACCGGATGAAATTGGTGAATTCTTTCTCATTCGCCGGCACGGGAATGCCGTTTTCCTTCCCCAGCGCGATGCACTTTAGCAGCCATGCCATGTTTTTACCGATATTGTACATGGTCTTAAGCCCCTCTTTATCCTCCCGCACCTGCTCCGGCTGGGAACCGTAAACATGGTTCCAATAGGTGGAAGAAACCACCGGCATGGAATTGATCGTGAAATATTTGTTGATCACATCGAAGGACGCGGTCGTGCCCGCCCGCCTTGCGCTCAGCACCGCAGCCCCCGGCTTATGGGCAAAATATCTGCCGCCGGAATAAAACGCCCGGTCCAGCACAGCCTGCAGTCTCGCGCTGGGATGCGCGTAATACACCGGGGAGCCGAACACAAAGCCGTCACATTCCTTCGCCTTCTCCACGATTTCATTGACGATATCGTCAAACACGCATTTACCGGTCTTGCGACAGCTTCCGCAGGCGATGCAGTCCGCCAGCGGCTGATTGCCGATAAAAATGATTTCCGTATCGATCCCTTCCTCCTGCAGGGCGCGCGCCACCTCGGCAAGCGCCGCCCCCGTACACCCGTTGCTTCTGGAGCTTCCGTTTAACAGCATGACCTTCATATGATTTCTCCTTTCCTTTGCACAATGTGTAAAAATCTTCTCTGGAAATACTCGCGTCCACTTCCATCCTGTGTTTTTTCCCATTATACTACACATCCTCAAAAAAATCATCCCTCAATCGCCGCATCTGGAATTGCTTTTATGTTTGAAACAGCTTATACTGAACTATACTGGAATATTTCGGAAACAGGATTCATATCCCGCCATTTCAGAAAATTTCCCATTTTTGAAATCGCCATGAAAAAAGAAGGAGGTACACGGTATGGAAAAAGTCAAATGGAATGAGAACTGGAAGGTCTGGAAGGAAGAAAACGCCTTCAGCCTCGTTTTTGCCGTCCCGCAGGATGCCAAAAACGTCACGCTCCCCTATGATGCCCTTTTTTACCAAAAGCAGAATCCCAACAGCGCAAACGAAGGGAAGACCGGCTTTATGGACGGCGGCACGTACAACTATTATAAGGAAGAAATCTTCCCGAAGGAGGACCAGGGCAAAGACATTTTGCTGCTGGTGGAGGGCTGCGCGGTAAAAACCTGGGTGTTTGTCAACGGCTCTCTCGCCGGGGAATGCGACTATCCCTATATGGAATTTTATGTAAACCTCTCTCCCTGGCTGCGCTATGGAGAAACAAACCGGATCCGCATCGTCGCCAACTCCCTGGATTTGAGCAGCCGCTTCTATGTGGGCGGCGGTCTTTTCCGGGACGTGTCCCTGCTGCGGGGAGAATCTGCATTTTTGAAACCGGAGGGCATGCGCCTTACCACAAAAGAGCTGTCCGGTCAGGATGCCCTGGTCGAGTGGGAAAATGCCATCACAAACCGGATGCCTTATTCCCAAAAATGCCGTCTGAAGCTCGCTGTCACGGACGATGCCGGGCGCAGCGTCTGCACCGCAGAATATCCTGTTTTTCTGCCCGCCCAAAGGACCGTCCGCTTTTCCAGACAGCTTTTGATGCGGGACGTGGTTTTCTGGGACGAGCATCATCCCGCGCTCTATTCCTGCAGCGCCTCTCTTTTGGACGCAGAAGGCCATGTGCTGGATACTGCCTGTGAAAAAACGGGTTTCCGTACCATCCGGATCGACGCGCAAAACGGACTTTTGATAAATGGCAAAGAAACAAAGCTTCTGGGCTGCTGCATCCACCACGATCAGGGCATTCTGGGCGCGGCTACCTATGACTGTTACGAATACCGCCGCATCAAAAAGCTGAAGGAAGCGGGCTTTAACGCCGTCCGCTCCGCCCACAATCCCGCCTCCCGGGCGCTTCTGCGCGCCTGTGACGAGCTGGGCGTCTACCTGATGGACGAAGCCTTTGATATGTGGGGACAGATGAAAAATACCGCCGATTTCTCCATGTTTTTCACGAAAAATTACAGGGATGTGCTCAAAACCATGGTTTCTGTGGACTATAACCATCCCAGCGTCATCCTCTATTCCACCGGCAATGAGATCATGGACGCCGCCACCGATAAGGGCTATGCGCTGAGCAATGAAATGACGCAGCTCCTCCATGATCTGGACCGCACCCGCTATGTCACCAACGGCGTCAACGCGCTGCTTTCCGCCGGAAACAGGCTCTATCAGATCGCCGCCGACATCTGCGGCCAGGATGCCGCCCAGCTGATGAAGGGCGATGTCAATCAGGTGATGCACGAGCACGCCATTTCCACGGAGCAGATCGTCTGCCATCCGCTGGTGGATGAGCTGCTCGACTATCTGGACGCTACCATGGACGTCATCGGCTACAACTATCTGACCGAACGCTATGAAAAGGACTTAAAGACCCATCCCCACCGCGTCATCGTGGGCACCGAAACCCATGCCAAACGCATCGGGGACAACTGGAAACTGATGCAGGAAAACAAAGCCCTGATCGGTGATTTCATCTGGACTGGCTACTCCTATCTGGGCGAAACCGGCGCAAAGGAGCGTTTTCCCGCCATGCATAACGAAAGCTGTGATCTGGATATCATCGGCGACCGCAGACCCACCTCCTATTACCGGGAAATCGTGCTGGGACATGCTACGGCGCCCTATCTGGCAGTGCGCCCGCCGAAGCTTTCCTGTACCCCCATGCAGGTGGGCCCCTGGTCTTTGACGGACGCCATTCCCCGCTGGGATTATCCCGGGGAGGAAGGGGCACAGACCGATATCGAGGTCTATTCCAACGGAGATGAGATTGAGCTGTTTTTAAATGACGTTTCCCTGGGCAGACAAAAAACCGGACAGGCGCTTCCCTGCCGCAACTGCTATCGGACCCCCTATCAGCCCGGCGTCCTAAAGGCTGTGACCTACAGAAACGGCGCGGTTTCGGACACCTGTACCTTATCTACCCCGAAGGGTCCGCTTCTTCTGCGCGCTGTCCTGGAGGAAAACCAGCCGGATGCCCGGCTCGTTTTTGTCACGGTACAGGCCGTCGATGAAGAAGGCAGCGCATTCTATACCTCCATGGATGACCTCACCGTAGCGCTGGAAAATCCGGAGGATGCGCCCCTTACATTGCTGGCCTTTGGCAGCTATGAAGCCCCCCACAACGGCGGCTATCAAAGCCCGGTTCTGCCCGTCACCTCCGGCAATGCCCTCGCCGTTTTTCAAAAGACCGGAAGCGGAGCGGCACGCATCACCTTTTGCGCCACCGGCTTTGCGGGCACGGCAATCACGATAAACTGCTGAAACCGATAAAAAAGTGTGCGCAAAACGCACACGCTACGTCGAACGCGGTTGCCGACCGGCAACTTTTTCCTCACGCGCGAGTACGAAAAAGGAATGCCCCAGGGCATTCCTTTTTATATGCGCTATCCGGCTTTTACCGTCCGCTCACCTGATAGCGTTTATACAGCCAGCTCCCCGCCGCCCAAAAAACAATCCCCAGCAAAAGATAGCACAGCGGCGTCGCCTGCCAGACCGTCAAAAAAGTGCCGAAAAGCCTGACAAGTCCTGCATCAAAAGCGTTCTCTTCCCGAAGCAGGTTGCAGGGAAGATACCCGTAAAGCCGGGATGCCAGAACATACTGCCTGGGAATGTTGACAAATAACGTCAGCAAAATCATTCCCGACATCACCGCCAAAGTTCCCAGGGCATGGTGCAAAATTCCGGAAAGCATCATCACAAAAACGCTGGTCAGCAGGGCGGCAGCCAGCAAAAGCCCGTACAAAATGAGCACCGCCTCCCCCACTGTAAAATCCCACGGATACGTCTGGTACATAAGCTGCGCGGGCGCGCTGTAGCCGTCCGCTCCATAAACAGCAAAGGAAATGCCGATGGACACCGCCGAAAAAAGCAGGGACACAAATGCCGCAAAGCTGATGCCGGCCAGCATTTTCGCCCTATAGAGCTGTTTTTTCCCCAGCCTGCTGCACAAAAGCAGCTGATCCGTCCTCCGGTCATGCTCACCGGGAAACACGCCGGAAAGACTGATGGAAATCAGCAAAAGCGCCATCAAACCGATCGGATAGGCGGCGGATGCCAGCACGGAATAGCCGTCATCATATGAAAAAATCATCGGCTTTGCAAGCGCCTCCTCTTTTTTTCTCCAAAATGCCTTTTCCTCCTCCGTCAGATACTCAGCCTTCCACATCTCTTCTTCATGGGCAAGCCGCCCGGCATAGAAGGCATCCTCATCCGCCTGCCAGACGATCGCCTCTTCCATCTTTATCCCCATCGTCTGCCGCACGAGATGCAGCACCGCACTGTAAGGGCGGGCATAGCGCTGATACTCCTCCGTCAGCGTATACCGTTCTTCCCCCTCCGGAAGTCTGCCGTATGCCTCTGACATTTCTGCAAGCAGCGTCTGATCCACCTTCCGCCCGGCAAGCGCACGCTCATAAGCGCGATCCGTCTGCATCATATGATAATGGGAATCCACCACCTCTCCGTCCACCACATAGTTTCCCAGGACCGCTCCTCCTACAGTGACCCCGCATAGGACAAGCATGATCAGCAGGGTGATCCATACCATTTTTCTCCCCAAAATTTTTTTCAGCTCAAATACATACATCGTTCCAAAATTGTTCATGATTGCTATCTCCATTTATCGCCAACGCGTCATTGTTTCCATGCTTCCTCTGATTCCTCCCGCGCATTTTCAAACTGGCGCAGATAAAAGGCTTCCAGATCCCCTTTTTGGGCATCCCATTTTCCCTCGTAAATCAGGCGACCCTTTTTCATCATCAGCACCTTATCCGCGATATGCTCGATATCCCCCACAATATGGGTGGAAAGAAGCACTACAGCATCCTTCCCCAGCCCTGCGATCAGCTCCCGGAAACGCACCCGCTCCTTCGGATCAAGGCCCGCTGTCGGCTCATCCAGAATCAGAAGCTTCGGATCGTTTAAAAGCGCCTGCGCAATGCCGAGCCGCTGCTTCATGCCGCCGGAATAGGCTTTGATTTTTTTCTTCGCCACATCCTCTAAAGAAACCAGCCGTAAAAGCTCCTTTGTGCGCCGCCTTGCCTGTGCCCGGCTTAATCCTTTTAACGCCGCCATGTATAACAAAAAACTGTAGCCCGTAAAATTCGGATAATACCCGAAATCCTGCGGAAGATATCCCAGCTGTGCCCGGTATTCCTCTGTCGCAACATCCATGCCGTCAAAGGTCACGCTTCCCTCCGTCGGCTGTAAAATGCCGCAAATCATCCGCATCAGCGTGGTTTTTCCCGCTCCGTTTTCTCCCAGAAGCCCGTATACCCCTTCCTGCAAACGCAGGGAAATATCATCCACGGCGGCTTTTTTCTTTTTCTCCTGTTTTCCTGCCTTCCAGGATCCCCTGTCCGGATATTGTCTGGTCAGATTTTTGATCACAAGCTCCATTTTCACACCTCTGCTTTCCTATATTTCATATGCGCTAACCGTATAATGACCGACAAAAAGCTTCATCTGCAGCCCAAAGCCTGCCATGAACACGACAAGCGCTACAAACCATCCCCAAAAAGCTTCTGCTCCAAACAAAAACGGAATATTCTGCCGAAGCAAAAGCTCTATGGCGCTCACCAGCACCGCCGCCCCGAAACAGATATAGTTTCCTTCCCTGCCTCTCACCCTGCGGACGATCCACAGCCCGCAGTCAGCGGTTAATAAATAGGGTGTCAGCAGATATACGCCGTCCCTGCCAGGCATTGCTGCGCTGCGTTGTCCGGTAAAAATGAAAAACGAACACAAAAGAAGCAGGTTCATCATCCCCACGATTTCCATCCGGGCAAGCACCAGGCTTTTTAAGGAAAAGCGCGCCGTCATCTCCAGCTCCGCCATTCCACAGGCTTCCGATCTGCCGCTTTCCGTCGCAATCGTCAGCGCCACAAAAGGCGTCAGCGCCGAAAGAATCCACAGCATATCCTGCGACTGCCTGCGCGCCTCCAACAGCGCCAGAATCAATACCGCTGCGGAAACCTCCCACACGCTTTTCCCCACATATCCCACCTGTCTTAACACAAACTCCCTCTGTGAAATGGCAGGCAGATTCATTTTCCGAAAAAAATCGCGCTTTCCGCAAGGCGCAGGCGCAGCAAATATTTCCCGCAGCGCTTCCTTTTCTCTTCTCTTCATACAAACCTCCATGTCGCCGCCAGGCGGCGACTCAAATCAGGATGAAGAATGCCTGTTTTTCAAGGCATTCTTCTGCGTGAAGTTTTAGATTTTCTTAGGCGGCGTCTTTCAGACGCCTTAGAAAATCTCTTCACGCTAACTCCCTTGCTTCCGTTTTGCAAGCTCTCCAATTCCTTTGGCATCCCAAAAGAGCCAGATGATCGTAACAGTTTAGCTTGTCTGAGCTGTTATAGGCTGACCCTTCTTAGCTCCCCGGAAAATTTACCCCTTCCCCGTCCATCTCCCTGCGCATCCGCCAAAGCGCCTTCTGCAGTCTGCGGTGCACCGCAAACCTGGAAATGCCGTACAGGCTGCCCAACACGGCAAGCGGTGTCTCGTTGACATACCGCAGAAAAATCATCTCCCTCTCCTGCTCTGACAGTGCGCCAAGAGCACGCTCCATGGTAAGCCGCTCCAATACCCTGTCCGCTTCTCCCATTCCGTCCGCCGGTCCTGCCATCCCGCTTTCCTCCGGCAGCGCTTCTGTCCCCGGTCTGCGCAGCTCATCCATGCAAAGATTACGCGCTACCGTATACAGCCAGGGCAGCGTCCTGCCCCTGCAATCCGGAGCTGTACGGAAATATCGAAGAAAGGTTTCCTGCGTCACATCCTCCGCCGCTTCCCGGCTGCGCAGCTTCCGATAGCAGTAACGGTATATTTTGTCATATTCCTCTTCCAGATCAACCGACCATTCCATGGACATGCGCCAGAACCTCCCTTCCCTTTTTATAACGGTTCTCTCAAATAAAATGTGCGCTTTTTTTCCAATTAAATCAAAAATCCATTTCCTTCCAGCCAAAACAGACCTGCGCTCAAAAAGCCTGTCCTCTGGAAAAAAATGGATTTTCAGATAAAATTCGATTATCATGGGGTGACATCTTCGCCTTCCCCGTTGCACTGCTCTATCGGAACAGCTTCGCTACAGCGTCCATCCGCTCTGTGACATGCACGCCGAAGGGACAGCGGGATTCGCAGCCTCTGCATTTGATGCAGTCTGCGGCATGCGCCGAAAGCCCTTCATAATGGGCGCGCACCGTCGGCGGCACGGTATCCTGCATGTTTGCCAGATCATACAGCTTATTGACCATGGCAATGTCGATGCCCGACGGACAGGGCGCGCAATGCCCGCAGTAGGTGCACTGCCCCGCATAGGCATGGCGCGGCGCGCCGGCGAGAACGCTGGCATAGTCCTTCTCCTCTTCCGACGCCGTTTCATAGGCGACGGCAGCGTCCACATGTTCCGTTGAATCATAGCCGACCATGACGCTGGCGACCGCAGGCCTGGTCAGGGCATAGTGCAGACACTGAACCGGCGTCAGCGCCACGCCGAAGGGCGATGTCTCCGCCGAAAAGAGCCTTCCGCCCGCATAGCCCTTCATTACGGTAATTCCCACGCCGTTTTGCTCACAGAGCCGATACAATTCCGCCCTCTCCGGCGTGATTCCGCCGACATTCTCCGCATATTCGTCCTTGAAGTACTCGTTTAAGTCCTCACTTGCCGGCAGCATGTCAAAAGCGGGATTGACGGAAAAAAGAATCATTTCCACAAGGTCGCTCTGCGCCGCAAGCCTTGCCACATCCGGATTGTGGGTGCTCATTCCGATATGGCGGATGGTTCCCTTCTGCTTCAACTCTTTCACATAGGAAATAAAATCGCTATCCTGTATTTGAGAAAATTCTGCGGCTTCATCCACAAAGTGAATCATGCCAAGGTCTATGTAGTCTGTGCGCATGCGCTTTAACAAATCCTCAAACGCCTCCCGCACCTTTCCGATCTCCCGCGTACGCACGTATTGACCATTCTGCCATGTGGAGCCGATATGTCCCTGAATGATCCAGCGCTCCCGCTGCCCTTCCAGCGCCGCGCCGATATTGGAACGCACATTGGGTTCCGACATCCAGCAGTCCAAAATATTGATCCCTGCCTGCGCGCATCGATCAATGATTTCCTTCACCTCTGCGGCATTATGGCGTTCCAGCCATTCACCGCCAAGACCGATCTCGCTGACCTGCAGCCCTGTTTTACCGAGTGTTCTGTATCTCATATCATGCTCCCTCCATCACATTTTCTTCTGCTGCCTGTGCCTTTTCCAGAAATCCATGCAAAACTTCCAGATAACTGCCCCCTTCGGATCAATTTATCGACAAAAATTCAACTTTTTATCTACTTTTTCAGGTCCAGCTTCTCCGCCAGATAGTCTTTGACGTCCATGACAGCCTGCTCTGCATAGGGCAGTGGAAGCCCCAGGGCCTTCATCGCGCCGTCATATTCCAGCGATCCACCCAACCCGCACAGCTTTTTGTATATCGCCAGTCCCTTCTCCTTATCCGCCTCGTATTGGAGCCGGATATTGATTGCTGAAATATCCGACATGGCGTAGCTGATCAAATACCGGGGGAACATATAAATCCCCTTGTTCTGCACCAGAGACACCCCTTTATCCAGATACGTCCTGCATCCGCTGGTATCAATCCCGGCGTCATAGATTTCCGACAGTCGATTGTACTCGGCGATAGCCTTCTGTGCATCGAATTTCTCCGTGTATAAAAAAGTTTCAAATTCGTGAATCATGCAGTAACCGCAGATTTCCTCCAGAATCGTGATCAGGTGGGTCTTCACGAACTGCGGCGCACGTTCCCCGAAGAACAGCGGAGCATATTCATAGCTCAGCTGCTCCATCGCTTTGGAGGGAATCTCCGAGAGGTCATTAGGCATCTCCCAGTATTCCGGCACAGAAAATCGCTCCATACTTCGCATCATCTGGATGCCATGTCCAAATTCATGGACGAGGATATCCACATCCGTGTACCTCCCGATGCAGTTGCCGAAAATAAATGGCAGCTTTTCCGAGGGGATTTCCGTACAAAAACCCATGCCGGTGATCTTGTTGGCCGACTTCTGACAGTCAATATAGCCGCCGTCGCGCATGGTCTCAAACAGGGCGGCAAATTCTCTATCCATCTGCCGGTACATTTTCGCGGCCTGTCCCAGCAGGAACCGGGCATCCCCCTCCGGCTCCGGGTTGCCCTCCTCAAAGTAGATCCCGGTATCGTCAGCGGTATAGACCGGCACACCCAGCCGCTCCCTCAACCGTTCATAAAGCCGCTGTTTCAGCGGGACCAGCTCCTGACGCACCATCCGGCACAACCGGGCAAGCTCGGTCTCCCCATAGGAATACCGGCCCTTTTCCCTGTTGGCGTATTCCAGATAATTGGCGCAGCCGTTGGCCTGTGCGATCTGCCCGCGCACCCTCACCAGCTCGCCCATGAGCTGCAAAAATTCATCACTTCGCCCGGCAAATACTTTGCGTGACGCTTCCCTGGCTTTTTTTCGGATGGAGGCATCCCGGCTCTCCTTATATTTTGACAGCTCCGCAGATGAGACCTCCCGCCCCCCGTACTGGAATTTCACTGCAGATATCTTATTTTGAAATTGAGCGATAAGCTCCTGCTCTCTGCCAAGCAGTTCCAGTCCGCCCTGAACCAGGGAACGCTCCTTCTCGATCTTCAACAGAAACTGTCCGCCGTATGCGCCGTCGATCTCCTGCCGCAGGGGGCTTTCCAGCAGAGCGTCATAGATCAATGACAGGCTGATCTGCGCGGCCTGAGACTGCGTGTTTTGCATTTCTTCCTGGTAGAAGGCATCGGTGCAGTCCTGGTAGCACCGGATAAACGCCAGTGTCTCCATGGTCTCCACCTGGGTCCTGTAGTCCCAGAATTTTTCCAGCTCGCGGCGTACGGTTTCCATCGTATCTGCGTTTCTGATTTCCCGGGCGCACAGCTCTATGTTCCGTGCATACTGCTCATAATCTGGTCGGATGTAAGGGATGTCCCCAAACTTTGTTTTCAGCATAGTGTAATTCCTTTCCCTCATCGAACTAAGAAATCAGGTCCCGGCTCTCCAGGCTCCCCATTTTTACTCTGGTATTGTAATGATATATTCTTCGTCAAACTCATCATTCCAGTGATTGTAGGTCATTCGGAATTTATTCTCCGACAACCATTCCACACCGAAAGACACAGTTTCCATAAAGCCGCCCCTGGGATAAGTCCAAATCTCCCGCTTCCCAAACCATGTCTTTTGATAGACATACGGGCGGCATACATGGTCATACTCAATAATGATAGTATTTGTCCCCTGGGGAGAAATATGGACCTCCCGGCTTGCGACGAACAAAACGTCACAGCAGCCCCTAAACAGGCAAATCATCAGAAAGAACACCGTCAATCCAGCGATGTATTTGAACCGCTTACGCTTCATCATCTTCCAAATCGTCCCCATCATCCTCCTCGATCATAATATTATATCACACTCAATTTGCTAACGTCATCCCCCATTTTGTAACTTTTAGCCAATATTGCAAAACAATTTTTAACCTTGAAATTATCAAAATCATATCCACATCACGAAATTATCGACATAATACGATACCCCGCCCTGAAAAGCGAATAAAACCTGTGATAACAGGCCAGCCCGGCGACATTTTGCTGCCGGGCTGACATCTTTTAACATATTATGCCACCTGCACTTTACGTCGGGCGCTAATCAGAACATACAGCGCAAACCATGTGATACAGTGAACAGCCAGAATGCCGACATCTTTTACCGCCGCCCCTGCATTTCCGGCAGACAGCGCCATGATCCCCTCAAAAGCAGGTTGGGACGGAACTATATTACAAACTACGGCTATCGGCCCACTGACGCCAACCAGGGCGCATACAAGAGGTACGGCAAGGAACAGCAGCATGACAATTTTGATATAAACCACACCGGTCATCAAGCCATCGGAAAGCTTGCCGGTAAACAGTCCAATCATCGCCGCCACAAAGGACGACAGAGCAATCAGAGCCAACATGATTCCGAAATTTTTCCAGGACAGGTGGAAACAGATAGCTGCCGTTATGATGGAGGATAAGCTTCCAAAGAGAAATCCCACCACAACTTTCTGTAAAATGTACTGGCTGGGCGTCATGGGCAGGATTTCATTGACAAAAGCCACTCCATCCTCCTTTTCAGAAATGATATTCATGGCATTAAACGTACAGCCCATGAACATCGCCACAATCAGCACAGCAGGAATAAAAATTCCCTGCAGGCTTTCCAGGATGTCCGGGCGTTCCAACGTCAGGACTTCCACCTGTTCCGCTGCATTTCGCTGTTCATAAAGAGTCGGAAGCGTAGCCGCCGCCTGCTGAAAAATATCCAGCTCGTCCCCGGCTATCGCGGTTTTGAGGCTTTCGCCATCCATTCTCACGCCAATGACATTGGTGGACGGTTCGTTGACAGCGGCGGTCAGATCATCCAGGGTCGCATAGGCGGTCACCGGGCCGTACCGCTCCAGCCATGTGACAGCCTGCAGGGGCAAATCGTTCTCCAGAACGCCGAAATGCAGTTCACCCAGACTGGACATATCAATGGAACCCATAAAATGCAACGCCACAGCAACCAGAACAGGCAACAGAAATGTCATCAGGCAGAATTTATCCCGCAGGACGCTTTTCATCTGATACTTTAAGCCCTTCACACATCACCCCTCCTTTCCAATTTCCCGGTGGAATGCAAGCTGTACCGCCAGAAACAGCACCATAATCACCCCAATAGAGCCAATATAGTAAACCGGTGAAATCGCCGCTCCAAAGTAAGCGTTCTTCAGTCCCATATAGACATGATAGAACGGATGCCAGTCAATCCAGTCAAATTTGACCGATGTATTGGCGGACAGAAAAACCGGGGTTGCGGCAAAAATGGCAATCACCAGATAAGCCAGCGTAAATTGCCGGAAGTCTTTCAGCAGCAAAGCGCAAAGCAGACCGACCAGTGCCATAATCAACGATAGAATCATTGTCTGGAGCAAAACGGTGGGCAATACCGCCGCCCCATCAGCAAGCCCTACATTCAGCAGGGTAAGCAGTACCGCAAAAACCACATCGGAAAGCAGAAACACCGCCAATTTGGACAGGAGAAACTCACTTTTTCGCAGCGGAAGAATGGCGTGAACGCGAATTACCCCCATGCCCTTTTCTTTGAACAGTACGGCAGCGATACCTAAAAATCCCACAGCGGCCAGCTCAAAAAACAGCAGTTCGCAGGTGATCTCCTTTCTCGCCTTTTGTTCCGGCGAATTTATGCCAAGTATCTTTGGGGAATAGTCGTCGGCGGCACAGAGCAAGGACAAGGCGTAATCTGCCCGGTGGCGGTCAATGTGTTTCGCTCCCGCATAGAGAACCACCTGTACATCCCTGCCGCTGGCGTCCAGCCCTACGCCATTGGCATCGGACAACAGGGCTGTGTTCATCTCCTCCATAGAGGAAACATTCCGCACCAGGGTCGATTTTGCCGTTTGTGTTCCTTCCGGGTCATACAGATACACATGGTAGGGTTCCATCTGCATAAATCGGATATAGCCCAAATTCACATAGGCTGTATATAGGACGAGAAAACCGATTGCCATGAGAAAAAATTTCCCCGATGCCAGCATCCGGCAGTCCTTTTTGAACAAGGCGCAAAAGCCTTTTCCCATCATGACAGCCCCCTCCCTGTGTACTGGATAAACATATCCTCCAGCGTCGGTTCCTGGGAGTGGATGCTAATGATTTCATCGTGAGCAAAGGGGATGCCGCGCTCCAGCTCCTGGGCTTCTATGGTTTCCGTTTTTCTCTGTCGCCGATACAGATAGTCGATCACCACCCTGTGATTGCTGTTTTTCTCTTTTAGCCGTTTGGGGGTGTCCAGGGCCACCAGGTTCCCGCCCACAATAAACGCAACCCGGTCGCACAGCAGGTCGGCGTCCATCATGTTATGGGTCGTGACAAAAACCGTTGTCCCTTTTTTGCGCTCCTGCTCGATGATCCTTCGGAACAGTACCGCGCCAGTGGGGTCAAGTCCGCTGGTAGGTTCGTCCAGAAACAGCAACCGGGGATTGCTCAAAAGCGCCCGCGCCATGCTCACCCGCTGGCGCATCCCCTTGGAGTAAGAGGATACTGGCTTTTTCAAAAAGTCCTGCTTAAATTCCAGCATTTCCAACAGTTCCCCTATATCCCGCCGCTGCTCTTTTGGGTAGAATGAGGCAAAATAATTCAGATTGTCCACAGCGCTCAAATTAGCGTACAGGTAAGGAAATTCAAACAGAACGCCGATTTTCTGAAAGAATGCCTGCCCACGGGCGGCGGAAATATCCTGCCCGAACAAGGAAACTTTGCCGCCGTGACCTTTTAAAATCCCAGTGAGTATCTTTTGTGTTGTGGACTTCCCGGAGCCATTTGGCCCCAGAAACCCGAAAATCTCTCCGTCCTCTACAGTAAAGTTCAGGCCATGGAGAACCTGCTTGTCCCTGCTGTATGAAAATGTCAGGTTCCTGACCTCAATCACTCGTCATCACCCCACTTTCCATGCTGATTTTTTCCCCGCCTGCGCTTGCTCCACCATTTCATAAACCTGATCTTGAACGGAATGGAGATCACCAACACCGCCGCAATTACCAGCCACCAATACCATTGCAATCCTAAGAACATAAAAAACCCTCCTTATTTTTGATAAGGAGAGTTTATAAATGCGGCGTGAAATTGAAGTGAGGCTGCTGTGAAGTCCGTGTGAAATTATTCTATGGTAGGGATGGAAAACCAAAATTGTACTCCATCCGTCCGGTTTTCTGCGCCATAGGGCAAATTCTGCATAGACAGGACTTGCGCCACGATGGACAGTCCCAGCCCGGAGCCATTGTAATCCGCGCCGCTGTCCCGATAAAATTTTTTCCAGATTTCAGACAAGTCGCTTTCCGGAATGGGCCTGCCCTGATTGAACACGGAAAAATGCAATACGCCGCTGCCCTCTGTTACCTCCAACCGCAGAACGCCGCCAGACCATACATTTTTCCTGGCATTGACAATCAGATTATCCAAAACCTGCTCCATACGCCGCTTGTCCGTCCATACGAAAGCCTTTCGTTCCGGCAGTTCATATTGCAGCTCAAAATCTGTTTCGGGGGTATCAATTAAAAGCCTCCCGGCCACTGTTTCCACCAGCTCCACAAAGTCAAACCGGGTGACATTCAGACTTGCAGCTCCACTTTCCAGTGCTGACAAATCCAACAGGGTCACAATCAGATCATTCATCCGTCCCACCTCGGAAACGATCACCTGCGCGTATTTCCGCTTCGTCGCCTCATCGCTTTCCTCCTGCAAGCCCTCAGCGTAGGCTCGGATAATTCCCAGCGGAGTTTTCATTTCATGGGATAAGCTGTCCACCAATTCCTTGCGTTCTGCCAGCAGTAGCCGTTCCTTTTCCACATCCTTTTCAAGAAGCGCATTTGCGTCCTCCAAATGGGCAAGGGCCTGTTGGAGCTTTTCAGCCATCGTGTTCAGGCTGGCGGACAGTTCCCCAAATTCATCAGTTGAAGAAAAGTCACAGGGAGCCGAAAAATCCAATTTCGCCATTCGCTTCGCAGAGGCATTCAGCTTTGCAATCGGCTTTGTGATAAAGCGGCCCATGAATAAGTCAATCCCAATAATCAACAGAAGGACTAATCCCAGCCAAATTAAAAAGGAGGCATCTTCATTGACTGGCAGACCAGTAGAGAAAGCATAAGAAAAAATCAATACAATTCCTGCCAGCTTGGAAAGCATTAAAATCTTTTTTCGTACAGTGCGGAGGGAAAATAGTTCTTTCATACTGTCACCTCAAATTTGTAGCCAGAGCGTATCAACGTAACGATATGCTTTCCCTCCTCCCCCAGCTTTTGACGCAGGGTTTTGATGTGAGTGTCTACGGTTCGGGTCGTTCCCTCGAAGTCATAGCCCCAAATACGATTCAGAAGCTGCTCACGGCTGAAAATCTGCCCGGGATTTGCCATGAAAAATGAAAGCAGTTCATATTCTTTGTGAGCCAATGTAATTTCCTGCCCATCAAGATAGACCTTTCGGGCATTTGGATGAAGCAGGATTTTCCCAACGCTGATTGCGCCGGCGGAGGCAGGTGAGGTGCGGCGCAGAAGAGCGTTTACCTTGGCCAGCAGCACTCTGGGGCTATACGGCTTGGTCATATAATCATCCGCGCCGTAGTCGTATCCTTTCAGCTTGTCGTCCTCTGCACATTTAGCAGTGAGCATAATAATGGGCAGATTGCTCATTTCCCTCGCCATCCTGCAGACAGAAAAACCGTCCAGGTGGGGCATCATAACATCCAGGATCATCAGATCCACAGGGGTGTCCTTCAACATAACCAGGGCATCTATGCCATCGTCAGCAGTAAAGCAGGTGTGACCCCCCTTTCGCATATAATCCGCAATGATCTCCTGCATGGCTTTTTCATCTTCAACAATTAAAATACTTGACATATAGCAGTACCTCACACCTTTTTCGTCTGGCCGGCAGTTCCTTTGCAGCTTCGGCAAAAGCATCATTTAACCGCCTGTGCTATGAGTATATTACAACTCAGGCGTAAAGTCTATTCAATTATCAAAGCGCTTTCTTAGATGCATTTCCATCCTGTCTTGACAAGCTCCTCCCAAACATGCTATTCTCACAGAAAATACCGTCGAAGGAGAAAGCGCTGCCCTATGTCCATGCCTGTAAAGCCTGACCGGTTTACCTGGTCCGATTATGTATCAGATCCACAGCAAAGCTTTTACATGTCTGACCTCTTTTTGGAGCCGGGCGGCGCGATTTTGCCTCACTGCCATGATTATTATGAATTTTTCATCATATTGCAGGGAGAATTCACCGAAATCTGCCGTAAAGGCAGCACAAGGCTTTCCCGCCGTCAGGGACATGTTCTCGCCCCCACAGACGCGCATCTTTTAAAAAATGATTCCGCAAAGCCCTCTGTTCTGCGCAACATCGCCGTCCGCCGGGATACCTTTGAAGGACTTCTTTCGGGTGCGGGCTTTGCACATATAACGGGACTGCATCAGTATTTCTCACTGGAGGAAAACGCCTTTGCCGTATACCGTTCTGAAACTGACCGGGCAGGACAGCCGCAGGCATCGCGAACGACACAGGAATTCCTGCTGCGGCATGTATGCGGCGGCATTCTCATTTCCGCCTGTATGCCGGAAACTCCCTTCTACGCCCCCAGGTGGCTTTCCGCCCTGCACGAGGAGATGAAAAAGGAAGAGAATTTCACACTGGGTATCCGGCAGATGCGCGCCCTTTCCGGACGCAGCCAGGAATATTTAAACCGGGCCTTCAAAAAATATTACGGACAGACGCCGGGCGCCTATGTAAACGGACTGCGCCTCGCCCACGCTGCCCTTCTGCTTCAGACCACACAGCTTTCCGTGCTGGAAATTTCTGTCACCTGCGGCTTCGAAAATCTGTCCTGGTTCAACCGCCTTTTCAGGCAGCACTACCGGATGACTCCCACCGAATACCGGGCGAGGAAAAATTTCTTTTTCGGCGCGATATAATATCCTGCGTTCCGGCGGCTCCAAAGAGGCTGCCAAATATGTATGCAAACACACTCATAAAATAATCCCCCCATGGAATACACAGACATATACCTTTTCCTGCCTGCAGTATATCCGCTCCTCTCCTGAAAAGCATTCAAAATTGCCCTGCACCTGGCACTGATACATATAATCGCCTTTCTGATATAATTCCGGTCCCCTGAAAGGCATAGAAACCGGCACATGAGAAAGTGCCTCCTTCAAAAAACGAATGTCAAAAGCTTCCTTCAAACTCTGACCATAATAATTCAGAGCCCACACCGCATGATCCTTTATCCAAACACGCTCACCTCCCACAAATTTCTGCCCGCCATAGTAAGTGTCCGCATATAAATAACCCCCATCCTCATAACGGAAATCATGGGAATCTGGTTGTGTTGGCATGATCCTGTTTTCTCCCGTAGTGTATGTATTTTTTTTCGCTCTGACCAGAAAAGTCCTGATCTCATGCAGGGGATATTCCTGCTCGCAAAAAGGGCTTTCCGTGCAGATGTCATTTCCCTTTACAAGCCTGTCAATGGAGACTTTGAAAATCTCACTGAGCTGTATGAGGTTCTGGATATCCGGAAACGACTGTCCATTTTCCCATTTTGTGACAGACTGCCTCGATATATCCAACCTGTCTGCAAGTTCTTCCTGTGACAGTTTCATATTCATTCGCAATAATTGCAGCTTTTCTTTAAATTCCATTTTGGCTTCCTCCCAGACACTCATTATACTTTAGATATTTTCCATAAACAATCTACCTGTGCGTTCTGATCCGGCAACTGTTGGTTGCACAAATACCTTTCACAAATAGAAAAACCGCCACAATCAGCCCCTTTCTGAATTGTGACGAAAAACCCGGAAGGGAGCATAAACGTACCGCCGCATATGGAATTAAACCATAGCGGCGGTTTGGCTTCTTTATGCGCTATCTCAGCAGCGCCATACTCCCGGTCAATTTGTTGACCTTTCTTTTCGCGCCGCAGATGGCAATTCCCAGATAGTTCAGCTCCGTTTCCGGAATTTCCTTCATTTTCTCTACAAATTCATCATAGGTTTTGCACCCCTGTGCCAGATCAGAGAAATCCACCGCCGTCAAATCCGAAAATTCCGTCTCATACAGTCTCTCACGGATACGTCTGATCGCCTCCGCGTTTCCTTTAAGAACCGGCACTGGAAATGTGATGATTCCCAGATGCCCGTTTCCGGTCCCGTCATACACATCCGCGCCCACAACCTCCGGCATCCGCTTTCCCAGCGTGATTCCCATGATCGCCGCCGTATTTGCCAGAATGCCGGGCGGCAGGTTTCCGTCAATTATCATGACACATTTTTCATTTTGTAAGTCCATTTTCCAGTCCTCCCGTTTATCCTTTTCCCGCTGTGCTTCCTTTTCCGCCGTATTCGGAAAGGAAAAGCCCTGCGACCGCCAAAGCCGTTCCCAGGGCCGAAGCCCATGTCACCGGTTCCTTCAAAACCAGCGCAGACGCCGCCACCGTTATGACGGGAACCACATAAATATAAACGCTCGCTTTCACTGCTCCAAGCGTCTTGACCGCCAGATTCCATGTGACAAAGCAAAGTGCGGATGCCCCAAGCCCCAGATACAGCATATTGAGCAGGTTCGTCATATCCGCAAACCGTTCCGGTCCGGCGCTGCGGCACAGGGCTTTGCCACATGCAGGAAGCATGAAAAGAATGCCGTAAAAAAATGTCCTGCGCGTAGCAGGTACGACCGGATAACCGAAGCTGCCGATCTTCCTAGTCAGCATAGAATAACACGCCCATACAAAAGCCGCCAGAACTGCCAGCAGATCGCCCATCGGCTTTAACGCCAATCCAGAGCCGTGAAAGCCAATCAGCCCAACGCCCGCCATCGCCACCGCAAATCCGGCAAAAAAACTCGCCCGCAGCTTCCCTTCTGATTTCATAAACAGCTGGGACAATATGGCCGTAAAAAACGGCGCGACCGATATGATAACGCCCACATTCGATGCCAGCGTATAAGTAAGGGCGATATTCTCCAGCAGGTAATACAGGCATATCCCGCACAGCCCTGCCAGCGCAAAGGTCGCCTCCTGCCTGCGGCTCACATTTTTTAATTGATGCGGACAAACCAAAAGCAATGCCGCATATCCTGTGACAAACCGGAAAAACAGAATTTCTGCCGGCTCAAAATCCACAAGCAGGACCTTGGTGGATATGAACGTCGTCCCCCATATGAGAATGGTAAACAGCGCCGCCAGATGCCCGGCTGTCCTTCTCCTTTCCATTAAAAAATCACCCGCCCTTCTGCAGCCTGCGCCTTCGCACCACCGGCACAAGCGACTCGCTGATCCGCATACAGCAACACTTTTTCCTTCCGTCCTGCATCCCCGTCCTTTTCCTGAAAAATTTCACGATAAGTCCCCGGCGCGAGCCCTATGAACCGGTTAAAGTAATTCGTAAAATGGCTCTGGTCAAAAAAGCCTGTCCTGGCTGCCGCATCCGCAGGAGAAATTCCCCTTGCCAACAGCTTTTTTGCCTCATTGATCCGGATTGTTTCCAGGTAACGATAAGGCGTAACGCCCTTTTCCTTTGTAAAAGCGCGCAGCAGCGTTGACTTGCCAAGCCCTGCATAGCGGCAAAGCTGATCCAGACAAATGCGCTCCGAAAAATGCTCCCGCATATATGCACACGCCCTTTCAAGCTCCTGCCTGCACGCCGGAATACGGCTTTCAAAGGGCTGCCCGTAGTTCTGAATCAGATACGAAAGCAAAAGCAGCAGGGCTTCCTCCTTCCCGGACGCCTCCATCCCTTTCATGATCCGTTCATGAAGCTGGCGCAGATGACAGGCCGCCGCCTCATCTGCAATCACATTTTCCCCAAATCCCGGCAGCCTGCGTTTCCCCGTGACCTCCTCCGCCCAATCAAGCATGGCCTCCTTCGAAATATTGACGCCCCGGTAATCAAATGTCCCTGCGTCACTCTGGACACAGGCATGGCTGTCGCCCGGATTGAAAAGCACGATGCTGCCTTCCTCCAGGACATATTCCCTGTCCCTGCAAAAAAGCGCGCGCCTCCCCTTCTCCACAAGCCCTATGACATAATGTTCATGGAAATGCCCCGGAAAGGGCTGCACGATTCCCGCAAAGCGATAGGCTTCCAACCGCAGCCCGTCATCGTATACCGCCGTTCTCGCCTCTTTCTTCATGTGGAAATTTCCTCCTGACAAAAGATACACGTTCTCACAGACACTGCCGCAAATGCAGTTCTCTGATTCGAACGGTATCATTTTACCTCTTATTTTTTTCTGCGTCTTGTAAAATATCCTCATATTTTTCAAGCAGCACCAGGTCCAAATAAACTGAACTTCTATCGGATTTTACATAAATTAGCGTAACAGTTCAGACAGGTCTGAACTGTTACAAATTAGCTTCTTTTAGGTTCGAATTTATTGCATTTTTTGTTTATTTGAGTATAATAGATGGTAAAGGAGGTATTGACAATGGCACAGGCAACCTTTAGTATCCGCATGGATGAAACCTTAAAGCGTCAATTCGATGCTCTTTGTGCAGATTTCGGAATGAACGCAACCACCGCATTCAATGTTTTTGCACGGGCTGTCGTTCGGGAAAGAAAAATCCCATTTGAGATTCAGGCTTCTACGGAAGTAACCAGAGCCTCCGGTATGCAGGCTTTCCTTTCCCTGCGGGCTGAGGCAAAAAAGAACGGTATTCAGGATTTAACCCTGGATGAAATCAACGAAGAAATACGACAGACACGGGAGGCGAATAAATGAATTTCAAATTGACAGCTCATCATCAAATAATCCCATCGCAATCGTTACTACCTCTGCTTCTTAGCTAATCCGAATTCATTTGACTATAGTAACCAATTCTTTGAGCTCCTTGATAACATAAGTTTGTCCGTATTTCTTTTCCTCGTTATCCCGATTTATAAGGACCGATATCGCGCCCTCATTTATGGCACATTCCACATCCTTTTTTTCATCTCCCACAAAAATCATCTCTGATGGGAGAACATTCATTTTGCCGGAAAGAATTTCTAAGCCTTTCCTGTTTGGTTTACGATATCCAACATCATTTGAGGTAAATGGTATGTCTATATATTTCAGCAGAGGCTTTATATCTTCAAGCGCATACGAATTATCCATCCCATACGCAACATCAGATAAAGTGCCAATAAGTATATTTCTGGATTTTATTTCCCGCAACGTTTCTACTGCGTCCGCATATATTTGAACATCATTCCGAAAGAAAGAATAGAAGCCATTTTTTATTACATCCAAATACTCTGACGAGATATTTGTCCCATTTAATATCTCATTAAAAATTGTATTTGATGAAACTTCAATTTCTCTTGGATTTATTCTTGTGTTGTATTTTGTAAGGACTTCACTAATATGTTTATACTCATTCTCCGTTATATTCAATTTGTGTTTTTCTGCTATGCTTTCAAAAGCAGGACGATATAATATAGACCAATTTAATGGCACTGGATAGCAGACAAGAGTTTGCCCTATATCAAAAATTACAGCTTTTATTTTCACAATTGCCACTCCTCCCATTTGATGCATGATTCAATACTCTGTTATCATACTACAAACACACCTGCACTCCCATTATAATATCCTAAAACGTCAAAGGGAGCAAAGCTCAATTGCCAAACCACATTCTCCACTTGAAAAATTCCTTTTTAAACTCATTGCCATGCGTTCTTCCAATCGCCACCTCCAATCCGTTACACAGCGTAATCCTGCGGCTGTCCGCTTTTTCAATATATTTCAAATTGACGATATATGACCGCTGTACCCGAAAAAAACCGGATTGGGATAAGCGTTTTGCGGCTTCCGATATCTGTCCTTCACAAACATGTTCGCTGCCGTCCAACATGAGATATCTTAGCTTTCTCCCATATGTTTCCACAAGAAGAAGCGCATTCAGGTTTATGCTTATACATCGCCCGGCGGTATCCTTACAGAAAACAACCTGATCCTGAATCCTTGTTTTCAGGAAAGCATCCAGCGCCTCATCGATTTCCTCCAAATGCCTTTTGTCTATATACCGGAACGCATTCACCCGATATCCTGCTCTTGCCAGTTCCGTATGGGAAGTCAAAAAGCATATTTTGCATTTGCTTCCGGAATTCATCAGCTGTTTGGCTATTCCAAAACCATCCTCCCCCTCTACAAGCTCAATATCCAGAAACAGCAAATCGAAATCCGCATTTTTCATAAAATCTTTTCCATTGCGAAAGGATTCGATCTGAAATGGAATATTTTTATCCCTGCAATACCTCTCGATGACAGCCCGTATTTTCTCTCTCCATACCGCTTCATCCTCGACAATTCCTGCCTTCATCCCTCTTTCTCCTCTGCTTTGACCGTTGGTATGGCAACGCTGATTTGAAACAACGCTTCTCCGTTTTCCACCACGGACTCCATATAGCATTCGCCATGATACTTTTCCACTGTCGCAGCGATATTTTTCAAGCCAAAACCATGATGGAGCCTGTCCTCCTTTGATGTCCTGAAAAAATCTTTTTTTGTATGGATTCTTTCCGCTACGCTGTTTCTGACGACAATGAAAATTTCCTTCTCATGCTCTGCGAGTGCGACATGTATTCTGGGAAGCTCCGCTTTTATCGCCGCTTCAACCGCATTCTGCAATATATTTCCCATCAGTGTTGTAAGATCAAACATCGCAACAGGCATTTTCCCGGTCAGCTTCCCCGATACGGCAAACGCTATCTTTTCCCTTCCCGCCAAATACAGATAATAATTCAGAATCACATCGAGAAAGCTGTCTCCTGTGTGAATCTTTAGATCAAACTCCTCCTGTATATTCCAGATGGTATCTATGTACGCTTTGGCTTCCTCCGCCTTTTTTTCGTTCATCAGCTCTCTCAAAACGCCAATATGATTTGCCAGATCATGCTTAAAACGCCGCACCGCCACCGACTGCTGCAGCTGATAATCGTATTGCTGCTTTTGCATATCCATAAAGGACTGCAGCGCCCTGTTCTGCCTGTCTGACAATATGTTTTTCACAGCCAGACCGAGCGTGAGAAAAATGGAATAAATTGCCCCTGTTATGCTGATAAAAAATACTGCATACGCATCCCAGCCATACATCCTGTGATTTTCCTCAAAGAATACGAAAACAAAGTCATAAAACATCTGAAAAATACTGCCCTGTATGAAAAGCGCGAGCTTGTATCTGAATTCTATATCACACAGATAGACCTCATGCTTTTTCAGAATCCGCAGGTATGCCAGCAGATATATCAAAAACGAGAGCAAATAGGCGGGCTCCATCCACCATACAAGCTCTGTGTGGGTCATTCCTCCGCCTATCAGCACAACCTGGATCAGCATAACGCTGAATGTGTCCACGATTCCGGTGAAATACATGAGGGCGGCGCTTAATACAAGCAAATGCCCGAAGCGATCCTCGAAAAACAAACAGATGGAAAGCGTGCTCCAGACTATGTAAATAACCGGAGAATTGACGTCATAATATGCGTTAAGGGCGCCTGACAACAGCACAATCCCTGCGGATATCCCAATAAAAAGCCGGTTTCTTCTCGGACTGATCCTGAATCCAAAATAAATGAGAAACAGATATATGAAATAATTTAACAGATTGTCCACAATATAAATCATAAATTCCACCCGTTCTTTCGCTGCCGGAACTCAATTGCATATGCTTCACCACTTTTTCTGGTCAATATAGTACCATTCCTGCATGTTTTGCGCAAGACACCTCTTCTCTTCTGCTCTATAATGTGGACATAAACGAAGAGATTTTCTAAAGCGTCTAAAAGACGCCGCCTGAGAAAATCTAACGCTTCACACCGAAGAATGCCTTGAAAAGCAGGCATTCTACAGCCCAATTTGAGTCGCCGCCTTGCGGCGACATGGAGGATTTTTATGTATCAGTCTGACAAATTGCTGGAGCGGGAGCTTGCCTTCACCGCATGCTACCGGGAAAACCAGAACGCGCCGAAAGCGCTCCGGGAAAGCCGCTGTATGCAGATGCAGCTTTCCACCTATTTTAAAGAGCCCCAAAAGGATGATCTGATCGCCGGAAGGATCGACCGTCCCTACGTGGTCTTTGCGCCCTGTCTGGAAGGGGATAGCATCGACAAGGTGGGCTACTGCATCGATGAGGCGAACTGTCTGCGGCTTGCCGATGCAATCCGGAAGGATTCCGCTTATGATGAAGCGTATCAAAACCGGGTGGAGGAAATGATCGCCTTTTGGCGGACCGAAAATACGAACGCGAAAATCCGCCGCCGTTTTCCCGCCTTCTGGGACGGCTCCATGGGCGGCGACAACTATTTTGAGGACAACGCGCCCATCCATCCCCTGTACCGGCTGGCAGGCGTCAACCTGGATTTTAAAAAGCTGTTCTCCCTCGGTCTGATGGGTTTAAAGAAGGAAGCGCTTTCCTATGCTTCTGCAGCACCGGCAAAGCAAAAGCCCTTCTACGAAGGAATTGCCTGTGTTCTGGACGCTATACGGGACGTGATCCTCTCCTACCGGGAATATGCCCTGTGCCAGGCGCAACAGACAAAGGATGCACAGCAGACGCGGTGGGAAGAAATGGCAGCTGCCCTCACCGCCATCGCCGACAATCCGCCCGCCACCATGCGGCAGGCGATCCAGCTGCAATGTATCTACATGCTCTCCGCCCGCTGTGTGGAGATCGGCAGAATTGACGATTATATGGGAGATTTTTATGAAAAGGATCTGAAGGAGGGACGGCTGTCCAAAAAGGAAGCGGCTGCGCTGCTGAACAACTTTTTCTCCCTCATCGAAACCCAGTGCGGCAGGGACACGCGGGTCATCATCGGCGGTCTGGGACGGGAGCATGAAAAGAGCGCCGACGCCTTCGCCATGCTGGTCATGGACGTGCTGGAAATGCGCAGGGATCATTTTTACCCCCAGATCAGCCTGCGCTATTCCAAAGAGATGAATCAGGCGCTTTACGACCGGGCCCTGCAGATTTTGTCGGAGGGCAACACCTATCCCATGCTCTATTGCGACGATGTAAACATTCCGTCCGTGATGCAGGCGATGCATGTGGACCAAAAGCTTGCCGAACAGTATTCCTTCTTCGGCTGCGGAGAATATATGCTCGCCTGTCACAGCATCGGAACGCCCAACACCGCGCTGAATGTGGCAAAAATACTGGAGCTCGTGCTCCATGACGGAATCAATCCCGCCACCGGCAGGCTCTGCGGTCCGAAGGCGGCAGGCATTCCGGTAAAAGGTCTTTCCGATCTGACCTGCTTTGCGGACCTGATGGCGCTACTTAAAGAATACCTCGCCTTTTTCATCGATCTTTCCGGCGGCTTTGAAGAGCTTTTGTATCAGGTCTGTAATGAAGAAGCGTGCTTTTTGCAGTATTCTGCCCTGCTTTGTGACTGCATGGCAAGGGGAAAAGCGATGCTCGACGGCGGTCTCACCCATCTGGGCGGCACGGTGGAAACCTATGGAAATGTGACGCTTGCCGACAGCATGACCGCAATCAGGCATACCGTATATGATACCAAAGCGCTCACCCTCAGGCAGCTTATAGAGGCGCTATCCCATAACTTTGCGGGCCATGAGGAAACGCACAGGCTCCTTCTGTCCGCGCCCAAATTCGGCAATGACAACGATACGGCGGATGGCATCGCAAAGGAGCTGCACGAATTCATCTGCAAAACCATACAGGCACAGCATGAAAAAAGATGTATGGACTCCTTCCTTGCCGTTTTGATCAACAACAACATGAACGTCTCTCTGGGGCGCTTTGTGGGCGCAACCCCCGATGGGCGCAGAGCTTCGGAATTTCTTTCCAACGGCAACAGCCCCTACAACGGGCAGGACCGGGAGGGGTTGACCGCCATGCTCTGTTCTATGTGCAAAATGGATACCGCCATCCACGCCGGCGGCAATCAAAATCTGAAGGTTTCCCGGCGGATGTTCGCGGGAGAAAAGCCGCTGATCAAGCCGGTGCTGTCCGCTTTCTTTGCCATGGGCGGACAACAGGTCAACTTAAGCGTAGTGGACCAGAAGGATCTGGAAGACGCCATGGAACATCCGGAGCGGCACGAAAATCTGGTCGTCCGGGTGGGCGGCTTCACCGCGCGCTTCATCGATCTGGACAAAAAAACACAGCAGGATGTATTGAGCAGAACCGCATATTAAACCGGCACGCCCGTTTTCTGGCGCACTGCCACACAGGAAAGGAGGACAAAAGCGCGATGCACGCCACCCTGATCGATATCCAACGCGCCGGCGCCCACGACGGACCGGGGCTCCGCACAGTTTTCTTTTTCAAGGGCTGTCCGCTGCACTGCAAATGGTGCCACAATCCGGAAGCCCAGGATGCCAGACCCCAGCTCTCCTTTCACAGGGAGTCCTGCATGGACTGCGGGCGCTGTGCGGCGGTCTGCCCCGTGCAGGCGCACACGGTCATCGGCGGACAGCACCGGCATGCGGTGTCCTTTGACCGCTGCATCCGGTGCGGACGCTGTGCCGGCGTCTGCCCCTCCCGCGCGCTGAAGCTCATCGGTGCTTCCTACACCCCGGAGGAGCTTCTAAAAATCGCCCGGCGGGATCTCCCCTTTTATGAGCAGTCCGGCGGCGGCGTGACGCTCTCCGGGGGAGAGGTACTCCTGTGGGCGGACTTTGCCGCAGAATTTCTCGCCCGGTGCCGGGCCGAGGGCATCCACACCTGTGTGGAGACCAGCGGCTTTGGCACAACGGACGCCATGGAAAAGCTGCTGCCGGACACTGACCTGTTTTATTTTGACTGGAAAATTTCCTCCGAAGAAAAAGCAATGGAATATCTGGGCGGCAGCCTTGCGCCCATAAAAAGAAATCTGCGCCTGCTCGGTCAGGCACAAAAAAACATCGTCCTGCGCTGTCCCATCATTCCCGGTGTCAACGATGACGACGAACATTTTGAAACCATTCTTCACCTGCTGGCAGAGCTTCCTGCCATTCAAAAGGCACAGCTGCTGCCCTACCACGACTTTGGCATTGGAAAGGCCGGAAACATCGGGACGGCGCAAACCGCTTTTCCCGTTCCCACACAAACGGAGATTGACCGGTGGCTGGCATGGTTTGGGGAGTATGCGGAAGCGCGCGCAAAAATTGAAATTGATTAAGCGCGCAATATACGCAGGGCTGTCGATATTCAATCCGGGGATATCACCGAGATACTGTTTTTTAAGTCATTATAGTTTGCCCTGACCAGCGAATTACGGAAATACCTCCGTAGCGCTGCCATAGAGCACGGTCGCGCCATCAGGCACCCACTCCTTCGTGATATTATAGTCCCGGATGCGGCCTGCGTGGGAATAGATTATTCGCGAATTGCCCAATGGCCATAGCGCTTACCGCCAACACGCTCAATTCTATTATTCTCCCTTAAGCGCTTGACAGTACGCTCAACCGTTCTTTTTGACACGCTCAGTTGCACCGAAATTTCTTCCATAGTCACATTTGGATTTGACTCAATAATACTTAGCACCTTATTTTCTATACCGCCTTCTAAACCGTCATTCAAACCGTCATCATGTCGGTTTGGGACTTTGAAATCTCTCACAATGGCACTTGCAAGCGCAGCAAACTTGACCATCACATAATTGCTTTGGACTGTGTACACAGGCTCATCAGCACCATGTTCTCTGCAGGCATCACATATTTTCTGAATACCGCGCCCCCAGCGTTCAATATATCCTGCACGATAGAAAACATCAGCTATTTCGGGATTGAGCGGCATGGATCTGTGTGAATGCATCATCGTTTCCACCGTAAAGTCAGGGGGAAGAAGACTGCTGTTGCTGATATACATAACCTCATCTTCAATCCGAATCTGAATCGGATTGTTATCGGACCAATCGGAATGTATCAGTGCATTGTACACAGCCTCACGCACCGCCTCGCGGGCGAAAGGATATGTCTCAACGCGTGTTTCCTTGTGGTAGGAAATCGCTGCCTTGAGGTATTTAAGGTAAATAAAGTCAATTACCCGGTCAGCTATAAGAATAAGGGAGCCATGAAACTCATCCTGATATAAAATTTCACTGCCTTCAAACTTTCCGATTTTGACATAGCAGCCGCCGATTATCTTCTCCGGCTCACGATAAAAACACAATGCGCCTGACCTTTTCAGCTTGCCATCTGCCAGCAAATTCAGTTTAATCAGAAGTTCCTCATTGGGTATATCCAGGTCTTTCTTTGTCATGCGCCCGCTGCGAAGTGCTTCACGGCGGAAAATATCAAAACTTTCCTTATCTAAATCTTCAATTGAAATATTGGGTACAGAAGATGACTCCCACTTCATTCCTGTTTTTGATAGTAGAAAATTAGTCAGTGCATTGCCCCGCAGTTGCTGTTTCGTACTGCCGCTGCGATAGTGATACTCACCATCATAATTGACTGGAAACGCCCATGGTGAAACCACAATCTCAATATATTCTACTCCGTTTTCGGTGAGAAGATTTACATCTGCAACGATGCCCAGCTTGTTTTGGATTTTGTTTGGAATATCCTCCATCAGCTTTTTGGCATCACTGACGCCAATGACAGTGCCATCGTCCTTTTTACCAATATAAATCCTGCCACCCTGCGCATTGGCAAAACCACATAGCCATTTCAGGTATTCGTCACGCCAGGATTCCTTCCATTCTATGTTCTGGCTTTCCGCCATCATGCGTTCACCTCCATATATTTAGCGTTCACACTCAACCCATTCCATCCGCCCCGTCACAGCATCGATTTCGATTTCGCTGCAATGGATGATTTTGGCGCTCCCGTCCTCATGAAATACGAGCGGGAACCATACATAGCGGGAATTGTGATAATCCCTGCCATCCCATCTGTCTCCCACATAGATATAAGAGGTGGTTTCGGTCCCTGCAACCGTCAGGATGAAAGCAGGCTGAGAATGATAGGTTGTCTCGTCTCCAACCTTTCGTAAAAGCCCGAAGCCTTTCTCCAGGCAATCCGTCCTTCCATATTTACACTGGTTCGGCGCCCATCCTGTGCAGAAGGAAGAAAAAATATAATAAGCGCCATCCTTTTTTACCAGCGCGGGCGCTTCCCTGTACTCATTGGACCAGAACGCGCCGGAAAGCTTCTCCACATTCTGATAATCCTCCTGCAGCAGGTACATATGCATGTCCGCATTATCACGGGATGCGGATAAAAAGTATGCCCGATCGCTATCCGCAAAGAGCGTGCAGTCCCTGGACATATGCCCATAAGGGCGAAAGCTGCCGTGGTACACAAAATCTCCGGCGGGCGTGTCACAGGTCGCCACCGCCGCTGCCGCACAGCTGTAATCGGTCCCGTTTTCATAGTGCATCCACATCACGAACTGCTTCGTCTTTTCATTGTAAAGCACCTTCGGGCGCTCGATGTTCACCCTGCCGCCGTTTTGGTTTGTCAGCTTCAAATCCCCACGCACGCGGTTCTCCCGCGCCGGGGAACGCATGGTAAGCACATGGTTTAAAAAGGTCCAGTGCACCAGATCGGTGGAGGAATAGCAGCTCACATAAATGTCCTCCAGCCGGTTTTCCCCGTACCAGTAATAAACGCCCTCATGCAGTAAAATGTGCCCGCCATGAGCGTGGAGCACGTTGCCCTGTGTGTCATACCAGATTTCTCCGTTTTTCAGTGTCATATCCATCCTCTCCTTCTTCATGCTAATCCTCCTGCGCGTGCACCCGCTCCAAAAGCCCGTCAAACCACTCCCCCGCCCTGGAAATCCTCGTCTCCATATCCGTAAGGGAACCGATCTGCGCGAAATATTCCAGCCGCTCCCGCTCCCTGTCAGGAATGTGCCTGGAAATATGTACCAGATAGTAGTCTGCGTAGGCCGGGGTATAGAGCAGGCGGAGCAGATCGATGAGCGGCTCCAATATATAACGGTTATAATAAGCGTAAGCCTCCAGGTACTGCCCCCGGCGGACGTATTTCATGGCGCGGCAGTACTGCGTCCTGCGGTAACAGGCTTCCTCCAGACAGGCCCGATTCCGTTCTGCAAAAGCCTGCATATCCATTTTCCGGTATCGGACCACATCGCTCTTGTCAAAAATCACCTTCGCCCCCTCCACCAGGTCTCCTTCATAGTAGGCGTATTCTTCCTTCGGGCGGCTGTGCAGCTGCCAGCAGAAATCGATCATCAGATATTCACCTGTGCCCGCCAGATGATAAATGCGCTGGCGGATTTTCGGGTGGGGATGGCGGCATACATATTTGTAGTCGATTTTTGCCAGCCCAGACAACGCTGCTTCCACGGCGGCGACCGCCTGCTCCTCCTGTTCATCATCGCAGTCCACCCAATAATCCAGATCGCTGTATTCGTCTGCAGTCCCTGTCGCATCCGCGCCCTCCAGCCAGAAGGCGTGAATAAAGGGCAGAGGCTGCAGCGCGGCACACAGCCTGTCGGTAATCATTGTTTTGTCAGGCATTCTCTGTTCCTCCTTCTTTTTTGTAAAATCAAATATCCATGCAGGCATGACCGTTTTTTCATCACCCCCGGGTACCATTTCTGTATTGTAACAATTCGGGCCTGTCTGAACTGTTATGTAGTGACTTTTGTCAATACCTGAATTGTGCAAAAAGCA
>CAJUEL010000010.1 GCA_910585455.1 uncultured Eisenbergiella sp. | reverse complement strand
TAAGCACGGTGCTGTGAGAGGACGGCGGCTAGTCACCGCCTCCTACTCGATTATTTGGAAAATGTGCGGACCGCCGCTTTTAGTTCTGCTCCTTTGCGGAAAAAACAGGCTCGGTCTTCGGCTCTGCCTTCGGTTCCGGTTTATGTTCCGGCTTCACATCCGGAATGCGGTTCATTTTTTCCAGGGCGGACTGATTCATGGTACATTTCCCTTCGAAAATAGCATTTTCATCCATGATCAGGGTCTTGGTGATGATATCGCCGTGCAGACGGCCGGTCGCAAGGATTTCCGATTTCTCGCGGACATGGGCATTGCCGGTGAGTTCTCCGCCCAGCGTCATGTTTTCCGCGCTGATATCGCCCTTGACAAGTCCCTTTTCGCTGACGACCACCTTGCTTTCGGAGATGATCTCTCCTTCGATGATGCCGTCCACCCGAAGCAGCGTCTTACAGGTTACTGTGCCGACGATCCGGGTTCCTTCACCGATGATGGTATCGATCTTCGGTTCCGGCTTCGGTGCGGGAGCGGGAGCCGGCTCCGGCTCGAACAGCGGGGGCGGAGTTGTATAGGTTTCCGTGTTTTTGGGTTCCGAGTAGCTTTTTCCGAACATAGTTTTTCTCCTTTTCCTGAAAATTTTACTGAAAAAAATTAAAAAATAATTTTTAACCGACAATTTTTAAAACCTCTTCGGGATTGATGAAGCTGCCTTCGTAGAGCACACGGAACTCCATGTGTCCGGCATCTTCGCCGTCTGCAGAGCCTGTGATGGCGATGGGCTGCCCGACCGCCACCGCCTGACCGGTGGAGACTAAAAGCTGCTTGTTTCCGGTGTATTCGGTAATATAACCGTTCTGGTGATCGACCTGTACAGTAAGACCGGTTGTGGGATTGTCATCCGCATAAATCACAGTGCCTCCCGCCGCCGCGACAACATCCGTGTCGCTGTCCGTGCTTAGGGCAAGCCCGTAGCAGACGGCGTCCTCTCCGTCCTCATCGGTATAGGGACCGAAGGAGTGGAGAATGGTGGAGCTTCCCCGCAGGGGGTAGATGGCGGTAAATTCTTCCGTCTCCTGGGCAGCGTCCTGGGACGCTGTAGTCTCATTTGCTTCCTCTGTGCTGTCCCCTTCTTCGGCAGCCATGCTGCTCTCTGCAGCGTTCTCCAAAGTCTCGTCAGGCTGTACGGCCTGCTGTGTCGTATTGTCCGCTCCTGTGGCTTCGCTTTCATCCTGCGGCAGGGGAGCGCCGGGAGCGTTAGAGCCGTCTGCGTCGGCAAGCTCCTCCTTAAGCTGCTTGTTTTCCCTGGCGATTAAGGAAATTCTGTTACCGATGTAAAAGTAACAGACGGCCATGCCTGCGATAATGAGGACGGGGAGAAAAAAGCGGAGAAAAATGTGCTTCCGTTTCTTCTCGGGCTTATGCCTGCGTCCGGGAGAAGCATTATCGGCGGTGGCAACCGGCTCGATTTCATAGGAGACAATCTGATTGTATTCTTCTAATGCCTGTTGACGTTTTAATTTCCGTTCCTGATCGTCCATGTTATCAACTACCTCATTTTTTGATCGTTGTCATTTCCGGTCACGAGATTGGCGTTACGCTCAGTAACCACTAAAAACCGTATGCCACTATTATATATCGGCAGCGCCGGAAAATAAATAATCAATTTGAATAAAAATTAAAAAAACAGACTTATTTTTAAGTAAAACCGTCCGATAATAAATTAGTTATACTATGTGCAGGGGCAAATTCCGGCAAAACAGCGCTCCTGACGGAAAGGAAAGGCAGAGTAAAATGGCCCGCGGTAAAAAGAAAGAACAGCAAAACAACAATCCAAAAAGCAAAAAGAAGCTGCTGATCATATTGATTCCCATAGTGGTGGTTCTCCTTGCCGCCGCTGCCGCTGCGGCGGTTTTTGTTCCGAAATTTTTAAACAAGGACAAAAAAAAGGTGGTGGTTGTCAAACCGCCGGAATTTTATTTTACAAAAAAGGATACGATAGATTCTGTGTCAGTGGTGCTTGGAGCGCGCAGGTTTACGCTTATTAAGGAAGCTATCCTGGCAGAGGAGACGGAGAATACATATGATTTCCTGCTGGGAACCGGAACCGTGATAGCTGAGCCGGAGGAGGAGAGCGAAACGGAAAGCCTGTCCGAAACGGCGGACACCGCGCAGGAGGAGAGCGCTGCGCAGGCGGAAAGCACAGAAACGGCCGAAGTGGCAACGCAGGAGGAGAGCGCTACAGCGCCGGAAGAGTCTGCGTCCGAAACGGAGACTGCAGAGACGGTAATTCTTGAGGTATATCAGTATTATCCGGGGGAGATCAGTGAAGAGGAAACCGAAAGCGCGACGGAGGAAGAAAGCGCGCAGGCGGAAGAGACTGCACAGGAGCCGGAGGGGGATGCCAAAGAGGAAGTGGCGGCATACCTGGAATATCTGCAGAATGAGAAGAGCTTTATCGATATTACCCAAATCGCATTGAATATGGGCATTTTTGCGCAGGAGGAATCAGAGGAGCAGCCTGATGAGCAGGAGGAAACAGAGGGACCCCTTTACTATGTGCTGACAGGACCGGCGGCGGATGCCGATCATTCTCTCGTGCTTTCCGTGATCTGCAATGCAGAATATTATCAGATCAGAACCTGGACGCAGGAGACGCCCTGGACGCAGCAGATGTCTCTTTTGTGGGAAGAGCGGGACAGACAGGACGAGGAAAGACGGCAGCGCGAGCTGGAGAAAGAGCAGGGTGAGACCGAAGGGGCAACCGAAGAGGAGAGCGAGGAGATTGACACGATCGAGGAGCTGGTTTCTTCCCTTGGACAGGAAGCGTTAAAGCTGTCGCATCCGATCGAGAACTATGAATTTATTTACAATGCGGGCGGCCTTTTGATTCATGGCAAGAGCTATAGCAGGGTCGGCGCATATTACATGAATGAAAAGACCAAAACCCCGAACTATGAGTGCACGTTTTTGGTGGATGAAAACGGCGAGGTGCATTACAAGTATCACGATGCGACAGGGGAAATAGAATCGCTGGACGAAGAGGCGGCCGGCGAAGACGAACCGACAGAAGAGGAAAGCACTACAGCAGAAAGTGAAAGCGAAACCGAATCGCAGGAGAGCTGAACACGGATTGAGGATGGTGGACGCAGAATGGGCAAAGAACTGATGGCGCTTCCGAAGGACGCAGTGTTTGCGCTGGATATCGGAACCCGCAGCATCATCGGAATGCTGGGATTTTTGCAGGACGGGAAAATGAAAATAACCGCCATTGAACGGGCGGAGCATACCAGACGTGCCATGATAGACGGTCAGATTGAGGATATTTCGCAGGTCGCTCTTTTGGCGCGCCGGGTGCGGACGGCGATGGAAGAGAAGAGCGGCTACAGCTTAAACCGTGTCTATGTGGCGGCGGCAGGACGCGCCCTGCGAACCAGCCGGGCATCCTGTGAGATCGAATTTCCCGAGGTCAGTCTGCTGCAGGATGAACAGATCAGCCGGCTGGAAACGGGAGCCATTGAGGAAGCGCAGAAAATATTCAACAACGAGGCGGAACAGGATAAACGTTTTTTTCTGGTAGGCTATACGGTTGCGCAGTACTATCTGGATGAATATCCGATTTCCAGCCTGCAGGACCACAGGGGGAAGAAGGTGCGGGCGGATATTGTCGCCACCTTCCTGCCGGGGGAGGTCGTGGAAAGCCTGTATGCCGCCATGCAGACAGCCGGGATGGAGGTTGCGGGGCTGACGCTGGAGCCGATCGCCGCCATGAATGTGGCGATTCCGGAAAAGCTGCGGCTTTTGAACCTGGTGATGGTGGATATCGGTGCGGGAACGTCAGATATCGCGGTATGCCGGGACGGCAAGGTGGTCGGCTACACCATGGCGACGCTTGCGGGAGATGAGATCACAGAAGCGGTGATGAAGGCGTTTTTGGTGGATTTTGATACGGCGGAACAGATCAAGATGCAGCTGGGGGACAAGGATGAGATCACCTTTACCGATATTCTCGGCTTTGAGCAGGTCTGCCGGACAGAGGATGTGCTGGGATTTTTACAGGATGCGACAGAGAAGCTCGCCCGGGAGATTGCGGACCGGATCCTGGAGGTGAATGCGGGACCGCCCTCCGCCGTATTCATGGCAGGCGGCGGAAGCCGTCTGACGGGGCTGTCGAAGCAGATTACGGAATGCTTAAAGCTGCCGGAGCAGCGGGCATCCGTGGCGGGACGCTATTATGCCATCAATGCGGTATCGGAGGAATACGATCTGGATAATCCGGAGTATGCCACGCCTCTTGGAATCGTGGTTTCCGCTGGCCTGAATCTGGTCAGCGACAGCTTTTCCGTCAGATTAAACGGCAACCGGGCGAAGCTGTTCAGCAACGGCATGCTGCGGCTGTCGGATATTTTGATGATGAACGGATATCGTTATCGGGATATGATAGGGCGTTCCGGTTCCAATATTATCGTGACAGTCAACGGGGAACGCAGGGCCTTTTACGGGGAGCCCGCACAGCCCGCGGTCATGCGCGTAAACGGCGCGGATGCCGCTCTTTCCGATCTGATTCATGCGGGAGACGAGATCACCTTTGTTCCCGCCAGGAGCGGTAAGCCTGCCCGCGTGCGGCTGTTTGAGCTGCAGCAGGAGAAAAACGTTGTTGCATGGCAGGTGAACGGCGAAGAGACCCCTACGGATTATACGTTGAAATACGGTGACGAGATCGTGCTGGTGTACGAGGGCGAGGAAGAAGCAGAGCCGGTAGCCTTAAAGAGCACTGCTTCAGAACCGGCTGATCTGGAGCCTGCTGCTTTGGAACCGGTCGTTCCTGAGCCTGTTGCTTTGGAGCCGGTCGTTCCGGAGTCTGCTGCTTTGGAATCGGTCGTTCCTGAGCCTGCCGTTTTGGAGCCGGTGGAAAGCGGCGTTGTGGGAAATGATACTGCTGCGGATGAACCGGAGGAAGCTGATCACAGCGCTGCAGCGCCAGAGGGAACAAAACCGGAGGCAAAGGAATGGGATGGCGGACGGCAGGACGAAGCGGCAGCAAAGGCGGAACCCGCTCCGGAGCCTGCAGATGCCGGGGGAAAAATGCCGGAAATCGTCGGGACGGCAACGAGGCAGGCGCCTCCCGCGCCGGAACCACAGCCTGAGCAGCTGCCTGCCGGCGGACTGTTTGTGGAATTGAACGGACAGCCCATGTTTTTGCCGCCAAAGGCGAACGGGGAGCCGTACTATCTGATGGATCTGATCGTTTTTTCGGGTCTGGACTTAAAAAATATTTCAGCGCCGGTGATTTTGAAGGTGAATGATAAAATGGGGCTCTTCCAGCAGGAAATCAAGGATTACGACAGGGTCGCCATTTATGAGGATATCAGACATTCACAGGCCTGATGCAGCGCCTGCCGGATATTTTGTCCACATATTATGGAAATGGCGGCATACAGTATAGAACATGGTTCTTATCTGCGATGCAGATCAGAATAGAGGCACTCATTTTTTTTACAGGAAGGAGGAGGCTTATGGAGAATCTTTTTGGAAATGCGATTCCGTTTATGTCAAAGGTCCTGGATTTTGTATGGCAGAGACAGGAAGTGATTTCCAATAATCTGACGAATGCGGAAACGCCGAATTATAAGTCCCAGTATGTGACTTTTGAAGACGCGCTGCGCAGGCAGATGGAAAAGGCCGGGGTGAATGACAAGAACGATTATGCAAAGGCGATCACCCAGCTCAAAAGCCAGATTCACGAGATCAAGGGCCATACGGAACGGCTTGACGGCAACACGGTAGACACTACGGACGAGATGGTGGAAATGACCCGGGCGACCTACCAGTATCAGTATCTGTTAAACGCGGTGACTCAGGATATTACCCGGTTCCGCACCGTGCTGAAAGGAAACTGATCGTAATAGCGCAGGCTTGCCTGAACTGTTGCACTGACCAAGGATGAAGCGATTTCTCTATGCAGAGGGATCGCTTCATTGAGGCTAGGGGTGAAAATGGGAAATAACGCCGGATTTGACAAAAACAGGATACGACAAATTTTTAACAAATATTCCTCAGAATATTGCATTTTTCTTTTTTTAGGTTTATACTATTGTTACTTATGGTGCTTATAATGATATAATCCGGAAGCAGGGTTTTCAATTGCCGGAGAAGACAACATAGACAGGAGGCATAATCAGAATGGAAGATTTATTTATCACGCCTATTACCCCGTTACAGTTTCAGAAGGGGACGGGTATTACCGAGAATGATAAGGCGGAGACAGGCACGATCGTGCAATCCTTTGGGGATGTATTTCGTTCGCTGGTTTCCGAGGCGGCTGAGGCAGAACGGAATTTTGACGAACAGAAGTACCTTATGGCATCCGGACAGGTGGAGAGCGCACACGATCTGACGATCGCCGGATCTTATGCACAGCTGACGATTGATATGGTCGTGAATCTGCGCAATAAGGCATTGGAAGCTTATAATGAATTAATGCGCCTGAGCATTTAAAGAACGGAGTAGGGAGATCTGAAGAATGCCTGGGATAAAAGCGGACGATATCAAAAAGAAAGCGAAAGAGATAAACGAAAAGATCAATGAAAAGGTCAGCCCCAGGGTGAAGAAGCTCTGTATAGTCGGGCTTTTGGCTCTGATTATCTTTTCGGTTGTTTTCGCAATCATACTGAACCGAAAGGAATATTCTGTGCTGTATCCTTCCGTGACAGAGGAGGAAGGGGCAGAGATTGTACAACTGTTGCAGGATTCGGGAGTTCCGTATCAGTACAAGAACAACGGAGACATCCTGGTGGATAAGAAACAGGAGGATACGATCCGGGCACAGCTTGCCATGCAGGGCTATCCGAAGAATGCCTTTGCATATAGCACATTTATTGACAATGCGGGCGGAATGAGTACGGATTCCGACAAGCGCACTTACAAGCTTTATGATTTGCAGGACAGACTGGGCGGTACGATCGGTTTGTTCACAGGCGTCAAGGACGCGAAGGTCACGATCGCTCTGGGAGAAACCCAGAAATACGTATTGCAGGATGCGGATACGCTGACGGCATCAACCGCACAGGTGACAGTGCGTATGGAGGACGGCGGATCGCCTACGGCGGAGCAGACGGTAGCGATACAGCGTCTGGTCGCATTCAGCGTTGCAGGCATGGAGATGGAGAACGTGGTCGTGGTGGACGGCAACGGCATCGACATGACGCTGATGTATGCGGAGCAGAAGGACACGACGGCGAGCAGCGACGAGATTGCGCGCATGGTGGAATCGCAGGTCGTTGCCAAGGTGAAAAATGTCCTTGAGCCCATTTACGGGGAAGGCAATGTGCGCGTATCCGTAAAGAGCGATATTAATATGGAAGAACTGATCCGGGAGACGCTTACATATTACACCCCGGAGAAGATCGATGAAGAGGATAAACGCGGACTTGTGACGCGGGAAGAAATCAGCGAGGAAATGGGAGAGGGTTACAACGGTGACGGCGGCGTTGTCGGCACGGAAACTAACTCCGACATTACACAATATGCGGGAAGCGGCTATAACGGCAATACTTCCTACTCCAGTTCCAGCGAAATCCGGGATTTCGCGATCAATCAGGTTAAGGAACAGGGGCAGGTGCCGGCGGGCGCTGTGCGGGATCTGACCGTGGCGGTCAGCATCAACGGCACGGATCTGGGAAGCCTGACACCCACAGAGGTCAGAGACCTTGTGGCGAATGCGGCTGGCGTTTACGCAGACCAGGCGGAGAACAAGATCACTGTGGTGAGCGCGCCCTTCTACAATGCCGTGCCTGTAAATGATAATGTGACTACGAATTCCAACCTCATTGCGATGCTGGTTGCGGATCCCTGGCTGTTGCTGATAGCCGGTATCATATTCCTGGTATTACTGCTTCTGATCGTTCTGCTTCTTGTTCTGCGCCGCAGAAGAAAGAAGAAGAAAAAGAAGAAGAAAAAGAAGGGCGAGCAGGAAGCGCCTGAAATCGAAGTGCCTGTGGAAGTGGTTCTGCCTGAGAAGAACCCTGAGATCACAAAGATTCAGAATGAAAAGGCGCAGACGCTCAGAGACAGCGTCCGTGACTTCACGGAACAGAATCCTGAGATCGCTGCCCAGCTTCTGAAGAACTGGCTGAATGGAGGCGATGGAAATGGCGACGGAAGAGGCTAAAACAATTTCGATGACATCGGAGCAGAAGGCCGCTGCCGTGGTGGTTGCCCTTGGTGCGGAGAACGCGTCAACGATCTATAAATATCTGGGCGAAGAAGAAGTGGAACGGCTGACTGTGGAAGTCGCCAAGATGAACCGGATGGATTCAGAGCAGATGGAATACGCGCTGGACGATTTCTATAAGACCTGTCTGACACAGAAGGTTGTTACGGACGGCGGGCTGGAATATGCCCGCTCCGTCCTGGAGAAAGCATACGGGGAAGCGACTGCCAGTGAGCTTTTGAGCAAGGTGACCAAATTCCTGAAAAACCGTTCCTTTGAATTTATCAGGAAGGCGGACAGCAAGAGCCTGTATTCCATTTTGCAGCATGAGCGTCCGCAGACGATCGCGCTGGTGCTTTCCTATATTGATCCCGAGCAGGCGGCAGGCGTCATTGCGGAGCTGCCGGACGATAAGAAAATACCGGTTGTGGAGTGTATTGCCACAATGGAAAATGTATCGCCCGAAGCGACGAAGCTGGTGGAAGCCCAGCTGCGGAAGAAATTTGATAATATCCTGACCACCGATTTTACAACGATCGGCGGCATCGATTACATAGCGGACGTGATGAACCGCATGGACAGAAGCAACGAAAAGGCGATTTTCGACGAAATGGCGAAGGGCAATCCGGAACTTGCGGATACCATCCGGAAGAAGATGTTCGTATTCGAGGATATCCTCAGCATGGACGATCGTTCCGTACAGCGTTTTGTGCGCGATTGCGATATCAAGGATCTGGTTTACGCACTCAAGAACGCCTCTCCGGATATGTCGTCTCTGTTCTACCGGAATATGTCTTCGCGTATGGCAGAAACCATCCGGTCCGATCTGGAGGTTACGACCAACGTAAGGCTGCGTGATGTGGAAGAAGCGCAGCAGCGCATTGTTAATATTATCAGACGTCTGGAGGAAGCCGGCGAATTGATCACGAATAAGGGTGGTAAGGATGACATTATTCTTTGAGAAAGTGGACGAAGAAGCTGTTCCAGGTCTTGTAAGACCCTATGTGCCTGAGGTGGAATTTCTGCCGGAGGGTCCCGAAGAAGAGACCGGGACCGATCCGGCGGGCGAAGAGGCAGAGGAAGGGCCGGCTGAGGAAGAGGATACAACCCGGAATGCCGAGGAGGAAGAACGGGAACAGATAGAGAAATGGAAGGCCGCTTACGAGGAAGAGTATAAAAGGAAGATTGCGCAGGCGGAGGAAATTCTCAATGCGGCGCAGGAGGAAGCCGTCAGGCTGCGGGAAGAGGCAACCAGGACGGGAAGAGAAGAGGGCTATGCCGCCGGCAAGCAGCAGGGCTATGATGAGGGCTACGCGGATGGAGAGCAGCGGGCGCTGGAAGCGCATCGTGAGGAATGCCAGAGAGAGCTGGATCATCTGCAGGAGCAGGTGACCGGAACAATCCGCGATATGGGAAATTTAAAGGACAAGGTGCTGGAACAGTATCTGGATAATTTAAAGGACATTTCCCTCGCAGTGGCGGAGAAGATCATCCACACCAGCCTGAAATCCAGCAGTGAAATCATCAAGCGGATGATCGTAGTCAGCACGGAGAAGCTCAAAAAGGTGGCATGGGCAAAGATCTACATCGGCAGAAATGAAAGCGGTATCAATATACAGGGAGATGCCGAGCTGATGCATGAATTGACCAAACTCTCTGACAATGTGAAAATAGTTGTTATGAATGAAGAACCGGGGACCTGCATCATCGAGCTGCCAAGCGAGATCATTGATGTGAGCGCCGGGACGCAATTGGAAAATATCAGGGGTATTCTGGAAAATGCCCGTCTGTAACATGTGGCGGACGATGCACCATAGGAAAGACTGAACTACTGTTCACGACTGATTCGGCGATGGTAAGGAGGTGGATCCATGCTGAAGGACTTGCCGCAGCTCATCATGAGCTCAGATGTTGTCAGCCATATTGGAAAGATTGAGAATATTGTGGGCATGTCGATGGAGGCTTCCGGAGGTATGGGCAGCATCGGCGACATTGTCATGATATATAATGAAGAACAAAAGAAGCAGGTACCTGCGGAAGTGGTCGGATTTAAAGAAGACCGGATGCAGCTGATGGCATATGATGATATGAGTGGCATCGGTGCAGGCAGTTTTGTAAGAAACACGAGGAAGCGTTTGAAGATACCCGTGGGAGAAGCTCTGCGGGGGCGCGTCATAGATGCGCTGGGCGAGCCGATGGACGGGAAGGGACCAATCGAGTCCTCCCGGTACTATTATGTGGAAAGTCCCAAGGTGAATCCCCTGAGCCGTCCGCGGATTGTGGAACGGCTGGATTTCGGAATCAAAGCGATCGATGGCTTGAATTCGATCGGGAAAGGACAGCGTATCGGCATTTTTGCCGGGAGCGGTGTGGGAAAGAGCACGCTCATGGGCATGATTGCCAAAAACGTCAAAACGGACATCAACGTGATTGCCCTTGTGGGCGAGCGTGGAAGAGAAGTGCTGGAATTCATTGAGAAGGACCTCGGTGAGGAAGGCATGAAGCGTACCGTGCTGGTGGTGGCGACCTCAGACCAGCCGGCCATGCTCCGTATGAAATGTCCGTTGGTAGCGACGACAATAGCTGAATACTTCAAAGACCAGGGCAAGGACGTTCTGTTAATGATGGATTCCCTTACCCGTTTTGCCATGGCACAAAGAGAGATCGGGCTTGCTACCGGAGAACCGCCTGTCGCGCGTGGGTATACCCCGTCCATTTATGCGGAGTTCCCCAAGCTTCTGGAGCGAAGCGGAAACTTTGAGACAGGCTCCATCACAGGAATCTATACGGTTCTGGTGGAAGGTGATGATACCAATGAGCCGGTTGCGGATACGGTCCGGGGTATTCTGGACGGGCACATCGTCCTGACCAGAAAGCTCGCAAACGCGGGACATTTTCCGGCGATTGACATCAGTGCCAGCATCTCCCGTCTGATGGTGAGCGTGGTGGATCAGGGACATCAGGATCTTGCGTCCGGTCTTCGGAATATCTTAAGTATCTACGAGCAGAACGAGGATCTGGTTTCCATCGGCGCTTACAAGGCTGGAACGAATTCCAAGCTGGACTATGCGATTTCCAAGATCGGGCAGGTCAATGATTTTCTGATGCAGAAGATCGGCGAAAAGTTTACCTATGAGGAAATTATAGCGGAAATGGAACGGATTCTGAATGGGAAACGGGAGAACGCCGGTAAGAAAAAGTAAAAGGCGCTTATGATTACAGAAGAAACCAGGGAAGGGTCTTTTTGAGTCAGAGAAGGAATAGACTCATTTAGGAGGAACGAAAAGCGGATGAAAAAGTTTGTTTTTGCCTTGGATAAGGTGCTGGATTATAAGGAACAGGTGGAGAACAACTTAAAGAACGAATACAGCCAGATCGCCAAACGCGTGAAGGATCAGGAACAAAGGCTGGAACAGCTGAATATGGAATTTGCCGGATGCCGTAATGAATTTGAAGCGAGGAAGAAGCAGGGGTGCCCGGTCAATGTCATGATTACATATGACGGATACTTAAACAGCATCCGGATGCGGATAGAAGCGGAAAAGAAGATTTTGGAAGAGTTGAAAATAGAAGAAGAGAGAAAGCGCCAGGAAATGGTGCGCGCAAAGGTGGAAACCTCTTCCTTTGAAAGGCTCAAAGAGAAGAAGAAGGCGGAATACGATAAGGACGCGCAGAAACAGGAAGAGAAATTTATCGAGGAATTTGTCTCAAACCTCACCAGCACAAGGAATGCGGCGCAGCAGGCGAGTGCGGTGTGAGAATCCGGTAAGGTAGAACCTGCCAAAGGCAGTTTTACATAATAAAGGCATAGGCCATAGGAAAGGAGGAGGAGAGAGATGGTAAGCAATGTAGCGGTATCCATGCCCAATGTCAGCCAGCAGACGGTTTCCCAGTCAGGCAGCTCCAGCAGCAGCTCTGACAGCTATCGGGACATGATGGATAAGGTTGTGCAGAGCGACAAGAGCACGGACAATGCTTCGGACCGTACGCCGACCAAAAATACGGAGAATACGGGAAAAGACGAAGCGGTTGAAAAAACGGATGACCAGGTCAAAAAGGAAGCTGCCGAAAAGGCGGTATCCGAGAACCCTGTCGCACTGTTTTTTACCATGCAGATGGATGCGGCGGCGGAGCAGCTCAATGAGCTGACGGGCATGCAGACAGCGGTAAATGCAGAAGAGGTTGCAGCAATCGCGGATATCATGCTGGTAGATTCTGTCATACAGGATGGTCTTGTGGATGTCCTGCAGGAACAGATGGTGCAAACCCTTCCGGAGCAGGCGCAGAACGCACAGGATGTGCTGGCGCAGGGCGCGGTGAATGAAGTGGTAGCAAAGCCTGAGACGCCGACCGTGCAGACAACACCCGTTGAGAAGCCGGTCAATAAGCCGGTGGAGGCGATGGCGGAGAACACCGACAGCGAGAAGGCGGAAAATGCGGTCATGGCAAAGGATGCAGGGCTGTCAAAGGCGGCAAGCCAGAAGCGCAATGATGAGGGCGCTGCGGAAGAAAAACAGGAAAATACGCAGGACGGTTCCCAGCAGGCGGGATTCATGAAGGAGCCGGTTTATGACAATGTGGAAATCCATAAGACCGCACAGCCTGTGGTGACGCAGGAAACAGCGCAGCAGACAACATCTGTGGAAGAAATCGTCGATCAGTTTCCGAAGGATCTGGCAGATAAGATTGCTCTGGGGCAGAAGGAATTTACGGTTCAGCTGGAGCCGGAAAACCTTGGCAAGCTGATGATCAAGGCTTCCTTTGAAGATGGAAAAGCGATGATATCCATTTTCTGCACCAACGAGAAGACGTTGGAGCTGCTTTCGTCCCATGCGCGTGAGCTGGGGTCCATTATGGAATCGAATATGGGAACACCCACCAATATCGTGTTGGATAAGGCGGAGGACAATTATTTAAACCAGCAGCGCAATGACGAGCAGGCAAATCAGCAGGCGCGCCAGGAAATGGAAGAGCAGGAGCGCAGGCGGCAGGAGCAGAACAGGCCAAAGCAGGAAACAGTGGATTTTCTGTCCCAGCTTCGGTTAGGGCTTATCTGAGCGGATATGATTTTTAAGCCTGAGGAGAATGCCCAACAGAGAAAAGTGAAAGGAGTGTGGAATAATGCCGGATGAGGTAAGCGGTGTAAGCGAAAGCGGCGGATTGCTGAAAGACTGGACTGCGGAAAGAAACGCGAGCATAAACGGTGGCAATGCGGTCATCGACATGGAGGATTTCTATAAGCTTCTGGCAGCGCAGCTTCGCTATCAGGATATGGATAATCCGATGGATACCAGTGAGATGATGGCGCAGATGGTACAGTCCCAGATGATCCAGGCGATCACGGAAATGAGCCAGATGAGTTATATCACCTATGCGGCATCCTTTGCGGGTAAGGAAGTGACCCTTGCGGAGGTGAACAGCAACGGACAGTACACGAACGAACTGACGACCGGTGTGGTAACGGGCGTAGGCCTGACAGACAGTCCCCCGAGCCTTTATGTGAATGGGAAACGGTATGCGTTGTCTCAGCTTGTGACCGTTGGAAACACGACGCTGACCGAGGGCAGCGAGGGTACAGAAAAGCCCGGTGATAAGGATGATCCGGCCATAAAGGATCCGGATAAGGAAGAGGACAAGGAGGATGAGAAGGATCCCGATAAGGTTGATCCCGAAAATCCTGACAAGGTTGATCCCGACAACCCGGAGGATAAGGTGGACGGCTCTGACAAGGCGCCGGATGGTTCTAATCCCAATGAATCAGTGGACAGCTCCGATGAAAATGCCGATATCGGCGATCCGGATGCAGGAAACAAGGATGGGGACGAAAATCCCGTACCTCCCGCTGAGAATGCCTGAGAGGAAGCAGGATACCGGTGCAGGCAGGGAGGTCTGGCCGGAAGAAGGGGTGTGAAAGCATGACAGTAAACGGAATCAATCCCGCTGCCAGTCTTGGAGAATTAAAGCTTCAGCATGAGGCAGGGCTTGCAGGGCAGAGAACGGAAAGCGCGTTTTCCAAAGCGCTGCGGGAAAAGGTGAATCAGGAAAGCAAGGTTCGGTTTTCCAGACATGCGGCTGCCAGAATCGCGGAGAGAAGCGGGGGATTGTCACAGGAGCTTCTGGAAAATCTCAACAGGGCGGTGGAGACAGCCAGAGAAAAAGGCTCGCGGGACACTCTGATTTTGCAGGGACAGAACGCTTTTATTGTGAATGTCCCCAATAATGTGGTGGTGACCATGGTGTCCTATCAGGACATGAAGGAAAATATTTTTACCAATATAGACAGCACCGTGTTGATATGACAGGACCGGAAACGGAGGTCATTTCCCCCATCCGAAGCATGCGGGGAAGAGCCGGGCGGCAGAAAGCACAGGAGAGTTTCTTCCATATAGAAGCTTTCTCATACGGGAAAGCCGCTCCGGGCGGTGAGGTGTAAAAAGAAAAGGAGATCGATAAAATGGTTGGTTCAATGTTCTCAGCAGTTGCCGGTCTGAAAGCACATCAGACCAGACTGGATGTACTGGGTAACAATATCGCAAACGTGAATACCTGGGGCTATAAGGCCCAGACCGCTCACCTGGAGGATTCGGCGTACCGGAATTATACAGTCGGTAACGGAAACCTCGGCGTACGTGGTGGTGGTGTCAATACGTCACAGATCGGTTATGGTTCCAGAGTGGGCTATGTTTCAGTGAATTATACCACAGGTAACTGGAATCCGACCGGATACGGCAGTGACTGTATGATTAATGGTGCTGGATTTTTCATTGTGACGAAGAACCTGGACGCGGCAAAGGGAACGACAACTGCCAATGCAGATCCGGAACAGCAGGATGCGGTTGCCGAGGGAACCTGTGTGGATGCGACCTATGATGGCGCCAAAGATTTCGCTGTTACGTCTGCAACCGGTATGCAGCTTTCCAGAGTCGGCATTTTGGGTATCGATAATGAAGGTTACATTGTGGACAGTAACGGTTATTATGTGCTGGACTATCAGGGAAATGCCATTCAGGTGCCGAAAAAAACAGGAAATGATGTTATAGCAGGTGGTGCGGCCAATCAGTACTATTCCTTCGCTGCCCTTACGATCCAGAAAGATGGCACAATTACCGGTGTTATTGAATCCCCGATCCAGCATGCGAACAAAGAGCTGATTCTGGGACAGCTGGGTATTGCTTCTGTACAGAACGTGAATGGTTTGCAGCACAACGAAGGCTATTATTATGATATCGGACCTAATGCAGGTACGGTAACCGGAAGTGTCACCAACGCCGCCACTGGCGACATCCTCGGCGGCTATCTGGAAATGTCCAACACCGATCTGGCGAGCGAGATCACGACGATGATCACCACCCAGAGAGGTTATCAGGCAAATACCAGAATCGTCACGGTAACGGACGAAATGCTGCAAGAGCTGATCAATATGAAGCGCTAATACATAGCATAAACAGATTCGGAGGAAGCCCTGCCGCCGGACTGATATGGGCGGCAAGGTTTCTTACGATAGAGAGTCATTGTTTTGCATGCAGGTGTTTGTGGCGGCCGGGATATCAGTACGGCTGTCACACAGATTCTTCACAGGAAAGGGAGGGAACGGATTTGATAGAGCTTACAAAACTCAATGGAGAAATTATTTTGCTCAACTGCGATCTGATAGAATGCGTGGAATCCATACCGGAGTCAAAGATCATCATGACAAACGGCAGATATTACATTGTGAAGGAGACACCCGCAGATATCATTGACAGAGTGGTGGAATTTAACCGCTGTGTGTTCGGAAAAGAGATTAAAAGGGCGGCAATAGAGGAAGCGGCCCATCTGTAAGGCAGACAAAGGCAGGCGCTCCGGATGAAGGATGGCGGAGGCCTTTGGGATGATAAAACCGGATCGAAGAAAAGACAGCCGTTACAGTTTGACCTTGGTCGGAGCAGTAACCAATCATCATCACCGTAATCGGGTCCGGGAAAAAGAAATTGGAGGTTAGTGGTATGGACATTTCAACAATCCTTGGTATTATCATTGGATTTGTTTTGATCGTGCAGGCGATCGGACTGGGCAGTATCGGGAACTTCATTGATCCGGCCAGTATTCTGATCACGATTGGCGGTACGGTCGCTGCCGTCATCGCGTCGTTTCCGTTGAGCCAGCTCGCCGCCATAGGCAAGCATATGGCGATCCTGTTTAAGGGAAATGCCTTTAAGCCGGAGGATGCGATCACGAAGCTGGTGGATCTGGCGCAGATCGCAAGAAAGAACGGTCTGCTTGCGCTGGAGGAACAGTCGAAGGAGATCAAGGATCCCTTTTTCAAGCGGGGCATACTTCTGATTATTGATGCGATGGAGGCGGAAAAGGTGCGCAGCCTTCTGGAAGAGGAAATCGCAGCGATGGACGCCAGGCATGATGCGGGTGCGGGCATTTATGAAAGAGCCGGTTCCTGTGCGCCTGCTTTCGGTATGATCGGTACGTTGGTTGGTCTGATCAACATGTTAAAGAGCATGGACCTGTCCTCTGGTTCCTCCAACTCTCTGGGCGATAGCATGGCGACGGCAATGGTTACCACCTTCTATGGCTGTATTCTGGCAAACCTGATCTTCAACCCGATTGCCAAGAAGCTGCGAATCAGAAATGATGAAGAGCTGCTTTACCGTCAGATCATCGTAGAAGGCGTGATTGGCATGGAGTGTGGCGATAACCCGAAGGTATTGAAGGAAAAACTGGTTTCCTATCTCGCTCAGAAGCGGCAGGATAAGTACATGAACAGTGCCGGCGGCAGCAAGGGCGGCGGTTCAGACGATGCGCAGGGTTAATACAGAGAATAGTTCCGGACGGATGTGGTGATGATATTATGAAGAGAAAGAAAAGTGCCGGCGAAATGGGAAGCTGGATGGACACCTATGGAGACATGGTGACATTGCTATTGTGCTTTTTCGTTTTGCTATACAGTATTTCATCGATGGATCAGAGTAAGTGGGTCAACCTGGTGCTGAGCATGAATCCAAATGCGAAGGAAGCGTTGGAAGAAATACATGCCGGCGGGGACGAGACACAGGGTGCGCTGGAATCCGAGGAGCAGACGGAAGATGAGGAAATGCTTCCGGCGGAAACCTTCCAGGAGCTCTACGAGGCCCTGGTTGCGGCAGCGGAGACGCTGGGCATACAGGAGCAGGTGACCATTACAAAGGGAGACGGATTTACATTCATTTCCTTTACGGATCAGGTGTTTTTTGACGGAAACAGCCCGAATCTGAAAGATGAGGGAAAAGTGATTCTGGATGAGTTTGTGGAGGCCATGGTGCCTGCCGCAAGCCAGATCAAGGAAATTCAGGTGTTGGGACATACCTCCCAGGGCACGCCGGATCGGCCGAATAATGTGATGACGGACCGGGTGCTTTCGGCGGAACGTGCTGCGCAGATTGTTGCGTATATACAGTTAAAAGATTTCATAGAACCGGCGCGGCTGGTGGGAATGGCATTTGGTCAGTTTCGGCCGATTGATACCTTTGAAACCGCAGAGGGCAGAGCGCATAACCGCAGAGCTGAAATTCTGATTACGGAAACCGGCTCGGTGGAGCGAAGCTTAAGCTCTTATTACGAAGAGGTTTACGGCAGCGATGCGTATGGCGAATGGATGAATGAATAGGACGGCGGAGCGGTCGCTGTCAATAGATAAAAAGAGCATGGGGTGACAGCATGGCTGATGTTTTAACGCAAAGTCAGATAGATGCTCTGCTTAGTTCAATGCAAGGCGGAGGTCTTCAGGAAACCGAAGAGAAGAAAGAAAAAGAAGAAAAGAAATATCGCTTATACGACTTTTACAGCCCGAAGAAGTTCACAAAGGACAGATTGCGGCTGATAAAGGGTGTCTATGACAACTATTGCAGGATAGCGTCTTCGCAGGTAAACAGCCTTTTTCGGACAAATAGTGAAATGGAGGTTGTCACAGTCGAAGAACAGCGTTATTATGAGTTTAGCAACTCATTAAATGATAATGATATTCTGACAATGGTGGATATCAAATTTCCGGACAACACAGGCAAGCTCCCGCCGCTTTTGATGCATGTGAGCCAGCCTCTTATGGTCGGCATGATGGACCGGATGCTGGGCGGAAGCACGATGGATCGCAGCATCGATACGGCCTATATGTATACAGATCTGGAAATGCCGCTTTACCGCAGGATCATGGAATATCTGATTGTGGGATTCAAGGATGCCTGGAGCGGTTATGTAAGACTTACGCCTGTAGTGAGCCGGATTGAAGAAAATCCGGGACTTTTTCAGGATATCGGCGTAGATGAGACGATAGTCATCATTGTAATCAGTATGGAAATGCAGGGCGAGAAGGGACTTTTAAGTATTTGCATCCCGGAGGACCTGCTGATTACGGCGTTCACCATCATTGACAACCGCAAGCGCAAGGATGACGAGTACGGTAATGAGCTTCCGGATGTGAAGCAGGTGATCATGGACAAGATGCGTGACAGCATCCTGACCGTGAAAGCACAGCTCGGCAGGGCTGAAATGTCCATTGGTGATGTATATGGCCTCCGGGTGGGCGATGTGATCGATTTGAATAAGCCGCAGGATTCTGAGGTATGCCTTTATGTGGAAGAGCAGCCCTGGTTTGCGGGACAGCTTGGCGTAAGCAATAAGAAGGTTGCCGTCAAGATCAACAGCCGTCTGGATCAGGAGACGGAAGAGGAAGCGGAAATACAGGAGGAGGATTTTGAAGAGTCCCCTGTATAAATAAATTCAAATAAAAAATGAGAGAGGTATGAAAACATGGCAAAAATACTTGTAGTTGATGACGCTGCGTTCATGAGAATGATGGTTAAGGATGCGCTTTCCAAGGGAGGCTTTACGGATGTGACCGAGGCTTCTGACGGCGCGATGGCTGTGGAGGAATTCGAGAAAATCAGCCCCGATCTGGTGATCATGGATATCACAATGCCCAATATGGACGGCCTGCAGGCGCTCAAGGAGATCAAGTCCAGGCATCCCGAAGCGACCGTAGTGATGTGTTCCGCGATGGGACAGGAAAGCATGGTTATCGAGGCGATCAAATCCGGAGCGAAGGATTTCATTGTTAAGCCCTTCAAGGCGGACAGAATTTTAAAGACAGTAAACAATATCTTGGGCTAGTGACAGGAGGCGACAGCAAATGTCATTTATGAAATCATTGAATATACCCGCTTCCGGTCTGTCAGCACAGAAGCTGCGTCTGGATGTGGTGGCGGATAATATTGCCAATCAGGAAACGACAAGGACACAGAGCGGCGGTCCTTACAGAAGAAAAATGGTAGTGATGCAGTCTGTGCAGGACAGGAGCTTCAAAAAGGCGCTTCAGACCGCATATCTGGGAAATGCCGCGCCCGGTGGCGTTAAGGTGAGAGTGATAGCGGATGATCAGACTGAGTTAAACCCTGTCTACGATCCGGAGCATCCGGATGCGAACGAGGATGGTTATGTTCTGATGCCCAACATTGATATGGTGAAAGAGACGGTTGACGGCATGGCGGCCTCGAGGGCTTATGAGGCCAATGTTTCCGCGTTTAATGCAATGAAGCTGATGATGCAGAAGGCTTTGGAGATCGGGAAGTAAGTTGAACTAAGTCAGAAAGAGAGATTGAAGTAAATGGGAGCAAATAAGTTTAGTCCAATGGAGATAGATGCGATCGGCGAAATTATGAACATCAGCCTGGGCGCATCTGCGACTGCCGCATCAACAATGCTGGATGCAAGAGTTGATATCACGACTCCTAAGGTACGTGTTCAGCGCAGGGAGGAATTTTCCTTTACAAATCTGGAACCGGCTATCTGCGTGGAAATTACATACGTGGAGGGACTGACCGGCGACAATGTCATGCTCTTAAAAAGGAACGACGTCCGGGCAATTGTTGGAATGCTGATGGGAATGGAAATTCCTGATGAAGAGTTTGAACTCAATGAAATGAATATCAGCGCCATCTGCGAGGTTATGAATCAGATGATGGGCGCTTCGGCGACTGCATTGTCCGAACTTTTGAGCAGAACCGTGAATATTTCAACGCCGCGCTCTTTCGAGGTCCACAGTGATGAAATGTTCAAGGATAAATATTTCCCGAAGGAACAGCCTGCCATGGTGGTCATCAGCTTCCAGCTCGATATTGCGGGACAGCTGTCCAGTGAGTTCATGAATCTGATGCCGATCAATCTGGCAAAGGAGCTGGTGCATGGATTCTTCCCGGATCTTGCCGATATGGAGGAGGAAGAGGAAGAAGAAACTATGGCGGAAATGGAGCAGCAGCCTGCGGCAGCGGCGCCTGCGGCATCCGGCGGTTCCTCAGAGAAGATGAGCCAGGAGCAGATGGACGCGCTTTTCGCATCCATGCAGGGTGGCGATACAGCGCCTGCGGCGCCGCAGCCGACGCCGGCTCCGACAGGCGGTTCCTCGGAGAAGATGAGTCAGGAGCAGATGGATGCGCTTTTCGCGTCCATGCAGGGCGGCGATACGACGCCGGCGGCAGAGGTGGTTTCTACGCCGCAGCCGGTGGTAGAGCAGCCGATCGTACAGCAGCCTGTTATGCAGCAGCCAGTTCAGACAGTGGAAGCGGCTCCGGCGGCGATGGTGCAGCCGGGACAGATGATGGGCGTGCAGCCGATGATGCCTTCCGCGGAAGCGATGGCGCTTTCCCAGAGCATTCTGGAAATGCAGAAAATGCAGATGAAGATGCTCGAGCAGATGCAGCAGATGGAGAAGGAACGCCAGCAGGCACAGGAGGCGCCAAAGCAAAAGGAGTCTGCACAGCCGAGGCAGCTTAAGGTCCGTCCGGGAATCCAGAAATCCCTGCACGATGCGTCGGCAGGCGAGATTGATCCGGATGGCAATCTGGATATGATCATGGGCGTGCCCGTAGAGGTAGCGGTCGAGATCGGAAGAACCAGAAAGCTGGTGAAGGATATTCTGGAGCTGAACAAGGGTTCTTTAGTAGTGCTTGATAAGCTTGCGGGTGAACAGGTGGATCTGTTTGCGAACGGGCAGTGCATCGCAAAAGGCGATGTGGTAGTGGTTGATGATAATTTCGGTATCCGTATTACCCAGATATTGGCGGAAAATTTACCGGGTGTGGAATAAAAATTTATGATTGAAGGTTTTTTCTCAGCGGCGGGAATGCTGCTGATCATGATTGGCATTCTGTTTTTGTGCTGGTTTTGTACAAAAAAGATTGCCGGAGTAAGCACCTTTAAGGGAACGGGCGGGCGGATCCGCCTGCTGGATCAGGCAGCTCTCGGACAGGACAAGGGCGTGGCTCTCATTCAGGTCGGGGATCGTTACTGGCTCCTCGGGGTCGCCTCGGAGAACATCAATGTGCTGGCTGAGCTGGATGAAGATGCGCTCGGAGAGCCCATGACGCCTGACAGTCCGGCAGTACCGGATTTTAAGCAGATTTTGACCAGTTTAAAGGACAGGAAAAGATAAGGCCTATGGATGGACAATCTTTAATTAACGTAAACGGGAACAGCGTCCCTACACTGGAGCTTTTGCTTCTGATGACGATTATTTCCCTGCTGCCGTCCCTTATGATTATGGTGACCTCCTTTACGAGGGTCATCATTGTCCTCGGATTTACCAGAACCGCAATGGGTGTGCAGCAGTCGCCCCCGAATATGGTGCTGGTAGGCATTGCCCTTTTCCTCACCCTGTTCATCATGCGGCCGGTGTTTGAAGAGATCAATACAGAGGTATATCAGCCATACAGAAACGGACGCATTACGACAGAGGAAGCGCTGGAGCAGGTGCAGGTTCCGTTAAAAACATTCATGCTTCAGAACACGACGGTGGAAACGCTGCAGGTATTTACAGAAATGGCGAATGTGGAGGCCGGAGAGGATCTGCTTGAGCTTCCGCTTACGGTGGTCATCCCTTCCTTTATGACAAGTGAGCTAAAACGTGCGTTTATGGCAGGGTTTTATATTTATGTTCCTTTTCTGCTGATCGACGTCATTGTATCCAGTACGCTGATGTCAATGGGTATGATGATGCTGCCGCCGGCTACCATAGCGATGCCGTTTAAGCTGCTGTTGTTTGTGACTGTAAACGGCTGGGAGCTTTTGTTTGCCAGCCTGGTGGAGAGCTATGTCAGAATGACGGGAGGATAATCCATGAACAATCCTGATGCGGTTGCAGATCTGATGTACCGGTTTTTCATTATGGCAATCCGGTATGGCGGTCCGGTGCTTCTGGCGAGCATGGCGATCGGTATTATTATTTCTATTTTGCAGGCAGCAACGCAGATCCATGAACAAACCCTTACCTTTGTGCCCAAGCTGCTTGTCATCGGTATCATGCTGCTTTTGACAGGGCAGAACATCATGGTTGCGCTGCAGGAGTTTGCAAGGGATATTTTTGCCATGATTGCTGCGGGATAGGCAGGAGGCAGTGATGACGGAGGAGTTATATCAACAGCTGTTGCTGGTCGCCCTGGTTATGACGCGGATGACCGGCTTTGTGCTTTTTAATCCGGTACTGGGCAGGCGGGGGATCCCGGCTATGACAAAGGCCGGCATGATTTTTGCATTGACTGTTGTAGCTTATCCGGGTGGCGGTATGGGAGCAGTTACCGGTGCGGCGACGATCGGCTATATGTTCATGCTGATCAAGGAGCTTTTTGTAGGGTATGTGCTCGGGTTTGTCATGAACCTTTTCTCCTATATGACGACTCACGCCGGCGCAATTATGGATTTTCAGATGGGCCTTACCATGGCGACCGTGTACGATCCAGTAAATGGGTCGCAGACTGCTGTTACGGGCACCCTGCTGAATATATATTATACGATGCTGTTTTTTGCTGCGGACGGACATCTGATGATGATCCGGATCATGTTAAACGCGGCGAAGGTGGTTCCCTATGGGGAAGTGGTGTTGCGGCCGGAATGCTGGACCGCGATAATCGATATTTTTAAGGACTGCACGGTGTTGGCGGTGAAGCTTGCGTTTCCGCTGATCGCTGCAGAGATGCTGCTGCAGGTAGGGGTGGGCATCCTGATGAGGGTGGTGCCCCAGATGAACCTGTTTGTCATGAATATCCAGATGAAAATACTGGTGGGTTTTGTATCCCTGATTTTTCTGATTTCACCGTTCGGGGACTTCATCACCATACAGACCACCCGCATGCTCAATACAATGCAGGAAATGCTGTATCTGATGGCGGCGGGATAAAGGAAGTGAGTAAATGGCGGGGGAGAAAACAGAAAAACCTACCGCGAAACGGCGAAGAGACGAGCGAAAAAAAGGTAATGTTTTTACCAGCCAGGATGTGAAAATCATCGTCACCATGTTCGGTTCCTTCCTCATGCTGAGGATGTTCTTCGCCAAAATTGTAGATAACATCAGTCAGTTTATGATAGAGAGCTTTTCCAAAAGCTCCTTAAGGCAGGCAGAGGACGCGGATAAATTATTCGCAATAGAGTTCGCGTTCACCTGTTTAAAGAGCATTTATCCCCTGCTCATCGCGTCGGTGGTGCTCCCGATCCTTTCGGTGGGCGTACAGACGAAATTTTTGTGGGTATCAAAAAACCTGGGCTTTCATTTTGGAAAGCTGAACCCGCTTAAGGGGATTAAAAAAATATTTTCAATCAAAAACCTGCTTGAGCTGCTCAAGAACAGTGTGAAGGTCATCATCCTCGGTTATATTCTCTATACGATACTGCGGGCGGACTTCATACAGATCAGGCGGACTATGGATATGGATATCGCATCCGCCTGTGCCTATCTTTTAAATCTGATCTATAATATGATCATCAAGGTGGTTATGGTTTTTGTGGTCATCGCCGCGTTTGACTTCGCGTATCAGTGGTGGGACCATGAGCGCAAATTAAAAATGAGTAAGCAGGAAATCAAGGAAGAATTCAAGCAGACAGAAGGTGATCCGCAAATCAAGGGAAAGATCAGGAGTCTCCAGAGGCAGCGCGCCATGTCACGTATGATGCAGGCGGTGCCCAAGGCGGATGTGGTCATCAAAAACCCGACACATTTTGCGGTTGCCCTGAAATATGATATAGATACGGACGCAGCGCCGACCGTGGTCGCCAAGGGGCAGGATGAGCTGGCAAAGCGCATCATTGCCATAGCGGAACAAAACGGCGTATATGTGATTGAGAACCGGCCGCTGGCCCGGGCGCTGTATGCGGCATGCGCGTTAAACAGCCAGATTCCGGAGGAGTACTACGGGGCGGTCGCGGAGATTCTGGTTTATGTATTCAGGATGAACAACAAGTGGAGTGGCGATAATAAATGAAAAAAATTATGAGTTATTCGGTGTCCATGTTCGTGGTTGTCGTGGTACTGATGCTGATCATACCGTTAAACCCGTTTTTACTGGACGTACTGATTATCATGAATATTTCCATCTCCCTGATCATACTGCTCATCAGCATGAACATCAGAGAGCCGCTGGAATTTTCAATTTTTCCGTCATTGCTTTTGATTACCACGCTGTTCCGTCTGGGCATCAACGTATCCTCCACCAGAAATATTCTGGCAAATCAGGGTACGGCGGGACAGGTGATTGCGGCATTCGGTAATTTCGTGCTGCAGGGAAATGTCGTTATCGGTTTTATCGTATTTTTCATCATCGTGCTGGTACAGTTCCTCGTTATCAACAAAGGTGCGGAACGTGTCGCGGAGGTTGCAGCGAGATTTACGCTGGACGCCATGCCCGGTAAGCAGATGGCAATTGACGCTGATTTGAGTTCCGGTCTGATTACGGAGCAGGAGTCCCGGATGCGCCGGGATAAAATACAGCGGGAAGCGGATTTCTTCGGTTCCATGGACGGCGCCACCAAGTTCGTAAAGGGTGATGCGATCATGTCCCTGCTCACCACGGCGATCAACTTTATCGGCGGTGTGGTCATGGGTATGGTCATGTCGGACATGGAGTTTGGCGAGGTGCTTTCCGTCTACTCCATCGCAACGGTCGGCGACGGTCTGGCGGCACAGGTGCCCGCGCTTTTGATTTCCGCGGCAACCGGTATGGTGGTTACCAGAGCGGTCGCGGATGGCAGCCTGAATGAGGACGTATCCAAGCAGTTCCTCGCCCAGCCCACGGCCATCATGATGACGGGTATGGTTCTTCTGGTGCTGGTGCTGGTGCCGGGCATGCCGAAGTTTCAGATGACAATTCTTGCCGTGGCGATGATTGCGGCGGGATATATACTGGGGCAGAGAACGAAGCAGGCGGCGCAGCATCTGGAAATGGAGAATGCGTTGTTTGAATCCTCTGAGGAAACAGAGGAGGTCGATGAGGGAGAATTTTATAAGGATATTAACAATGTGTACTCCCTGATCAATGTGGAACCGATCGAGATGGAGTTTGGCTACAGCCTGATCCCGCTGGTGGATGAATCCAGCGGCGGAAAGATGATCAACAGGATCGTGATTTTCCGCCGGCAGTACGCATCGGAAATGGGGCTTGTCATCCCTTCCGTCAGTCTGCGGGATTCCAGCAGCTTAAATACCAATCAGTATATTATCAAAATCAGGGGCGAGGAGGTTGCAAGGGGAGAGATTTTAGTGGATTATTACCTTGCGCTGGAGCCTGCCGAGCCTGCCGGGGAAATTTCCGGCATTGAGACAATAGAACCGGCATACGGTATTCCAAGTAAGTGGATTTTGCCGGAAAACAAGGAAATGGCGGAGATATACGGTTACACGGTCATCGATCCGTTGTCCGTTATGCTCACGCACCTGTCCGAAACGATCAAGCGGCATGCCCATGAGCTTCTGACAAGGCAGGAGGTCACACATCTGCTCGACAATGTCAAAAAGACGTCGCCGGAGCTTGTGGAAGAGGTATTCCCGTCGATTATCAGCCACAGCGGCTTCCAGAAGATACTGGTCAGCCTGTTGAAGGAAGGTATCCCGATCAAGGATATGGAGACGATTCTGGAGACAATTGCCGATTCTGTGGCGACGACAAAGGACATTATTCAGGTAACGGAAAATATCCGGATCGCATTGAAGCGCACGATTACCAGAAGATTCTGTCAGGGAGGGCAGATGTGTGTGCTGACGCTGGATGCGGAGCTGGAAAAAACCTTTGTATCGAGCCTGACTAAGGGAGAGAACGGAATCTATCCGGCGCTCAGCCCGGATGTGATGCAGAATATCATCACACAGGTGGGAGAGGGAATCAAGAAATTCAACGAGATATCCCAGGATGTGGTGATTCTCACCAGCCAGGTGATCCGGATTTATGTGTATCAGCTTCTGGAACAGTTTTATCCGGGAATTTATGTGCTGTCCTTCCAGGAGATTGCAAATAATGTGCAGGTGCAGGCGATAGGAAACATAACATTATAACATCGGAAGGGATGTCCGCAGATGAGCGAGATGACGAACAGACAATACGGGGACTGGTCTAATGATGCGCTATGGGAAGAATATAAAAAGAGCAAAAGCACCGAAGTAAAACAGGAACTGGCGATCCGGTATATGGATATCGTACGCCGGGTGGCGGTCCAGATGCGGAATATTTATGTCAGCTTTGCGCAGCTGGACGATATTATCAACGAGGGCGTTATCGTTGTGATGAATGCGATTGACAAGTTCGATAAGGACATGAACGTCAAGTTCGAAACCTTCGTGTCAAAGCGCATCCGCGGCATGATCATCGATATGGCGCGCAAGCAGGACTGGGTGCCCAGAAGCGTGCGCAAATTGACAAAAGAGGTTGACGAAGCAACCATGTTGTTGTACGGTAGAGAGGGAAGAATGCCCACACCGGAGGAAACGGCGGCATATTTGAAAATGCCGCTGGATAAATATGAGAAGGTGGTGGGAAAGGCGAGCCTGTTCTATGTGCTTTCTCTGGATATGCTTCTGGAGGAAAAGACGGATAACAGGCAGAGCGTACAGATTCCTTCTACGAATATCAGCGAACGCCCGGAGGAGAATTTTCTGGGAAATGAGATGCGCCAGATTTTGCAGGACGGCATCATGAGCCTGAAGGAAAATGAGCGGACTGTGATTTCTCTTTATTATGTGGAAGAGCTGAGCGCGCGGGAGATTGCGAAGGTGATCGGGGTAAGCGAACCGAGGATTTCTCAGATCCATTCCAATGCGATCCGGAAGCTGCGCGCATATATTGAAAGCATGACATAATACAGCATTGCAGAAATAGAAAACGACAGGAAAAGGAGAAACGAAGATGTATCAGGGATTTTACAATCTGACCTCGGAAATGCTGACACAGACGAGAAATATGAACGTGATCGGCAATAACATGGCCAATGTGACCACGCCGGGGTTTAAAAACGATCAGTTTGTGGCATCCGCATTCCGTGAGCAGATGATGGCGCGCTATAACGGCGTCAATGACGTCACACCGGGCGGCATCGGCACGATTCAGATGGTGCGGTGTGCGGATACAACCGTGACGGATTATGCTGTCAGCGCCTTCAAGGAAAGCACGAGCCCGTTGGATTTTGCGATCGTTGATTCCGGTTTTTTCTGTATTCAGACGGAGAACAACGGAACGGTATATACCAGGGACGGTTCCTTTACGCTGGATGACGAAGGATATCTGACGCTGTCCATGGTGGGAAGGGTGCTGGGAACTGATGGACCGATACAGTTTACGAGCGATGATATCATTGCGGATAATCACGGAAATATTTATACGGCAGGCTATGGAGAGCTGATCGGGACCTTATCCGTTGTGGATTTCGAAGATTATAACGAGCAGCTTTTCAAATACGATAATAATGTATTTCTTGCCGACACGCCGGGAACGCCTGTGGACACGCAGGTGCGCTGGAAGGCGGTGGAGCGTTCCAATGTGGATGCGGCCAAGGAAATGACCAAAATGATGTCAGGACAGCGTTCCCTGCAAAGCGCGTCTCAGATGTTGAAAATATATGACAGCCTGATCGAAAAGACAGTGAATCAGCTTGGACCTACATAATAACAGCGCAGCTTTCTGTTTGAGTGAGAAATATGATATCGGGAGGTTATTGATATGGATATGTCATTTTATTCGGCGGCGCTCGCTGCCAGAAACCAGCAACAAAATATGAATATCATCGCAAATGACATCGCGAATGTGAATTCCCAGGGCTATCTTGGCAAGAACGGGGTATTCACGGATATGATCTATTATAACATGAAGGATGAGCAGCCGGTCAGGACGCCTGTCCAGGCGGGAAGCGGCGCGATTGTGGAGCGGACGGACATCAATTTTGACCAGGGTGTTCTTGCACCCTCAGACAGTCTGCTGGATTACGCCATCGTGGGAAGAGGGTTTTTCATGCTGGAAGATCCGGCGACAGGGGATATCACCTATACCCGCCTGGGTAATTTCATTCTTTCCGATTCCGACGAAGGCTTTCGCCTGGCATCCAACAGCGGTAAGGTGGTGCTGGACCGGGAAGGCAACCACATGATTCTGGGGGAAGACGGCACCTTTGGCGATGCAGAGCCCGGCATTTACGATTTTCCTCTCTTAAACGGCATGTTAAGCGTCAACGAAAATGAGCTGGTGCCCGTGGAAAAGAGCGGGGAGCCGTTCCTTTCCGAGACAGCGCAGCTTCGTCAGGGATATCTGGAAAACGGAAACGTGGATCTGGCGGAAGAAATGGCCAATGTGGTGGAAACCTCCCGGGCGTACGCCTATGTGCTGAAAATGGTGCAGACCTCTGACGAAATCGAACAGACGATTAACAGTCTGCGTGCATAAGAAGGAGGGAATGTATGAACAGCTATGATGATATGAACAGTATGGAGCAGGACGTGATCCGGGAGGTCGGCAGTATCGGGACCGGAAATGCGGCGAGCGCCCTTTCCGGTCTTCTGGGGACTGAGGTGCGCATGATGCTTCCTACGGTTTCCGTTCTGGATTTTAATGACGCCATGAACGCCATCGGCAATCCGGAGACGATTGTGGCGGCGGTTTTGGTCGGGATGAAGGGCGATGTGAGCGGTATCATGCTTTTTATCCTGAAAATGGACCTGATCAATGATATTCTGGGGATTCTTCTTGGCAACCACATTGAACAGTATGAGCAGCTTTCCGAAATGGATGTTTCTGCGTTGAATGAGGTTGGCAATATCATGATTTCCTCTTATGTGAATGCGCTTTCCACGCTGGCAGGTGTGGATATCGGACTGTCCGTACCGGAAATTGCGGTCAATATGCTCGGCGGCATTATGAGCGTTCCGATGGCGGAGCTTGGATATCAGACCGATAAACTGATGATGATAAGAGGAAAATTTGTCCTTCAGGGAGATACGTTGGACAGTGACCTGCTTATGCTGCCCGACATTGATTCCCTGAACTATCTTATGAAAAAGCTGGTGCAGAGTAATGGATAAGGAAATTAAGGTTGGAATTGCAGATATGAAGGTTGCGCGCAGAGAGGGATTGCTGATCACCTATGCGCTGGGTTCCTGTATCGGAATCACCTTATATGATCCCGCGATCAAGCTGGGGGGGCTGTTGCATATCATGCTCCCCAGCGCGGAAAATGCAAAAATGGATAATGTTTATAAATTCGCGGATACCGGCATCACGGAAATGCTGCGCAAGATGCAGGCGTTCGGTGGTGTGAAGTCCCGCTATATCTGCAAGATTGCAGGCGGGGCAAAGATGTTCGAAATGCAGGGAAACCTGGGAAATATCGGACAGCGTAACATTGAGAATGTGCAGAATATGATGCGGCGTGAGCAGATTCGGATTGTCAGACAGGATGTGGGCGCCAATTATGCCCGCACCATGTCGTTAGACGTCGCAGACGGAGTGGTCAAGGTGCGTTCCTTTGGCCATCCGGAAATAACACTGTAGCATCGTGGAGGTTTTAGGTTATGGACAGATGTGTGGTCAGGAAACCAATTAAGGAAGCAGGCACCCAGAACATTATGGGCTATGAGATTATGTTCCAGAGCGGTGACGGCGATTTGTACGAAAGGGGAGACAATACTGCGGCGGATGCAATCGTTAATTTCCTGATGCAGAACAGCGATAAGATTTTCTGTGATAAGCCCACGTTTCTTACTTTCACGCCTGCACTGTTGTTTCGCAACCTGCCCAAAATGATTGAAAAGGAAAAGCTTGTCATTCAGATCGAGGATAACCTGATCGTGCATCCGCTTGCCCTTCCTATCATTAAGAAATACAAGGCGGAGGGGTATAAATTCGCGATTAATGATTTTCAGTTTTCTCCGAAATATTTCGGTATGCTGGAATATGCGGACTACATCCGTATCCGGGTGGGAGGCAGGGAATACCGGGAAAGAACCTCCATGGATAATGTGATAAAGATGGCGACGGCCTTCGGGAAAATCTGTGTTGCCACCGATGTGGACTGCGAGGATGATTTTTATGTGGCGGAATCCCTGAACCTGAAATACATGGAAGGCAACTATATTGCGGAAACCATGGTCACCAAGGCGAATAAGATGGACTATGTGCAGGGAAGCTTTTTCCAGCTCGTGGTCGCGGTCTCCAAGGAGGAGCCGGAGGTGGATGAGCTGGAAGAAATCATCAGCCGGGATGCCGGGCTGACCTATGCGCTGCTGCGCCTGGTCAATTCCGCTTATTTTGCGCAGAGAAAACGGACCGCATCCGTCCGTCAGGCGATGATTACGCTGGGAATCCGGCAGCTGCGGGAATGGGTTTATATGCTGAGCCTGCAGCAGGATGAGCCGGATGATTCCGCAGAGGAAGTGTTAAAGATGTCCTTCATGCGGGCAAAATTTGCGCAGGAGCTGGTAGGGAAGATGCTTCCTCCCGGTTTTTGCTTAAACAAGCTGGAGGCTTACATGATGGGTATGTTCTCCGGGCTTGAATATATGGTGGACGCTACGATGGAGGAGCTTTTGGCGGATATTCCCGTAAAGGATGAGGTGAAGGCGGCGCTGGTTTCCCATGAGGGGGAAGCGGGCATGCTGATGGACATGATCATCGCGTATGAGCATGCGGACTGGAAAGAAAGCAAACGGCTGGCGGATGGACTGGGAATTTCCACGAACGCATTGGCGCAGATTTATATGGACTGCATTGAGGAAGTGAACAATATCTGGAAGGCGCTCACAACGGATTACAGCGGAGAAGAGTAAAATATACTGTTACAGCTTTGATAACGGCGTAATATGCCGGAGTCAGGATAAAGGAGGAGAAAGAGGTGGCCGTCAACATCGTATTGACCAATCAGAAGGGCGGAGTCGGTAAGACAACCACTACCGGCGCGCTGGCGGCAGGGCTTGCCGAGCGCGGGAAAAGAGTGCTCGCGCTGGATATGGATCCGCAGGGGAACCTGGGATTTACGCTGGGGCTTGACATGGATAAGGAAGGTACCATGTACGATATGATGAAGGGACGTTTGAACATCCGGGATGTCATTGTCAAGACGGATTACTGCGATGTCATTCCTTCCGATATCAGCTTAAGCGCCGGTGTGCTGGAGTTTTATGGCAAACGGCGGGAGCTTTTACTGAAGGATGCTTTGGCGGATGTACAGGCAGAGTATGATTTTGTCATTATTGATACGCCGCCCGCCCTGAATATACTTACGGTGAATGCATACGCCGCATCGGATTATCTCATTGTGCCCATGGCGTCAGAGATATTAAGCCTTGTGGGACTGACACAGCTTAAGGAAACAGTGGATTCCGTGCGCTCCTCTCTCAATCCTTCCCTGGGAATTCTGGGCATTCTGCTGACGAAGTTCAATGCCAGAACACGTCTTTCCAATGAAGTGAAGGAGATGGCGGATTCGGTTGCAGCGCAGATGGGGACAAAGCTCTTTGAGGCAAAAATCCGCACCAGCGTCAGCGTATCCGAGCTTCCCGCCCACGGCATGAGCATTTATGAATATGCGCCCCACGCCAAACCTACAGAGGATTACCGCAGCTTTGTGGATGAGGTTCTGGCGCGGATCGGGTGAAAACAGGGGGTAACAGATGGCTAGAAAAACGAACAAAACGGATCACCTTTTAAACCTGCTGGCCGGAAGCGGCGGTCAGGAGGAGACACAGCAGGAAGCGGTAAAAGCCGCAGATGCGAAGGAAACGTTGAAAGAAAATAAAACCGGGGAAGCCGGAGAACAGAAAACAGAGGGCGGCGCAGCGCAGACGGAGGCAGAGAACGCGGCGCAAAAGGAAGCGGCGACGGGTACGGCTCCTGTCTATGAAACCGGGGCTGTCGGGAAAAACGTGCATGTGGTGCGCGCGATTGGAAGTGAGGATCCGATTGCGGAGCTGATAAAGGAAGAGCTGGAAACGGATCTGAATGCGGCGATGGAGAAAGCAGGCGCAAAGGAGGAAACGGTAATGGCAAGGGATACTGTGCAGAACGAAGTAGAGCCTATTGAACCGGAAGCAGCAGTTTTAGACGCAGCCGTGACCGAAGAGCCGGCGGCAGAAGAAATGGCTGTTGCCGAAGAGGATGCCGTTTCTGAGCCGGAGGAAGCTATCGCAGTGCAGGAAGAAGAAACAGCAGCCGGTGAAGTGCCTGCACAGGAGGAGCCTGTCGGGAATGCAGCGGAGGAAGAGGCAGAAGAAGAGCCCATCGAAGAGCTTCTGGAAGAGGTGAGAGGCGGAACGATAGAGGAGCATCCGGAGGTGCTTTTGCAGGAGGAGCCTGTCACGCAGGAAAGCGATAACGACGATGATGACATGCAGGGCTATGTGTTCCATAACATGATGGAGACCATCGTGCGGGATAAGGTGGATGAATATATCCGGCAGTTTGGCGTATGCACATGTAAGCACTGTAAGGCGGACGTCATTGCGCTGGCTCTGTCAAAGCTTCCGCCAAAATACGTGGTGGTGCATGAAAGCGCAATTTCGCCGTTGCGCAGCTTTTATGAAGATCATTATGCCGGACAGATTGTTGTAGAAATCACAAAGGCATGTATTGCGGTCAGCTCTCATCCGCACCATAGCCGTTGAAGTCTTTGAAAGCAGAATAGATTACCTGAAAATACCCTGCCTGGCGGGGTATTTTTTTAAGTTTTATCGGGCGCTGTGTTAATCTGGGGCATGTTTTTGCCGATAAAGACAGTAGTAAATATTATTGTGGCAGCAAAAGGACAGATTACATACAGAGAGGTGAAGAAATATGGCAACAGTCGGAGGATTGAGCAGCTCGGCAACATCACAGATCAGAGGCTACGGCGGACTCGCCAGCGGTCTTGACAGAGACAGCCTGATCGAAAGCATGACAGCCGGCACAACAACCAAGATTGAGAACAAGCAGAAAGAAAAGCAGAAAATAGAATGGAAACAGGAGGCGATCCGGGGAATTACGGATAAGCTCTATGATTTTACCCAGACCTATATGTCTTACGCTTCCAATAAGAACCTGCTGGGTTCCACGATTTATTCCTCCAGCACGATCACGGCGTTGGGCTCGAACAGCAATAAGCTTTCGGTAAAGGGGCTTTCTTCGTCTGCCAAGTCCATGAGCATTACCGGGATCAAGCAGCTGGCGAAGAATGCGCAGGTGAATTTTAATTCGAACGCTTCTGATCAGAGTCTTTCTTCCGGCGCTATCGGCAAGCTTACCGATAAGAAAGAGTATAATGTGATCGCCAATTCCGGTCTGACGATCAAATATGGGAGCAATTTTTACGCGGTAACCCTGCCGGAGAGCGGTGACGGCTATAAATATGACACGGCACAGGATGTGGCGAATTCCATGAACAAGGCTTTCAGCACGGTTTCCATCGGAAACGGGCGGAAGCTGTCAGATGTGGTTTCCGTGGATCAGGCTGGCGGCAGATTTTACTTTACCAATAAGGATATCGCCGGCGGCACAGTAGCGCTTGGCGGTCAACAGAATAACCTGCTCAACAATCTGGGATTTTTATATGACGGCGCGACGGTCGGGGATATGGATGATGAAGATCTGGAGATTGGCGTCGGCGGACTGTGGGCGAAGGAGGACGCGATCCTGACTCAGGAGAAGACAGCGGCTCAGATGCTGGGCGGCAAGTCGATCACCTTCACCTACAACGGAAAAGCGGCGGAGATCACGATGATGGATGCCAACGTGCTGGGCAATGTGGACGGCGCTAACTGGCTGGTGAGCGATATGCAGTCCAAGCTGGATAATGCTTTCGGAAAAGGCAGGATCAAGGTGAGCTTCAATGAGACCGACGGGCTGTCCTTTGAGACGAGAAGACCGGACGGCACGCCGGATACCAGCTCAATTCTGGAGATTACCAGCGCTGATCGCGGCGTACTCGGGAAATACGGCGTGTTTAGCGGGATCAATAAGGGGGATTCCAACCGGCTGAACCTGAAAACGGATTTAGCAACCTCTGGGCTTGCGTATTTTAAGAATATGACGAGCGCAGAACAGAAGAATTTCCTTCTGACAGATAAGGATAGTCTGACGATCAATGGTGTGAGCATTGAGGTGAAGAACGGCGATTCCATTCAGGATATCATGGACCGCATCAATTCCTCGGAAGCGGGCGTGAAGATGAGCTATCTGCGGGATGCGGACCGGTTCGTGCTTTCCTCCACACAGAGCGGGGCCTGCGGGCAGGTTACGATCGAAGGAACCATCGGGGAGATGCTGTTTGGGGCGGAGAAGAATACGCTGAAAGGTTTACAGGATAGCGATCAGCTGTTAGTGAACGGCGGTTTGATCAATATTCAAAAGGGCGATTCCATGACAAAGGTTGTGGAGAGCATTAATAACGCCGACGTGGGAGTTCAGATTAGTTATTCATCTGATACAGGCGAGTATACATTGAGAGCCACAAAACCGGGTGTGACACTGGATAGTAACTTAAGTGTTTTGGGCGGTTCCCTGAAAGCGTTGTTTGGCACTGCTACGGCGAATGGTGATGGCACATTCAGCGGAACGATTCAACCGTCTGATTCTTTATTTGGCGGCACTGACAGTGCTTACGGCTACACCGTCCAGCAGGGTCAGGATGCGATCATGGAGGTCGCTTATGAGGGCTCTGCCCCCATCGAGATCGTCCGGGATTCCAACACCTTCACCTTGAACGATCTGACCTTCACCTTAAAGGGTGAGTTTGACAGCAATGATGCGGACAGCGATCCGATCACCTTTGAAGCCGAGGTGAACAGCGAAAAGGCGATCGAAACCATGCGGGAAATGGTGACGATGTTCAACGAAATCATCAAGCTGGTCAATGACGAGGTGTCCACCAAGCCTAACCGGGATTATGATCCGCTCACCACGGAGCAGGAAGCCGAGATGACGGAGAATCAGATCAAGGCATGGACCGAGAAGGCGAAAGCGGGCATGTTGTTTAACGACAGCGATATCCGCAGTCTGGCATCGGCTCTGCGTACGGTGGTAAGCAACGATTCCACGGCGCTTGCCGCGATCGGACTTGAGGTATCCAGCAACTATTCCGATAACGGAAAGCTCATTTTCAACGAGGCGACGTTTAAGGAGGCTTTGGAAAACGATGCTTCCTCCGTAATCAAGACGCTCACCAGCGCGATGACCACCGATGATGACGGATATGTGTCGAATCAGGGCGGCTTTTTCGTCCGGCTGAAAAATATCATGGACAAATATGCATCGACCACAGGCTCTACCAAGGGTGTTTTGATTGAGCGGGCTGGTTCTACCCATGCGCCGACCTCCATATTGACGAATGCGCTGCAGAAACAGTTAGACAGGATTGACGATCAGATTGACGACCTGTTAGACCGGCTGGAAACGGAACAGGATCGCTACATATCCCAGTTTACGACGCTGGAGTCGCTGATTTCCCAGATGAACAGCCAAAGCAGCTGGCTTTCCGGCGCATTCGGCGGATGAGAACAGCGGCGGCGTGATACGGTCTGATAAGACTGGAAAAATCAGATATCCGGAGTGGAGATAACCGCACAATTGTCTGAACGGTTACAGATAAAGGAGAATATCATCAGAAATGAACAGATATGGTTATCAGCAATATAAACAACAGTCCGTCAACACCATGACCCGGGGCGAGATGCTGCTTCTGCTCTATGATGAAATATTAAAGCGTCTCACCAGGGCGGAGCTCGCATTGGGAAAAGAGGATTATGAGTTATTTGACAAATCCGTGACGCGCAGCAGGGAAATTGTCGTTTATTTAAAGGACAGCCTGAACTTCAATTATCCCATCAGCAATGAGCTGAGCAGGATGTATGATTTCTTCCTTTATGAGCTGTCCAGGCTGGAGGCGGGGAGAAAGCCGGAGATCATTGCCGAGCTGCGCCCGCTGGTGGCAGACCTGCGGGAGGCCTTCGGAGAAGCTGACAAGAAGGCACAGGTATAGGAGGAACGCGGTTGGCACAGAGTATAGACGAAGCGCTGTGGATTGAGCTTTTGAAGCAGTATCAGAGAAAATACAGGTATATTACGGAAATACAGAGAATTACGAAGGAACTTGGGGACGCCCTGTCGCGAAACGACAGGGTGGCTGCCGAGCTTCTTTTGGTGATGCGGAAAGATGAAATGACCGGGGCGGACCAGTGCGACAGAAATATCATGCTGCTGCGGGAGAGCCTGCATGTGGAAGAGCGAGAACTGCTGGAAGCATGTCTGCGCGGGCAAAAGGAACTGTTACCGGAGGACGATAAGGGACGGCAGTGGCTGGAAAAGCTCTATGATATACAGGCGAAAATCAGGAGTATTTTGCAGGATACGATAGAACGCGATAAAGTGATGAACCGGAAAATTGCCGGGGACAATTCCTTCTATGCCGGACAGGCAGGGAAAGCGCCGCGAATCTGATACGGAACGCGGCACAGAAAGGAACTTTGAAAAATGGCGGAGCTGCGGTTTGCCGATGTGGGCATGGTGTATGGGGACGGAATCATTGCGTTGGAGCATGCCTCCTTTCGTATTCGTCAGGGGGAGTTCCTGTTTTTGATCGGAAGAAGCGGTGCGGGAAAAAGCACTGTGCTAAAGCTTGCGGGCGCACTGGAAAAGCCGACGTCCGGGGAAATATATATGGACGGAGTGGCGATCGGAGCGCTTCCACGGGCACAGCTCCCCTTTTACCGCAGACGTTTCGGCATCATGGATTCGGATGTGGGACTTTTGGAGGACAGAAATGTCCTGGAAAATGTGATGCTGGCGCTAAAAGCCACAGGGCATTATGGAAGAAAAGCGAAAAAAACCGCCTGGCATGCCTGTGGAATCACGGGGATTTCCCATAAGGCGCTGTTTTCACCGGCACAGCTTTCCGGAGGGGAGCGGGCACGGGCAATGCTGGCGCGGGCGATCGTGGGAAGCCCGCAGATTCTTCTTCTGGATGAACCGACAGCGAATCTGGACGGAGAAAGCTCCTGGGATTTTATGAATCTGTTAAACCGCTTAAACCAGGAGGTGGGAATGAGCATTGTGGCGGCGAGCCACGACCACCAGATGGTGAGTGTTATGAAAAAGAGAGTGATCACGCTGTCGGCGGGCAGCATTGTAGCGGATGAAAGAAGCGCAATCTATAATATGAGGGCAGCGGATATTCTGGAAGAAAGAAGAGTACTGAATGAGCGACAGAACGGGGCAATACGTTGAAGCCGAAATGCTGGTAGGCTTTATCAGAGATGTTGTAAACCAGCGTAAAATAGTAGAAAATCAGCCGATAAACTGGGAGCTGTTGTATAAGACGGCGGATTACCATAATGTGGCAAACCTGCTTTATTATGCGGTTTTGCGCATGCATCAGGATATTCCGCGGGAGTGGTCTTCCCGGTTTTCGCAAAAATACAGGAACGGGGTTGTTTTTGAAAACCAATATAAAAAGGTAGTGGATGCGGTGCTGTGGAACTGCAGGCGGCAGGGCATTCATGTCATGGTTCTGGAGGATTACATTTACTGGGACTATTATCCCATGCCGGAGATGCGTCCCGCCATGGGCGTGGAATTTCTGGTTGACCGGGGCAGGCGGCAGGAAATCGACCGGATGATGCACAGCATGGATTTCATTCCGCAGGTCGGAGAATACGGCTATTCCCGTTCCGGCTTACAGATCGGCTTCTGGGAAAAGCTTCCTTTTACCGACAAAAGGACGGCGAAGTATTTTGGAAAATCTGTCCGGGCGATGCCCAGGGAAAAGGGCGAAAACTACGTGCATATTTTCCGGGAGCCTGTGAGCTTCATTTTTCTGATGTGCTGTAAAGCCCAGCGCTTTGCCGAAGAAGAGTTTGATATCAGGGATATGCTGGATATCTGGCTCTGCTATCGGTCAAAGGAGCGCGGCAGCGACTGGGTCACCATCATGAAAAAGCTTAAAAAGCTTGGGCTGTGGGATTTTGCAAACAGAACATTGACACTGGCGGAAAAATGGTTCGGAAGCGGATGGATTGAGAGCGAGCAGGAGCTTTATGACGACCTGGCGGCGTTCATTTATTCCAAGGGAGCGGATGGGCGCGAGACCGCGATGAAAATATTGCCGCTTTTCAAGCGGGTGGTGAAAATCAGACAGAAGCAGGAGAAACAGCGGCGGAGGAAGATGTTTGAGGATTGGCTCTTTCCTGACCGGGAGTATATGCAGATTTTGTATCCCAAAATGGGAAAATACAAAGTACTGTTGCCGCTGTGCTGGCTGCGGCGTCTGGGGCGGACCATGTTACTGCGGATCCGGCAGAGGTTTGGTAAGAATTTGCAAAAAGAGTAAGTCCTTTTCTTAACATTTCGACACGGTTGACGATATTTTAGATAGAGAGGTGATTCTATGAGTATTTCGTTTGATAAAATTGTATTGCAGGCTGCATCCAGTGTGCACCGGCAGGTTTCGGCACCTCAGAAGGTAGTGCGGGGCAATAAGCTTTCCACAGGAAAGACGAGAAAGAGTTTTGACGAAATCAGAATCAGCACACAGGGGGGATCGACTGTGGAGGAGAAGGATTTTGTTAAAATGATGGAGGCGCGCCTTTCCGTGAAAGTACGTCAGACAGCGGAACCAGAGAGACTGGAAAGTCTGAGAGATCAGATTGCATCCGGCGCCTACGGAATTGATGCGTCCGCCATAGCGGGACGGATTTTGCTGGAAGACAGAGGAGAGCTACAGGATGCAGGAGCTTTTTGAGATAGTCCGCGAGACGGTGGAATGGTTTGATTCGCTGATGCCGATTGAAGAGGCAAAGCTGAAAGCGGCGGCAAAACACAACATCGTTCAGATGGAAGAATGCATGAAGATGGAGCAGGTGTCGATCCTGCAGATGAAGGGGTTGGATAAGCGGCGGGAAGCGCTGCTGGCTGCCCAGGGAATGTCGGGGCTTTCCTTAAATCAAATGATCGACCGGCTTCCCGAAGAGGAGCGCGGCAGGTTTACACAGCTGCAGGCGCAATTGAATGAACGGCTCGCAAGCTACAAGGTGCTGAGTGAAGACATTCAGGATTTGTTAAAAACCAATATCCATGTGATGGAAAGTGCTGCCGGAAGGAAAGGGAATTCCATGCCGGAACAGGGCAAAGCACAGAGGAAACCTTATACGAACCGGAAAGCATAAAGGAGGAAGAGTATTATGTTACGTTCAACTTTCACCGGTCTGAACATGGCATTTCTGGGACTGAATGCGTCACAGAAGGCGCTGGATGTGACCGGGCAGAATATTACGAATTTACATACGACAGGCTATAGCCGCCAGAGGCTGGATCAGGTCGCGATCGGACCTCCCGGACCCAGCCCCTACAGTACAGTGTACGGCGCCAGAGTCGGGCAGGGCGTGCTGGTGACAGGCGTTTCTCAGATCAGGGATCCTTATCTGGATAACCGTTACCGTGCCCAGCTTTCCAAGGTGGGGACTGAGGATGCCAGATACGCAGTGCTGGAGGACATTGGGGATATTTTTGATAATGTGGATACCAACCGGATGCAGGAAGCGCTGGATGATGTTGTGAAGCAGATGCAGCAGCTTTCCCCCAAGGTTGGAACAGGAGCGGAGGATAACCTGATACGCTCTTCCTTTGAAGTGCTGTTGAATTTCATACACCAGAATGCGACGGATCTGGAGACGATCCGTACGGATCTGGAAGATAAGATGGAAAATACAGTATTAAAGGATATTAACGAGATTTTAAAGGGCATCCAGGAGTATAATGTGACGATCCGTAATTCCCAGGTAATGGGGGATCCGGCGCTGGAGCTGAAGGATGAGAGAAACCTCTTGATTGATGAGCTTGCCACTTATTTCCCGATCAATATCACATATGATAAAAAGATGATGGGAAGTGCCTGTGCTGTGGAAACGATGTCAATCAGCATTGAATATACGGATAAGGATGGTAATTCCCAGTGGTTGAAGCTGGTAGAGGATGACGAGGCTGCTACGTTGGAATTCAAGCAGGAGGAAGTCACACAGACGGACGAAAACGGGAATCCTGTGGTAGATGAGCAGGGTAACGAAGTCAAAGTGATGAAAAGCTACGTGGATGTCATACCTGCCGGTGCAGTGGATGCGAATGGAAATCCGGATCCGACACAGGCGGTAAAGTTGACGGACACCTCCATTCCGCAGGGTGTGCTCAAGGGAGACCTGCAGATGCTCAACTGCTATGGGCAGTTTGATGGCAGTGGCGTGAAGGGGCTTGGATATTACGAGACGCTGTTTAACTCCTTCGTTTACACGATGGCGACGGAGATGAACAAATTAAATAACCAGTATGGTTTCTACATGAAAGATGCAAATGGGAAACCGGTGGACGCCAATGGGAATACGATCACAGATCCGGAAAAGGAGACGGCGGCAATGGATCCCAACTGGAATGGCGATCTGTTTGAATCGGCAGACGGTAAGACTATCAATGCTAAAAACATCCGTGTCTCCGAAAAATGGAAAAGTGGAGAAATCCAGCTGGTCACATCTGAGGAGCTTGCACATGGTAAGCTGGACAGCACAGCAAACGATAACCTGCTCCAGATGATGAAGCTGCTCTCCACGGAAGAGATTGACTTTAAATATCCTACCTATGGCGGTGTTATCTATCATGGAAATATGCCCAATGGTTATGCAAACATTCAGGCTCAATTTGGTATTGATTCCAAGGGAACCTTAAGCGTTTTGGATAGCCATATGCAGGTGTTGGAGAATGCAGCGGACAACAGAGAGTCCGTTATGGGTGTCAATCTGGATGAAGAGGTTATGAGCCTGCTGAAGTATTCCCAGGCATATGGGGCATGTGCAAGGCTGATGACAACCATGGATGAGGCGCTTGAAAGATTGATTAACAATACCGGCATAGTCGGCAGATAAGGATAGGAGGCAGATATTTATGCGGATTACGACAAATCAGGTTATGCGCAATTATCAGACGGCTCTGCAGAGCAATCTGGGAGGTCTGACCTCCAAACGAAATGCGATTCTGAGCGGCAAAAAGATAACGCATGCATCTCAGGATCCCAGCACGGCATTTGTCGCTTCCGGTCTGGAGCGGCGGTTGATTCGTACACAGAGCTATATTGATACAATTAAAGAAGTTCAGGCGAGACAGGACGAACAGGAAAATGCGATCATGCAGCTGGAAAAGGCCTGTGTGAATATTGGAAAAGAATATTCGGTCAGCGCGCTGAATGATCCCAGCGGTGAAGGCGGACGTTTGACTTATGCGAAGCAGCTGGAAGGGTTGCAGAAGGAAATGATCAGCAGCATGAATGCCCAGTATGGGGATGAATTTGTGTTTGGCGGGAAATCCGGTATGAGAGTTCCTTTTACAACCAATGCCGAAGGAAAGCTCTGCTATAGAGGCATACAGGTGACACCGAGCGTAAAGGAGCTTAAAAAGATTCCTACCAATATACCGAAGGAAAGTCAGGAATATCAGGATCTGGTAGCGGAGAATGAGAAGATAAAGGCAGAGAATGAGAAGATTATTGCAGATTTTGAGGCAAATGAGCTTGTAAAGCTTAAGGAAATGACAAAGGAATCGGTATATGTTGACCTGGGCTTTGGACTTGATTTTACAGAACGTGCAGGAACACAAAATCCGAATGACGCGAATAATCCTTATAAGGATGAGGTGATTTCCTCCAGTGCATTTAATATATCCCTGCCGGGCATTAACGTGGTGGGGTATGGACTGGATGCGGATGGTCTTCCCAACAACGTAATCGATCTTGCCGGAGAGATGGCAAGAGAGCTTTCCAAAGGGGATGATTGGGACCGGGATAGATATGAGAAGCTTTGGATGAAATTCCAGGATCGGACAAAAGAAGTGACAGATTGTGTGACGACGCTGGGCACACAGACAAATCTTTTGGATTCGACATTGACCCGTATGACCGATTCGGAGCTGTCACTGCAGAAGGAAATCGATAACCTGGTCAACATCGACCCAGCGGAAGCGATCATGGAATATTCTTATGCGGATTATACATACAATGCGGCCCTGAAGATCGGGACAAATATTCTGTCCCAGTCATTGCTTGATTTTCTGGGCTGATAAGGGTTGAGCGGAGGTGATAGGGAGTGGAACAACTATTACAGATTACATCGGTTCCGATTAATTACGAATTGAAAATTACGCATGCCAGGCTGGAGCGCCAGAGCGGCACGGCTGATCTGGAGATCAGCAGGGACAAAGGCGGTCTGCATATCAAGAGTAAACCGGTAAAGCTGAACGTTGACAGTTTTGATGCGCGCAACAGCGTGGTGCCGACCGTGGCGACAGCGATTAAGCAGAACCGGGATAAGGGCATCAATGCGGCGTACAGCGCAACCGCACAGTATGCCAGCGAGGGCAAGCTTTTAGTGAGAGCGAAGATCGGTCAGGGGGCAGAGACGATTGACCAGATCATGGCACAGAGAACGGCAAGACCTACCGGAGCGTTTGAACTGGGATTTATTCCCTCCGCGCCGGTGGAAATGTCCGCTACTGAACCCGATTTCACGATTGAGTATGAGATGGACCGGCTGAATTTTGACTGGATGATCGATAAGGGGCAGGTTGATTTCATCCCCAGTGATGTGGAGCTTTCCATCACGCAGCATCCGGAAGTGAAGATTGAATATGTCGGGAAACCGCTTTATGTTCCGCCGAGCGTAGCAGAACGCTTCCTCGGTCAGAACGTGGATGTGAAGGCGTAAACGCCTGCGAAGAGGTCGCATATTTTATGGAAATTAATACGTTATATTTTGGCAGGATGGACTGTCAGGAAAATGAAATAATCAGATTTGAGGAAGGTCTTTTTGGCTTTGAAAGTCAAAAAGACTTTCTGCCTGTTCCTTTTGATGGAGAAGAGGACTCGGTTTTGTGCCTGCAAAGCGTGACGGACAGGGACACCTGTTTTGTGATCATGAATCCCTTCCGGCTGTGCAGTGACTATGAGCCGGTGTTAAAGGAAGAGGACTATAAGGCTCTGGATACGATGCAGGAGCAGGATCTTTCCTATTATGTGGTATGTGTCATGCGTCAGAGCATGGAAGAAAGCACGGTCAATATGAAATGTCCGATCGTGGTGAATGCGGTCACGAGGAAAGCCGTCCAGGTCATTCTGGATACGAAAAAATATGGATTCAGGCATTCGCTTTCCGAATTTCTGGGAGGAGGGAACAAGGTATGCTGATCCTTCAGAGGAAAAAGGGAGAATCCATTGTGCTTGGCGATGATATCATCGTTTCTGTGTCCGATGTGGGCGCGGACTGGGTGAAGCTGGCGATTGATGCGCCGCCTAAAGTCAAGGTGCTGCGTTCTGAGCTGATTGAGGCGGCGCGGGCCAACCGGGAGGCTGCGGACGGAAAAGCGACAATAACGGATATCAAAAAGCTCTTAAAGGGCGGACGGGAATGAGAGGTCAGATGAGCAGGCATTGCGGTAGAAATTGGCTGTCCGGCATCTGTATGGCTTTTCTGTGTATCTTATTGATGCAGGGAAATGCGCATGCCGCCGGACGTACGGGAGATTTTACGGTAAAGGGTGGCAGCTATGGTACAGATTACAGCTATGCGGATCATGTGCTGACTGTTTTGACGGATACGCCGCTCACGATTTCCGGTGAGTCGGTGAGCGACAGCATCCAGGTGAAAAAGGACATTGAGGCGTCGGTCACACTGGATAATGTCATCATCCGGTCGCGGAATTGTCCGCTGGATATACAGAATGCCACCGTGACTTTGAAATTTAAAGGCGACGTTTCCTTAAAGGGCGGAATCAAGCAGCCCGGGATTGCGGTAGGAAAGGACGGCAAACTGAGCCTCTCCGGCGGTAAAAATGATACGCTGACAGCATCTGGCGGCAGCCGGGCGGCAGGAATCGGCAGTAAAAGCGGAGAGGCATGTGGAAGCATCACCTTTCAGGGCGGCACGGTATATGCAAACGGCGGTATGAAGGGCGCGGGGGTTGGAAGCAGTGAGGAGCAGTCCTGCGGAGAGCTGTTTTTTGAAGGCGGTCGTGTGGTGGCACAGGGCGGCAGTCAGGCTGCGGATATCGGCGCGGCACAGGAGAACGGAGAATGCGCCGGTATGACCTTAAATGGAAGCTGTGTTCTCTATGCGGATGATATTTTGCAGGATCTGTCCTTTGAAAGAGGGATTCTGGCATCCAATAACAATCTGGAATGCATGGGACGTCAGTCTCTTGCCTATCCTTTGAATGTGGAAAAGGCACAGACATTATTTGTTTCGGAAGGAAGCGAGCTCACCATCCCTGCCAGCATGGAGTGTACGAATGAAGGGACGATTTATATATATGGGAAGCTGATCGTTGACGGACAGCTCAATAATGAAGGCGAGATCGTGGATTACAGCGGTCTTTTATCGGATGTGAGCGGCATCACCGGAAATAATGTGACCGAAGGGGACATGTGGAAAATTCAGATGTCCAATGGAAGCGTCATTTTTTCGACATCAGGGTATGAGCAGAACGGCATGACCTTTGAGATCCCCAGGGGGAGTAAAAAGGCCTTTCACATATATGGCAATGGTTCTGCACAGGATGCCGGCATTGAGGTGGAAAAGGGCGTTACGGTCAGCCTGATCATGGACAATGTGGATTTAAGGCCTTCGGGTGAGCAGTATGCGCTTTCTTTAAAGCAAAACAGCAAGACTACCATTTCGCTGCGCGGGGATAATCGCTTCCGGAAGGGCAGTAACGCATTGACCGGCAGCATTCTGACAGAGCGCAGCGCTTCTCTGGAAGTGGAAGGCTCCGGCACTCTGACGCTGGAAAGCGACAACGGCAGCAAGATTGTCTGGAAGGGTTCCGGGCAGACAAGCATTCAGGATGAGGATGAGGATACCGAAGCTGGAGAAGACGGTGAAGGCGGCGAAGAGAATGAGGACGATGAGGATGCCTGGGATGAAGATGAGCTGGAGGATGGAGATGTCGCTTTAAGCCTTACGAGCGGCGATACGGTTTATCTGGAGGAAGCCGGGCTGGATGATATCGGCTATGGAGACAAGCTTCGCATTTCTGTTTCGCCGAAGGATAATGTGATGGAGGCCACGCTGGAGAGAAGCGTGCTGGAGCGGCTTGCGGACAGGGGAAGCAGCTTTGAATTTTCCGGGACAGGCCGTATCGATATGGAACTCGATACCAAAGCGGTGGAGGATCTGCTGTCGGCGACGAACGGAAATGTCACATTGTCAGTGAAGCCCTTCACGCTGACAGAGCAGTTCGTCAATGCGAAGGCGGCGATTGAGAGCAGGCCGGTATTTGATATTCAGGTCTATGACCAGGGCTATCGGGAAAAACGGCTCAAGAGCGTGCAGTTTTCGGAAGGACGCGCTGTTGTTTCCATGCCTTACAGGTCTGTCAGGGGAGAGAGCGTGACGAATCTGTGCCTGGTCTATGTGGGCGCCGATAATACGGTGGAATGGCTGACAGGCTCTTATTACGATGTGGAAAATCAGACGGTAATATCGCGGGTACAGCATTTTTCTGTATACGGTGTGGGATATCGGCCGCCTGCGGCGGATGCGGCAGCGAATGCGAATGGCACGGCCAATGGCGCTACGGGGACTACCGGCAGCAACGCGGCAGGAAATAATGGAAATACTACGACAGGAAATAACGGAACTGGTGCGGCGAACACTGCTACGGGAAATAACACAAACGGCACATGATTCGTTATTATATTTACGGGATGAACAGTAACTGAGTAATTCCAAAAGGTACAGATTTTTTTAAAATACCTGTTGTAAAAAGTGAGAAAATGATCTATAATATGCTTAACAGGACAGCCGGAAGGTGAACGCTACTCACCCGACCCGGCAAAAATAGAATAGTTTTTAAGAAATAGCCATCCGATCTTTGTCAGAGAGCAGGACGGCTATTTTTTATTTTTCAAATTCAGAATTGCGACCACAAGTAAAGCAATGGTAAGTATAACTTGCCTTGTAAATCCAGTGTTTACGCTATCTTGTGCGGGGCTAAAAAATCTTGTGTCTAAGGATATAAAAAGGATGGGGATTCCCATCCTTTTTCACGTACAGACTGATGCAAAAAACACAGAAGTCCTGCGTTACAACACATTGTGCAAAGCGTTTACAGCTTGTTCAGGTAATTGATCAGCACGCGTGGAATATTGGAGCAGGAGGACTGAATACAAACCCCTCCAATGTCGTAGGCTACCATGGGCATGCCGTATACCACGCAGGATTCCTTATCCTGTCCGATTGTATATGCGCCGGCCTTACGCATTTTCAGAAGTCCGTCCGCACCATCCGCGCCCATGCCCGTCAGAATAATGCCGACAGCATTCTGCTTGACGGTATCCGCCATGGAGCGGAAGAGAACATCGACAGAAGGCATATGCCCGCTCACCTTTTCAGCGGTGAAGCAGTTGACGGAATAGGTGTTACCGATCCGGACCACCTTCATATGCTGATTGCCGGGGGCGATCAAAACAGTGCCGCGTTCGATCTTATCGCCGTTGCTCGCCTCTTTGACAGTGAGCTTGCAGAGGCGGTTTAAGCGTTCCGCATACATCTTGGTAAAGCCCTCCGGCATGTGCTGTGTGACGACGATGCCGGGCATATTGGGCGGTAAATCCTTGAGTACCTCCAAAGTCGCTTCTGTGCCTCCTGTGGATGCGCCGATTGCGATCACCCTGGCGTTCAATGCCGGGCTGTTGGGATTCATAAGGGAAAGCAAAGGGGAACCGCCAACAGGGCGCGCCTCAGGCTTCGGTGCAGTCATAGGCATGATCGGCCTTGCTGCCACGGGAACCCGTACCTTGGAGCGGGACGCGATATTTACTTTATTGGCCAGAGAAACGATAAAATCCTGACGGTTTAAGTTGGAAGTTGGATCCGGTTTCCGGACAAAATCCACCGCGCCATAGGATAGCGCTTCAAATACATTCATATTGACGGAGGATACCAAAATGACGGGAATCGGGTTCTTGGGCAGAACCTGTTTTAAAAATTCAATCCCGCTCATTTTTGGCATTTCCACATCCATTGTGATGACGTCGGGTCTGCATTCTGGAAGCTTACTGATGGCCTCCAGCGCGTTGGAAGCATAGCCGACAATCTGGATACGTTTATTGGCAATCGGAAGGTTGCTGGTGAGATAACGGCCAAAAACCAGAGAGTCGTCCACCACCATAACCCGGATAATTGAATTAGGGAACATATTATTTTACCAGTCCTTTTTGATGATTGATGATAAGGAAGCGTTTGGGGCGACGAAACGGCAGCGCCCAAAGCACCACCGTTTCAGCCAGCTTCTATGATAATTGTACTACATCCTCTATTTTCTGTAAAGGGCAGGTTTCACATAATTATACCGGGTTGCCGACTTATCTATGCTTTCCGAATGACCGATCAGAAGGTAGCCGCCGGGAACAGTCGCATCGTAAAAACGGTTCACCAGAGCGTTCTTGGTATCCTGATCAAAATAAATCATAACATTACGGCAGAAAATGACATCAAAAGGTATCTTGAAACGGATAGGCTCCATCAGGTTAAAGGTTCTGAAAATGACGTTGGATTTTAACTCCGGCTTGACCGTCCATACGCCCGGTTCCTGCGTGCGGTTGAAGTATTTCGTTTTCCAGCCGGCAGGAAGCTTGGAAAGGGATTCCTCGTCATACTGGGCGTTCTGCGCGGCGGAAAGAGCGTTCTGGGATATATCGGTGGCGAGCACCCGGGTATCCCACATCCCTGCCTTGGAACCGAAATATTCCTTCAAAATCATGGAAATGGTGTAAGGCTCCTGTCCGGAGGAGCAGCCTGCGCTCCAGATGCTCAGCACCCGGTTTTTCTTTGTCTGCTCCAGATAGGGAAGGATCGTATCCCGGAAGAATGCGAAGTGATCTTCTTCCCGCATGAAATATGTATAGTTGGTCGTCAGCTTATTGAGCATGCCGTCAATGTCGGAGGGCGTTGCCTTGGTCATGATGTAATTGACATAGGAAGAGAAATCGTTAAATCCCCTTGCCATGATGTCATTGGAAAGCCTGCCGACAATGAGCTGCTTTTTCTTGGAAAGGTCAATGCCGTATTTTTGTTTGATAAAGGTGTGTAAACGTGTAAAATCCTGATCACTGATTGTTAACATGGTTATCTACTCCCGTTTATAAAAATTATGCTACAAGAGCTTCGAAATTGAGGACTAAAATGACGGTGCCGTCCGCAAGAGAAATCATGCGGTTGGTGAGTTCCTGCTTGTTTTCCACCGGAATGGGCACGGTCTTGCGCAGATTGATGTCGAGCACCTGCGATACCTGATCCACGATCAGGCCGATCGTGGTATGGTCATTTTTCAGGATCAGCGTGCAATCGGATGAAACATTGTCGTAGCAGCCCAGGCGCATGCGCAGATCGATGACCGGAATCACCTCGCCTCTCAGATTGAAAATACCCCTGATGTAATCGGGAACCATGGGAAGCGGACGGAGGGAATAATCGTTTACGATTTCCACCACATAGGAATTATCCACGCCATAGGTTAAGCCGTTTGACATAAAGGTAAGAAAGCTTCTGATACTGGTATCTTCCACATCGAATTCGCCGTCAAGGTCATCGACAGGCGTGTTTTCCGTCAAATTGGTATTGTTGTCAAGCATGTTCATATCCTCCTATTATGTCATATTAAAGAGTGGCCTGCGCCGCATGGTACAGGTTCAGAACATCCAGGATGATGCTGATATTACCGTCACCCAGAATGGTACAACCGCTGATGCCGGAATCCTTGATGTTGAAATGGTTTAAGTACTCAGGAAGCGGCTTTACCACAACCTGCTGTTCTCCCAGCAGCTCATCAATGAGCAGGCAGTAGGATTGTTCGCTTGCCTCCACCAGCATGATCAGACCATCGGTGGCATTGACAATTTCCGTGTCTATATTGTACAGCCGATGCAGGCGGATGAGCGGATAAAAGGCATCCATACAGCGGATGAGCTCGTGCCCCTCAGAATCGTAGGTGACATCCTCGGGCTTGACCTTAAAGGAACGGATCACATTGGAAATCGGAATGGTAAAGATGGAGCTTCCTACCGAAATCTCCATGCCGTCCGTGATTGCCATCGTGAGCGGAATTTTCAGGGTCATGGTACTGCCCTGACCGAATTCACTCGTGATGACGACAGTGCCGCCGATCGCCTCCACGTTCCGTTTTACCACGTCCATGCCAACGCCGCGCCCGGAATATTCCGTCACTTCCTTGTTGGTGGAGAAGCCTGGCATCATAATAAAGGAAAGGATTTCCTTCTGGGTGTATTCTTCTTCCGGCTTTGTCAAAAGACCGTTGGCTTTCGCTTTGGCGAGAATTACGTCCGGATTCATGCCGCGTCCGTCATCCGTAACCGAGATGATGACCTCATTGCCGGAATGATGCGCGGCGAGGGTAACCTCAGCCTGGGGATTCTTGCCCGCCTTGATACGGTCTTCCGGAGAATCCTCGATGCCGTGGTCCATGGCATTGCGGACGATGTGCATGATCGGGTCGCTGATATTGTCCACAACGCCCTTATCCACTTCCGTTTCTTCTCCGATGATCGTGAGGCGCACGTCCTTATGCAGCTCCTGCTTCATATCACGGACGATACGGTTCATCTTCTGGAAGGTGGCAGAAATGGGAACCATGCGCAGGGAGGTGGTGATATCCTGCAGTTCGTCAGTCAGCTTGCGCAGCTGCCTGGTATTCTTCTGGAAGTTATCCAGCTTCAAATCCTTAAGCTCAGGAGAGGAAACCACCATGGCTTCCGTGATGACGATTTCGCCGACCAGCGCCATCAGACTGTCCAGCTTGGAAAGGTTTACGGAAATCAGGTTCTGCTTTGCGCCACCATGAGCGGCAGGCTTGGCAGCAGCCTTTGCCGGCGCAGGCGCAGGCGCGGCAGCCTTTGCGGGAGCATTCTCGACAACAGGAGCCGCAGCGGTCTCTGCCGGCTTCGCGGCGGCAGCCTTCGGATTATCGATGATCTCATAGGACTGGATATTGCCCGCGTCCTTTACGATGGAAGTGCCGATTTCAGCAGCTTCCCTGGCGTCATAAGCGATGAAAAAGCCGCGCTGAATAATGCTTTCGGAGGAATCGCTGTTCGTCTCAATATCCGCAGGATAGAAACGGAAATCCGGATTGACATCCCGCAGAGCGGTAACGAGCATAAAAGCGCGCAGATTCTCCATCCCACAGCCTTCGTCAAAGAACACGCGGATAAAGCAGGCGCCGTTATCCTCAGGCAGTTCATCTGCGGGGGCAGCGGCAGACGCGCTGCCTGCAGCCTGCTGCTCCTGTGCAGGCGCATCGGACTGGGATCCGCTGATTTTATCAAGGAAGCTATTAATTTCCGAGATTATGCTGTCGATATTAGTACTGAGTGGTTCGTTATTTTCCACCTTGTGGATTTCTTCCCGGAGCTGGTCAGTGGATTTGAACATGAGATTGAACAAATCCGTTTTCAGGGTGCTGTCCATACCCTCCATGCCGTGTTCACGGATATAGAAGAACAGATCCTCAATGTGATGGGCAATCGTCATGAGGGAATTGAATTCCAGCATGGCGGAGGAACCCTTGATGGTGTGCATGATCCGGAAGATTTCATTTACGTCATCCGAAGTGAAATCACGGTTTTTCTCCGCAGTGATCAGCAGTTCATCGAGCTGTTCCAGCAGGGTGTTCGATTCGAATAGATAGGTATCAAGTAAGTTGTCCAGAGAGTTGTCCATAATTACACCGCCTTATCTGTCAAATTTAAAGTGAAGTCCATATGCAAAATATGCATGACATATATACTATATCGGCAAAAAAATTAAGAAAATAATTGGAGCAGAAGAAAAATGTCAAATATTTTAAAAGTCACCACTCCTTTGACCGGATATGACAATCCCAATAACCTGAAAAATAATCCGCTGACCAATCCGGAAGCGACGAATATACAGGCTCCTGTCATACCGGAGAAGGTTGTGCGCCCGGACGGCAGGAACGATGCCGGCAGGGATTCCCAGATGAAGCAGCTCAATTATGAGTCGAATTTCAGCAATTTTGTCCGGCTGATGAAGGAAAATCCGGATGCGGTGGAGAATCTGGCGCGCCTTTTGCAGGAACGGATGGGGGATTTGGCGAGGTACGGCATTTCTTCGGAGGAATCTGGCGTACTGGAGTATTTTTTTTCAAAAATTGGCATAAAGGAATCCGATATGGCATCATATCTGCAGGAGCAGGTGGATGTTTCGATGCGTTTTAAGGGACCTTTTTTCGATCTGATCCGGCAGGCATTCCGGGAAACCACATCCGTGGACCTCAAATCCGGCATTCTGGATTTTTTGAAAAAATACGTGGATATGGCTTCCGGGGATCATATTATGCGGACGATGATGGCGGCGCTGAAGGAAAGCCAGAAGCACATGTTTTCCGGTCCGGCGGCAGAGCTGGACAAAATGATGGAAGAGCTTAAGGAGCAGATGGCGGCGCAGAAGGAGGCGCTGTTACAGCAATTTCCGGATGAGGAAAAGATGACGGCGCAGCAGACTGTGGCGGAGGAGCAGACAGCGGCGGAGGAAAAGGCCGCCGGGGAAGCGCCTGCCGATGAGGCGCTTTTGCAGGAAAAGCAGCCCGAAGAAGCAGCAAAGCAGGAGAACGCTCCGGCACAGAAGGAGGCGCCCAGGCAGGAGCTGCCCACGAGGCAGTCGATGGAAGGCAGCATCATGAAGGGCAGGACGGAGGAAAGCGCCGCCTTTTTGAAGGACAGGATTTTACCATATCTGAATAAATATATTACCGCGACCCATAACCGGGGCGGTTTAAGGAATTTGACGGTGCAGATGGCATATCAGCTTTCCCGCTATGAAAACGGCAGCATGGAAGGCTTAAAGAGCGCTTTCATGAAGCTTATGGGGCATTCGGATTTCCAGAAGATTTTTGATGGCTTAAATGATCCGAAGATGCTGGAGGATTTCCTGCGCAAAACCGCGGATGACAGCCAGAAGGAGGAATGGACCAAAGGATTTATCCAGATGCTCAAATCGGGCGTCAAGGGTGAAGCCGGGGTGGAAACGCGGCAGGTGATTCAGAATTTTGTGAATAATTCGCTGTTGGGTGAGAGCGTATATATGCCGGTGTTACATATGGTGCTGCCGATGGTGGTGGACGGACGGCTGCTGTATTCCGAGATGTGGGTGGATCCGGATGCGCAGAATGCGCAGGATACGCCGGGAGAAGGCAAAGCGGTTAAGATGCTGGTAAAATTTGATATTGAGGAGGTTGGCTTTTTTGATCTCTTTTTCCTGTATAAGGACGGAAGGATGCACCTGCAGCTGGATTATCCGGACGCATATCAGGATAAGGATGAAGAAATCAGGGAAAACGTCAGCAGGATTTTATCGGAGAATGATATCCGGGTGGAAACCTTTGTGACAGGCTCCAGCAAAGAATCGATTCCTTTGACGGAAGCCTTCCCCAAAATTGTGGAACGGAGGAATGCAGTCAATGTCAGGGTTTAGGAATACGCTGAATAAAAAGGCGGTGGCTTTAAGCTATAATGAAGAGAAGCAGCGCGCGCCGATCGTGGTCGCATCGGGCATGGGATATATGGCAGAAAAAATCGTGGAGGTCGCCGGAGAAAGCGGCGTTCCGGTGTATGAGGATGAATCCCTCGCCACCATTTTGACCCAGCTGGAGCTGGGCAGCGAAATACCGGAGGAATTATATCAGGCGGTGGTCGATATTTATGCTTATTTCCTGCGTTTTGCCCCGGAGAAGCAAAAAAGTATAGAAGCAAAGGCTGATGAGGAAGAAGCAGATTGGAGCGGGAGCGAAGCGGAGGAAGCGGAAGCCGGGGAAGAGGAAGAGGCGCAGGAATAGGGCCTCCCTCGATAGACGCAGACGGTTTAAAGCGGGAGAGCGCAGCAGGCACAGGAATGGTCGGCCCCCGGAAAAGGGACTAAAGCTTTTTGAGAAATTACCGATATTATATATAAATAGGAAAGAATTCAGGATGGGAGGAATCAATTATGGATTTAAGCATGGATATTGCGGCGATGAGCATGAGCCTTGCCAGCAGTCAGCTACAGATGAATATCGGTCTGGCGATGGCAAAAAAGACGATGGAAACCGGTGAGGAGATGGCGGAAGGGCTCTATCAGATGATGGATGCAGCTGCCCAGACAGTGTCCAACGGGCACATTATTGACGTAAAGGCCTGAACAGAAATGTGCGCCACTTCTCAAAGTAGATCAGGTAAAGCCGTAGTGATACGGCTTGTCTGACTGTCACGGGAGCATAGCGGCGCACTCTTATATTGCGATAGCGGCGTCATAAAAGACACGGGCGCGATCGGACGAAGATTTGGGTTCTCTATGTAAAAAGTTATTCCGCTTCTTCACGTTCTTTCTGGATACGTCTCTGCAGAGTCTCCTGACGATACAGGTAGCCTCGAATCTGCCCTTCGATTTCTTCGGAGATATTTTCAAATTTACAGGCGTATCCGTAATTTTCACCATCGATCCGTCTTTCCATCAGGATAAAAGCCTGCGGAGCAAAGGGAAGCTCCCGGGTCTGGAAACGGACGATGAAATGCAGGGAAGCGGGAAGCTGCTGCTTTGTGATGATAAAAAGACCGCCTACCGAAAGGTTATTGGTATGACAGGTAATGCGCCGGGTTCTCCGGGTTTTGGGGTCGATAAAGCTTATGCTGATCGGAAGGGAAAGGGTAAGTCTGAAATCAGCCCGCCGGTTTTGATCTTGATTGTTTGCAGCCATAGGAAACCTCCATCTGTAAATACGTTTATTCTATTTATTATCGACATTTCCGTCCGTAAACTTAAGAGAAGGATATAAAAATACGGACGGGATAACTGCTTTTAGCATCAGGGAGGATCGCTATGAAGATAGGGCAGATTGGTTATGGGCAGCAGGCGGCATGGACTGCTGTGGAAGAAAATGCCAGATTCAAAAATCCGGAAACGCAGATACAGAATGCGTTCGGTATACAGGGACGTAAGGACAGCTTCACCTCTGTTGAGGATATCGGACGGACGGGGAAGGTCTGGAAGGAGATATGCAGCGGATTTCCTTCCGTCAGATTTTTGCTGCGGGATGATGAAATGAACGAGGATGCAGTGACGCAGCTTGCCCGGCAGTGCGGAAAGGGAGGCTTTATTGTGGTATCCCGTGACTTTCTTGACTGGATGGCGGAAGGAGAAGAATCCTTCCAGCAGGGGAGCGAGATGCTGGCGCAGGCAAAGCAGGAGATCAATCAGGCATTGATAGCCGGAAGCGACGGCGCAGGCGCGGTGCTGTCAGACAATGGAGAAGGCTTTACCTGGACGATGGAGGCTGCTGCAGAGGCGCAGCAGGGGACTTTGATTCCCGGCATGCCGCAGGGCAATGAAGCCGAAGATTTCGATCCGGTCAAAAAGAAGGAAGAAATGGAGATGGAGGGCGTCCGGAAGATGCTGGAGAAGCTCAAGGAAGCCCGGGAAAAGCCCACGATTAAAATTAAAAAGAAGATCAATTATCAGTCGGGAAGGGATATGGCGAAGCTTTGCCGGGCATTTAATGACCGTTCTATCCGTTCCTTCATTTCCGGTGTGTATGCCAAAAGAGCGCAGATCGGCAACAACAGCAGCTATGATAAAAAGGAAAGGTCGGCTGCAGTCGCCCAGATGGATTACGTGATCCGCTGTGCGCGTACAAAAATCCGTCAGGTGAAGGAAGAGGGCGAATTGAAGGCGCGGGCGGAGAAGCTCAAAAAGGCAAAGGAAGAGAAAAAACGTCTGCAGGTGGAACGGGAGTTAAAGGAGCGGCAGATCAAGCGGCGCGCGAAGGAGCATGCCAGAATTTTCGTTACGCCGGATCTTCCCGGGCTTCGTGACCGGGATGAGCAGCGGGAGGCGCAGCAGGAGTTCAATCAGATCGCCGAGGCGGTCGGTCTGTCTCCGACAGGCGCCGTTGATTCCGGCGCAACACCGGCTGTGGCAGCTCCGGCGGCTGCTGCCACCGGCGGCACTGCGGCGGCAGCAGCCGACATGCAAATGGCGACCGTTACCGTACAGACGATGTAGCGGCGGGAAAAGGAAACGGAGCGGAGAATCACTGGCAGATGCAGGAGGGAAACGCAGGCAGAACGGACAGACCGTTTCCCTCCTGCATCTGCCAGTGGTTCTCCGCTCCGTTTCCTGTGTCTGCCACCGGATGAAATGATATTGCTCTTTTCTTGTATCTTAGCGGTCTAAAAACGCAAGTCGCGGAAATTACTCTTGTATATGGAAGAAATTTTGTTAAGATGATGATATGGAATTGCAGCTATGGGATAACAGTACAAACAGTTTGGCTTGTCTGAACTGCTACGCTGTGGGAGGCTGATCATGAAATTATCGATGGAAGTAACTGACGGTAAGGAGGATGAGGTGATCATCCGGTATCGGCGGATGAATGCGCGTATTGAGGCGATTGCTGCCCTGGTGCGGGAGACGGAGCCGCGCATAAGCGGGGCAGATGAAGGAGGGCAGCTCCTTTTGCGTCCGGAGGACATCTTTTATCTGGAAAGTGTGGACGGTGTGACCTTTGCCTATCTGAAAGAGAAGGTGTGCCGGATAAACGGCGGGCTCGGGGAGATGGCGGTGCGGTTTGCGGGCAGGGGGTTTTTCAGGTGTTCAAAATCGATGGTGCTCAACATTTACAAAATCCGTTTTTTGAAGAGTGAGCCGCAGAACAGGATCCTGGCGACAATGGAAAACGGGGAGCAGGTGATGATTTCCAGAAAGTATGCGCGGCAGCTGCGGGCAATTCTCAAAGGAGGTGCAGAGGATGAAGGGTGAAGGGAAGGAAAAGCTGGCGTGGATGCTTTCCAGAGAGATCGCGATCGAGTATAAGGCATGTCTGTATTTTTCCTGTATCATGTTTTTTTATATTGTGTATTTGATGATACAGCGCGTTTATGTTGCCAGCATCCCGGTTATCTGGGGGATTATCCTGACCGCTTATGGCGTGGGATATATGCAGGTGTATCTGCTGCATAATTTTGACGAGGCAGAACGGTTTACCGGAAGGGAAGCGGCAGGAAGTGCGCTGGGGACCGCAGTCTATGCGGTTGTGGCGTGGCGCTTTGGATGGTTTGGGAAAAATGTGTGGGTGATGGTTCTTTTCGTCGTGTATATGCTGTTCGTCTACTTTTGTGTGTTTTTGTGTAATAAAATAAAACGGGATATCGATACAAAAAATCTGAACCGTATGCTGGCGGCATATCAGGAGGGAGAGGGGCATGAAGGAGAATAGAATCGATGCGGAAAATGCGGACAGGACTGCAGGATGCAAAGAACCGGCGTCCGGCAGGAATGCGATTGAAATCCGGAACCTGACAAAAAGCTATGGCAGGCAGCGGGGTGTGCGGGAGGTTTCCCTGTGCGTGAAAGAGGGGGACATGTTCGGATTTCTGGGCCCGAACGGGGCGGGAAAGTCCACCACGATCCGCAGCATGCTGGGAATGCTGCATTTTCAAAAAGGGGAAATCCGGCTGCTGGGAATGGATAGCAGAAGGCAGAGGAAGGAGATTTTGCGGCAGGTGGGATATATGCCGTCGGAGGCGATGTTTTATTCGTCCATGCGCGTAAAAGAGGTGATCCGCTTTGCGGCGCGGGCGCGGGGGATGGACTGTGACCGGGAGGCGGACAGGATCTGTGAGAGGCTTTCGGTGGACTGGGAGAAACGGATCGGGGAGCTGTCTTTGGGCAATCGGAAAAAGGTCAGCATTGTGTGCGCCATGCAGCATAAGCCAAAGCTTCTGATTCTGGATGAGCCGACCTCGGGGCTGGATCCTTTGATGCAGGAGGCGTTTTTTTCCCTGCTTTTGGAAGCGCGGCAGCGGGGAGCAACCTGCTTTTTATCCTCCCATGTGCTTTCTGAGGTGAAGCGTTACTGCAACCGGGCCGCCGTCATTCGGGCGGGCAGCGTGATTTTGAGCGATACGGTGGAAAATCTGGCAAAGTCCGATCTGCGCCGCGTGAAGGTGCGAAAGGATGGACAGGAGCAGGCCTTTGTTCACAACGGGAACATGAGGGAGCTGCTTGCGTGGCTGGGACAAATGGAACCGGAGGATGTTTTGATCGAGGAGCCTTCGCTGGAGGAAATTTTTGTGCATTATTATGAAAAGGAGTAACGATATGACGCTTTTTTGGTATGAACTGAAAATGAACCGGAAAGCCTTTTTGATCTGGATGGTATGTCTGGGATTTTCCTGCTTCGGGTGCCTGTTGCTTTTTGAGGGGCTGGAGGAGAGCATGGCAGAAATGGCCGCCGCCTATGCGCAGATGGGCGCTTTTTCCGCTGCCCTTGGGCTGGACCGGCTGAGCGTGGGCACGATGGAGGGGTTTTATGCCACGGAGGTGGCGCTGATGTTTGCGTTGGGCTCTGCCATGTTCGCCGCGATGACCGGAGCTGCGATTGTGGCGAAGGAGGAGGAGGGACATACCGCTGAATTTTTACATACGCTGCCCCTGGGCAGGGGAACAATCATCCTATGGAAATATGTCGCCCTGGTAGTTTTGATTCTGCTGTTTGATATTTGCTGTATCGTCTGGGTGCTCGCCGGATTTTGGCTGGCGGGGCAATTTCCTCCCGCAAGGGAATTTGGCATGTATCATGGCGCGCAGTTTTTGATGCAGCTGGAAATCGGAAGCCTTTGCTTTCTTATGTCCTCCTGCGGTAAAAGAAAGCAGATCGGTGCGGCGCTTGGCGGTGCGGTCCTGCTATATATGATGGAGCTGATGTGCCGGATTGTGCCGGATTTGGAAGGACTCAAATATGTAACGCCCTATTATTTTTCCAATGCGGCGGATATTTTTGCGGAAGGGCGTGTGAATATCGGGATGCTGGCGGTCAGCGCTGCCGTGACGCTGCTGTGCGCTGTGGCGGCAGCAGTGATTTACCGGAGGCGGGATATCGCTTCCTGATGCAATGTTGCTGCCCGGGCTTATTATATGGAAAACAGGAAAACAGCGGTCAGTTACCTGATCGCTGTTTCCTATTTTTCTTATGAGGGGGGAGATAGTGAGTAATTCATCTATCTGAAATCTATCATATCCGGAAAATGTGTCCATTTTGTGTCAGCTCCATAAAAAACCCCTTAAAATTTCTGAATGAAAAATAAAATAACAATAAAGTGCTTGTGCATTCCGGAAGGATATGGTAAAGTTTAGTAACAGTTCAGCCAGGTCTGCGCGTTCACCGCGCAGACCTGTTACGACCTATCATACAAAAATATGCAAAAAAATTAATATACCTATTGAATTTCTCAATACTATCGTGTAGAATATACAGAAATGTTCATATTTATGTATAGCGGGAAATGCAGCAAGGGCGCAGTAGATACCATTGCCGGTTTTGCTGCGTTTTTTCATGCTTCGTGAAAGCTGCCGTAACCGGGATGCGCATTTGAGGCAGGGCGGGAGAAAGCGCGGCAGCGGGCGGGGAGAGGATGAGATGGAAGCGCTGACCTTTGAAAAAATACAGAAGGCGCGGGAGCGGATTCGTCCGTTTTTGCAGGTGACGCCGTTAGAAAAATCCATATATTTAAGCGCAGAGGGCAGGAATGTTTTTTTGAAGCTGGAATGTCAGCAGCCGGTCCGGTCATTTAAAATCAGGGGAGCGTTGAACAAAATTCTGTCCCTGTCTGATGAAGCGAGGCAGGAGGGTGTGGCGGCGGTTTCCTCGGGCAATCACGGGATTGCGGTCGCCTATGTGACAAGGCTCCTTGGGATGAAGCCTGCAACGGTCATTGTGCCGGAAAATACGCCGGACAGCAAGCTGGAAAAAATCCGTTATTATGGAGCGAACGTACTTTTGATGGGAAACTGCTACGATGAGGCGGCCAGTCAGGGAATGGCGTATATCCGGGAAAAGGGATATCGTTTTATCGACGGAGGGGACGAGGATGCCGAGGTCTATGCGGGACAGGGAACTGTAGGAATGGAGATCATGGAGCAGAACCCTGACATTGATACGATTCTCGCGCCCATCGGAGGCGGCGGGCTTGTCACCGGCATTGCGGTGGCGGCAAAGAGCGTCAATCCGAAGGTCCGGGTGATTCCGGTCTGTACGGAAAGCTGCAGCGCGTGGACGGATTCGGTGCGGGAGCAAAGGCTTTATCATGAATATCCCAGCCGGGAGTCCATCTGTGAAGCGATGGTGGGCGGAATCGGAAAGCTTTCCTATTCCATGCGCGGATGGATCGATGAGGCGGTTACGGTCAGAGAAGAGACCATCCGCAGGGCGATGCTGCATGCCATATGGAAGGAAAAAATCGTGGCGGAGGCGGCGGGAGCGACACCGATCGCGGCAATTTTACAGCATGGGAACCGGATCGGGGGGGAAAATATTGCGCTGGTGGTCAGCGGCGGCAACGCGGATAACCGGATTTTGGTGGAAGAATTTCAGAGGCTGAAGCTTTGAGCTTTCCGGTTTTTTCGAGGGGGCAGGATGGTTACGTCCGTCTCTCAACCAATATATAGCGGTCCTTCATCTCCGGCAGACAAGCCTGGATTGGGCTTTGCAGGGGATTTGATCGGATAAAGAACAGCCGCAGCGTTCATGCGCGGCGCGGCAGCGCTTTGGGCTGCCGATGGTACACAGATTCACGGTGCAGAGGGCACTGTGCAAAGAGGAGGAGAAAAAGATGAAAAAAATGTGGAAAAAGCTTACGGCAGCGGTAGCCGCCGTGGCGATGATGGGATGCATGGCAGCCTGCGGCAATCAGAGCGCGCCGGCATCCGACAAGCTGGTGCTGGGGACTTCTGCGGATTATCCGCCCTTTGAGTTCATTGTTCTGGATGACGAGGGAAAGCAGCAGTATGCGGGCATTGACGTATCTGTGGCGAAAAAGCTGGCGGAGGATATGGGCAAGGAACTGGAAGTGGTGAACATGAGCTTTGATAACCTGATGCTGTCACTGCAGAAGGGAGAGATCGATATGGTCATCGCTGCCGTGGAGGTGAGCGAAGAGCGTGCGAAGGTCGCCGATTTTTCCGATCCCTACTATACGGATTTACCACCGATGGTTTTGATCAAGGCGGACAAGCAGGGCGAATATACTTCCTTTGAAGCGCTGGCGGGGAAGACCGTGGGCGCGCAGACCGGTACGACCAAGGCGGACATCGTGACGAACGATATGAGCGGTTCCACGCTGCTGGCGCTTTCGAGCGTGATGGATCTGGTGAACAATCTGGAATATGATAAATGTGATGCGATCGTGCTGGACGGCGCGGTGGCGATGCAGTATGCGGACGCCAATGACGATATGGTCATCGCGGACATTTCCCTGGGTGATCCGGCGCCTTATGTGGTTTCCGTGCAGAAGGGTGATCCGAAGGGTCTGCTGGAGTCCTTCAACAAGACAATCGCTGCAGCTTTGAGCGACGGCTCCGTTGATAACTGGATTGCGGAAGCGGATGCGTTAAGCGATCAGGCGGTGGATGCAGAGTAATCGCATTGCATCACACATGCGCCGTTGCTTTGCAGGAGAGCGTTTAGCTGAGTAACACGATACAGCGGGCAGTCTGCCCGCTGTTGCCAACAGCATAGCAGGGGCGGAAGCCGAACAGGAACGGCATGCCGCCGGAGAGGGAGCAGATGTCAACAACAAGTTTTTTTAATTTTTCTTTTTTACCCAAATACTGGACGATGTTTGTGCAGGGTATCGAGTATACGCTGCTTTTGTCCGTGACCGCGGTATTGCTGGCAATCATCCCGGCAATGCTGCTGGCGATTCTGCGGCTGAGCAAGAATAAGGTGGTCCGGTTTCTGTCCGGGCTTTATATCGATATTTTCCGTGCGACGCCGCTTCTGGTGCAGATTTCCCTGATTTATTTCGGGCTGTTTAACTTCATTAAAATTCCTACGGTGTACATATTCGGCTTCATCAATATCGCCATGTTTATTCCGGGCGTTGTGGCGCTGTCGTTAAACAGCGCGGCGTATGTGGCGGAGATTTTCCGCGCAGGAATTCTGGCGGTGGACGCAGGGCAGACGGAAGCGGCGCGCAGCCTGGGGCTTTCTTCGGCGGCGGCGATGACGAAGGTGGTGCTGCCGCAGGCGATCAAAAACGTGCTTCCCGCGCTGGCGAATGAGATCATCACGATGGTGAAGGAATCCTCCATTTGCTCCACGCTGGGCATGATGGAGCTGATGTGGGCGGCAAAGACCGTGGCGGCGACGACCTATATCACGCTGGGACCCTATGTGGTGGCGGCTTTGATCTATTTCTGCATCAACTATCCCGCGAGCAAAATCATCGAAGCGATCGAGAGGAGGATGAGACGTGGCGACCAAAGATAAATTGATTTCCGTCAGAAATCTGGTAAAAGAATTTAACGGCGGTACGGTGAAGGCGCTGGATCATTGTAGTCTGGATATTGCCCGGGGCGAGGTGGTCGCCATCATCGGTCCTTCCGGTTCGGGAAAATCCACTTTTTTGCGCAGCTTAAATCTTCTGGAAACGCCCACGCAGGGTGAGGTGCTTTTTGAAGGAGTTAATCTCGCGGACAGGAAGGTGGATGTGGATCTGCACCGCCGGAAAATGGGAATGGTGTTTCAGCATTTCAACCTGTTTCCCCACAAAACGGTGATGCAGAATATTACGATGGCTCCCGTGCATTTGAAGCTGATGACGAAGGAAGAGGCGGAGAAAAAGGCCGTAGAGCTTTTGGAAAGAATCGGACTGGAGGATAAGCGGGACGAGTATCCCAACCGGCTTTCCGGTGGTCAGAAGCAGAGAATCGCCATTGTGCGCGCGCTGGCGATGGAGCCGGATGTGATGCTGTTCGACGAGCCGACCTCGGCGCTCGACCCTGAGATGGTGGGCGAGGTGCTGGATATGATGCGCGACCTGGCCCAAAGCGGCATGACCATGGTGATCGTGACCCACGAGATGGGTTTTGCCAAAGAGGTGGCGAGCCGCGTGGTGTTCATGGCGGACGGCCAGATCCGGGAGGATGCCGCGCCACAGGAGCTTTTCAATCATCCGAAGGATGAGAGACTGAAGGATTTTCTGGCAAAGGTTTTGATATAAAGGTGGAGGGTGAACATGAGACTGCAGATTTCGGACAAAAAAGGGGTTCCTGTTGCGGACGGGATGATTGGGCTGTTTTTTGAGGACATTAATTATGCTGCGGACGGCGGGCTGTACGCGGAGCTGATCGAGAACAGATCCTTTGAATTTGTGGACTGCTACGGGGACAAGGGAGATTATTACACGAAGGCGGATTATGGTTATGGCTGGGCAGCGACGAAGGAATGTGGAGAAGGGCGGATGGAATATGTGTCCGGAAGCCCCCTGGGGCGCGCCAATCCCCATTATCTGCGCTTTACGGCGACGGCGGCGGGACAGGGCTTTTCCAACCAGGCGTACCGGGGACTGTATCTGGAGAAGGACAAGGAGTATCGGGTATCCTTTTATGCGAGGATGGCGTCCTATGCGGGCGATCTGAAGGTTTCGGTGCAAAAGGACGGACAGTGCTATGGGGAGGCCAGAGTGTCCTGTATCCATGTCGAAAAGGGCAGCTGGCAGAAATGGAACCGTTACGAGGTGATGCTGACGGCCAGGGCGGATACGAAAGGGGCGCTCTTTGTGATATCCCTGGATGAGCCCGGCGCGGTGGAATTTGATTTCATTTCCATGATGCCCGCAGACGCGGTGGCGGGCGTTTTCCGGAAGGATCTGTTTGAGCTGTTAAAGGGGCTGCATCCCGGATTTCTGCGCTTTCCGGGCGGCTGCATCATCGAGGGAGATACGCTGGAGAACCGTTATCGCTGGAAGGAAAGCGTGGGAAGACCGGAGGGAAGAAGGTCGAATTTTAACCGTTGGGCGGTGCACGGTACCAATGAGGAAAACGGCTGGCATACCCAATATGCGCATTACAACCAGACGCTGGGGCTGGGCTATTATGAGTATTTTCTGCTGTGTGAAATGATCGGCGCGCAGCCACTGCCGGTTTTAAATGTCGGTCTGGCCTGCCAGTATCAGTCCTATGAGCTGGTGGAGCCGGAGGATCCCGCTTTTTCCGAATTTATACAGGATGCGTTGGATCTGGTGGAATTCGCCACGGGGGCGGCGGATACGCCCTGGGGCAGTCTGCGGGCAAAAATGGGACATCCTGCGCCCTTTGACCTGCATATGCTGGGCATTGGCAATGAACAGTGGGAAACGAAGGAGAGCAGGTTCTTCGATAGATACCGGGCTTTTGAAAAGGCGATCCACGAAAAATATCCCGAAATGAAGCTGATCGGCTCCGCGGGACCGGATATCACCTCCGACCACTATCGGGATGCCTGGAAATTTTATCAGGAGGAAGCAAAGCGGGAGAACTTCTGCTATGCGGTGGACGAGCATTATTATGTGAAGCCGGAGTGGTTTTACGCCCATACGGATTTTTATGATAATTATCCCCGCAATGTGAAGGTATTTTCCGGAGAATACGCGGCGCATCCGACAAGCGGCATGAACCTGCCCGATGCGAACACGCTGGGCGGCGCGTTGGCGGAAGCGGCGTTTCTGACCGGCGTGGAGCGAAACGCCGACGTGGTGGTGCTGGCCTCCTATGCGCCCCTGTTTGCCCGCGTCGGTTACGCCCAGTGGTCGCCGGACATGATCTGGTTTGATGAAACGTGCGCCTACGGGACGCCCAGCTATTACGTGCAGAAGATGTATGGAGAAAATATGGGTACCGTCACCGTGCCGATGGACGGACAGGAGAAAGCGCTGCGGGCGGAAGAGATTTATGTCAATGTGAGCCTGGATGAGAAGAATAACGAGCTGATCGTAAAGGCGGTGAACCATAATGCCGGCCAAAAGGAGCTGGAGCTTTCGCTGCCGGAGGGCTGGAAGGCAGGGCAGATGTCCATGCAGGTTCTTGCGGGGCAGGAAGCGGATTATAACTGCATCGAGGAGCCGCATAAGGTTGCTTTGCGGGAGAAAAAGGCGGATTTTGGCGGAACGCTTGGGCTGGAGCCGATGAGCTTTACGGTGGCGCGGATTTCGCTTGTTTTATAAAAGATATTGGCAGAAGACACAGAAGCCCGCTGCCCGCTTGTGATACAGGCGGGCAGCGAGCGCTTTGCGCACATTTTTTCAGGACTCCCTGTTTTTTTCATGCCTGGCCAATCCGCTGTCAATCAGCAACGCGCCGATGGACGCTACGACGCCTGTCATTACCGCATCTAATTCATGGCCATTCACATTGCAAATCACGTTGACTGCCAATAAAACGATCAGTATCATCACTGTGATTGCCGCCGCTTTTAAAAAATGTTTCATATCTTCCGGTCTCCTTTCAAAATAGCTGCGTATTTTTATCGTAGAGCAGTATATCAGAAAAAACATCCGTTTTCCCAAAACCGTCATAATATGTATGAATCCGTGCGTAAGTGCGTTTTTTCCCTGCCGGTCTGTGCATTTATTCATCATTTTCGCAGGGCGACGCTTGATACCGGGAATCACATACAGTATAATCAGGGAAGGAATTTGAAAAGGGAGGGGCTTATCGTGCAATTTATTGGCATGCTACTGTCTTTTTTTCAGCTTTCCCTTGCCATTTACAATGTGTGGCCGCAGCGCATGCGGCTGAGAGCGTTTCTGGCGCTTTATGCGCTGCTGTTGCTCGCCGGAATGCCTGTCACGTTCCTTGGCTGTATCCCATACGGTCTGTTCGGCATTCTGGTGGCGGTCTGCATCTATGGATTAGTCACCTGCCGGGATACCGCATCCCGGAATATCTGTATGGGCATGCTCGGATGTGTTCTTGGCGTTGTGACAGATAATTTGCTGGTTGTTTTGCGGGATATGTTGATTTCCCCGGCTCTGTCCGGTCAACCGTATGCTGCCTTTACCATCTGGCTGCTTCGCATGCTGCTGTTTTATGCGATCACGCTGCTTTGCGGCAGACTGCTTCGAAAGATATTGCTGCCAGGCAAGGGGATTTTGCGCCTTTCGCAGACCTGGTATTTGATCGATGCCGCGTTGCTGCTCCTGATCACCATCTATCTGTTCGACAATCTGATTCCGGGACAGGGCGGTTCGATCGGCAGGCTGATCTATAATAATGCGCTGCATATTTCAGGGTATTTGCTTGTGATGCTTTTTCTGCTTCTTGCCATGCGCTGTTCCTGGCTGGAAAAAATACAGACGGAGGCAAAGCAGAAGGCTCTGCAGGATCTGCAGGACTATGCGCACAATCTGGAAGCCATGTATGATTCTCTGCGCTCCTTTAAGCATGACTACGTGAATATCCTGCTCTCCATGTCCGGCTATATGGAGAATTGCGATATGGACGGATTGAAGAAATTTTTTGAGGATAAAATCTTCCCCACAAAGCGCCTGATTGACCAGGGGGATTATAAGCTGAATCAGCTTGGAAACATTGGCGTGCTGGAAATCAAAAGCCTGGTTTCCGCAAAAATGATTTATGCCCATGAATCCGGGATCGATGTCACGATTGACATTCCCGACAGAGTGGATGGCTTTGCGATGGACACCGTGGATCTTGCCAGAATACTGGGGATTTTTCTGGACAATGCGATCGAAGCTGCGTCAGAGGCCAAACAGCCGCAAATCGGTTTTCATATCATGCGGAATGCGGACAGTGTGTCGATCCTCATAAGCAATCGTTTTTTGGAGAACGGTCAGGCGCTGCACCGGCTGAATCAAAAGGGATTCAGCACGAAGAGCGGGCATCAGGGGATCGGGCTTTCCAACGCTATGAAAATCATCGGTTCCTACGACAATGTGCTGCTGGAAACAGCGATGCGGGACGGCTGCTTCATACAGCATATGGAGATTGCCGCCGGATGAAAGGAAGGGAAATATGCTGAACATCTTTGTGTGCGAGGATCATGCCATACAGCGGCAAAATGTCGTGCGGATCATTCAAAACGCGGTGCTGATAGAAGAGCTGGATATGCGGCTTGTTTTGGATACGGGAGACCCTTATGCGCTGCTGGACAAGGTCAGGACCAGTCAGAACACGGGCATTTATTTCCTTGATATTGACCTAAACAGCAGCATGAACGGAATGAAGCTGGCACAACAGATCAGGCTGTTTGATCCCCGCGGCTTCATCGTGTTCATAACCGCACATTCTGAGCTGAGCTACATGACCTTTCAATATCGGGTGGAGGCGATGGACTTCGTATTAAAGGACAATCCCGCCGAAATGAAGGTGAAAATCCGGGAATGTCTGTTCCAGGCGATGGAACGCTATACGCGAAAGACCAACAGGACGCATAAGGTCTATACGATTGAAACCGGCGGACGAAAGATCAGAGTGGATTATGATGATATTTTCTTTTTTGAAACCTCCGGCAATATCCACAAGGTCATTCTTCACGCGAGGGACCGTCAGATTGAATTTTCCGGCGCCATAAAAGAGCTGGCAGGCTCATTGGGCGATGGCTTTGTGCGCTGCCACCGGTCATTTCTGGTAAACAAAAAGAACATAAAGGAAGTGGACACAAAAAAGCGGGTGATTTTTTTCCCAAACGGAGAAAGCTGTCTGATGTCCACGCGCATGATGAAGGATGTTGTCACTGGTCACGGAGCGAACGAACAGTAACGTTACTTTTCACGGGGTGGGGAGAAAGACCGGGCGGGGCAGACAGGGCAGGGAGCAGCGGAAAGATGGGCGGCGGCGGACACAGACTGTTTCCAGCCGCATTATCCAGAGCGGGTAATTCCACAAAATGACCGGCTATTCCCAAACGGGACAGGGCGCAAAAAAACTCACTGCGTTCAGACAGTTTTGCGCCCTGTCCCAGGAATATCCTGTCATTTTGGGAATTTCTCCGCTCCGGATAAAAGCGTCAGGAAACAGCCTGTGTCCGCCGCCGCCCATCTTTCCGCTGCTCCCTGCCCTGGCTGCCCCGCCCGGCCTTTCTCCCCACCCCGTGAAAAGTAACACAGTAACAGGATGTCTGAAATCAACAATGAATAATCAATTGTGAAAGAGGACAGGATGGGGTATAATTGAAAAAAGAGATAAGAGCAGCTTTGTGCCGGAGGCAGCGTGAAGAGATTTTCTAAGGCGTCTAAAAAGACGCCGCCTAAGAAAATCTAAAGCTTCACGCAGAAGAATGCCTTGAAAAGCAGGCATTCTTCATTCCGATTTGAGTCGCCGCGAAGCGGCGACATGGAGGGTAGGATGATGAAAAAGCCGTTGCCCATCGGTGTTGATAATTTTGAAAAAATAATTACAGGTGGTTATTGTTATGTGGACAAAACCATGTTTATCAAAGAGCTTTTGGATATGAAGGGAGAAGCCAATCTTTTTCTTCGTCCCAGACGTTTCGGAAAAACATTGAATCTGAGCATGCTGCGTTATTTTTTTGAAGATACCGGGGACAGGGAGAAAAACCAGCAGAACAAAACGCTTTTTCACGGAATGAAAATCATGAATGAGGGTGAGGCTTATACTTCCTTGATGGGAGCGTATCCGGTTTTGAATCTGACGCTGAAATCCGCCAGACAGCGGGAGCCAGAGACGGCCTTCTACATGATGCGGGCAGAGATTGCTGCTGAGTTTGGCAGACACCGGGATGTTGTGGAAGCAGGGAAGGACAGGCTTTCGGCAAAGGAATACGGACGCTACATGGCGATCGCAGAGGAAGAAGCGGAGGAGCGGGAGTACAGAAACTCATTGCAGCTTTTTTGCCGTTGTATGCACAGCATAACGGGGAAAAATACGGTGATTTTGATCGATGAGTATGATGTCCCGCTGGAAAATGCATATTTTAACGGATTTTATGAACGAATGGTGGATTTTATCCGGTCATTCTTTGAAGCCGGATTGAAAACGAATGACTATTTACAATTTGCTGTCATAACCGGTTGTCTCCGCATTTCAAAGGAAAGCATTTTTACCGGATTAAATCATCTGAGAATCATTTCGATACTGGATCAGAGATACAGTGAGCATTTCGGCTTTACGGAGCCGGAGGTTTATCAGATGATGTGTGATTATGAAGTGGAAAAACGGTTCCCTCTCATGAAGGAATGGTATGATGGATATAAGTTTGGAGCCTCAGAAATTTATAATCCATGGAGCGTGATCAATTTTTTGTATGATCTGTATGCGGATAGCAGCGCTTTCCCGCGACCTTACTGGATCAATACCAGTTCCAACAATATTATCAGGGATTTGATCGTCCGTGCTGACAGGGAGACGAAGGGACAGATCGAGACCCTTCTGGCAGGAAAAGCGTTGGATGTGCGGGTGCATGAGGAGATCACCTATGGCGATATGCATAGCCGGGGGGAGAACCTGTGGAATTTCCTGTATTTTACCGGCTATCTGACCAAGGAAAGCGAATATTTTAAGGAATCGTCTGTTTTTTTACGGCTGCGGATCCCTGATACGGAGGTAAAGACCATCTATCAGAATACAATCCTTGGCTGGATTGACCAAAACCTTGCGAAGCAGGATTTCAGAGAACTGTATCGGGGAATAGAGGAAGGGAATGTGGAAAGGGTCAGGGATATCATAAACAGCCAGCTTTTTTCTACGATCAGCTTTTATGACAGTGCGGAGAACTTTTACCATGGTTTTCTTGCCGGGATCCTGAGCCAGAGCGAGAATTACCTTGTAAAATCCAACAGGGAGTCAGGAAATGGACGCTCCGATCTCATGATTAAAAGCCCGTCTCTGCGTGGAAGGGCGTTTATTCTGGAGTTTAAGGTGTCGGAGCATATTGATGACCTGGAGGCGGATGCGGAAAAAGCGCTGCGGCAGATTTATGAGAAAAGATATGCGGATGAGCTGCGCAGGGAAGGGTATCGGAAAATAGACTGCTATGGAATCGCCTTTTACCGTAAGGACTGCGAGGTCCGATTCGGAAGAGGAGCAGAGGCAGGCTGAATGACCGGGAAGCCAGGGGGAGCAAGATGCGGGCTTTTGCGAAAGGAAAATCATGAAGCTTTTACTTGTGGCGTTGAATGCAAAATATATTCATTCCAATCCGGCGATTTACAGTCTGCGTTCCTTCGCTGTCATGCAGGATGAGAGGGCGGCAGCAGGGATAGAGCCGGTGGAATACACGATCAACCAGCAGGAGAGCGGCATTTTGGCGGACCTTTATCAAAGGTCGCCGGATGTGGTCGCCTTTTCCTGTTATATCTGGAACTGGAGCATGGTGCGCAGGCTTGCGGCCAACCTGCGTCAGCTTCTTCCCGGTGTGCCCGTCTGGGCGGGAGGTCCGGAGGTTTCCTACAACGCGCGGGAGGTTTTGGAATCGAATCCTGCGCTGACAGGCGTGATGGTCGGGGAAGGGGAAGCGACCTGCTATGCGCTTTTTCGGGCCTATCTGGAAGGTGTGGAAAAGCATCCGGAGCTTCAAAACATCCCGGGGCTGGTGTTTTGCCATCCCATGACCGGAGAAATCGTGGAAACCGGGCGGCGGGAGCTGACCGACATCAGCCGCCTGCCCTTTTTCTATGGAGATCTGAAGGCGTTTGAAAACCGGATTCTCTATTATGAATCCAGCCGGGGCTGCCCCTTTTTATGCAGCTATTGTTTGTCTTCCATTGATAAAAGGGTACGGCTGCGGGACATTTCGCTGGTTGAGCGGGAGTTGTCCTTTTTCCTTAAGGAGAAGGCGCCTCAGGTGAAATTCATCGACAGAACCTTCAACTGCAATCACGGACACGCGAAGGCGATCTGGCGTTATCTATTGGAGCATGACAACGGTGTCACAAATTTTCACTTTGAGATCGCGGCGGATCTGCTGGACGAAGAGGAGCTTTTGCTGCTGTCCCGGATGCGGCCGGGGCTTGTGCAGCTGGAAATCGGGGTGCAGTCCACCAATCCGGATACGCTGCGTGAGATCCGGCGGTACGCGGATATGGACAGACTGCGCCATGCGGTGGAGGTCATCCATGCCGGGCACAATATTCATGTGCATCTGGATTTGATCGCCGGATTGCCTTACGAGGATCTGGAGAGCTTCCAAAGGTCGTTTAACGATGTTTACGCCATGCGCCCGCATCAGCTGCAGCTGGGCTTTTTAAAGGTGCTAAAGGGCTCTCATATGGAAAAAATGGCGGAAAGCTACGGCATCGCCAGCACGCAGGAGCCGCCCTATGAGGTCCTGTTTACGAAATGGCTGTCCTATGAGGATGTGATTCTATTAAAGCGCGTGGAGGAAATGGTGGAGCTTTTTTACAACAGCGGCCAGTTTTCCCATGTTCTGCCGGCGCTGGAGAAGCGCTTTGCGACGCCCTTTGCCATGTTTTGCGCGTTGGCGGATTTTTATGAGGAAAAGGGATATTTTGTCAACAGCCCTTCCCGCGCGTATCGCTATCAGGTGCTTCTGGACTTTGCGGTCCGGCAGGCTCCGGAGCAGGAGAGATTGTATCGGGAGCTGCTTTTATATGATATGTATCTGCGGGAAAATTTGAAGAGCCGTCCGGATTTTGCGCCCGACCGGTCGGGCTGGCAGGAGAAGCTTGCGGCTTTTTACCGGAAAGAGGAGGAAACGCGCAGGTATCTTCCGGATTATGCAGGCTACAGCGCGAAGCAGCTGCAGCGCATGACCCATGTGGAGGTGTTTTCGGAAGCGATGGGCCAAAAACAGACGGCGGTTTTGTTCGATTACCGGATGAGGGATCCGCTGACGCATGACGCGCGGACGGTGGAGATTGCATGGGAAGCGTTTTCGCCGCAGGAGCCGTAGCGGGAAAGAAAGCAGTTACAGCTGGTGGGAACCGGCTTCGATGTAGAAGTTGAAGCAGGGAAATGGAGAACAGTTACAGCCTGTAAAAGGCTGACAGTGCTGGAGCAGGAAAGGAGCAGGACAGGATGGATGCACATACAAAAGAGATTCTGGATTTGCTGGATGAGCATTACGGAACGGAGTACATTTGTTATCTGAATCATGAAAACGCGTGGCAGCTTCTCATTTCTACGATATTGAGCGCCCAGTGCACGGACGCCAGGGTGAACATTGTGACGAAGGAGCTTTTTGTGAAATATCCGTCGGTGCAGGCTTTTGCCGAAGCGGATCTGGAGGAGCTGGAGCAGGACATCCGCCCCACCGGCTTTTACCATAACAAAGCAAAAAATATCATCGCCTGTTGTCGGGACCTGGTGGATAAATTCGGCGGTGAGGTGCCCTCCTCTTTGGAGGATTTGACCAGCCTTGCGGGAGTGGGGCGCAAGACCGCCAATGTGATCCGGGGGAATATTTACCATGAGCCGAGCGTGGTGGTGGATACTCATGTGAAGCGGATTTCCAAGAAGCTGGGGCTGACGAAGGAGGATGATCCGGTCAAGGTGGAAATGGAGCTGATGGAGGTGCTGCCGAAGGATCACTGGATTTTGTATAACATTCAGATCATCACGCTGGGACGGCAGATATGCAAGGCCCCTACGCCGAAGTGTAGCGAATGCTTTCTGACCGCCCAATGCAAGGCGTATCAGGAAAAGGGAAGGCAGGAAGAAAAATAAAATGCAGAATGCGATCAGGAACTACCTGTGCGTGGATCTGGAAACCACAGGCTTAAGCCCAAAGCTGGATAAAATCATAGAGATCGGCGCGGTGAAGGTGCGGGAGGACCGGATTGTGGACGTGTTTGAAACGTTTGTGCATCCGGGCAGGGCGCTTCCGGAACGGGTTGTTTCGCTGACGGGAATCCGGGAGGCGGATCTGCAGGGCGCGCCGGTCATGAAGGAGGTACTACCCCAATTTCTGGAATTTGCACAGGGGCTGCCTCTTGTGGGACATCGGATATTGTTCGATTATTCCTTTTTAAAAAGGGCGGCGGTCAATGAAAAGCAGCCCTTTGCGCGGGAAGGCATCGACACGCTCAGGCTTGCCCGGAAATTTCTGACCGGGCTTCCCAGCAAAAGGCTGGGCGATCTGTGCGTGCATTACGGCATCGAAATACAGGCGCACCGGGCGCTGGGGGATGCAAAAGCAACCCATTTTCTGTATCAGAAATTGCGGGAGGAATTTGGGGAACAACATGACAGGGATTTTTTGCCGACGCCCCTTGTGTATCAGGTGAAGCGGGAGGGACCCGCGACGCCCGCGCAGAAGGAGCGGCTGGAGCGGCTGCTTGCCCAGCATCAGATCACGCCGGATTATGAGATCGGCATGCTGACCAAAAATGAAGCCAGCCGCCAGATCGATAAAATTCTGGCGGCATACGGGCGTTCGGTGTGAAATTGGCCAGGATGCGTTTAGCCAATCAATACCTGTTTTCCGTAGAAGGCGAAGCCATATTTGTGGATTTGTTCTTCCGAAAAGCCCTTCGCCGTGAGGGAGGCCTGATAGCGCTTCTCCTCGATCTGGCGCAGCGCGGCCTGCACCGTATCAGACAGCTCCTTTTCTTCTGTGTCCTGTACCTTGAATTCCAGTATGAATGCCGGATCCTGTTGATTTTTCGGCTCCAGCATTACGTCATATCTTCCAAAGCCGCTTTCCCGGTTGGAGGTCAGGGTATACCGGCCGGAAAGCTCCACCATCATGCCCAGCACAAAGCCGTGATAGAACCGTTCGGGCGCTTCTGTAGAGGGGGATTTGCCCGTGTCAAAATAGCTGAATGTCTGCATGGCGATCCGGTTCATATATGCGTTCATTTCTTTTACATCGCCTTCCAGAAGCGCTCGCAGGAAAGCGTTGTTGGCGTGGCGGTAATTTCCGAACCATTGTGAGATCATGTGCCCGAACATCACCTGTATTTCCAGATTGGTCAGTTTTAAACAATATTGCAGCTTCCGGCAGGCAGGATCAAATTCGCAGTGCACAATCTTTAAATAGCCGCTCGCCAAAAGCAGGCTCCACACAGCCTCGTCATTGTACTCCAGCTGGCTGAATACGATCTGTTCGTCCAGCCAGGTATGGAAGGAGTCTCCCCGCAGCAGCTTTTCCATCGCCATTTTGATGTCCGCGCTCCCCTCCTGAATCAGCTTGTTGACAAGACCGTTAGAGCTGGTATTTGCCCAGTAGGTGCCAACTTCTTTTTTTCCCAGGTAATTCAGAATGGACCATGGATTATAAATATCAGTATAGTTTCCGAAGGTAAAGCCGTCATACCATTCCTTCACTTCTTTTTTTCTGTCGGACAATCCATATTCTTCCAGAGCGGCAAAAACCTCATTTTCCGTAAAACCGAAACAGCTGGCATATTTTTCAGATGTTGCGGTGATTATCTTTAAATTATTCAAATCCGAAAGGATGGATTCGTTGCTGATTTGCGTAATGCCGGTCATGAAGGCGCGCTCCAGCCAGGGGTTTGTCTGAAAGGTGTAATTGAATAGGCTTTTGATGAAAGCGACCATCTCTTCCCAATAACCGTGCGTATAAGCTTCCTGCATGGGCGTATCGTATTCGTCCAGGAAGATGAGCACCTTTTTTCCATAATATCTGTAAAGAAAATCCATCAGGGAGCGCAGGGCCACAGACGCGGTGCTGTCTGACATCCGGGCGGTGACCTCCTGATAAAAATCCCGTTCCTTATCGTTCAGCAAATTCTGTTTGAGCAGAAAGTCGTGCTGGTTATACTGCTCCTCAATGATGCGGCACATGTTTTCCCGCGCGTCGGCGAAGGTGCGCTCCTTAATCCCTGCAAAGCTCAGAAAAAGGACCGGATAGGTTCCCTGCAGCATTCTGTATGCTTCATCTTCCCATATGCGCAGCCCTGTAAACAAATCCGACCTGCCTGCGTATTTGACAGAAAAGAAATTTTCCAGCATGCTCATGTTCAGCGTTTTTCCGAACCTTCTGGGACGCGTGATCAGAGTCACCATATCGTTGGACTCCCACCATTCCCTGATGAATTCCGTTTTATCAATATAGAAGTTATTGGTCATCCGGACTCTCTCAAAATCCTGATGTCCGACGCCTAACGCTCTTCCCATAGATACCCCTCCTTTTGCTCCCTGTGTCCGGCTTTATTATCTTAAGTATATCCGTTTTGCCCGCAAAATGCAACTAACGGCTTCTTTGCGATGTTATTATTCATGGTGTCGCCGGTAGTCCGCATTCGGAGGCAGCGTGAATGGTAACTTGACGATTGAAGGTTTCACTTTTCACGGCATATGGAATATTGCAAAACAAATCAAACTGCATTATAATAGAAAAATGATCTTACGGTTCAGAGCTTGTCTGAGCTGTAACAAAATCATTTTGTGAGGAAACAAAGAGGCAACGGCGAAAAACCATCATTGAATCCGAAAGGAGAAACCATGTTTGGCTGGGGTAATAAGAAAACGCAAAAGATAATCTCATCGGTAATCATCATCATCCTCGTATTGGCGATGATCGTGCCGGTGGTGGTATCCTTTTTATAACTTCATATGGCAAATCAGGCAGGGAGAGACAGAGCATGAAAAAGTTAAAAGGCATGCTGGCGGCAGCGCTGGCGGCAGGATTTTGTATTCTTTTTTCCGGGCAGCAGGCGTATGCGGCGCCGGACGACAGGATCGAGCAGGGAGTCAGGGCGGGAGACATTGACCTGGCGGGCATGACGAAGGATGAGGCGGCGCAGGCTATCCAAAGCTATGTGGATGGGCTTGGAGAAAAGAAGATTGAGCTTCTGGCGCAGGATGGCAGCGTTTCGGTGACGGCAGCGGAGCTGGGAATCGTCTGGGACAATGAAGAGATCCTGACAGAGGCGGTAACCCTTGGCAAAAAGGGGAACATTGTCGCGCGCTATAAAGCGATGGAGGATTTAAAGCACAGGGGGAAAAATTACGAAATTCAGCTGGATTTTGACCGTTCGGCGATTGCATCCATCGTGGAGGAGCGCTGCATGGAATTTAATGTGGAAGCGATCGATGCGCAGCTTAAGCGGGTGGACGGCAATTTTGCGGTGGAGGAAGGACAGACCGGTTATCTGGTGGATCAACAGGCTTCCGCTTCCGACATTTATGAATACATGACACAGAAATGGAACCGGGAGGACGCAAGCATTGTTCTGGCGATTATCGTGGATGAGCCGCGGGGAAAGGCGGAGGAGCTTTTGCAGGTGAAGGATCTGCTGGGAAGCTTCACCACCAGCTATGTCTCGTCCGGACGTGACCGCAGTGGAAACGTGACGAACGGCTGTACCAAGATCGATGGCACGACGCTATACCCCGGGGATACTTTTTCCACATATGACGCGGTGAAGCCCTTTTCGCAGGAAAACGGTTATTTCATGGCGGGCTCTTATTTAAACGGCAAGGTGGTGGACAGCATCGGCGGCGGTATCTGTCAGGTATCCACAACGCTCTATAATGCGGTTTTGCAGGCGGAGCTGGAGGTGACGGAACGCCATAATCATTCCATGATTGTCAATTATGTGGATCCTTCGGCGGATGCGGCAATCGCGGAATCCGCAGGGAAGGATTTCCGGTTTGTCAACAATACCGAACATCCGGTTTATATTGAAGGGTATACGGAGGATAAGCGTATCACCTTTAATATTTACGGTGTGGAGAGCCGGGATGCCGGACGGACTGTGGTTTATGAAAGCAAGGTTTTGGAAAAGAAGGTGCCGGAACGGGATACGATTGTAGCGGATCCGTCTCAGCCGGTAGGATATATCCACACCAGCGCGGCGCACATCGGGTATCGGGCTGAGCTGTGGAAGGTTGTAAAGGAAAACGGCGTAGAGGTGAGCCGGGAGCAAATCAACAGCAGTAATTATCAGATGAGCCCGCAGACTGTGACGGTGGGGACCGCCACGTCCGATCCGAATTTCAGCAGCCAGATACAAGCGGCGATCGAAACCAATGATACAGGAATTATCAAAGGAACCATTGCCAATATCAAGGCGGCGCAGGAAGCGGCGGCTATGACGCCGGAACAGCTCGCCGAGCTTGCGGCAGCGCAGGCGGCGGCAGCAGCGGCAGCGCAGGCGGCTGCGGACGCGGAAGCGGGCAACTGATTGTGGCAGACGGAATCGCTGTTTATAGGTAACGGTACGGACCCATCTGCACTGTTACGTTTGCAATGGGGTATGTGGGCGGCTTCGGCGGCAGATGCGCATTTGCCCGGGCGGGTTTATGTCGCCCTGCGCCCGGATGCTCCCGAATGGAGATTTTTATGAGACCTGGAAATGTGACAGGCGATATTTATGATCGTTCCATACGAAAAAAGAAAAGCGGTAAACAAAATGGCATATATAGTGGCGCAGACTACGGGGAAGACTGCGCCATTTTCTCATATGAGAAAGCGCATATAGCGGCTGCGTTATCCCAGACTGTTTATGCAGGTGCGGATTGTGGAAAATATGCGGTTTTTGCGGCGGCGAATCAGGCGGCTGCGCGCGGCATATGGGCGCTGTCGGGAATCCTTTTGCGCATTCTGCTCCCGCAGGAAGCGGAGGAAGGGCTGCTGCGCAGGCTTATGGAGGATGCGGAAGCGGCGGCAGGCAGTCTGGGCGCCGCGCTCGCCGATGTGAAGGCTTCCGTTTTACCGGCGGTCAGGGAGCCGCTGGTGAGCGCGACGGCGGTGGGAGCGGCTTTTGATGGTGAAAGAGAAAAGGAATGGACCCAAACCGCAGAGAGCTCCTGTGAGAGGACAAAGGCGCGCAGAATGGCAGCCGGGCAGTCCGGAAGTGAAAACACAGGGCAGTCTAAGCAGATCATCATGACAAAGTGGGCGGGGCTTGAGGGGAGCGCACTTTTGGCATCCCGGTACAGGCAACGGCTATGCAGCCGTTATCCTGCCGATCTGATTGAGGAGGCGGCAGGGTTTGACCGTTTTTTATCCATAAAGGAGGAAGCGGCAATCGCCAAAGAGCTTTGTCCGGGCGGGCTGTGCGCGGCGGCGGAGGGCGGCATATTCCGCGGTCTTTGGACGTTGGCGGAATGCGCCAAAACAGGTCTGGAGGCAGATTTGAAACGAATCCCGATCCGGCAGGAAACGGTGGAAATCTGCAACGAGCTGGACTGCAATCCCTATGAGCTGCTGTCCAACGGAAGTCTGCTGTGTCTGACTGACCGCGGGGATGTCCTGCTGGAGGCGCTGAAACAGAAGGGGATTTTTGCCGCCATAATCGGCAGAACCACCCGGACAAAGGGCAGGGTGGTCATAAACGGAGAGGAACGCAGATTTTTAGAGCCTGCAAAGCCGGATGCGTTTTACGGGCTTTTATGATAGCGGGCGGCGGCAGCTGCTCATGATAAAAATGCATGTGCCATTTTTGGCGTTTTGCCATGCGCAAAAGGAAAGGAAAAGGAAGAAGAATGAGAGAGGAATTGCTGAGAATTATTGAGAAGAACAGCCGTATCGATTTAAAGGAGCTGGCAGTTATTCTGGGCGTGGAGGAAATCGATGTGGCAAACGCGCTGGCCGATCTGGAGACGGAGGGCGTCATTTGCGGTTATCATACGCTGATCGACTGGGAAAAGACCAGTCTGGAGCAGGTGTCGGCGCTGATTGAGGTGCGCGTAACGCCTCAGCGGGGGCAGGGCTTTGACCATATTGCGGAGCGGATCTATAAATATCCGGAGGTGAACGCGGTATATCTGATTTCTGGCGGCTATGATCTGCTGATCACGCTGGAGGGCAAATCCTTAAAGGAGATCTCCGCCTTTGTATCGGACAAGCTGGCGCCGCTGGAGAGTATTCTGAGCACGGCAACCCATTTTATTTTAAAGAAATATAAGGACCACGGCACTGTGCTGAGCAAAAAGCATGTGGACCAGAGGGAGAAAATTACGCCATGAGAAATCCGTTATCCGATAAAATTGTTACAATCAAGCCGTCGGGCATCCGCAAATTTTTCGACATTGTAAGCGAGATGGAGGACGCCCTTTCCCTCGGCGTGGGGGAGCCTGATTTCGATACGCCCTGGCACATCCGGGACGAGGGCATCTATTCGCTGGAAAAGGGACGCACCTTTTATACATCCAATGCGGGGCTGAAAGAGCTGCGCGTTGAAATTTGTAATTATCTGAAGCGCCGCTTCGGGCTGGAATATGATCCCGTCCATGAGGTGATTCTGACGGTGGGCGGCTCGGAGGCGATCGATATCGCTCTGCGCGCCATGCTCAATCCGGGGGACGAGGTGATCATTCCCCAGCCCTGCTTTGTGTCCTACGAGCCCTGCGCGGTGCTGGCGGACGGCGTACCGGTTATCATCAATCTGAAAGCGGAAAATGAATTTCGCCTGACCGCACAGGAATTAGAGGAAGCGATCACCGACAAAACCAAGGTGCTGGTGCTGCCCTTTCCCAATAATCCGACCGGGGCGATCATGGAGCGCAAGGACCTGGAGGCGATCGCCGAGGTCGTTATCCGGCATGACATTTTTGTGATTACCGATGAAATCTATGCGGAGCTTTCCTATGGGAGTGAGCGGCATGTTTCGATCGCAGAGCTGCCGGGCATGAAGGAGCGCACGGTTTTGATCAACGGTTTCTCCAAGGCCTATGCGATGACCGGCTGGCGGCTGGGCTATTGCTGCGCGCCCGCCGTCATCGCGGAGCAGATGCTCAAAATTCATCAGTTCGCCATCATGTGTGCGCCCACCACCAGCCAGTATGCCGCTGTGGAGGCGATCAAAAACGGAGACGTAGATGTGGAGCGGATGCGGGAGGAGTACAATCAGCGCCGCCGCTATCTGATGCATGCCTTTGCGGAAATGGGTCTGCCCTGCTTTGAGCCCTACGGCGCATTTTATGTATTTCCCTGTATCAGGGAATTCGGGCTGACCAGCGATGAATTCGCCACCCGTTTTTTGCAGGAGGAAAAGGTGGCAGTGGTGCCCGGCGCCGCCTTTGGCGACTGCGGAGAGGGATATCTGCGGATTTCCTATGCTTATTCTCTGGAAAGCTTAAAGGTCGCCATCGGCAGGCTGGCGGATTTTGTGGGCAGGCTGAAGGCGGAGCGTGATAGGGAACGGTAAAATAACTGCGCGCCTGCCGGATTTTGGAAGGAAGCGCACAGTGCGCGTGATTTCTACGGGCGACGGACCGGGGGCTGCTTGCAGACCTGTGGTGCTGTGGGCCTGATGCCCTGGCGGCGGGATGATTGACTTGAGGAAGGCTTATGTTGAATATTGTATTGCATCAACCGGAAATTCCACAGAATACAGGAAACATCGGGCGGACCTGCGTGGCGACGGGAGCTGCGCTGCATCTGATAGAGCCGCTGGGCTTTTCCCTTGGCGAGAAGCAGTTAAAACGCGCCGGCATGGATTACTGGGAAAAGCTGGATGTACGCCGCTATATCAATTTTGCGGATTTTCTGGAAAAAAATCCTGCGCTTTCGGAGAATAAAGGCGTCCGGCTCTGGATGGCTACCACGAAAGCGAAGCATGTGTACAGCGATGTACAGATCGGACCGGACGATTATATCATGTTTGGAAAAGAAAGCGCGGGCATTCCGGAGGAAATTCTGGTGGAATATGAGGAAACCTGCATCCGGATTCCCATGCTGGATCAGATTCGCTCCTTAAATTTGTCCAATTCCGTTGCGGTCGTTTTGTATGAAGCGCTCCGGCAGAACCGGTTTCCGGGGCTTTTACAGACGGGCGAACTGCATCGGTTAAACTGGAAATCATAAAGAAAGAAGGTAGTAAGGTATGGTAAATCATTTTTGTAAGAGTCCGCTGTGGGAGGTCAGCGCTCAGCTTGCGGCCGTGGCGGGGGGAACAAAGCCGGCGGATATGGTTATCACCCACGCGAAGCTGGTCAATGTCTGCACGAAGGAAATCATGGAGGATGTGTCAGTAGCGGTTTCAGCCGGGCGGATCGCGCTGGTGGGAGACGCAAGCCACTGTATCGGGGAGGGCACACAGGTGGTGGACGCTGCCGGACAGTATCTGGCGCCGGGCTTTCTGGACGGTCACATTCATGTGGAATCGTCCATGATGGGCGTTGGAGAATATGCCAGAGCGGTCATTCCCCACGGGACCGTGGGCATTTACATGGATCCCCATGAAATCTGCAACGTGCTCGGGCTGGAGGGCGTACAGTGCATGATGGAGGATGCGGCGCGCACGCCTTTAAAAGCGATGCTGACCACGCCGTCCTGCGTGCCTGCCGTGCCGGGCTTTGAAGACACCGGCTCTCATATAGGGCCTGAGGATGTAGCAAAAACAATGGAATGGGATACCTGCGTTGGACTGGGCGAAATGATGAACTTTCCCGGTATTCTTTCCTCCAATGAAGAAACCCATGCCATCACCGGCAATACCTTAAAGGCGGGAAAGATCGTTACCGGCCACTATTCCATGCCGGAAAATGGAAAAGGGCTGAACGCCTATGTGGCATCCGGCATCCGCTGCTGTCACGAGTCCACAAGGGCGGAGGATGCGCTTGCGAAAATGCGTCTGGGCATGTATGCCATGTTCCGGGAGGGTTCCGCCTGGCATGATTTGAAGGAGGTATCGAGAAGCATCACAGAGCATCAGGTGGATACCCGCTTTGCAGTGCTGATATCCGACGACACCCATCCGCACACTTTGCTGTCCAAGGGGCACCTGGACCACATTGTCCGCCGGGCGGTGGAGGAAGGAATCGATGTTTTAACGGCGATTCAGATGGTGACGATCAACTGTGCCCAGTGCTTCCAGATGGATCATGAGCTGGGCAGCATCACGCCCGGCAAGTGCGCCGACATGGTGCTGCTGGATAATCTGGAAGAGCTGAATATCAAGAAGGTGTGGATTGATGGCGCGCTGGCTGCCGAAAACGGCGCTGTCGTGGGAGAATATGCGCCCTATACCTATCCGGAATGGGCGACCCGCTCCATTCATATTAAGGATGCCATCACTCCGGAGACATTCCGCGTTCCCGCAAAGGAGGAGCACATCGATGCTGACGGAACCGTGACGGTTCGCGCCATTGAAGTGATCCCGGCGCGGGTGGGCGACTATGAGCGCCATGTAAAGCTGCAGGTAAAGGACGGGCTTCTGGAATCCGATGTGGAGCAGGATGTGCTCAAAACCGTGGTGTTTGAGCGGCATCATGAAACCGGAAAGAAGGGCTTCGGATTTGTGAAGGGCTTTGGCATCCGGTGTGGCGCCATGGCATCCACAGTGGCGCATGATGCTCACAATCTGCTTGTGGTCGGCACCAATGACGTAGATATGGCGCTGGCGGCGAACACCCTGATCGCGTGCGGCGGCGGTATGTGCGCTGTGCAAAACGGCGAGGTTCTGGGCATTGTTCCCCTTCCCATCGCCGGTCTGATGAGCGATAAGCCGGTGGAGGAGATCGGAAAGATCGTCGCAGGGCTGGAGGATGCCTGGAAAAAGATCGGCTGCTCCATGCCGTCTCCCTTCATGACCATGGCGCTGATCCCGCTGGCATGCCTGCCGGAGCTGCGGCTGACCGACAGGGGACTGGTGGACTGCACGAAATTTGATTTTGTGGAGATTGAAGTCTGATATGCTTCGGCGGCCCTGGCGGCCGCCGTCTGTCAATCCTCTTCATCCACCACAGGCAGGGAGAAGATGAATTCGCTCCCCACCCCCTCGGTGCTGATGACGTTGATATTTTCGTTGTGCGCCTGGATGATCTCCTTCGTGATGGAAAGCCCCAGTCCGGTGCCCTTTTTATCCTTGCCCCGGGACAGGTCCGTTTTATAAAAACGGTCAAAGATGAGCTTTAGGCTGTCCCTGGGAATGCCGATGCCGTGATCCTTGACGGAAACGAAAACCTTTCCGTGTTTCTCGGAGGTTTCGATGAGGATGGAGGAATCCGCATGGGAAAATTTTATGGCGTTATCGAGCAGGTTATAAAGGACCTGCTCGATTTTGCTTTTATCGGCGAGCACGGGCAGGTTTTCTCCCGTGAGTACCAGGTCGATGCCGACCTTTTTCTGGCGGCAGGTGCCTTCAAAGGAGGAGGCTGTGGAGCGGATCACCTGATTGATGTCAAAAACCGACTTTTCCAGCACGACCCCCTTCATATTCAAATTGTTCAGGGTGAGCAGGCTGTTGGTCAGCTTGATCAGACGGTCTGTCTCATTTAACAGGATCCCTAAATATTTGTCATACAGCTCAGGCGGGATGGTGCCGTCCTGCATCGCTTCCAGATAGCCCTTGACGGAGGTCAGGGGAGAGCGGAAGTCATGGGAGACATTGGCGATAAATTTTTTCTGATTATCCTCCCCGCGGGCGATTTCGTTTGCCATGTAGGAGAGGGAGGCCGCAAGATAACCCATCTCGTCCTCACTGTCCACCTGAAATTCGTAATGGAGGTTGCCTGCGGCGTACTGCTCGGTGGCAATGGTGATTTTGCGCAGTGGGATATAGACCATTTCCGTAAAAAAGATCAGGATGATCAGGGAAAGCAAAAAGAAGATCACCAGCATGATATAGGAGATGTTCAGCAGGCTTTCGCTGGACGCGCGGATGGAAGCCATCGCCGCATGGATGACCACATAGCCGCGCACCTTATAATTGGAGGTGATGGGAGAAAAAACGCTGAGCATGTCCTCGCCGAACCAGTCAAAAAAGCTCCCCACGGTGTAATAGGAGCCGGCGGTCACGGTGGGGTCAAAATTTTCCACCACCGTTTCGTGTTCCACATCCAGCGGCGCGTTTGTGGTCATGATCATGCGCCCGGAAGGGTTGATGATCCAGATTTCCGCGGAAAAATAGGTGCTCAGCGCATCCAGCTGAGGCTTGACCGCCTCCAGGGAGGCTTCGCTGTTATACAGGTCGGAGGCATAGGTGTTGGCGATCAGCGTCGCTTCCTTGTAAAGGGCCTCCGCTTTTTCCCGTTTCAGATGCTCCAGCGTCATGCTGGAGACGAAGGTGGCGACCACAAGAAAGCCGAAGCAGCCGAAGATCAGATACCCCAGCAAAAATTTTAAATACAGGGTTTTCCGCATAATTTACCGCACCTCGAATTTGTAGCCGACGCCCCAGATCGTGGCAATTTTCCAGTTGGCATGATCCTTGATTTTTTCACGCAGCCGCTTGATATGGACGTCCACCGTGCGTGTATCGCCGATATATTCATAGCCCCAGATCTGGTCCAGAAGCTGATCCCTGGAATAGACATGGTTGGGAGAGGCGGCAAGAAAATAAAGCAGTTCCAGCTCCTTGGGGGGCATATCCACCGCAGAGCCCAGATAGACGACGGAATAATTGGTTTTATTCACGGTCAGTCCCTCGTATTCCACACATTCCACGGCGGGAGCGGCAGGAGCAGCGGCGGCAGGCTTATAACGGCGCAGCACAGCCTTGACCCGGGCGACCAGCTCCTTGGAATCAAAGGGCTTTTCCATGTAGTCATCCGCGCCCAGCTCCAGCCCGAGCACCTTGTCAAAAATCTCCCCTTTGGCGGAAAGCATGATGATCGGCACGGCAGAGCGGCTCCGCACTTCCCTGCATACCTGATAGCCGTCGATGCCCGGGAGCATCAGATCCAAAAGGATCAGATTGGGGGAAAAGGTGTTCACGGCATGGAGGGCGGATTCCCCGTCCCCCACGATCATGGTATCAAAGCATTCCTTTGTCAGATAAAGTGAAATCAGTTCCGCGATGTTCGCATCGTCGTCTACGATCAATATTTTCTGTTTGTTTGGCATGATGTCTGTCTCCTTTTTTGCTGCTGCTTCCTCTGCGCCGGTAACACACGTTGCCGATGCAATGCTGCAGCCATGGCTGCCTTCCTGAACTGTTATTCCTTAAACTCTGCGATGGTCACGCCCGCATCTCCTTCGCCGTATTCCCCGAGACGATAGGTTTTCACATATTTGACGCGCTTCAAATGCTGATGGACGGCCTGACGCAGTGCGCCGGTGCCCTTGCCGTGCACGATGCGGACGCTTTTTAAGTGGGCGAGATAGGCATCGTCCAGGTATTTATCCAGAGAGGAGATCGCTTCGTCCACCGTTTTTCCCAGAAGGTTGATCTCCGGGGAGATGGAAAAGGTTTTGGAGGCGCGCAGCCTGCCGTTTCCGGTCCGCTGCAGGGCAGGCGTCGTGATGGTTTCCTCTTCGATGCGGACCAGGTCCTTTACATTGACGGAGGAGCGCATGATGCCGCACTGTACGAACAGGTTTCCCTTTGCGTCGGGCAGGGTGCTGACCGTGCCTTTTAAGCCCATGGAAAGGATTTTTACCGCGTCGCCCTTCTTGAGCTGTTCCGGCTTAAGGGCGGGGCGGGAGTGTTCCTTTTTGGCGACGGTAAGTTTGGAGTTCTTTTCGTCGATCCTGCCGCGGATCTGTTCCCTGGACTTTTCCAGGTCCTTCATGGAGGCGCCGGGACCGGCTTTCTGGAAAATGCGGATGGTCTCATCCGCCACATCCTTCGCTTCCTTTAAAATATCCCGCGCCTTTTCATTCGCTTCCCGCAGAATGCGGTCCCGGGCCTGGTCGATCTTCGCATTTTTTTCCTGTAATTGTTTCTTTAAGGCTTCTACTTCTTTTTTGTAGGCTTCGATTTCCCGCTGTTCCTTTTCGATTGTGATCCGGCTCGCCTCCAGATCGGAAATGACGTCCTCAAAGCTGATGTCCTGCTCCGTGATCTGCTCCCGCGCCGCCTGAATGATATCCGCAGACAGCCCCAGCTTCTGGGAAATGGCGAAGGCGTTGCTCTTACCGGGAATGCCCAAAAGCAGCCGGTAGGTAGGGCGCAGCGTTTCCACATCGAATTCACAGCAGGCATTTTCCACAAAGCTGGTGGAGAGCGCGTATATTTTCAGCTCGCTGTAGTGGGTGGTCGCCATCGTGCGGATTCCTCTGTCGTGCAGGAAATTCAAAATGGCGATCGCCAGCGCGGCGCCCTCTGTGGGATCGGTTCCCGCGCCCAGCTCGTCGAAGAGGCAGAGGGAGTTTACGTCCGCCTTTGCCAGAATGGAAACAATGCTGGTCATATGGGAGGAAAAGGTGCTCAGGCTCTGCTCAATGCTCTGCTCATCGCCGATATCCGCAAAAACCTCCGTGAAAATGGACAGCTCCGAGCGGTCCAGCGCCGGAATATGAAGGCCTGCCTGCCCCATCAGAGTGAAAAGCCCGACGGTTTTTAAGGAAACCGTCTTGCCGCCGGTGTTGGGACCGGTGATGATGAGCAGGTCAAAATTTTTCCCCAGCTCCATGTCGATGGGCACCACTTTCTTTTTGTCCAGAAGCGGATGTCTCCCCTTGCGGATGCGGATATAATGGTCCTCGTTGAAAAGCGGTCTGGTCGCGTTTTGCTCCATGGCGAGGGCGGCCTTGGCGAAAATAAAATCCAGCTTCGTCAGGATTTTCTGGTTTTCCGCGATTTCCGTCCCGTGTTCGCCTGTCAGGGCGCTTAAATTCGCCAAAATGACGGTGATCTCCTTTTGTTCTTCAATCTCCAACTCCCGCAGCTCGTTGTTTAAGCTGACCACGGCGGCAGGCTCGATGAAAAAGGTGGAGCCGGTGGAGGACTGGTCGTGCACCATGCCCGGCACCTGTCCCTTATGTTCGGCCTTGACCGGAATGCAGTAGCGCCCTCCCCGGGTGGTCACGACGGCGTCCTGCAGATAGGTCCGGACGGAGCCGTTTACCATATTGTTCAGCTGACTGTGTATTTTCTCTTCGGTCCGCGCCATCGTGCGCCGGATGCGCTTTAAGTTGGAGCTGGCGTCGTCCGCGATGATGTCCTCATCCACGATACAGCGGCGGATTTCCGCAGAAAGCGGTGTGAGCGGTTCCAGAGCGTTGAAAAGCTCTGCCAGAGAATCTCCGGCGGGTTTGTCTTCCTCATCGGCGGCGTCCGTCTGCGCAGGCGTCTCCGTGCGTCCGTAGCTTTTTACCCGGGCAGTATTTTCCAAAAGTCCCGCAATGCGCAAAAGCTCCTCAATGGACAGGGTGCTGCCGATTTCCAGAGAGCGCAGGGACATGCCCAGCTGTTTGTTGTTGCCGAAGTTGATGCTGCCCTTTTTAAAAATACGGGTCAGGGCATCGGCGGTTTCGGTCTGTGCCTGCTCGATGTCCGCAAGAACTGTCATGGGCGTCAGATTCCGGCAAAGCTCCCGCCCCGGCTCTGAGCTGGCCTTTTCCTCCAGCCGCCGCACGATCTTGTCATATTCCAGTGTGTGTAAAACCTTTGTGTTCATAATTCCTTTAACCTCTTGACAATGGCCGCCCGGTGCAGCAGACATATCCGGCTTTGGAGGCCGTCCTGCACAGGGGCATTGGTAATTGATACAATTTTTCAGAGCTGATGGAGTGGGGTTACAGCCCTTATTTGTCCTGCTTATAATATACCTGATTTTTGAGGAATTGCATAGTAAAATTTATAACAGTTCAAACAGGCTGTTCCTGTTCGCGATGCCGACGGTCCGGTCCTCTTTCATCCATCCTCTCTACCGGCGCAGACTGCTTTTGGGACACCCATATCCGAAACGGCAAATCCAACCTCCAAAGTGCAGCCGTTCCTGCGCAAAAGCGGAAACTCACGTTGTTCGTTTTCCCGCTTTTGCGACAGAAACGGACTGCACTTTGGAGGGGATTTGCCTGTTTCGGATATCAGGCGTCCCAAAAGCAGTCTGCGCCGGTAGAGAGGATGGATGAAAGAGGACCGGACCGCCGACACCGCGAACAGGAATAACCTGCCTGAACTGTTGCCAAAATTTCAGGTAAAAACAGATAGCGTTTTTAAGAAGTTTGCGGTATACTGGTATTCATGAACCGCCAACAGGGAGGAGCTCCTCCGCGGTGCGGTTTGGATATCGCCACTGGCGGTCGCTGTGGGCGCTGAACACCACTGGCATCTGTTCAGCCATTCAGCCCTGCCCAAAGCAGCGCGCAGACTGTATAATCGCAAAGCTGCTGTCTGTTATCCGCAGCGGTGTGCCAGAAAGACTTTGGAAAGGCTTACTGTGGCATTGAATATTGTCCGGGAGAATCAGGAGAAAATCCGGCAGCAGTGGCAGGGCGGCGGTTCTTTGCCGTTTGGGGCGGCGGCGCGGTGCGGGCATGCTTCCTCATTCGGACCATGATAAATCCGTCAGCACTTAGGCGGCGTTTTTTGCCGCCTTAGTACTGCTACGGATTTATAGAGCGGGAGCGCGTCCGAAGAGGAAGCATGCCCGCACCGCGCCGCCGCCCCAAACGGCAAAGAACCGCCGCCCTGCCACTGCTGCCGGATTTTCTCCGTCCTCCCCCCGCAAAGAGATTCATTAGATAGAAAGGAATACCCACGAATGGAGGAAAAACAAAATCAGGATATAGAGTTTATCAAGGAGAAGGTGAAGGAGCGTCCGCTGAACCGGAAGAAGCTGTTGAAGCGGACGATTCTGACCGCGAGCATGGCGGTGATTTTTGGTCTGATCGCCTGCCTGACCTTCCTGGTGCTGGAGCCGGTTTTCACAAACCTGCTCTATCCGGAGGAGGAACCTCAGCAGGTGGAATTAAAGGAAGAGAACATCAACGAGGAAATGCGCCCGGAGGACATGATTCTGGAGGAGGAAACGGAGACCGAGCAGCCGCCCGCCATCCTGCAGCAGACCTTTGTGGAGAAGGTGGAGCTGGAGCTTGCCGATTATCAGCGGCTGCACCGTCTTATGTACGCGTTGACACAGCAGGCCTCGGAATTCATGGTGACGGTGATCGGCGTGGAGACGGATCAGGACTGGTTTGACAACACCTATGAAAACCAGGGACAGTCCGCAGGGCTGATCGTCGCGGAAAACGGCAAGGAGCTGTTGATTTTGACGGACTATGGGACGATTGCGGACGTGGATTCGGTGGATGTGGTCTTGTTTGACGGAACACAGGCGGAAGCGGAGCTAAAGGGCGTGGATCAGGAAACGGGCTTTGCGATCGTCAGCGTGCCCTTTGAGAGCATCGGGGAAAAGACGCGGGAGAGCGTGCAGACGGCAACGCTGGGCGGCTCAGGCAGCAGTCTGTTGGGCTCGCCGGTCATCGCGCTGGGAAGACCGCTGGGCACATCGGCGTCTTTGGTTTACGGCATGGTGACCTCCGCCGACACCTGGGAGACCATGGCGGATCACAATGTGCGGATTTTGACGACGGATATGATCGGTTCCGGAAGCGGCGTGCTCGTCAATCTTTCCGGACAGGTGGTCGGGATTTTGTGCCCGTCCAAAAGTGCGTCCTCCAAAGGCACGCTGTTGACGGCCTATGGCATCACCGATTTGAGAAAAATGATTGAAAAGCTTTCCAACGGGCAGGAAATCGCCCACATGGGTGTGCTGGGAACCGATGTGCCGCCCGAGGTGCATGAGGAGCTGGGCGTGCCGACGGGGGCCTTTGTGACAGGAATCCGCATGGATTCGCCCGCCATGCAGGCGGGGATCCAGAGCGGGGATGTGATCGTGAAGCTGGGGACCGCAGAGATTTCTTCCTTTGCCGACTATCAGGATGCGATCATGAATTTGTCTCCTGAGTCCACCGTGACGGTGAAAATCATGCGCCAGGGCGTGGAGGAATATCAGGAAATGGCAGTGGATGTCATACTGGGACGATAACGGCAGCAAAACTGTGAAATAAGAATATGAAGAGAAAAGGGAGGAAGGAAGATGAAGTTCATTAAGGAATATAAAGAAGGAGACCGGGTGTTTGACATTTATTTGTGCAAGCACAAGCAGTCGGCGGTGACGAAGAACGGGAAGGCCTATGAGAATGTGACGCTGCAGGATAAGACGGGGACGGTGGACGCCAAGATCTGGGACCCCAACAGCGCCGGAATTGAGGACTTTGATGCGCTGGATTATGTGGAGGTCTATGGGGATGTGACCAGCTTTCAGGGATCGCTGCAGGTCAACATCAAGCGGGCGCGCCGGTGCAAGGAAGGGGAATATGAGCCCGCCAACTATTTGCCGGTGACAAAGAAGGACGTTCCCACAATGTATAAGGAGCTTTTGCGCTACATCGGGGGCATGCAGGATACATATTTAAAAAAGCTGATGGAGGCATTTTTTGTGGAGGATGAGGCATTTATCGCGGCGTTTCAGAAATCCTCCGCGGCAAAAAGCGTGCATCATGGCTTTATGGGCGGACTGCTGGAGCATACCTTGAGCGTGGTGAAGCTTTGCGATTATTACTGTAAAACCTATCCGCTTTTGAAACGGGATCTGCTGCTGGCGGCGGCGATGTGCCATGATATCGGCAAAACGAAGGAGCTTTCTTTGTTTCCGCAAAATGATTATACGGACGACGGACAGCTTTTGGGACACATCGTCATGGGCGTGGAGATGATTGGGGAAAAGGTGAAACAGATTCCCGGTTTTCCGAAGGTGCTGGAGTCGGAGCTGAAGCACTGCATTTTGGCGCACCACGGGGAATACGAATACGGCTCTCCCAAAAAACCCGCCATCATGGAAGCACTGGCGCTGAATCTGGCGGACAATACGGATGCGAAGCTGGAAACCTTTACGGAAATTCTGGAAGGCACGACGGAAACCGGATGGCTGGGCTTTAACAGGCTGTTTGAATCCAATCTGCGGATGACGAGGATGGAATGAATATTCAGAAAAATCAGATTTTTAAAGTAAAAATTACGGATATGGGAGCGGACGGGGCCGGCATCGGTCATCTGGAGCCCGAAAGAAAAGGGGATGTCCAGGCGGGCTACACCCTTTTTGTGAAGGATGCGGTCATCGGTGACCTGGTGCGGGCGCGGATTGTCAAGGCGAAAAAAGGCTACGCCTTTGCGCGGCTGGAGGAAATCGTAACGCCCTCTCCGGACCGGGTGCGGCCCGCCTGTCCCTATGCCCGGCAGTGCGGCGGCTGTCAGCTGCAGGCGCTTTCCTATGAGAAGCAGCTGGAATTTAAGGATCGCAAGGTGAAAAACAACCTGATCCGGATCGGCGGCTTTGACGGGGATTTTCTGGAACAAATCATGGAGAAGCCGGTGGGAATGGAGCATCCCTTCCGGTATCGCAACAAGGCGCAGATTCCGATCGGGACAGGAAAGGATGGGCGCCTGACCGCCGGCTTTTATGCGGGGCGCACGCACACGATCATCGAAAACCGGGACTGCCTGCTGGGCGTTCCCGAAAATAAGGAAATACTGGACATTTTGCTGGATTTTTGTGAAGAAAACGGTGTGAGCGCCTATGATGAGACCTCCGGCAGGGGGCTTTTGCGCCATGTGCTGATCCGGAAGGGCTTTTCCACCAGACAGATCATGGTCTGCCCGGTCATAAACGGAAAAGCGCTTCCGAAGGAGGAAGCGCTGGCGGACCGTTTGTTTGCGAAGATTCCCGGGATGACTGGCTTTTTGATAAACAGCAATACGGAAATGACCAATGTGATCATGGGGGAAAGGACGAGGCTGGTTCGCGGAAGGGATTGTATCGAGGATACCATCGGCGGGCTGACGTTTTCTGTTTCCCCCCATTCCTTTTATCAGGTGAATCCGGCGCAGACGGAGAAAATCTACAGCCAGGCGCTTTCCTGGGCGCAGCTGACCGGCAGGGAAACCGTGTGGGATCTGTATTGCGGCATCGGCACCATTTCCCTTTTTCTGGCGCAGAGGGCAAAGGCGGTGTACGGCGTGGAGGCGGTGCCCCAGGCAATCGAGGATGCCAGGAAAAATGCGCAAAAAAACGGGATTTCAAATGCCCATTTTTATGTGGGAGAGGCAGAAGAGGTGCTTCCACGAATGTTTGAACAGGAGGGAATTTCTGCGGATGTGATTGTGGTGGATCCGCCGCGGAAGGGGTGTATGGAGGCGTGTCTCTCCACAATGCTGCGCATGCGGCCTGAGCGGATCGTGTATGTGAGCTGTGATTCGGCGACGCTGGCGCGGGATTTGAAGGTGCTGACGGAAGGCGGGTATGAGCTGGTGCGGGGGAGGGTGTTTGATAATTTTGGGCAGTCGGTGCATGTTGAGTGCGTGATAATGATGCAGTATTGTGGAAAAGAGAAGAAAAAGTAGGCTTGACCACAAGATGTTGTGGTTTGAGGGCAAAAATTAGGCTGAAAAATGGCTGGTTTTTGCCCGGTTTTTTTCCATTTGCAATGCGTCATTTTGGCCTTAAAAGCTCGTATTCCTCTGGAAAAACAGGGCAAACAAGGTAACTACTGCGGTTTTAACAGCTTAAAAAGCTATTTCTATAGTACCGTGAATTGGGAAACTTTTAATGGAATAAAGAGATTTTTTGTATATTGTCTATGCTAAGATTAACCCAAGAGGGAAACATAGAAGTTGCTGATAAAATTTATAAAATGAAGGCAAATTATAAGTGCAACAATATTAACAGAAGAGGAGTGTCTTCTCAGGATAATCCTATTAGTGTATATGATGACCTATATGAGTGGAACAATGATAATTTGACTTGTTTTGAGGACATGGTAGGGTTACCGGAAGCATTAATAGCTGAATTGGAAGATGTTATGGAGCGTTTTGGAAGAGGATATAGTACTTCTAGGTATGATGATGCATATAAGAACCTTGTGACTCTGGCTGAAATTATCTTGATAGGTTACAATTCAAATGACAAAAGCGGTGGAAAAAAAGAAAAGTTTGCGAATCGATTGGCAGCTGCAATTGCACAAGATGTAGATGTGCAGTCGGTGCATGATAAAGCACTGAGAATGTATAAAGAACGTTCAAATGAAACGCACGAAGGAAATAATTTAGATATTACAAAAGAAGAGTTAAGAGAACTGCGTTGTGCTGTAAGAGAAATGATACAGAATTTTATTTCTTTTGCAAAAAAACAATATGGAAGTATTGCCGATAAAACATTTAAAGGTATAAAGAGAGAATATGTGATGGGTTTGTTGGCTCGAATCAATACACTACAAACGAGAGGCTTGTTGAGGTAGTAGTATAGAAAAGGACTTCAAAGAATAGGCATTTTAGATATGTAAAGGATGAAGGCGATGAAAGAGAAGTTGTTAAATGAAGTAATAAACTTTTATTTGGGTTCCAGTAGATTTAACGGATTACCCATTTATGATATAGATGATTATGATGTAGGTGCAATGGTAGAGTTAATCAACGCAGGAATGGTGGAGGCAATATCTGAGAAAGATGTTTTGAATCCACATATTAAAGGATTTGAGTTGGGTTTATCAAAAGAGCATCAAATTGAGAATGCGAAGGATGTAGATTCACACACCTGCTTCTATCCGACTGATAAGGCATTAGAGAAGGTTAAAATAGATTATAAGCGTCCATATACTTCTCTTATGCAAAATGGGAAGGCTCAGTTTGATATAATTTTTTTTGATGTGGAAATATTGGAGCGGTATAACAATAATCCTAAGTTTTTAATAATGGACAATGGGTACAGGGGATGTATTTCTGTTAAAGATGAGTTTTATGATGAGTCTGGTGAAAATGAGTATATTAAAAACTATGGAATGGCCTATATTGATGGTGAAAAATTGAATAGGGCAATAGGAGTATTTGTAATAGATTTGGCAAGACTGGCACCTCGTATTCAAATGTTGTGGAAAGGGTTTGAACTAGAGAATCAGGAGTCTTGTAAGATAAACGATGGATTTGTAAAGAATTTGCTTGAAGGACGCTGGGTAACACAACGCTGGATTTTTCATGCACTTTTAGATGAAATGAAAGTTATTAATGAACAATGTAAAAAGATGGAGTTGCCAGAACTTTTTGCACATGTATATGGTACAGGTTATAATGAAATGCCAGAGGGTTATAGAAGTATTTTGTTACCGACACTTAAGAATTACTATGATTTTGTTTTGGTAATGGAAAAGTTGGTAGTGCATAATATTTCAATTAAAACATTCCAAAAAGATTCATTACTAATTGCAAAAATAGAGCGTAAAGATGAAGAAGGAAGAGATAAGGGAAGCATAGTTATGCTACAGGAATGGCTCAAAAAGAATGTCAGCTCTAATTTTGATATGGATGAGGTTATTGTTAATCCGATAAAATATATTAGAAAGATTAGACAAGTGCCAGCGCATGAATTAACAAACAATAAGTATGATATAGATGTATATGAAAAGCAAAAAGAATTAATGGTGAATACATACGGGGCAGTAAGAGCAATTCGGATATTGTTTATGGGGCATCCGTTGGCAAAGAGTGTAAATATACCTGATTACTTATTACAAGGAAAAGGTATAGTATTCTACTAGAATATGAATTGAGGAGGAAATAGGAAATGTTAGCAGATGAAATTAGGGCAGGGGAATCAACCAATATCGAGTTTAAAGTTGAAGTTCCTAAAAAAAGTGAAAAGTATATAAAGAGTGTCATTGCATTTGCTAACACAGCAGGTGGCAAAATTATTATTGGGGTGGATGATGAAACACATGAAATAGCAGGTGTTGATAAGGATGAAGTTTTTAAGATTATGGACAACATCACCAATACCATTTCGGACATGTGCTATCCTCAGATATTTCCCAATATTGGGGTAGATACCATTGATGGCAAGAGCGTGATTGTGGTTGAAATATATCCAGGGGCAAGTAGACCATATTACATCAAATCACTTGGAAAAGAAGCTGGTACCTATATTAGAGTTTCGGGAACATCAAGACCTGCTGATGAAGCGATATTAAAAGATTTGGAATTGCAGGGAACTAATCTTTCTTTTGATGAGATGGTTTGTGTGGAACAGAAGTATGATGCGGAGGCAGCAGAAATATTATGTACAGCTATCAAGAATCATATGGTAGAAGCAACACGGACAAATAGTGAGAAAGAAAAAGTAAAAGATGTTACTGTGCAGAATTTGGTTAATTGGGGTGTCCTGAAAAATGTGGAAGGAACATTGGCACCGACAAATGCCTTTGTTTTATTGACGAATAACACATTTCCTTTTGCCAAAATTCAGTGTGCATTATTTAAAGGTACTGAAAGAGTTGTATTTATTGACAAGAGAGATTTTGAAGGTCCTTTGTATGAGCAGATTGAGGAAGCCTATGAATTTGTACTGAAACATATCAATCTGGGAGCAGAGATAAGTGGTCTTGTCAGAACAGATGCATATGAATTGCCGACAGAAGCAATCAGAGAGGCTATTGTAAATGCCACAACACATAGAAATTTTTTGGATAGAGCATGTGTGCAGGTAGCAGTATATGATGACAGAGTGGAAGTGACTTCACCGGGAATGCTTTATGGTGGTTTGACAATAGAGCAGATTAAGGAAGGCGGTTCCAAAATTCGCAATAGATGCATTGCGGAAGTATTTAGCAGGATGAAAATTATCGAAAGCTGGGGAACCGGTATTAAGAGAATGTTCAGTTCCTGTAAAGAATACGGAATCAGGGAGCCAGAATTGTTGGAGATTGGTGACAGCTTTAGAGTGAATTTATATAGACCGTCTTATAATGCCGTTTCACAAAGTGTACCGAAAAGTACATCAGAAAGTATACCAGAAAGTGCACCAAAAAGTGTACTAAAAAATCTTAATAAGACACAGCAGAAAATTGTAGATATTATTTTGAAAAATCCGAAGGTAACACAGGCAGAGATTGCAGAGCAATTAAATATTTCCATAAGTGCAGTTAAGAAGAGTATGAAAGAAATTGTGAATGTTGGAATATTAGCACGAGTTGGTGCTAATAAAGGTGGTTATTGGGAAGTAAAAGATAAATAAAAGGTATTAAATGAGGTATAGATTATGGCCGACAAAAGAGAAACGGATTATGAATTGACAATTGCATTTAATAGTGATGATACATTGGTTGTAATGGATTCGACATAACTAATGTAGATTTCGCATATGAAACTGTAAAAGAATTGTCAGCAGGAGAATTTGATATTAGGATTGATCCCGATGTGGATTAAAGACGAAAATATCTTTTTCTATAAGAATAGAAGGAAAGGAAGAGAGGGTGTTTTGATTTTATAAACATCATATAAGATACTATGTTTATTCCTGTAATAGATACTGTTTTAGAAATGACTCCCGTAGATTTTGAAAAGTATGCTTTACAAATTTTAGAAAGTAAAACTAAAGGATTAGATAATGTGAAATTTGTACACAACAAGGTGGTGGAAGCATATGATGGAAATTATCAATTGGATGGCTATATTGAATTTGAGGTAATGGGTGTATTGTATAAAACTATTGTAGAATGCAAGCATTATAAGTATCCTATAAGCCGTGAAATTGTTCAGAAGGTTTATGATAATTTACGGGCTATAGGAGCACAGAAGGGAATAGTTGTATCAACGTCAAATTTTCAATCAGGTGCAATTGCCTATGCGAAGGCTCATGGCATCGCATTAATTCAAATGGCTAAAACAGAAGAAACTTTCTATACCAGGAGCCATTATAATGTAGTACTAAATCATCCTTATGTGCCAAATAATGGAGGGTTACCCTACATTGGAGTTATGATAGGATGCGGAGATGATGGTAAAGGAGTAACCTGCGCTTATTTATCTCCGTATTCAGACAAGTTGAAAGATTTTTTGTTGAATAATATAGACGAATTGTAGAGAGTAGGGAAAATGGGATGTTTATTCTTGAGGATGAAAAAAGAACTATTTCGTAAAAGAGTTTTGCAGTGGTTGTTGAATTATCTTTAGGGAAGAAATGATATTGACAATGTGGTTTATCAAAGAGAACCCCGGTATATAGAATTTAGCTAATTGTGGTCAGAATAAAATTTCCAAATCCCCAAAGATTTGGAGGTTTTCTTCTGCCCATTTTTAGAAGAAAGTAATTTCCGAAAAAAATAATTTCATGGTACAATATCCTGGAAGCTTTCAACGGGATAAGTGGACCATAGAGAAAGAGCAGAACACAAATATGGGTTCAGAGTACATACTGCGTATATTGCAGAGGTAAAACGGTCTTTGGGGTTAACAATGTATGATGCTCCTAATGCAGTGGAGGAATTGAAACAGTCGAGGAAGCATCCGCCAAAAAAGAAAGTGGAAGCAATAAAAGATGCTTTGAAGTATTTTGAGGTGATTTGATGGGAGAAAGTATATTTCAAATGGCAGAACAGATAAATCAACTGCATAAGAAAGCTTATGATATTTATCTGCCATTAGTCGAGGAGGTGTGTAGAAGGAAAGTATCAGAAGAGGAATTATCCTATTTCCTTGACTATTTGTTGGATTTTGCTTGTGATGAAAAAATGTTATATTTATATAAAAAAGTGTGCAGAACGTATTTGTATATTTATCCGGGTTGCATTAAGTCTTATATTGATGCATATCGGGAGATGTGGGAAGATGAAAATGATTGTTTAACAGAATATCTTACAGAATGAAATAAATGCTAAAGTGAGAGGGGTGAGAATAATTGTGATATCAAGGAGGAACAATGGGGAAAATAATCAAAGAAACAATTCACGCAAATGGGATTAATATTGGTATTTATACACAGGATTTTGAAAATGAATTTATTTCATTGACGGATATAGCCCGATATAAAAGTGATGATCCAACAGCGGTTATACAAAATCGGATGAGAAATCGGGATGTGATAGATTTTGGGGATTATGGGAAAAACTTCATAACCCAGATTTTAAACCCCTCGAATTCGAGGGGTTTAGAAAACTGGCAGGAGCGAATGCATTTACAATGTCTCCTAAAAAGTGGATAGAAGCTACAAATGCCATTGGAATTGTTTCAAAAGCGGGACGTTATGGTGGAACATACGCTCATAGTGATGTTGCTATGTCTTTTGCAACTTGGATTTCACCGGAATTCCAGTTGTACATTATGAAAGACTACAGAAGATTAAAGACGGATGAGAACAGACGCTTATCTTTGAATTGGAATTTGAACAGGGAGATTTCTAAGTTGAATTACAGGATACATACTGATGCGATAAAAGAAAATCTGATTCCGCCAGTATTAACTCCTGCACAGATAGCCTATACATATATGCGGGATGTATCAACTTTGAATCAATTACTGGTACTTGCAAATCTGGAAAGTTATAACTCAAACTTCCCACCCCGTTTGGTGTGGGAAGTTGCGATATGCTGTTATTTTTGGATAGCAATATCATTTGTCCTCTTATATGAGCGGATCGTAGCTTGAGGCAGCTAAAAAAGTCAGAACCGGTTTCCAGGCATGGGAAAGGGAAATCCCGTTTTTGCCTGTAAGCGCCCAAAGCGGTCAGGCGCAAAAGCGAGGTGACAGTAAATGAGCGATTTTATCAGAAAAGAAATGTCGTTTGCCGACGATATCGATTACGACGCCATCCTGGAGCTTTCCCGCGATGACGCGCAGCCGTTGACCGCGGTGAGGGATGCTTCCTCGGTGGGAACGGCCACGCGGGCAGGCGTCCAGACGAACAGCCTGCAGTCCGCCATGGACGGCTATGCGAGGGCGCTGGACAGGTCGGCCATTGCGAAATCCACCGGCATGCCGGTCCGGACGCCCACGCAGCAGTACAAGGGCTTCGCGGCGGAGGAATATTATAAACAGACCTTGAAGATCAATGCCCTTGCCAAGGGAATTCCGGACAGGAAGATCGGCGTTTATACAAAGGGCGAAATGCCGGACGGCTCTGTTCTTTCCGGAACGGATATGAAAACGGATATTTCCGTATGGACGCGGAAGCACATTTGGAGCAAGCCCCGGCGGACCGTTGATTATCAGGCGAAAATGCACAATAATGCCGCCGATTATGCCAAGGATATGAGCAATCCCCAGTATCAGGACGTGGAGTTTGTGGGAGGCGCCGGTCAGGGCGTGAACGATACCGTCAAGGTGACGGTTGACGGAAAAACCGTGTCCTCCGATGCGATTACGCCCGGGGAAGCGGCGGAGCTTGCCGACAGCATGAAAGCGCAGTCTGTGCCGGAGTATGGCAAACGGCAGGAAAAGCTGGATGAATTAAACAGAGTGAACCTGGGCAGGGCCATTGCGGCGGGCGCGGCAACCGGTCTGATCGTGACAACGGTGCAGGAAATCATCGGCGTGATCAGAAACGCAAGAGATCTTCCGGAGGATCAATTCATAAAAAGCGTGGAACATATTTTATGCGGCGCGGCAGAAGGGGGAGTCCGGGGCGGGGCAATCGCCGGTTCCGTCCAGCTTTTCGGGAAAATGCTCGGCAGAGAGGTCGCATCGAATTCTCTGGAAGCGATTCCCGTCATGGCGGCGACGAATGTCGCGGTCGATTTTGCGAAGGACCTGTATCGATGCTTTGTGGCGCAGACGATCGATACGGATGATCTTTTATGCAATTCCGTGAACAATGCGTTTACCTCCGCTGCGGGCTTTGGCGGCGGCTGGTTTGCCGGACAGCTTGGGGGACAAATCGCCGGGCAGCTTGGCGGTCAGGCCCTCGCGCAGGGGGTAAGTCTGGCCGCATCCGCGAAGACGGCAGCGGCGACCGGAGCGGCGATCGGTTCAAGCCTGGGACCCATCGGAACGGTGATCGGATCTGTGGTCGGCGGTCTTCTGATCGGAATAGGCGCCAATGCCATCATCGAAACGGCCAATCGGGATGCGCAAAAGGCATATTGTAAGTGCATTGATGAAATCAATGCGCAGATTGAATTGAACGGATGCGAGAAGGTATATTATTTTGCCGATACGATGGAAAGTCTGTCGGAGTTTCGCCTGTCCTTCAAGGATTTGCTGCCCTGCTATAACCTCATATCCGATTTAAAGGAATATAACCTTCACAAAAAGGCGATGAAGGCCATAGGGGATCAGCTGGAATCCAGGGCAGCAGACATGGAAGCGGAAAAACGAAGGGCGCTGCAGGCGCTGGAAGAGCAGCATCAAAAGAGGATGAAGGCGCTTCGGGAGATGTTTGCAGAGCAAAGGGAGGCGATGGAGGGAGAATTCCGGGAGTCCATCAACACTTATGTGGCGGGCTCGTACATGCAGTATATCGGTGTTTCCGGGGCTCTGACAGAGAACGCAGACAGTCTGCTTAAGGAGCTGGAGCAAAGGAAAACTGCGCATTCCGCCATTCTGGATTATATGCGCCACAGAAACGAGGTCAACACAGAGCTGAACGATATGCTTCATGACCTGATGGAGGATAAGAACAGCCAAAGTCTGCTGCGACCTTTTGTGGAAAAGCTGACGTGGTTTATGCAGCAGGATGAGATGATGATCGGAAGACAATATGTTTCCTTTGAGGAAGCCATGCTTCTTATCAGCGGAGGAAATGCGTCATGAGTGCGTGGGATTATGTTATGCCGCATCGTCTGCTCATCAACAGGTCCCTTCGCAGGGAAGCGGAGAAGCTGAGAGCCCGGGTGGATGCCTGTCAGATCGAGTATGACAGAAAGGTCGGGGAATGCGAAGCGCAGCTGGAGCGGATTGCGGCGGACCAAAACAGGGAAGAGGAACTGCTGAAATCCGGCCTTGCCCAAAAGCTGGGGCAGAGGAAGGAAATTCTGACGGCCCTGCGGGAGGATGTTGTCCAATATACGGAGCATTACCTGCATCGCAGATGTCTGTATCAGATGCAGGATATCAAACGGAAGGAAGCTGAAATCCTGCAGGAGGAGGAACTTTTTCTCGGTGAGCAGATGGCATATATCGGCGTTGAAATTGAAACGCTGAAAAAGCGGCAGGACGAGCTGACGGCGCTCGCCAATGTGGAGGATATCATCTGGCTGGCGGTCAATTCCGGCTGCATGGCGGATTTTCGGGAAGGGGACGATGCGGGCACGCTTTTGACGAAGGTGTCCGTAGCGATCGATGCCTGTGGAAATGAGAAAAAACTCGAACGGTTTGCGTTGATGAGATTGAAGGAGATGATACAGGAGCGCTCGGATTATCTTCCGACAATCCAATATGTATCCTGGGTCATCCGGCAGAAAATCCGCTACAGCAGGCAGCTGGCTTCAAAAAGGGCAAGGATCAGACGAAGAAAAAAAGAAATGCAAAAGGAAAGCGCAGAAATAAAGGCCGAAATCAGAAAAATCAGCGGCAAGCTGGAAGAAATGGCAGGCAGGATCCGCTTTTACTGGACAAAGCCCCTCACATACCTGGGCGGTGAGATCAGCTACGCCTATCAGGAAAAAAACAGTGTGAGAGACAGACTGCGCAGCGTGGACGGGGAGCTGCACAGAATGGCGAGCGAGCATGCAAACGATCAGGACAGGTGGGAGCAGCTGCAGGAGGAACGAAAGGAGCTTTCCTCCAATATGAATGATCTGCAGGAAACCATTTCAGAAAAGAAGGATGAAAGGAAAAAATGGTTTGAGAAGCGTGATTATATTCTGCAGCTTTGCACCAGCTGTCAAGCGCCAATTCTGATGGATAAAAGGAACGGGCTGTCGGACGAAGAGCGCATCATACATACCCGCCTGGCTGAAATCCGGAAAATCCGGAAAGAGGGGGCTGCGGAGGCCGAACGGATTTATCAGGAGGAGCTGGCCCAAATAACCGAAGTCCATGAGAAACAGGCGGGCGAGCTCAGGCAGCGGAAGGAGGAGCTTATAGCGCGGCATGAGAATGCAGAAAAAACTGTCGCGGAAATACAGCGAAAGGTATCGGAGGCTTCCCGCAGGCTAGAGCAATGTAAGAAAAACGATGACAGAATTTTCCTGATGAAGTGGTTTTCGGAATCGTCGGAGGTATCGCAGGCGAGGCTGGCCCTGGGATATATACAGAACTCACTGACATATACGCAGGAAAATGAGCGTTCCCTGCGGGCGCAGCTGGAGCAGCAGGCGGCAGTAGAAGCGGTATGTCAGAGAGAATTTGAACGGAAGCGCCATCAGTGTGTGCCGAAGTATCTCAGACCCAACGCGGCAGAGCTGCATGAGGAAAGCATATTGGAGCTTCGGAAAAAGGAAATAGAGGAGCGCAAGGGTAGGGAGGGCGGACGTGGACGTAAAAATTGATTTTCAGCTGGGACGCCAGTTTGGCGTGGTGGAGCGCATTATCTTCCGATTGGTTTTGAACGGATTTACGGATGCCCGTGAAATTGCGGATGCGCTGCCGGTTTTTTCGGAGATTGTTTTGGCGAATGGAATCAAACACCTCGTGAACCAGCAGATATTGGCGGCGGATGTGGAAAGAGGCGCTTTATCCGTTTCGGAAGGGATTCTTGCCTTAATAGAAATGTGCCTCGATAAACGGTATACAGTTGATGTGCCGGCATCGTTGACAGGCAGCATCAGCAACGGAGGGCTTCTGCTTGAGAGCGGGCGTGATGCGGAGACCGTCAGGGTAAAGGAGGCCATCTTAAAAGCATTGCTGCCGGACGTCAATCTCCAGCTTTACAGAGATACGCTGGATTTTGTGATTTCGGGTTACAATTCAGGTTCAATGCCAGTGGCTTAAGGACGCGTGCGGTGGCAGAAAGCTGCGGCGGGTAAACGGGAAGCGCGATGGGCACAGGCTGTTTCCGGTCGCGATATCCGAAGCGGGAAATTCCGCAAAGCAGAGGGCGATTCCTGGACGCCACAGGGCGCAACAAACTCACTTCGTTCGGACAGTATTGCGCCCTGTGGCAGGAATCTTCCTCTGTTTTGGGAATTTCTCCGCTTCGGATAAAGCGACCGGAAACAGCCTGTGTCCGCCGCGCTTCCCGTTTACCCGCCGCAGCTTTCTGCCACCGCACGCTGATTGAGATTACCGGTATTGTTTCAGAATATAAATGGAGGGAGCAGGATGGACGGGCAGCTTTGGACGGAGCACTTGTTGAGCTGGAGAACATTTTTATATGAGCGTCTGGCGCAGGCGGAGGAGGAGGGGGAGCGGATTAAAATTGCGCGGCAGTTGAAAACGATAGAGCGTGTCCGCTGTGCGGCTGTTTTGAATCCGGCGCTGTTGAAGGAGTTTATTCAGCCGGCGGCGGGGACGCCGGTGGAAAAAGAGTGTGCGGATTATTTTCTTACGCTGAATGCGTCGCAGAAGAGGGCGGTCAGGATTGCCCTGGGAAGCGACAATCTTTCTTTGATTCAGGGACCGCCGGGAACAGGAAAGACGCAGGTTATTGCCGAAATTTGTCTGCAGCTGTGCAGGCAGAATCCCGGAATCAGGATTCTGGTTTGCTCGGAAACGCATATTGCCGTCAACAATCTGATTTCCAGAATCGCGGATTATGATCAGAAAATCAGGATCGTCAGGATTCGGGACAGGGAAAATGATGATTCGATGGATGCCTTTTCTCCGGGGGCGATCGTGCAGTCCTATTTAAGCTGGGCAGAGGACTGTTTACAGGACAGGGATGCGTTTCGCATCATTGCAGAGGAATTGGGCGATGCGGAAAACAGAAGCCTGGAAATGGCGCTTGCACTTTCCGCGAATATTACGGGAATGACGTGTAACAGGACGGCAGCCTATGATTTTGGGGATACGACGGAAATGTTTGACGTTGCGATCATCGATGAGGTCTGTAAGGCCACCCTGCCAGAAATACTGGCTCCTTTGCTGATATCAAAAAAGGTGATTTTGATCGGAGATCCCAGACAGCTGCCGCCGGTTTTCTGTTCAGAGGAGCAGGATATCATCCGGAGCATACAGGGCTGCAACCTGGACAAATACATGTATATCAACAGGCTTTTTGAGACAGCGGAAAGTACCACTGTGCTTGACACGCAGTATCGGATGTCGAATCAGATCGGAGATATGATTTCCCGGACCTTCTATGAGGGGAGGCTGAAAAACGGCAGGAACCAAAGCGTGGAGGGAGGACTTGTCTGGATGCAGTATCAGCCCTCACGGCAATGGCCGGTTGAACAAAAATCAAATGCGGACAGGCCGCAAATCTATAACAGGGACGAGTGCGCCATTATTAAAAGCCTGCTGAAGGATATTCTAAAAAACGGTTCTTCCGATGCTTCGGTTGCGGTCATTGCGCCATATAAAGCGCAGATACGGATACTGCGGGAAAGCTGTCCGGAGTCTGAACGAATCAGAATCGATACGGTGGATGGATTTCAGGGAAAAGAAAGCGATATTGTGATTTTTTCCGTCACCAGAACGGCGGGACCATACCGTTTCCTTGCCGATGAGAGAAGGCTGAATGTTGCGCTTTCCCGGGCAAGGGACCGGATCATGATTGTCGGAAGCCTGGAGTATTGCAAGCGGGTCCGGTTGCTGCGGGCTGTGATCGAACGGTGTACGGTTCGGGATGTAGATGACAGAGTGATATGCGGCGGCTAAGGTGAAAAGTGAATTGAAATTGCGCGGGAAATATGATATAATTTTTAAGCAGGTTCCGCATAGAAGCGGAGCCTGTACTTCTGGCTCCGGATCAGGAGGCGGGGTCATGAGGGTTGATAAAAGATGAAAGGATATATAGGATATGGAAAAACAAATTCAAAATCTGAAGATCAGCCTGAAACTTTACATATTGGTGGGAGTCGCGCTGATCGGCATGCTTTTAATAGGAGGCATGTCCTTCATCCTGATGGGAAGCCTGAACGAAAAGACCCAGGATATTTCAACAAGCTGGTTGCCCAGCGTGGACGTGGCAAGAGATATGACTGCTACGCTCTCCAATGTCCGCCTCAACGAATTAGGATATCTCACCGCGCTTACAGATGAGGTAAGGGACTCGAGCCTGCAGTATCTTGAAAAGGAAAAAAAGGAGATGGATTCCCTGTTAGCCAGATATGAAGGGCTGATTGATGAGGATGAGAGCGGGTTTTATGAGAACGCTATGGATATCTGGTCACAGTATGATCAGGCAGATATCCGTCTGATCGAGCTGGCGCAGGCGGGCAGAATCGAGGAAGCCCGTTCCATTCTTGAGGGGGACTGCGTGGGGCTTTATAATTCGTTAAACAGCGCCCTCGATGAAATCGTTACATATAATCTGGATGGAAGTGATGAAGAGACCGCATCCAGCGAAAGGCTTTATAGAAATTCCACGATTTTGCAGGCATGCATTATGCTGGCGATTATTCTGATTGGAATGTACTTCTCATTTGTAATCATCCGGGGGATCAAGCGGCCTGTTTTTGCAATACAAAATGCCGCTTCCAGAATGGCAAAGGGAGATCTTGATATAGAGATTTCTTATACTTCCAGGGATGAGCTTGGCATGCTTTCGGATCAGGTGCGGGAGCTGATCCGGAAGCTTCAGATGATCATTGACGATGAAACCAGCTTTCTGGCGCGGATGGCCTCCGGAGATTTTACGGTGGATTCTAAGTGTGAGGAGGAATATACCGGCGGATTTCATCCGCTTCTGGTTTCTTTCCGGGCAATTGCCGATAAACTGAATCAGACGCTTTTGCAGATCAACCAGAGCGCTGCGCAGGTTTCAAGCGGCTCTGACCAGGTATCCAGCGGGGCGCAGGCGCTTTCCCAGGGGGCGACACAACAGGCAAGCTCGATTGAGGAGCTTGCTGCCAGCATCAACGAAATATCTGAAAGGGTGAAGCAGAACGCGGAGCATGCCCGGCAGGCCAACCAGATGGCGGATGTGGTCGGAAATGAGATGAACGAAAGCAATCAGAAGATGCAGGAAATGATGCAGGCGATGAATGAGATCAGCAGCTGCTCGGATGCGGTCAGCAAGATCATCAAGACGATTGAGGATATCGCTTTTCAGACCAATATTCTCGCGCTGAATGCCGCTGTAGAAGCGGCGCGCGCCGGTGCGGCCGGAAAAGGATTTGCCGTTGTGGCCGGTGAAGTCCGCAATCTGGCCGATAAAAGTGCCGAAGCCTCCAGGAATACAGCGATGCTGATAGAGAGTATCTTAAAAGCGGTAGCGCATGGAACGCAGATCGCCGATGACACAGCGAAGGCTTTGCTTCATACGGTGGACGGCGCAAAGGAGGTCACCGGCGTCATCAGTCAGATTTCTGATGCCAGCAATAATCAGGCGGAAGCGATTGAGCAGATTACATTGGGGATTGAGCAGATTTCCAGCGTTGTACAGACAAATTCCGCGACCGCGCAGGAGAGCGCGGCGGCCAGTGAGGAGCTGTCCGGTCAGGCGCAGCTTATGAAGGATCTGGTGGGGAGATTCCAGTTAAAAATGTAGCGATGGATCATAGTTATGGGAACAGGCAGGGGCTTGTCCGCCCGCGCCTCCGCATTGCACCGTCCGGGAGGCAGTGAACTGGCCGGGAAAGGAAAACAGTATGAAAGCTTTGAAGAAACTGGAATCTGTCATTTTTCCGATCATCGGCATCATCTGCGTTTTGGGAGCGGAGCATATCGTGTGGCTGTTGCCCTATCTGCTGGGCGGTGCAATGATGGCGGTCGGCGCGCTGATGGGAATCGGTTATTTTCAGGATAAACGGTTTTTGAATCAGAATTCCGAAGAGCTGGTGTATGGCATTGTGATGCTCATAATGGGGCTCGCGTTTATCATTCAGGGTCCGAATGCGTTAGTGCCCATCGGAACGACCTGGGCGATTATCGGTATCCGCAAGGCGGCGAAGTCACTGAATCAGGCGATCCGGCAAATTTACCTGAAACAGCATTTTGCCGTGCCTGTTCTCACGTTTGCCGTTCGCATTGCGCTGGCATTGCTGCTTCTGTTTGATCCGCATGGGAAATTTTCTTCGCATGTGGTCATTCTGGGACTGGAGCTCATTGCGACCAGCATAAAATTAAAAAAAGAATTTCTGTCTGTAAAGGATGAAAACCAGTGATCTTTGGCAATCTGATTTGCCAAAACGACGGAAAAACGCACAAAGGATAAATGCGACAGTTCAGACAGTGCAGAACTGTTGTGAATAAACAAACAGAGGGTGTCGGGGAAATGAATGGCCGACGCCCTCTGTTTGTCTTCTAAAAAGCTGTCATTTGGTCACAATTCAGATGTGTCTGAATCGTAACGCTATTTGTTTTCCCTGTTCTGATAGTACTGCGCCTGGGCGTTCCAGAGGTCGCGGTATTTGCCGTCGGTCTCCACCAGTCTGTCGTGAGTGCCCTGCTGCACCACGCTGCCCTTATCGAATACGGCGATTTCGTCGCAGAAGCGGCAGGAGGACAGTCGGTGGCTGATGTAGACGGCGGTTTTGTCTTCCACGATTTCGTTGAAGTGGGTGTATACCTCCGCTTCCGCCTCCGGGTCCAGCGCCGCGGTGGGCTCATCCAGCACGATGAAGGGCGCATCCTGATACAGCACCCGGGCGAGGGCGATTTTCTGGGCTTCGCCGCCGGAGATTTCCACGCCGTCGTCCTCAAATTCCCGATAAAGGCAGGTGTCCAGCCCCTTTGGCAGTTTGGTAAGCTGTCCGGAAAAGCCAGCCTTATGCAGGCATTGCTCTGCCCGCGCCCGGTCGTATTCCTCCGCCGCAGCGACATTTGCCCCCAGAGACTGCGCCAGCAGCTGAAAATCCTGGAACACCACGGAGAACAGGTTTAAATAGTTATCGTATCGGTATTTACGGATATCGATGCCGTTTAAAAGGATTTCTCCTTCCGTGGGGTCATAAAGACGGCACAGCAGCTTGATGAAGGTGGTTTTTCCGGAGCCGTTTTCCCCCACCACTGCCAGCCGCTGTCCCACACGGAATTGCATGGATACATGCCGCAGCGCCCAGGTCCTGGCGCCGGGGTATCGGAAGGAGACGTCCTTAAATTCGATGACATATTTCCTGTCGGCGCGCTTTTCGGTGGTCAGGCTGCCCTGATACATGTTGTTGGGGGTGTCCAGCAGCTCGTAGACCGGCTTTAAAAATTCTGCGTTGACCCGCAGCGTGCCCAGCGTTTCCAAAAGCAGGGTGATTCCCTGAATCAGCCCGGTCAGCGCGCCCACGTACTGGGCGATGGAGCCGATGCCGAAAGCGCCGCCAAGGGCTTTGAGTCCGGCAAAGAGATAAATGACGCCGACAAACATGCGGGAAACGGCGCCGGATGCCGCTGCACAGGCGCCCATGGGTCCGCGCGCCGCTTTGCCGATGCTGGATTTGGGTCCGAAGGACTCTTCGCCGTTCATTATCGTGATATAGCGGCTTCCCAGATATCTGTCCTGGGCATAGAGCCGGATATCCGCACCCCGGTGGCGCTCTAAAATGGCGATGAAGCCGAAAAAGGAAAAGGCACGGTTTCCTCCGGTACCGTCATAGTTGGCCCAGTAGGAATTGGCCCTGTTGGTGAGGGAGGAGGTGGCGATGGCGGATAAAATCATCAGCGCAGCGATTCCTGTCAGGCACAGGGGATGGTTCAGCCAGGCGAGGGGACTTTGGGCGGGCACGGGCAGGGCGAACAGGCTTGCCGACAGCGCGATCGCCCCCAGGATGCGCCACGTGGCGCCAGACAGGTCGGAAAAGCACCAGTATAGCTTATCAAGTCCCCAGGCCGACCAGTTACTATTTTGCTCGATTTGTGTCAGCAGAGCCTGGGTTTTGGGGTTGTCCGCGTCGCAGAAATCCATTTGCAAAAGCTTTTGAAAGAAAACGCGGTTCCAGGCGGGCCATTTGTGGCTGTTTCGCATGGTTTCGTCCCAGCAGACGGCGACGGCGTGCGCCGCCCCGGCAAATGCGGTGGAAGCCAGCAGGGCCAGGAGGATGCGCCAGATCTGTCCGGGCGTTTCATTTCCGGCGATGGCGTTTACCAGCCGGGCGGTGAAATACAGCGGCAGGCAGGGCGTCAGCGCCGTCAGCGCCTGCCGCGCGCCGGCGGCGGGAAAAAGCCCCGGCACGGCGTTATGCCAGATGCGGACGCCCCGCCAGGTATATGAGATTGCCTGCTTAAGGGGCAGCCGATCCTTTTCTTTATTCATGTTCTGTCTCCTCCTCCCTGTAATATTTGCTCTGAATATCGAACAGTCGGGCGTAATGTCCGCCCTGTGCCAGCAGCTCCTCATGGGAGCCCTCCTCTGCGATGCCGCCGTTTTCGATGAGCAGCACCCGGTCACAGAAGCGGGTGGAAGCGAGCCGGTGGGAAATGTAAACGCTGGTGCATGCTCCGGTCAGGTCATTGTATTTCTGGTAAAGGTCGCTTTCTGCCAGGGGATCCAGGGCGGCGGTGGGTTCGTCCAGCATGACGATCGGCGCGTTTTTGTACAGCGCCCGCGCCAGCATCAGCCGTTGCACCTGTCCGCCGGACAGATCGATGCCGTCCAGATAGACATCCCGTCCCAGATGGGTGTTTTCCTGCCAGGGCAGCGCCCGGATCTGGTCTGCGAGACCCGCCCGCTCCAGACAGTCCCACATCCGGGGAAGGTCAGCTTTTTCCGATTGAGCCACGTTCTCCGCCATGGTGCCTGCCAGCAGGGAAAACTGCTGGAATACGGCGGAAAAATGGGCGTAGTAGTCCCGCCGGTCATATTGCCGGATGTCCTCTCCGTCCAGCAGCACCTGTCCCTTTGTGGGATCGTAGAGACCGCACAGCAGCCTGATCAGGGTGGTTTTGCCTGCGCCGTTTTTACCCACCACCGCCAGCTTTTCACCGGGATGGATGGTGAGATTCACATGGGACAGGGTGTCCTGCTCTGCGCCGGGGTAACGAAAGCTCACATCCCGCAGCTCTAGCTGATATAAGTGATCCGGCTTAACGGGCAGGGGTTTGCCGTCCCCGAAGCGGAAGCTTTCCGGAATGTCCAGAAATTCCCGCAGGGCGGACAGATCCAGACTTTGCTGATGGAGGGTTCCCAGTCCGGAAAAAATGCCCACAACCCAGTTTGTGAAGCCGCCCACCGCCGAGAAATAGAGCACGAACCGGGCGGCTGTCAGCTCGCCTGAAAGCGCCATGGCGATGAGGATGCCATAGGCGGCGCCGTTACGCAAAAAGGTCAGCGCCACGTCCAGCAGATCCGCCCAGAGACAGCGCCGCTGGCTTTTGACATAAAAATCCTGATACAGGCGGGTGTATTTGTCATATAGCTCGTCAAGCCAGGGGGCAAGGCCGAAGATGCGGATATCCTTGGCGAGCCGGACATCGTGGCTGCGGCCGATGACGTAGTTTAAACGGTGAGAGATTTTGCCCTCTTCCTCCCGGTGACGGTATCGCTAGGAACGGATGCGTTCTCCGGCAAAATAACCGACGGCGCACAGAGCGGTGCAGAGCAGGACCATCCAGGGCTTTGCCTGCGCCAGCAGCGACAGGTAAATGACAAAGCTGATAAAATTGGTTATGAGGTCCGTCATGGTATTCCAGATGGCTTCTCCTGCGGAATAGTTGGTGTTCAGGCATTTGCACGCCTTTTCCATTTTCTGGATGTAATCCGGAGATTCTATGTTTGGGTAGGAGGTACGGCAGAAGGTGCTATGCACGTCTGCGCTCAGTCCGGAGCGAATCCGGACACGCCCCAAAATGATATTTTGCGCCAGATAGGCGCGCAGTGCCTGCACCAGCACCATGGAGAGAGTGAACAGGAGGATGAGCCGGATCAGCCCACCGGGGCGTATGCCCCGCCCTACGGCCTCCAGCACCGCCGGGACCACGAACAGGTCCAGAAGGCTGCCGCCCACGCCGCAGACCACAAGCCCCAGGGCGATTGCGAGGACGCTTTTACATTCCCGCCACGCCCGCATGCTCATGTAAATGCAGTTGGACGCCATGCCGTAGGCGGGTTTTTGTTTGTCGGTTGAAGATGGTTTCATGTCTGGTTCCTTTCCGCCTGACAGGCCGGATACGGTCCGCTTTTTCAGGCTTTTTGCTTCTTGAAGCTTTGTGGACTTTTGGGAAACTCCATGGAGTTTTTTGAAAATCTAAGGAGTTCTTTGGAACTCCATGGATACCATAACACAAAAATCCCCGGCCGTGTGAGCCGGGGGCTAAATTGCGTTATTGAGGGGCTGGACTGTCAGCGCCCGCCTGTGGCAGCAGAATCTCCGTGGTGAACGCTCCTTCCTCGCTGTTGCGGGAAAGGTAGCCTCCCAGCCGTTCCACGATGGTATCGATGCGCACCAGTCCGAAGCCGTGTCCTTCACCCTTGGTGGAGCGAAAGCGCCCATCCCGCCGGGTGAGCTTTCCGCCGGCGGTAAAATTGGTGAAGGAGATGTAGAGCTGGTTTCCTTTCATGTCGATGTATACCCGGATGAGCCGTTTTTCTTCTGGCAGCGCAAGGCTCGCCTCAATGGCGTTGTCGAACAGGTTCCCGAAAATGACGCACAGATCCAGCTCGGAGAGCCGCAGAGTCACCGGGATGCTGGCATCCGCCTCCACGGGAATGTTTTTGGCGCGGGCGAGGGAAATTTTGCTGTTTAAGATGGCATCCGCCATGAGGTTGCCCGTCTTCACCACCGTGTCCACGGCGGTAAGGTCGGTTTCCAGCTCGTTCAGATAGGCGATCAGGGCGTCCCAGTCTTTCTGGATGGCGTGAACCTTAATGGTCTGGATGTGGCTGCGGTAGTCATGCCGCCATCCCCGCATCTGGCGGTACATGTTTTCCACCTCCGCATAATGAATTTCGATCAGCTCCCGCTGATAGGCGGCGATGCGCCTGTCGAGGAGCCTGGATAATAAGGACATGCTTTTCCTCCCTGTGAGGTCTTTTGACCTGTCGAATCCATGTGATTCCATTTCGCGGTACATCATTTTTTACAGACAGCCGTTCGGGCAGGTCTGCGCGTTTGCCGCGCGGATTGTGTCAAAACCCGGCGGCTGCGCTTACATGCGGTCGATGATGGCGCGGTTGAGCTTTTCATACTGTCCTCTGGGCAGCGGGATGCGTTCCCCGGTGGTGAGCTCTGCTTCCGTGCGGGACGCGCGTCCGATAAATGCCAGATTCAGCACGCAGGAGCGTCCGGTTCGGAAAAACCGGTCGTCCAGCTCCTTTTCCAGCTCTCCCAGGGGGCGCTTTACGGCATAATCCCGGTCGGCATGGACCGTGACGTAGTTGTGAAATACGTCCAGATAGCGGATTTTTCCCAGAGGCAGGCGTATGGTTTCGCCGGGGAGCCGCAGGGTGAGGATGGGCTCGTTTTGCGCAAGACGCCCCACCGCGCGGGTGAGCACGGAAAACAGCTTCTCTTCCCTGACCGGCTTGGTGAGGTAATGAAGGGCGGATACCTCGTAGCCCTCGGCGATATAGTCGGCATAGCCTGTGATGAACACGATCTGCACATCGTCGTTTTCCAGGCGGACGCGCCGTGCGAGCGCCACGCCGTCCATTGCCGCCATTTCGATATCCAACAGCAGCACATCGAAGTCCCTGCGCTCTTCATAGCGGAATAAAAATGCTTCCGCCGAGGGAAAAATTTCCGTATCAACCCGGACCCCGGCCTGCTGTGCCCATTGCGATGCCAGCTGTCCGATATAGAATGCGTAATCTTTGTCGTCGTCGCAGATGGCGAAACGGTATCCCATGTCTGCACCTCCCCATTGTATTTTTGCCGTCCCTGATAAGGGATATCTGATTCCTCAAAGGATTCTTCCTTCCCGATAGCATTCCCGGATGTAATCCCTTGGCTGGTAATAAAAGTCTGAATTGTAATTTGAAATTGACCGGTCAATCCATGACCCATAAACCTCCAGAAGGGTTTTTACCGTATCTTCTCCGCAGACATCCTCAATCAGGCGTTCATAGACCTCGCCAATCGTCCAATAATCCGGAATCAGATATTTACATTTTCCCACATTGTCATAATTTCCGACCGGAACAAGGCAGGCTGTGATGAATTCATCCGCCGTCTTTTCAATTGGCTCACAATGCAATACATCCGCATACTTATAAATACGCCGGATCGTTTTTTCTCCAAGCGTTGAAACAACTGCCGCCCGCTCCAGCTTCTGTCGTCTGCCGATGAACTCAATCAGACTGCATGTAAAAAATAAATCATTGTCATTCTTCATCAATTACTTCATGTCCTTTCACAAAAGTCAAAGTCCTCAATGCGTTTACAGTATGAAAGCTGATCTGATGTGTTGGTCTTTTAAATTTTGCCAATGCCCAGAAAGCCTCCCGCGATATTTTTCCATCTGCAAAATTCTGAACATAGTTAAAAATGGTATCATTTGCCATGGGACCTTCCACAACATCATAATCATGTGGATTTCCCAACCGACAGGACACAATGAAATCCAGCCATTCTTCTGTCATTTCCTGAAAGCTGAGCACTTTCAAATGGCTGTTCGGTTCGTATATATATTCGTTAATCACTCCTTTTCCCCGAAACCTGACAGCCCATCTCTTTGCCTGCTCATAAAACAATGTACAATAAAAGCCAAAATAAAAGTCTTTATGAAACCGTGCAGTGCGGATTTCTGGAAATTCGACAACGTCCTGGCTTCCGTGATATATGGTAATTTTTTCATTCATGAGCGGAAATACTCCTTTCGTTATTTTCCGGACTAATGAATCTACCCGCCTGTTTTTTCAAGTTGATGTTGCTATTCCCGGAAAGGCATAAAAGAAGATTTGCCGGTGTTCTTTATCCTTCCTCAACGGTTCTCTTTTGATATGCGGTCCCCCATTCGGTCATAGCGTCCAAAACCGGTTTCAGACTGTACCCCGTTTCTGTCAAAGTATATTCTACCCGTGGCGGCACTTCGGGATAGACTTTTCTGGTGAGTAAGCCGCTGTATTCCATTGACCGTAAATTTGCTGTTAAAACCTTTTGCGACACGTTTCCGACAGATTTTTTCAATTCCCCAAATCGTTTTGTTCCCGCCAGTAAATCACGGATAATTAACACCTTCCAGCGGTCGCTGATCAGCATTAGCGTGGTTTCCACCGGGCAGGCAGGTAAATTTTTTTCCACAATAAGACCCCCATTTTCATAATAGTTTCTTTTGGGTAACTATAGCACAATAAAGTGCTTACTTTACATTTTATCCTTACGGATATACTATAATCCTGCAAGCGGGAAAAAACAAGCCGCAAATAAAACCAAAAAGGAAAATGCCATGGGCGATGTCTGCAGGCTTTGCCCCGGGCAGATATTCGAAGGGAGGATACTGTGACACAGGAGGAAAGGCTTCTATATCTCATAAAATATTTGATCAATGAAAATAATGAGCTGAAATATATCGATGTACCGATGGCGGACGGAGAACAAAAACGTCTGTTACGTTCTCTGATGAATATTCGTCCTCCCAAAACGGTTTCCAAAGAATTTCTGGAAATACAGGACGCATATTTACAGGAGGAATGCGCCAAAAAAGGTATCATTTCCTTATCAGATATTCCATCAGCGCAACAGGGAATGTATTTATGGCAGGGGGATATTACCCGGTTGTCCGTGGACGCTATTGTAAATGCGGCTAACAGTGCCATGTTAGGCTGTTTTGTTCCCTGTCATGGGTGTATTGACAACGCAATTCATTCCGCCGCAGGCGTGGAGCTCCGCCTTGCATGCTCCCGCATCATGGCAAAGCAGAAGACACAGGAACCTGTTGGAAAAGCCAAAATCACGAAAGCATATAATCTTCCCTGCCGTTATGTGCTTCATACTGTCGGTCCGATTATATATGGGAAAGTAACCAAAAAGGATTGTGATCTGTTAGCGGACTGTTACCTGTCCTGTCTGGAGCTTGCGGCAGCATATCAATTAAAGAGCGTCGCTTTTTGCTGTATTTCTACGGGCGAGTTTCATTTTCCGAATGAAAAAGCCGCGGAAATAGCGGTCAAAACAGTGCAGAGCTATCAAAAGAAAAATCAGAATGACCTGGAGGTGATTTTTAATGTGTTCAAGGATACTGACTACGCAATCTACAGGCAGCTATTGGGATAAAATTGATAAGGTGAAAAAGGAAATGAAACATGCGGATGCTATCCTGATTGGCGCAGGTGCAGGACTGTCCGCATCTGCCGGCTTTACCTATTCGGGAAAGCGTTTTGAGGAGTATTTCCCGGACTTCATCGGGAAGTATGGCTTTCGGGATATGTATTCAGCAGGCTTTTACCCATACGGGACATTGGAGGAGTATTGGGCGTATTGGAGCCGTTATATTGATGTGAACCGCTACCAGAATCCCCCGAAAACTGTTTATAGTGATTTATATAATTTGGTACAGGATAAGAATTATTTTGTTTTAACAACGAATGTAGACCACTGTTTTCAAAAAGCGGGGTTCGATAAGCGCAGGTTGTTTTATACACAGGGCGATTATGGATTGTGGCAATGCTCCAGGCCTTGTCATAATCAGACTTATGATAACGAAGCTGTCATTAAGAAAATGATTGCCGCACAACAAAATATGCGCGTCCCATCCAGTCTGGTCCCTCGCTGCCCGGTTTGCGGCGCACCTATGTCCATGAATTTGCGGGCAGACAATACGTTTGTAGAAGATGACGGCTGGCATACAGCTGCAGGCAGGTATCAGGACTTTATACACCGTCATAAAGGACTCCATATTCTATATCTGGAATTAGGAGTTGGCGGCAATACGCCGGGGATTATCAAGTATCCATTCTGGCAAATGACCCATGACAATCCCAATGCGGTTTATGTATGTGTCAATTATGGGGAGGCGGTCTGCCCGCAGGAGATTAAGAAACGGTCGATCTGTATAGATGGGGATATTGGAGAAGTGCTGCAATTATTATGATAGAATCATAAAATTCCTTTTTCAGATCCTTCAAAAGATGCTATACTTAAGCCATATAGCTGATCTGGATAAACCAACACAAATGTATAAAATAATTGCCGTTTTGCGAATGATTTCGTTGTTGAGAGTCTGATGATATGGCAGGAAGAGGCGTCATGGAAAAAGAAATTGTATTATTTGAAGATAATGGAATTAAACTTGAAGTTCCGGTAACTCCGAAAGAAGAAACGGTTTGGCTGAATCGTGCCCAAATGGCAGAATTGTTTGACAGAGATATTAAGACAATAGGAAAACATATTGCCAATGCCAGACGTGAAGAATTAGAAGGTCAAGTGGTGGTCGCAAAATTTGCGACTACCACTCTTCATGGAGCCATAGAAGGGAAAACGCAGACACACATGACAGAATATTATAACCTTGATGTCATCATATCCGTTGGCTATCGGGTAAAATCCAAACGCGGTGTGGCTTTTCGCAAATGGGCGAATTCAGTTTTAAGACAATACATTATTCGGGGGTATGCGGTAAACAATAACCGTATCAATCAATTAGGGGAAGTGATACGGATTATGAAGCGTACAGAAAATGAATTAGACAGCAAACAGGTATTGTCTGTTATAGAAAAATATAGTGAAGCATTAGAGCTATTAGATTCTTATGATCACCAAAATATGGAACGCCCCCAGGGAAGTCAGGCAAACTATACCCTAACATATGAGGAATGTAAAAATGTCATTGCAAATATGCGGTTTGGAAATGAATCGGAGTTGTTCGGAAAGGAAAAGGATTGTTCATTTGCTGGAAGTATTGGAAATATATATCAATCTTTTGCCGGACAGGATATTTACCCAACTTTAGAGGAAAAGGCGGCGCACTTATTGTATTTCGTAACAAAGAACCACAGTTTTTTAGATGGGAACAAGCGCATTGCGGCAACTATATTTTTGTATTTTTTAGACAAAAATGGGGTTTTGTTCATTGATGGCAAAAAGTTGATTGATGATCATACTTTGGTTGCGCTGACGATTATGATTGCAGAATCCAGACCGGAAGAAAAAGAGATGATGATTACTGTGATTATGAATTGTTTGAAATAATCCGTTAAGGCAGTTTCAAAAAATGGTGCGCAATAAACATAACACGCCGGGGATTATCAAATATCCATTCTGGCAAATGACCCATGACAATCCCAATGCGTTTTATGTATGTGTCAATTTATCACAAGCTTATATTCCAGCAGAAATTGAAAAGCAATCGCTCTGTATTGCTCATGATATAGGAGCGGTTTTGTTACTATTCAGATAGGTCTGCGCGTTCACCGCGCAGACCGTAAAAAAACGTAGTGGCAACAGGCATCCGCCCCATCGCGAAGCGATTTTTATGGGCGGATGCCGTTACTATTCAGACGTGTCTGAATAGTAACGAGGTTTTGAAGCAGCTTGCGGATTGAGGATTACGTTTTACGGAGGGAAGAGAAAGGGCGCAGTCCCACTTTATTTTGCAGAATCCGATTGTAAGGGGCGGGGGAGTTTGCTATACTATATTGGACGGCAAAAATGACTGCCATTTGCGATAAAGGCGAACGGAGCAGGGAGGTGCGGTATGGGAAAGACGTTCAATATCACGGCGGACTGCAAAAAGGATATGCATTATATGGTCGATCTCGGTTCCAGGATGGTAAGAATAAAGGAATATGTGGATGACGGCAAGTATTTTGCGATAAATCGCGCCCGTCAATATGGCAAAACGACAACGCTCCGCGCGCTGAAGGAATATTTGAAGGACACATATTATGTGGTCAGCATGGATTTTCAGGTACAGATGAGCTTCGCGAAGTTTCGTGATGAGAATACATTTTCGGTCGCGTTTGCAAAAGCGTTTATCCGTATCCTGAGAAATCTGAATACAGGAATTTCAGCGGAAATGAAAAATGCCGTGATTTGCCTGGAAAGTGCTTTGCAGGAGCATAGAGAAGAACTGGAGCTGGTGGAGCTGTTTCAATATTTGAGCGATATCTGTAAAGAAGCGGACAGACCACTGGTGCTGATGATAGACGAAATTGACAGTGCGGCGAATAATCAGGTATTTCTGGATTTTCTGGCACAGCTGAGGGGATATTATATTGACCGGGATCATACGCCTGCCTTTCATTCGGTCATTCTGGCAGGGGTATACGATATCAAAAATCTGAAAAGAAAATTTCGCCCGGATAGTGGGCATTTGAGCAATAGTCCCTGGAATATTGCGGTGGATTTTAAGGTTGACATGAGTTTTTCTGCAAATGAAATTGCCGGGATGCTCAGAGAATATGAAGCGGATCACAGGACGGGAATGGATATTGACAGGATGGCGGAATGCGTTTATGAATATACCTCCGGCTATCCGTTTCTGGTGTCAAAGCTTTGCAAGCTGATCGATGAGGAGATCACAGGTACGGAAAAATTTCCTGATGGAAACGCCGCATGGACATATGCCGGTTTTCTGGAGGCGGAAAGAATCCTGATTTCGGAAAAAAATACGCTGTTTGAATCTATGGTGAACAAGCTTCATGATTTTCCGGAGCTGCAAAGGATCATTGATTCCATTTTGTTCATGGGCAGGGAATTTCCCTATAATGCGCTGGATCGGGTGGTTGGAACAGCGGAAATGTTCGGTTTCATTAAGAATGAAAAGGGAGTCATAGCGATTGCAAACAGAATTTTTGAAATGGTTTTTTACAATCTGTTTTTATCCATGGAAAGAGAACAGAATACGGATATTTATAAAGCTTCCATACAGGATAAAAACCGGTTTATTTGTGACGGGCATTTGGATATGGAGCTTTTGCTGGAAAGGTTTGTGGTGCATTTTGGCGATTTGTATGGAGATTGTACGGACAAATTTAAGGAAGAGGACGGAAGACGGTACTTTTTGCTGTACTTAAGGCCGATCATCAATGGCACGGGAAATTATTATATCGAGTCCAGAACCCGAAATATGGAACGCACGGATGTGATTGTGGATTATCGGGGAGAGCAGTTTATCATCGAATTGAAAATCTGGCGCGGAAGTGCTTATCATGAGAGGGGAGAAAAGCAGCTGACGGATTATCTGGAGCATTATCATCTGAAAAAAGGGTATATGTTGAGCTATCGCTTTACCCCAAATAAGCAGCCCGGAGTAAAACGGATTGTTTTTGGGGATAAAGTGCTGATTGAAGCCGTTGTATAAAAATGGGCGATAGCCGGAGGAAGCATGCGGAAGGGAGGATATGGCATGCCGGGATTTACGAAGCGGGCGATCCGGGATTCTTTTATAAAGCTTTTGAATGAGCGTCCGATTGCAAAAATTACGGTGAAGGACATTGTGGAGGACTGTGGGATAAACAGAAATTCATTTTACTATTATTACCAGGATCTGCCTTCCATGATAGAGGAAATCATTTTGGACGAGGCCGATGAGATTATCGAAAAGCATCCGACGGTGGATTCGCTGGAGCAGGGGCTTGATTTTGCGGTTTCCTTTGTGCTGGAAAACCGGCGGGCGGCGCTTCATCTTTTTCATTCCGGCAACCGGGATCTCTTTGAGCAATACATGTGGAAGGTATGCGAGCATGTGGTGGAAACCTATATCAACACGGCGTTTGCGGACAGTCCCATCGGGGAGAAGGATAAGGGTATCATCATCCGTTACTACAAGTGGTGCTGCTTTGGCGCTGTTTTAGACTGGCTGAACACGGGACTTAAGGACGATATACAGGCGCTCTTTTACCGGATGGGGCAGCTGAAAAAGGGAATGCTGGAGGAAATGGTCCGCAGGAGTGTTGCCGGGGGCGCAGGCATAGAAGAGAATACATAAAATCAGACATTTTTTTGTAAGTGTCTGATTTTTGAACAGGCAGGGCAGAATGTCTATTTTCTGTCCTGTCTTTTTTTGCTATTTTTTTAGTATCAACTATGGGAAAACGGACAGCGTGTGAAAGAAGAGAACGAAAAGGAGGTGCGGCTATGCGTTCCGTAAAAGCGATCAGGGCGGCAAAGACCGGTTATATCATCATATCCCTGTTGTTTTGCGCGCTGGGGATTTTGCTCATTGCAGTGCCGGGAATTACGGCGCCGGCGCTTGCCGGGATATTCGGAGCGTTGCTGATCCTGTTCGGAATCGTAAAAATGATCGGTTATTTTTCAAAGGATCTGTTTCGGCTGGCGTTTCAGTATGACCTGGCGTCGGGTCTTCTGCTGATGGTGCTGGGGATGATAATGATCTGGAAGGCTGATAATGTTATGACGTTTATCAGCGTCGCACTGGGGATCTATGTCCTGGCTGACGGGCTTTTGAAAATCCAGATCGCATTGGATGCCAGGGTTTTTGGAATCAGGCGTTGGTGGATGATTCTGGCGATGGCGGTAGCAGCGGGGCTGATCGGCTGCATGTTGATCGTCTATCCGGCGAAAAGCGCCGGTGTGCTGGCGGTTCTGCTGGGATGCAGCGTTTTGGCGGAAGGAATTCTGAATCTGCTTACGGTGCTGCTGGCGGTCAGGATCATACGGCATCAGCGGCCGGACAGAATGGAGCTTTTGTAACAGCGCAGACCTGTCTGACCTGTTATGCGCTTCCGCATATCCGTTTATGGTATGTGACGGAGAAGCCTCTACGTCTGATTCACCGGCTGACAGTAACGGAAACTATCAAAAAACTACGAAAGAAAGGCGGGAAAAAGGGATGAGTGAAATGACACACAAAGCAGGAAGGGCGGCTTTTGGAAAAGCCATTGATATCGCGCTGAAAAATGCGGACAAGGATTGGGAAAAGGACGTGAGCAGGCTCATGGATCTGATGCAGAATTACATGAGCGGCGAGAAGCTGGATGTGGATTATGAGAAGGCAAAAAGGATGATCTGTGACAGGGAGGGAACCCTGAATCGATATATCCGCAGGGTTCTGGACGAGGTGGATCCCCATGTGCTAAGGACCACCGCCCTGAATCTGGGCTTTGAAGCCTTTTTCCACGGGACGAAGACGATCCGGGAAATGCGCACAGTACATCAGTGCAACATTCCCTGGCTGATCCTGATGGATCCCACCAGCGCCTGCAATCTGCACTGCACCGGCTGCTGGGCGGCGGAATACGGAAACCGGCTGAACCTCACGTTTGAGGAAATGGACGGTCTGATTGCGCAGGGAAAAAAGCTGGGAATTTACTTTTACATGTTCACCGGCGGCGAGCCCCTGGTGAGAAAGGCGGATATCATAAGACTTTGCGAGAAGCACAACGACTGCGCCTTTCTGGCTTATACCAACGGAACCCTTGTGGATGAGGTCTTCTGTGAGGAAATGAGACGGATCGGCAATCTGTATCTGGCGATCAGCCTGGAGGGCTTTGAAGCGGTCAATGATCTGCGCCGGGGCAGCGGTGTGTACGGAAAGGTCCTGCATGCCATGGAGCTGCTTTTGGAAAACGGGCTGATTTTCGGCACATCGATCTGTTATACCTCTAAAAATATCGAAACGGTCACCAGCGACGAATTCATCGATCTTTTGGTGGAAAAGGGCTGCCGGTATGCGCTGTATTTTCACTATATGCCGGTGGGCAACGCCGCGGCGGTGGAGCTTTTGCCGACCATGGAGCAGCGGGTATATATGAAGCAGCGGGTGAGAGACATCCGGAACATGACGAACGGGAAGGGTCTGTTTACGATGGACTTCCAGAATGACGGCGAATTTGTGGGCGGCTGTATCGCAGGCGGGCGGAATTATTTTCACATCAATGCGAACGGAGATGCGGAGCCCTGCGTGTTCATCCATTATTCCGATGCGAACATCCGGACCCACTCCCTGCTGGAAATTTTAAAGCAGCCGCTGTTCATGGCATATCGGGATAACCAGCCCTTCAATGAAAACCATCTCCGCCCCTGCCCGATGCTGGAAAATCCGGAAATTCTGGAACGGATGGTGAAGGAAACGGGAGCGAAATCCACGGACCTGCAGTCCCCTGAGAGCGTGGAGCATTTGTGCCAAAAGTGCCATGAATATGCGAAGGACTGGGCGGCTGTTGCCGATAAAATCTGGCAGGAGGAGCCCCACAGGAAGAGCTGCTATGAAAATTACAAGCCCAAAGACGGGAAGTGAGAAGCCGAAAGATTCCCGGACAAAAAAGGTCATAAAAGGTGCAATATTGCTTCTTCTGGCGGTATCCCTGTTTGTTTACAGGGATACCCTGCGGGAAATTCTGGCGGGAATCCGGGATATCACCTGGACAGAGCGCATCATGGGGCTGCTGCTTGCGTTTTCCGGCTATTTGCTTGAAGGACTGACAATTTTCGTCATGATGGGAGCCGTCGGCCCCCGGGCAAAGGTCCAAAACGGCATTTTTATCGCGTATGTCTGTGAGTTTTACCGCCTGACCACGCTGGGAAACGGCTCCGGTATCGCGGAAATCCATTACCTGCATGAAAAGGGGGTGGAGCCGGGAAGCGCAACCGTTTTGACCATGATCCAGTACATCATGAAAAGAACGGCGATCATGCTGTTGGGAGTGGCAGGATTTGCCGCCCTTTGGCACAGGGAAGGAACAGAGGCGCTTTGCAGGAGATATCTTCTGTTTCTGGCAGCGGGATGCCTGATCACGACGGTCATCATCGCTCTTTTCCTCTGCATCGCATTATCCGCCAGAATAGCCAGTGCTCTGTCCTGGGCGCTGGAGCGGCTGACCGGCAAATATCCATCCTGGCGGATGCGGTTTGAAAAATGGGAGGCTCAGATTCGGCTGCTGAACGAATCGGGAAAAAGCATTTTGCGGCAAAAGAAAAGAATGACCGGCACGATCTGTCTGCAGGTGGGAAAAGCAATTACATTTTATCTGATTCCCGCAGTTTTCTTATACGGAAAAACAGGGCTGACCGCAGTAGAGTGTGCGACAGTCATGGCGGTGGCGTTCATGCTGGCGGGAGTGATCCCCGCGCCCTCCGGAGCCGGAGCGCTGGAATTTGTTTTCCTACTGTTCTTTTCCGGCTTCACGGATGCAGAAACGGCCGTGCCCGCCATCCTGCTGTTTCGCTTTGTCACATGGATATGTCCGGCAGCAGTAGGCGGGGGCCTGCTTCTTGCGCGGGGACTTCGCGATAGATTTGCGTGAATTAGGACGCTTTCTTTCCATCCCATGAAACGATGTCAGTTGGTTTTGTATCAGGCACGGGGAACCAAAAGGCGGGCTGGCAGCAGCGAAGGGGAGGGACACGCGGGC
>CAJUEL010000009.1 GCA_910585455.1 uncultured Eisenbergiella sp. | reverse complement strand
TGGATTGTAAGACTAAATTCAGCGGGGAGTGGAATTTAATTTTTCATTTAACAGCTATTTTCAGAAGCTGCAGGAAAGCTTGACGTTTGCCTGCAGAAATGATATGATAGGCGGGAAAAGGAGTTGATCATATGGACGAAGCTGGTCCTACTGCCAGTATATTGCTGCTCATACTGCTCATAATTTTAGATGCGGCAATCTATGGATTCGGTTCTGCATTGCAGTACCTCAATGTAAAAGAAGAGGAGCGCAAAGCCCTCGAGGAAGGCAATAAAAAGGCCTCAAGGCTGTGCCGCCTGATACACGGCATGGAAAGTTATGTGAACATGGTGCAGGTCATCATCACGTTTGTGAACCTGATGGTGGGAAGCTTTTTTCTGCGGAGCATCCGCACGTTGCTGCGCGCCTTTTTGCAGACTGCGATACCGGACAGGGTAGAAGAGGCATATCGCTTCTTTTATTATTTTTATCCTGCCGTGACGTTTTTCGTGGCAATTTTGCTGATCCTCTACATATTGCTGGTTTTCGGCGTGCTGCTGCCCAAGAAGCTTGCGGCGCGGAAGCCGGAAAAATGGGCGTATGCCCTGGTCAATATTGTATGGGGCCTTCGGACGCTTTTGATGCCGTTTACCGCGCTTGTGGCTGTGACATCGGTGGGGGTACTGCGGCTTTTGGGCATCCGGCCGGACGATGACCACAATGACGTGACGGAGGATGAAATCATCTCCATGGTCAATGAGGGACATGAGCAGGGCGTCATTCAGGCGAGTGAGGCGCAGATGATCTCCAACATCTTTGAATTCGGGGACAAGGAAGCCACAGACATCATGACCAACCGCAGGGATATTGTGGCGATAGACGGGCAGACCCCTTTCGGGGAAGCCGTGGAATTCATGCTGGAGGGCAATAACAGCCGATATCCGGTCTATGATGAAAACATCGATCATATTATCGGCATCCTGCATTTGAAGGATGCGCTGCGTAGACGCGCGCAGATTGAAGGCGAAAAGCCCCTGTGTGAGATCGCCGGGCTTTTGCGCGATGTCAGGTTTATTCCGGAAACGCGCAAGATTGACGCGCTGTTTAAAACGATGCAGTCCATGAAGCTGCAGATGGTCATCGTGGTGGACGAGTACGGACAGACCTCCGGACTGATTGCCATGGAGGATATTTTGGAGGAGATCGTCGGCAATATTCTGGACGAGTATGATGACGAGGAAATCTGGATCGAGGAAAAGGGGCAGAATGAGTACGTGATAGACGGCAAGACCCGCCTTGATGATCTGGAGGATCGCTTTGGCATCACCTTTGACGAAGAGGAGTTTGAGACAATCAACGGATTTCTGATTGCAAAGCTGGAGCATATCCCGAATGTAGACGAGCAGTTCGACACGACGGTGGACGGCTATAATTTTAAAATATTATCGGTGGAAAATAAAATGATCAGTCAGGTTCTTGTGACCAGACATATAGAGACTGCCGTCCATAAAATGGCGGAGACCCAAAAGGTTGAGACGAAAAAGGAAGAATGAGGAGAAAGAGAACATGTCAGGACATTCAAAATTTGCAAACATCAAGCATAAGAAGGAAAAAAATGATGCCGCGAAGGGCAAGATTTTTACCATTATCGGAAGAGAGATTGCGGTAGCGGTCAAAGAGGGCGGTCCGGATCCCGCCAATAATTTCAAGCTTGCGCAGGTTGTTGCGAAGGCGAAGGCGAACAACATGCCCAACGATACCATTGACAGAGGCATTAAGAAAGCGGCCGGGGATGTGGGGAATGTCAATTACGAATATGTCACCTATGAAGGGTATGGTCCCAACGGCATTGCGATCATCGTGGACGCGCTGACAGACAATAAAAACAGGACTGCGGCGAATGTGAGAAGCGCATTTTCCAAGGGAAACGGCAATATCGGTACGCCGGGCTGCGTATCCTTTATGTTCGATAAGAAGGGACAGATCATCATTGACAAGGAAGAATGCGAGCTGGAAGCGGACGATCTGATGATGCTCGCCCTGGATGCGGGAGCGGAGGATTTTTCCGAGGAAGAGGACAGCTTTGAGGTGCTGACCGATCCGGACAGCTTTGAAGAGGTACGGCAGGCGCTGGAGAAGGAAGGCATTGCGATGGCGCAGGCGGAAGTGACCATGATCCCGCAGAATTATGTACAGCTGACCGACGAGGCGGCATTGAAGAGCCTGCAGAGGACGCTGGATCTTTTGGACGATGACGATGATGTGCAGGCAGTATATCACAACTGGGATGAGGAATAAGGGTTGGAAGGTGACTTTGGACTTTTGTCCATGCGGATGAAATGTCCGCCAAAGCAGGCAGGGGGAATCTGAAATGAACAAGGAAACAATCTGTATCCAGTCCGGCTGGAAGCCCAAAAACGGGGAGCCGCGCGTGCTGCCGATTTACCAGAGCACGACCTATAAATATGAAACCTCTGATCAGATGGGACGTCTGTTTGATCTGGAGGAGGGCGGTTATTTTTATACCCGGCTGGCCAATCCCACCAATGACTGTGTTGCGCAGAAAATATGCGAGCTGGAGGGCGGCGTGGCGGCCATGCTCACGTCCTCCGGACAGGCAGCCAATTATTATGCGGTATTTAATATCTGCGAAGCGGGGGACCATGTGCTTTTATCCTCCACCGTATATGGCGGGACCTTTAACCTTTTGACCGTCACTATGAAAAAGATGGGAATTTCCTGTACCGTGGTGGATCCGGATTCGGATTACGAGACGCTCTGCCAGGCATTTTTGCCCAACACGAAATGTGTGCTGGCGGAGACGATCGCCAATCCTGCCCTCGTGGTACTGGATATTGAAAAATTTGCCAGGGCGGCACATGCCCACAATGTTCCTTTGATTGTGGACAATACTTTCCCGACGCCGATCAACTGCAATCCGTTTCGGTGGGGTGCGGATATTGTGACCCATTCCACCACAAAATACATGGATGGGCACGCGATGTGCGTGGGCGGCGCGATCGTGGATTCCGGCAATTTCGACTGGATGGCCCATGCGGACAAATTCCCGGGGCTGTGCACGCCGGATGAGTCCTATCATGGCATCGTTTATGCCGAAAAATTCGGAAAGGCGGCATACATCCAGAAAGCGACCGCGCAGCTGATGCGGGACCTGGGTTCGATCCAGTCTCCGCAGAACGCGTTTCTTTTAAATATCGGCCTGGAAACGCTGCATCTGCGCATGCCGCGCCATTGCGAAAACGCGCTGGCAACCGCGCAGTTTTTGGAGCAGCATGAAAAGGTCGCCTGGGTCAATTATCCGGGGCTTGCAGGCAGCAAATATTATGAGCTGGCACAGAAATATATGCCAAACGGCACCTGCGGCGTCATCTCCTTCGGATTAAAGGGCGGCAGGAAGGCGGCGGAGGAAATGATGGACCGCTTAAAGCTTGCGGCGATTGTCACTCATGTGGCGGACGCCCGCACCTGTGTGCTCCATCCGGCGAGCCATACCCACAGGCAGATGAACGATGCGCAGTTAAAGGAAGCGGGCGTTGCGCCCGATCTGATCCGCCTCTCCGTGGGCATCGAAAACGTGGCGGATATCATTGCAGATCTGGAACAGGCACTGTAAGAGCGTGTGAAAGGAAGGGAATATGGCTGACCATGAGCGATTGCAGGACGAACAGCAGCACAGACATGCGCAAGAGAAAACTGTTGTATCACCAAAACCCGGCGAGTGGCTGGACAATCCGCTCCCTGTTCCCAAACGCCATGTGAAAAAGGAAATGGATTATGGCTTTGAGCCTGCTCCGGAGCAGATGTTTTTTGACATTCCAATCTCGGATGAGGACGATTTTGATCTTTGAATGCGTATAAAATAGTCACTCCTGCACATACTTTTCTCACAAACCAGGAAAGGACGAATGCAGGGGTGATTTTTTATGGGAAAAAAAGAAGAGCAGGAAAAGCACAGGGATGAACGGATTGAGCAGACCGGTCAGCTGACGCTGGAAAAGCATGAGGAGGAAGGGACCATCCACCTTCTGACCATCATCGGGGAGATTGAAGGGCACGATAATCTGAGCAGCTCATCCAAGACCACCAAATATGAACATATTCTGCCGCAGCTGGCGGCAATTGAGGACAGTTCTTCGATCGATGGGCTTTTGGTGCTTTTAAATACGATGGGAGGGGACGTGGAGGCGGGACTGGCGATCGCGGAGATGATCGCATCCTTAAGCAAGCCGACGGTATCTTTGGTGCTGGGAGGCAGCCATTCCATCGGCGTGCCGATCGCGGCGAGCACGGATTATTCCTTCATCGTGCCCTCCGGAACGATGGTGATTCATCCGGTGCGGATGAGCGGGACAGTAATCGGCGCGCCCCAGACCTTCGATTATTTTAAGCAGATTCAGGACAGGATCACGGGTTTTGTATGCAGCCACTGCAGCATTTCCCAGCAGCGGATGGAGGAGCTGATGATGAATCAGGGGATGCTGACCAAGGATCTGGGCACGATTCTCGTGGGAAGGGATGCGGTCCGGGAAGGAATCATTTCCGAGGTGGGCGGCATCAGCCAGGCGGTAAAAAAGCTCCACGAGCTGGCAGAACGAAAGAAAAAGAAAAACAGCGCTAGTGACAAGAGAAAAAATAAGTGATATACTAGGATATGTTGTTATTGTTCGGGCAAGGCCGGATGGTAACGGCATGCTCTGTCCATGGCAGAACGGACAGGCGTCAGATTTTTGCCCGTGTCTGTAAGCAGGCACGTATGGCAGCATGGAGGGATATTATGGCATCATCTGCTTCGGGAAGCAGAAAAAGAGCTTCTTCCCAGAGCGGGAAGAAGAAAAGCGGTTCTGCAGCAGGCGCGAGGACAAGGCAGACCGCGGCGCGCACGGAGGAAGAAAGCGCAATTACCAATGAGATTGTCCTGATCGGCGTTTTTGCGCTGACCGTTTTGTTGTTTTTATGTAATTTCGGTGTGATCGGCGTGGCGGGAGATGCGGTCAGTCATGTGATGTTCGGTATTTTTGGCATGGTCGCATATGCGGTTCCCGTATTCGCGTTTGTGGCGATCGCTTTTGGGATTTCCAACCAGGGCAACCGGGGGGCGATCATGAAGCTGACGGCCGGTATTGTGCTTTTTCTTTTAATCGGCATCGTATTTGAGCTGACAGGCTATGGAACGCTTCTGGCGGAGGAATATTCGGTCAAAACGCTGTATGAGACCTGCTCTGCCGACAGGGCGGGGGGCGGCGTGGTGTCCGGTTCTCTCGCCTGGGTGCTCCATCATTTTCTGGGCATGGTGGGAACGGTGTTGTTCCTCATCGTTGCCGTCATCATCTGCATGGTGGTCATCACGGGGAAATCCTTCGTCAGCGGCGTGCGCTCCTCCGGACGCAGAGTGTATGAAAGCGCGGTATCCGATGCCCAGCTCCGCCGGGAGCGCAATGAGCAGCGCCAGGAGGAGATGGAAATCCGCCGGCTCAAGCGGCAGGAGGAACAGCAAAGAAGACAGGAAGCCGGAAGGATCAGGAAGCAGGAAGCGCAGGAGAGAAAACGGGAACGGGAACGCCTTCGGGAAGAGGAAGCAGCGCGACAGGAAGCCGAAAAGATTCTGCGGATGGATAAAAAGGTGTCCGGCGTGATGGCGGATACGAGCTTAAAGGACAGCGAGCGGAAGAAGAGCCGGGATGATATTCACGAGATCATTCTGGAGGGACCGGCGCCGGAAAAGGTGGAGGTACGCACGGCTGCCCCTATGGGAGAGGCACAGGCGGATTTTGACAATATCCGGATTCACACGATGCAGACCGCCGATGTGGAAATCAGGGAGGTCACAGAGACTACATATCAGGAAGAGGAGCGCACGGCAGCGCCTGGCTTTTTGGCACAGGAGGAAGAGCTGCCCTTCGATATTGAGCCGATGCGGGAGGAAGAGGCTGTCAGCACCCAGCAAATTCTCGCGCAGGAAGCGGATGTTTACCGGGATATGAAGGAAATCAGCCTGCATACGCCCTCGCCAAAGCAGCCCGCAGCAGAGAAAAGGGAGCCGGAGGCGCATGGGGCAGACGAACAGCCCTCTGAGCTCCAGACCGGCGCAGAGGACGGCGGGAAATTCCGTCCAAAAGCCATACCTGCGCCGCCGCCGGCGACCCAGGCGGAAGCGACGGCGGTGGGACAGCAGATGAAAATGCAGGAAAAGACAGTCCAGAAGGAAACAAAGCCTTATCAGCTTCCCCCTGTTTCTCTGCTGCATAAAGCGACGGTGAAGAACAACGGCGACGGCGCAAAGGAATTAAAAGAAACGGCGCGACGTCTGCAGGAAACGCTGCAGACCTTCGGTGTGCGGGTGAACATTACGGATATCAGCCAGGGACCTGCGGTCACCCGGTATGAGCTGCAGCCCGAGCAGGGTGTGAAGGTCAGCAAAATCGTGGGACTTGCCGACGACATCAAATTAAACCTCGCCGCGACGGACATCCGGATCGAAGCGCCGATTCCAGGCAAGGCGGCGGTGGGGATTGAGGTGCCCAACAAGGAAAATATCGCGGTGGGACTGCGGGAGCTTTTGGAGACGAAGGATTTCAAAGCCTTCCCCTCCAAAATCGCCTTTGCGGTGGGAAAGGATATCGCCGGAAAAACGGTGGTTTCCGATATCGCGAAAATGCCTCATATGCTGATAGCGGGTTCTACAGGTTCCGGTAAATCCGTCTGTATCAACACGCTGATTATGAGCATTTTATATAAGGCGGAGCCTTCCGAGGTCAAGCTGATCCTGGTGGATCCAAAGGTGGTGGAGCTGAGCGTCTATAACGGCATTCCCCATCTGCTCATTCCGGTGGTCACGGATCCGAAAAAGGCATCCGCGGCCCTGCAGTGGGGCGTTGCGGAAATGTCCGATCGCTATCGGAAATTTGCGGAATATAATGTCCGGGATTTAAAGGGATTCAACCACAAGGTGGAGGAGAAGCAGGCGGCCGGAGAGACGGACGTTCCTGCAAAGATGCCGCAGATCGTCATCATCGTGGACGAGCTTGCGGACCTGATGATGGTTGCGCCCGGGGAGGTGGAGGAATCCATCTGCCGTCTGGCACAGCTTGCCAGGGCGGCGGGAATCCATCTGATCATCGCCACCCAGCGCCCTTCGGTGGACGTAATTACGGGATTGATCAAGGCGAACATGCCCAGCCGCGTTGCTTTTGCCGTATCCAGCGGTGTGGATTCCCGCACGATTCTGGATATGAACGGCGCGGAAAAGCTTTTGGGAAAAGGGGACATGCTTTTCTATCCCCAGGGCTATGCAAAGCCCGTCCGGGTGCAGGGGGCTTTTGTGTCGGATGAGGAGGTTTCCGATGTGGTGGATTTTCTGAAAAACCAGGCGATCGGAAACGTGTACAGCGACGATGTGGAGGAAAAGCTCAAAAATATGGGATCGGCATCCGCGTCCGGCAATACGGCGTCCGGCGGATCAGAATATGACGAATATTTTGTGGATGCAGGAAAGTTCATCATTGATAAGGACAAAGCGTCCATCGGCATGCTGCAGCGGGTGTTCAAAATCGGCTTCAACCGTGCCGCAAGAATCGTAGACCAGCTCTCCGAGGCCGGTGTGGTGGGCGAGGAGGAGGGCACAAAACCCCGCAAGGTTTTGATGACCATGGAAGAATTTGAACAGTTTGTCGAGGAAACCTTATAACCTTGGAGTGAGGAGGAAACCAATGAAGACGGATATCGAAATCGCACAGGAATCGGTCATGGAGCCGATCACGAAAGTGGCGGCAAGGCTGGGAATCAGGGAAGAGGATCTGGAGCTGTACGGGCGCTATAAAGCCAAAATTTCGGATGAATACATACAATCCATACAGAATAATCCGGACGGAAAGCTGATCCTGGTGACTGCCATCAACCCTACGCCCGCCGGGGAAGGAAAGACGACGACCAGCGTAGGGCTGGGTGAAGCCTTCGGACAGCTGGGCAAAAAGGCGATCATCGCCCTGCGGGAGCCTTCTCTTGGGCCATGCTTTGGCATCAAGGGCGGCGCTTCCGGCGGCGGCTATGCGCAGGTCGTTCCCATGGAGGATCTGAACCTGCATTTTACGGGGGATTTTCATGCGATCACCTCCGCCAATAACCTGCTGGCAGCGCTTTTGGACAATCATATCCAGCAGGGTAACGCGTTGCGCATCGACACCCGGCAGGTGGTATGGAAGCGCTGTCTGGACATGAACGATCGTGTGCTGCGCAACATTGTGGTTGGGCTGGGCAATAAGGCGGACGGCGTTGTCAGGGAGGATCATTTTGTCATTACGGTGGCTTCCGAGATCATGGCGGTGCTGTGTCTGGCGGACGATATGGAGGATTTAAAGAAGCGGCTTGCCGCAATGGTGGTGGCGTACGATATGGACGGACAGCCCGTGACAGCCGGACAGCTGCAGGCGGTGGGCGCGATGGCGGCGCTTTTAAAGGATGCGATGAAGCCCAACCTGATCCAGACGCTGGAGCATACGCCCGCCATCGTGCACGGCGGACCCTTTGCCAATATCGCCCACGGCTGTAATTCCGTGCGCGCCACGAAAGCGGCTCTTAAGATGGCGGACTACTGCATCACAGAGGCGGGCTTCGGCGCGGATCTGGGCGCAGAGAAATTTTTTGACATCAAATGCCGCAAGGCGGGTTTAAAGCCGGATGCCGTCGTGCTCGTCGCGACTGTGCGCGCCCTCAAATATAACGGCGGCGTGCAGAAGGCCGAGCTTTCCAAAGAAAATGTCGATGCGCTCAAAAAGGGCATTGTGAATCTGGAAAAGCATATTGAAAATCTGCATAAATACGGCGTTCCGGTGGTTGTGACGCTCAATTCCTTCGTCACGGACACTGACGCGGAGACGGAGTTTGTCCGTCAGTTCTGCGAAGAGCGGGGCTGTGAGTTCGCCCTGTCAAGGGTGTGGGAACAGGGCGGTGTGGGCGGCATCGATCTGGCAAATAAGGTGCTGAAAAGCCTCGCAGAGAAAGAAAGCGATTTCCATGTTCTTTACGGTGATGAGCTGTCCATTCAGGAAAAGATCGCTGCAGTGGCAAAGGAGATTTACGGGGCGGAGGGCGTCATCTGTTCTTCTGCCGTCCAGAAACAGATCAAACGGCTGGAGGAGCTGGGTTTTGGCAGGCTCCCGGTCTGCATCGCAAAAACCCAGTATTCCCTTTCCGACAATCCGGAGCTTCTGGGAAAACCCCAGGGCTTTACGGTCAATGTGCGGGAGGTTTATGTTTCTGCGGGAGCGGGCTTTATTGTGGTATTGACCGGTTCCATCGTGACCATGCCGGGACTATCCAAAGCGCCTGCCGCATACGGCATTGACGTGGATGCCTCCGGAAAGATCACGGGTCTCTTTTAGTGAGATTGTTCACTCGATGGCCAGAACAGGAAAGGATATAAAGATGGCATCTATCATTGACGGAAAGGCGATTGCGTCGCAGATAAAGGAAGAAGTGAAGGCGGGCGTGGGAAAGCTGGCGGATCGGGGGATTTCGGTCACCCTCGCCGTCATTCAGGTAGGGCAGGATCCGGCATCCTGTGTCTATGTGCGCAACAAGAAGCGCACCTGCGCTGAACTGGGCATTCGCAGCCTCGCCTATGACCTTGCAGAGGAAACAGAAGAACAGGAGCTGCTCGCTCTGATCGAAAAGCTGAACGCGCAGGCGGACGTGGACGGTATTCTTGTGCAGCTTCCCCTGCCCGCCCATATTTCCGAAAAAAAGATCATCGCGGCGATTGACCCTGCAAAGGATGTGGATGGCTTTCATCCCATGAACGCAGGAGCGCTCGCAACGGGCGAAAGCGGCTTTCTGCCCTGTACGCCCTATGGCGTGATACAGCTTTTAAAACGGTCCGGCATCGCGCTTGACGGAAAGGAATGCGTGGTGGTGGGCAGGAGCAATATCGTGGGAAAACCTATGGCACAGCTTCTTCTTCGGGAAAATGCCACGGTCACCATCGCCCATTCCCATACGCAGAATCTGGCTGCGGTAACCCGGCGCGCGGACGTGTTGGTGGTGGCAGTGGGAAAACGGCAGATGATCACGAAGGAATACATCAAACCGGGAGCTGCCGTCATCGATGTGGGCATGCACAGAGATGACAGCAATAAGCTGTGCGGTGATGTGGACTACGCGGATGTCTTTGATACGGCAGGCGCGATCACACCGGTTCCCGGCGGCGTAGGTCCCATGACCATCGCCATGCTCATGTATAATTGTCTGGAAAGCGCGCGCAGGCGTATGGAAAAATAGCCGGCGGTAAATTATCGCCCACTGTTTTTGGTTTGCAGCATGGAGCGGAAAATTCCCGTATTTTTAAACGGCAAGAAAGGACTTATTTTATGAAATGTCCGAAATGCGGGAGGATGATGAAGGAAGGAAAGCTTTACTGTGAGCATTGCGGTGAAGAAATAAAGATCGTTCCCGATTTTGAACCCGAAATTGAAAACAGCATACACATAAACCTGTCGCATATTGCAACTGAGATCACAAGTCCTTTTGAAGAAAAGGAAGCGGTAGAAAATGAGGATGGGAAGGAAAAGAGCGCGGATCGAAAGATGAAGCGTCGCCTTTCGACCAAAAAAAAGCTGTTTGCCAGCGTCGCGGTTTTGCTGGCAGGACTGGTTTCCGTTTTCCTCGTTTTGCAGCTCTTTTTCTGGTTTCATCCCGGCGTACAGTATGACCGGGCACAGAAGGCGATGGAGCGGCTGCAGTATGAAAAGGCGGCAGCGTATTTTGAGCGGGCGTTGGAGCTGTCCCCGGCAGACATTTCCTGCCTTGCAGGATTGTCCCGGTGCTATCTGGAGCTGGGAAAAGAGGAGGAAGCAGAGGCGCTTTGTCTGGAAATCCTCTCTATGGATCCCTCCAACGCAGAAGCATATGGCAGGCTGATTGCGCTGTATGGGCAGCGGGAGCAGTATGAGAGCATCCATAGGCTGCTGCTCGACTGTCCGGATAATGATATCAAAAACCAGTACAGCGATTATCTGGCGGAAAAACCGGAAGCGGAGGCGAAGGGCGGCACCTATCAGAAGGTCATGAACATCCGGCTGATCGCAAACAGCACCGGTGTGATTTATTATACGTTGGACGGCAGCGATCCGGATGAAAACAGCGATATTTACACAAATCCGATCCCGCTGGAGGCAGGCCCTTACATCCTGAAAGCCTTTTTTGTCAATCAGTACGGCGTGAAAAGCGATATGACGGTGGAGGAATATTATATCGATGTGGTGCTTCCCAAAGCGCCGGATGTCCAGCCAAAATCCGGCGTCTATGCAAGACCGCATCTTCTGGAAATGGAAATTCCGGAGGATTACAGCGTTTATTATACTTTGGATGGATCGGATCCGGACAGCAACAGCACGCTCTATGACGGTGAACTGTGGATGCCGGTGGGACATACGTTGCTGCGATTTGTGACAGTTTCTCCCAGCGGGGTTTGCAGCGAGGTGTGCGAGCGTCAATATACGCTGGATCTGCATCCGCTTCTGAGCATGGAGGCGGCGTCCAACCAGCTCATGCTCACCCTGAAAAACGCGGGCGTGATTTCCGACCTGCAGGGTGGTGTGACATCCAAAGAAGGACGTAACATTTACACGTATAAGCATACCATGACGATCAATGGTCATAATTACTATTTTTACCGGGAATATTACGAGGAATCGGCGGGGACGAGCAACGCCACCGGCAGAGATTATGTGGTGAATTATATGTCGGGCGAATGCTATGAGGCTGTGCAGCAGGAGGATCATACCTTCCGGCTGCTTCGGATTGAAGCGCAGGAAGCCGAAACGGGTGAAAACGGGGAGGAATCGTGACAGTGTGGCAAAGCCGGCACTGTTACGGAGAAACATACAGTCCCTGACAGGGACGGAAAGGTGATGGAATCATGTATTCAATTTTAAAAGCGGAGGAACTCACAACAAACATCTTTCTGATGGAAGTGGAAGCCAGGCGCGTTGCGAAGTCCTGCCTGCCGGGACAGTTTTTGATTGTCCGGCTGGATGAAAACGGGGAACGCATCCCGCTGACGATCTGCGACTATGACAGGGAGAAAGGAACGGTGACAATCGTCTTCCAGGTGGTTGGCGCCGCAACCTGGGACATGGCGGCATTAAAGGCGGGGGATTGTTTCCACGATGTGGTGGGTCCCCTGGGACGTCCCTCTGAGCTGACGGAGGAGACGGCAGAGGCATTAAAGAAGAAGAGCATCCTTTTCGTAGCGGGCGGTGTCGGCACAGCGCCGGTGTATCCCCAGGTGAAATGGCTGCATGAGCAGGGCGTGGACGCAGATGTCATCGTGGGCGCAAAAACGAAGGATCTTCTCATTCTGGAAAAGGAAATGGAGGCAGTCGCTAAAAATCTCTATGTGACCACCGATGATGGTTCCTATGGCCGGAGCGGCATGGTGACAAAGACGATTCAGGATCTGGTGGAGCAGGAAGGAAAGCATTATGACGTGTGTATCGCGATCGGTCCCATGATCATGATGAAATTCGTCTGCAAGATGACCAAAGAGCTTCAGATCCCCACGGTCGTCAGCTTAAACCCGATCATGGTGGACGGCACCGGCATGTGCGGAGCCTGCCGCGTCACTGTGGGCGGCAAGGTGAAATTCGCCTGTGTGGACGGACCGGAATTTGACGGTCATCAGGTCAATTTTGATGAAGCGATGCAGCGCCAGCAGCTTTATAAGACGCAGGAGGGCAGGGCGTTCCTTGCGAGAAAAGAAGGGGATACCCATCACGGCGGCTGCGGAAACTGCACACAATAACCAGAAAGATTGGAGATTATCATGGGAGACGTTTTAAAGAAGGTAGCGGTGCGGGAGCAGGATGCGAAGGTGCGCGCCGCAAATTTTGAAGAGGTATGCCTGGGATATAATAAAGAGGAAGCGATGGAGGAAGCGGTGCGGTGTATCGGCTGTAAAAATGCCCAGTGCATCAAGGGATGTCCTGTTTCCATTGACATTCCCGGCTTTATCGGAAAGGTGAAGGAAGGGGATATCGCCGCCGCTTATCAGGTGATCAGCGAGTCCAGCGCGCTGCCCGCCGTGTGCGGACGTGTGTGTCCGCAGGAGAGCCAGTGTGAAGGAAAATGCATCCGCGGTATCAAGGGAGAGCCGATTTCCATCGGTAAGCTGGAACGCTTCGTGGCGGACTGGGCGAGGGAAGAAGGCATCCGTCCCGAGGGCGCGAAGGAGAAAAACGGGAAAAAGGTGGCTGTGATCGGCTCCGGCCCTGCAGGACTTACCTGCGCGGGGGATCTGGCGAAGCTGGGGTATGACGTGACCATTTTTGAAGCCCTGCATGAGGCGGGCGGCGTGCTGGTTTACGGCATTCCGGAGTTCCGTCTGCCCAAGGAGGACGTGGTGAAAAAGGAAATCGAAAACGTCATGTCCCTGGGCGTAAAAATCGAGACCAACGTCATCGTCGGCAAATCCGTGACGATCGACGAGCTGATGAGCGAGGAAGGCTTTGATGCGGTGTTTATCGGTTCCGGCGCAGGGCTGCCCAAGTTCATGGGGATTCCCGGAGAAAATGCCAACGGCGTATTTTCCGCCAACGAGTATCTGACCAGAAGCAATCTGATGAAGGCCTTTGATAAAAATTCCAACACGCCGATCATGGAGAGCAAAAAGGTCGCGGTGGTGGGCGGCGGCAACGTGGCGATGGATGCGGCGAGAACCGCCCTGCGTCTGGGCGCGGAGGTTCATATTGTATACAGAAGAAGCGAAGAAGAATTGCCTGCCCGTGTGGAAGAGGTACATCATGCGAAGGAGGAGGGCATTATTTTCGACCTTCTGACGAACCCGGTGGAGATTTTAGAGGATGAAAAGGGCTGGGTAAAGGGCATGACCTGTGTCCGTATGGAGCTGGGCGAGCCGGATGCTTCCGGCAGAAGAAGGCCTGTGGTGATAGAGGGCTCTGAGTTCACGCTGGAGCTGGATACGGTGATCATGGCGCTGGGGACCTCCCCGAATCCGCTGATTTCCTCCACCACGGAAGGGCTGGAGACCAACAAGTGGCAGTGTATCGTGGCGGAAGAGGAAAACGGGCAGACCACCAAGGAGGGCGTATTTGCCGGCGGCGATGCGGTAACCGGGGCTGCGACCGTCATTCTCGCCATGGGCGCCGGAAAAGCAGGCGCGAAGGGCATTCATGAATATCTGTCCAATCGGTAAGGGAGGGATAGAATATGTGGTGCCCGAAATGCAAAAATGAATATGTGGAAGGTATTACGGTCTGCGCCGACTGCGGCTGTGAGCTGGTGGAATCTTTGGAGGAAGCTTCCGAAGAGGATTTGGGGATGGAAGAGGAAATAGATTTCGCCGAAGCGATGGCCAAAAGCGTAGCAGAGGGATGGCTTGACGAAGAGGATGGCGCTGCATCGCCGCAGGATATGGCGAACGCGGTTCGGCTGGGAAGAGCCATGCGCGGTACGGAAAGCTCCGGCGTCTATGAGGATCCGGAAAAGAAGGCGGGAGAATTCAAATCCAGCGCTTACACGCTTCTGCTCGTCGGCATACTGGGGCTTGTGGTGCTGGCGGTGCTGATTTCCGGCGTGCTTCCCGTGCGGCTGAATCCTTCCACCCAGTGGATGACCTGCCTGGTCATGGGCGTGCTGTTTCTGATTTTTATCGTCATGGGCGTACTTTCCATGCAGTCCGCCAAAAAGCTTGCGGGTCTTGCGGATGCAGAAAAATCTCTGACGGAGCAGATGCGCGCCTTTTGCCGGGAGAACATGACGGACAGATCGCTGGATGAACGGGCGCAGGTGACCGAAACGGATGCAGAGGAAATGCGCTATTTCAAGCGGATCGAGCAGATAAAGGGGCTTTTGCTGGAAGCCTTTCCGGCGGTAAAGAGCGACCATCTGGACTATTTTGCGGATGAAATTTATCCGGAAATTTTCGGTGACTGACGTGAAGATTACCATTCTCTGTGTCGGAAAAATAAAGGAAAAATTTTACAGGGACGCCCTCGCAGAGTACGCAAAGCGTCTGGGACGCTATTGCCGCCTTTCCATCGTGGAGGTGGAGGACGAAAGGACGGAGGAAAATGCGGGGGATGCCCTGACAGAACAGATCAAGGAGCGTGAGGGAAAGCGTCTGCTGCGCCATATGCAGCAGGACGCTTATTGCATCGCGCTTGCCATCGACGGAAAGGAGATGGATTCCGTTGCCTTCTCCCAAAAGCTGGACCGGCTTTTTGTGAGCGGAAACAGCCATATTCTTTTTGTCATCGGCGGTTCCCTGGGGCTTCATGAGGATGTTTTGCGGGCGGCGGATGAGAGAATGAGCTTTTCAAAGCTCACTTTCCCCCATCAGCTGATGCGGGTCATTTTGCTGGAGCAGATATACCGGGGATATCGCATCTTAAACCATGAGCCTTATCATAAATAGCCGGAATGGTTCATATGATGAGGTATGAACAAAAAAAGAGAAGCCGGCAGACCGGCAAAAAGGGCGCTTGAAAAGAGCGCAAAGGAGCTTCTTGTGGATTCCTTAAAGCTGCCAAAGGATACGATGCTCGGCGCATCCATTGTGACGGTGACGGGAAACAGCCAGGTGCTGGTGGAAAATTACCGCGGGATCCTGGAGTATACGCCGGATTGCATCATGCTGCAGGGGAAAACCTGCCGGATCGCGATCTGTGGCAGCGGATTGTGCATTGCCTACTATACGAATGAAGATATGAAAATCGAGGGGGTAATCTCCGAAATACGATATCTTTGACAACTGCCGCAGTAGCGGCAGGCGTCAGGCGGAGGTAGGATGATAGGAATTATCCGGTATCTGAAAGGATATGTGAAAATCAAGGTCTGGGGCTATTCCCCGGAACGCTTTATGAACCTGTGCTCCAACAGAGGAATCGTCCTGTGGGGACTGGCAGGGTATGGCGGTTACTACACGATGTATCTGGCTCTTTCGGATTTTTTTGCGATCAGGGATATCGTGCGGAAAACAAAGACAAAGGTGGCCGTTTTGGAAAGACGAGGGCTGCCTTTTTTTATGCAGGACGCCAGAAAGCGGAAAATGTTTTTTGCCGGGATCGCGCTGTGCCTGCTGTTTTTACTCGGCATGTCCCGGTTTGTCTGGGCGATCGAGTTTACGGGAAACCGGATGGTTACGGACTATGAATTGTACGATTTCCTGGTTTCCAAAGGGGTGGACTATGGCACGAAAAAGAGCGCGCTGAACCTGGAAGAGCTGGAGGCTGCCATCCGGGAGGAGTTTTCCCAGGTCACATGGACCTCCGCAAGGCTGGACGGCACAAAGGTGACGGTGCAGATCAAGGAAAACGACCTGCCCACACAGGAGGAACGGGAGGAGAGCCAGGAAAAATATGCGGACGGCGCGGAGCTTGTAGCGGCAAAGGCAGGCGTGGTGGAGGAAATTCTGACCCGCAGCGGTGTGCCCATGGTCAAACGGGGCGATGAGGTGGAAAAGGGCATGGTTCTGGTCAGCGGACTTGTGCCGGTGAACAATGACGACGGCACGGTGCGGGAGTGGGACCGGACTGTGGCGGATGCGGACATTCTCATCCGCTGCAGCGAGCCGGTGCATCTGACTCAGCCCCTGGCCTATCAGTACAAAAACTATACCGGAAGAGAAAAGACCTATCATTTCTTTTCCCTGGGGGAAAAGCGCTACAGCTTCCCATTCGGCGCATGCCGCTATGTCAAATACGATGAGGTGATCGAACAAAAACGCTTCCGGCTGTTTGGCCAGATCGATCTGCCAGTCTTTAGCGGAACGATCCGCTGCCGGGAATACCTGCCCGTGGATGCCCTTTACGATGAGGAGAGCGCAGCCCTGCTGCTGCAGAAAAGGCTGGAAAAAATAATTGCCTCTTTGGAGGAAAAAGGGGTACAAATTATACAAAAAGATGTTACAATAGGAAAGAAGGAAAACGCGCTGGTGATGCAGGGAGAATTGACCGTGTGTGAGGAAGCGGTCATTTTGCAGCCGGTTTCGCAGGAAATGGAAGAAGCGACGGAGGAAAACAACCCATAGAAGCGGGCGGCAGCCTGCAGAGGACTAAACGGGGTCTTACAGAATGGAATTTGTAGAAGAAAGCATGGAAATGGAAACTGCCCATATCCGGAATCTGTTCGGCGAATATGACAGGTTTGTCAAAAAGCTGGAACGCGCTTTTGGGGTGGAGATCATCGACCGGGACGGGGCGGTCCGGATCAGGGGCAATGGAACACAGGTGAAGCATGCCAGATCCGTTTTGGCGCAGCTTCTGGCATTATCAAAGAGAGGAAACCAGATTCTGGAACAGAATGTGGATTATGCGATTGCGATGAGTATGGAAAATAACGATAACGCGCTGTTGGAAATCGACGGGGATTTGATCTGCCATACGGTGAGCGGAAAGCCCGTCAAGCCAAAGACGCTGGGACAAAAGCAATATGCGGATGCGATCCGCGATAAGATGATCGTTTTCGGGCTGGGACCCGCCGGAACAGGCAAGACCTATCTGGCGATGGCGATGGCGATCACGGCATTTAAAAATAATGAGGTGGAACGGATCATTCTGACCCGTCCTGCCATAGAGGCGGGGGAAAAGCTGGGATTTCTGCCGGGAGATCTACAGAGCAAGGTGGATCCTTACCTGCGTCCTCTTTATGATGCCCTCTATCAGATCATGGGCGCCGAAAGCTTTCAGCGGAATATGGAGAAAGGGCTGATCGAGGTAGCGCCGCTGGCTTATATGCGGGGGCGGACGCTGGACAATGCCTATATCATTCTGGATGAGGCGCAGAATACCACGCCCGCCCAGATGAAGATGTTTCTGACCCGTATCGGCTTCGGCTCCAAAGTGGTGGTGACCGGAGACGCTTCCCAGAAGGATCTTGCGCCGGGGACGGTGTCCGGTCTGGATGTGGCGGTGAAGGTGCTTTCCGGAATTGACGATATCGCCTTTTGCACCCTGACAAGCCGTGACGTGGTGCGTCACCCTCTCGTGCAGAAGATCGTCAAGGCATATGAGAACTACGAGGCAAAAGAGGCATATAAGCAAAAACGTACACAGAACAGGACGCGGATGAGAAAATGACTTTTTATGTGGAAAACGAAACGGAAAGCGGATTTCCTTTTGATGCGCAGGCATTGACCGCCAGAGTGGCGGAGGCGGTTTTGGAGGCGGAAGGATGCCCCTACGAAGCGGAAATCAATGTCCTGATCACGGATAACGAGGGAATCCGGCAGTATAACCGGGAATACAGAAAGCTGGACAGGGAGACGGATGTATTGAGCTTTCCCAACATCCCCTTTGAAAGGGAATCGGATTTTTCAATGGTGGAGGAGAATGAGGCGGATTATTTTCAGCCGGACACAGGAGAACTGATTCTGGGCGATATCATTCTGTCGGCGGACCGGATTTATGAGCAGGCAGAGGCTTACGGACATTCCCTGGAGCGGGAGTTTGCCTTTCTCGTTGCGCACAGCATGCTCCATCTGTGCGGCTATGACCATGAGGAGCCGGAGCAGGCGAAGGTGATGGAACGAAAGCAGAGCGATATCTTAAACGGGCTTGGCATTACCAGAGGATAAAAATTTTATGGCAAAAAAGAACAGAAGAAAAAGAAGAAGTATTACGATACCGGAAAATCTGGTCAGTCTGCTGGCGGCTGTGGCGACTGCGCTTTGCTGCTTCTGGCGGGTTGGGCTCACCAGGCTGTATCAGGATGCGGGCAGCGCTTATTACAGCGTTGCCCTGGAATATTTTTTGCTGCTGTTTGTGCCGGCGGGCGCTGCGCTGTTCTGGGTGACATCCTCCATGACGGCGGCAAGGGTGGAAAGGGGCAGCGTAAAGGGAGCCCGCATGGTGGTGCGGACGGCCCTGCTTTGTAGTGTGGCGGGAAGTCTGATCCTGGGGCTTGCCGGCTTTCTTTGCTGTGACCTTTTTGCGGACGGGCTGATGGGGCTTCCACTGGTCAGGCTTGCGATCCAGGGATTTTTGCCTGCGCTTTTGCCGGTGTGCGTATTTTTGGGGCTTGCCGGCGGAATGGACGGCTTTGGCAGCACGAAATCGGTCGGAATGCTCAGGCTTGCCTTTTGTTTGCTTCTTTTTTTTGCCGGTCCTGTGTTTGCCGCGCCTCTCTATGAGCGCGGGAAAATGGTGGGGGCGCTTTTGCAGAACGAACAGTTTGGTCCGGCTCACGGGGCGATGGGCGGCGCTTTTGCGTTTGGAACGGCGGCGGCTTTTACCATGCTCGTTTCCCTTGCGCTATGGTGGAAGCTGCGCCCTGTCCTGCTGAATATGGAAAGGGGAGAAGCCTTTGTCTATGAACGGCAGGGGCAGGTATTTGGAGTCATTGTAAAAAGAATGCTGATCGCGATGCTTCCTGTTCTGATATTGACAGGGGGGCTGATCGGTGAGAACCTGATATTTTTCCGCATGGCAGAGGAAGAGGCCGCTGCCGATTCCCTTACGCTTTGGGGACTCTATGCCGGGAAGGGGAGAGCGCTTTTGGAGGTGCCGCTAATCTGGGCAGCCATCTTCGCGGCGCATATGCTGCCGGATTTGAGAACCGGCTCCCTCATCCGGAATCAGAAACGGGCGCGGGAAAAATGCATGGTTTTTCTGCGCTGCATGGCGCTGATTCTGATTCCGGCAGCGGTTTATCTGGCTGTTTTGGCAGGACCGGTGACGAAAGCGTTCTTTCCGGACGGGGATGTAGAACAGATATCCGCCATTCTCCGTATTGGCAGCGTTTCTGTTGTTTTATTTGGCATGGCGCTCGCTTTTGCGGTTTTTCTGGTCGCAGGACAGATGACCATGACCGCCACCTGTTGTGTCCTTGTCTGCACGCTGCTGCAGCTTTTGACTCTGTCGGCGCTTATGAAGGTGCCCGGCATGGGAATTTATGCGGTCCTTTGTGCGAATCTGATTTATGCCATTTTGCTTTTCGCCGTTTTTGGTTTTATCGTACAGAAGCGGATGCGGATTCGGGTCAACTGGGTCCGGGTGTTTTTAGCGCCCTGTGTGGGAGGGATCGCTCTGGCACTGGTGTGTGCGCTTTTCGGACTCGTCATTCTGAAAAAAGCGCCGGATGCGGTCAACGCGATTGTCTGCGCTCTGGTCGGATTTTGTGTGTATTTTGTTGTCGTGGTGATTTTAAAGGGCGCGACAAAGCGGGAGCTTTCGTGCTTTGGCGGCGGGGAAGCGCTCATCGCCGTTGCGGGAATGCTGCATATCCTGTGAGAGAACTGGTCAGAAAAAGATGAATAGGAAAAACTGAATTGGCTGATACTCTTTATGAGGTGAGAATATGCGCCAAATAAAGAGGATCAGCTTTTTTATCTATTCCTGTCTGCTGTTGGCGGCTGGTTTTTATGCCCATATCCGTTATGAGGAATTTTTGTATCCGCAATATGTGCGGGAAAGTCAGAAGAGCCAGATCGGCAGGGAAGCGTATGACAGTGCGCAGGAGGTGACGGCCACGCCGGCGCAGATCAGCTTCGATGCAGAGCTTGTCACGATTATAGAGAATCTTTCCAGTAAAAGAAGAGAAGAGCAAAAGGAAATGGTCCCTGCAAAATATGTGGGCATGGACCGGGAAACCTTTCTGCGCTGCATGGAGGATGAGGTTTTAGCGCCCACGCTTTCTGAACGAAAGCTCGGGCTTGTTTCCATTGAAGTGCAGTCCTTTTCCCCGCAGAGGGTTGTGATTTTAAAATCCTACAAAAATCAGGATGTGGCAGCTTCCTTTTATGTTGGCTTTTCGGAAAATATGGTGGTCATCTATGAAGAGGACAAAAGCAGCGTCTATATGCGCACGAGCATTGACGGCAGGCTGCTGCCCGTCGGAATAAGGGACGAAATTTCTCACGGAAAGGTAATCGACAGCAGAGAAGCGCTGGAGGCATTTCTGGAGGAGTATAACATGGTGCCGGCGTCGGAATGAGGATGGCTTTCCCGGCCAGTGTTTCAGTTTCCGTTGCCGCCGAATGTGGACTGCCAGCGGTCTGGCTCCCTCCCTTCCGCCCTTTCCGCCGGTGCAGACTGTTTTTGCAACGCCCATATCCGAAACGGCAAATCCAACCTCCAAAGTGCAGCCATTCCTGCGCAAAAGTGGGAACTCACGTTGTTCGTTTTTCCACTTTTGCGGCAGAAACGGACTGCACTTTGGAGGGGATTTGCCTGTTTCGGATATCAGGCGTTGCAAAAACAGTCTGCACCGGCGGAAAGGGCGGAAGGGAGGAAGCCAGACCGCTGGCAGTCCGCATTCGGCGGCAACGGGAACAGCAACAACCGGGGGTTGGGATGGATGATTCAACCGGCGGTTTGTGTACAAATGAGCTGTAAAGCTGTAAAATGGTTACTATTCAGACGTGTCTGAATAGTAACGCAAAATGTCGTGTGAAGGGAGGCATATCGTAATGAATCAAATTGAGACAGGGAAGCTGATTGCCGGCTGCAGAAAAGAAAAAAATCTGACACAGGCACAGCTGGCAGAGAAGCTGGGTATCACCGACAGGGCTGTTTCCAAATGGGAGACAGGAAAATGTATGCCCGATTCGTCTATCATGCTGGAGCTTTGCGCAATTCTGGATGTATCGGTCAATGAATTATTGAGTGGGGAAAGAATAGAAATGGATGATTATGAGGAAAGGGTGAACCAGAATCTGATCGCGTTAAAAAGGAAAGACGAGAATAATATGACGAAAAACAGGATGATTTCGATCGCGTATACGGTTGCCATGGTGATTGGGATTTTCGTATGCTGCATATGCGATATTGCCATTTCAAAAACATTAACCTGGTCATTGATCACGCTTGCATCCATTTTATTTACATGGATCATATCATTTCCCATAATATTGCTGGGGAAAAAGGGGATTTTGATTTCGATGGTTTCCATCACTGTTTTTGTGATACCGTTTCTATACATATTGAGCATTCTGCTAAAAGTCAGAGAAATATTTCGGATTGGGGCGATTTTGTCCATGATTGCGCTTGTTTTTCTGTGGATCATTATCGTGCTGTATCATCGTTTCCGGGATAGAAAGCTGCTGGCAACTGCGATTACATTATTGCTCGCAATTCCTTTTACCCTGTTGGTAAATATGGCACTATCCAGAATGATTGGCGAGCCTGTTATCGATATCTGGGATATGATATCGGTGTTCATTCTGGGGATTATGGGTGTTGCTTTTATCATTGGGGATTATGCGAAGAGAAATGGGTAACAGTTCAAATAAGTCTGAACTGTTATTGCATCCGGCATGATTTTCACGGTCTGCGCGGTGAACGCGCAGACCCGCCCGAACAGTAACTTGTTGGTTTTTCAATAATTTTTGAAAAGTGGTTGAAGTTTTGTCGTGTATGTGCTAGTATGATTATAGACCGTAGGAAGGCGTGGGTAATGCCCGAATCCAAATATTCCATTGGCGGGATTAAGAATGGTATATCCATTCTTTTTTTATTATGAAAGAGGGTGTTACGAATGCCAAATACTGAATTGCCGATAGATTTGGAAAATCAGGTTGTACTAATGAAAAAATATGTAAACTTCCGGCAGAGAAAAAAGATGAGAGATTTTCTTGGATATGCAGGATATTTTAGAGCAAGTCGTTATGGGAAATATCTTTTAACACAGGTTAATATATTTGGAAGTAAGGCTGATTCTAAAATATTCTTTGAACTTTATGAATTTGATGTGCAACTTAGATTGTTATTGTTCAAATATTGTAAGAAGGCAGAAGTTTATTTTAAGAGTGCGATTGCAAATGCGGTTTCACTAAAGACCGGAGATGCAGGTTTTTACCTGGATTTGCAATATTATACTCCAACCAAGAGTGAAAAGGATAAAAAGACCAGAAATAGAAATGTATCATTCTTTCATACAAAGTTTTTTGGCGGCTTAACAAATGATGAAGAAAAACTGAGAAGGGATGTGGTTAAACATCCAGAACTGAAAGAGTATCGCAGGGGAGGGACTCGTCAAAATAATGTATTGCCTGTGTGGGCAGCGTTTTCATATTTTGAAATGGGTACCATAGTAATGTTGTATTCGTATCTACGTGGTGATTTGCGAAAGGAAGTATTGGATTATACATATTCGGGGAATCGTTACAAAAAAGAAGTAACAAAGCAGATGGATACGTGGCTGGATGCGGTCAGGAACCTTAGAAATTACTGTGCACATCATTCTATGTTGGCAGGCATGACTTCTTCTGTGGTAATACCGGATAATAGAGACAGCGCAGATGTTCTTCCAGATAATACAAATCTATATTCAAGATTGTATGCGTTAAAGAAAATATTGCCGCAAAAGGATGCGGATATGTTGGCAAAGGAATTGGACAGACTTATATCAAATACGAAATTGGATATATATAAGATGAACATTTTGCCGGCAAATTGGAAAGATTTGTATGATAGAATATTATTCTTGCAGGGATAATAGATTTGTTTGTGAATATAATAAAAAGGACCGTAGGAAGGCGTGGGTAATGCCTGAATCCAAATATTCCATTGGCGGGTAGGCAGCTATGAAAATGGCTGCTTATTTCAGTTATTATTAGCGGTGTCTTGTGGAAATTGATTTGATGGTGGTATGCCAGGCTTGTACAGAGCGATGAATCGATATTTGCGGAGGAGAGAAAATACGAATATGGACATTACGATAAGAGAGATTGAGAGTAAAGATTATACATCCGTAACAGCGATCTGGCGTGACGTGTTGGGCTTTTTATCGGTAACAGATGAAAACGTCGCCAAAACGTATAGAAAGATGAAAAATGATAGCCGATATAACACATTTGTCGCTGACGTAGACAACACTGTTGTCGGTTTTGTTACCACCGTTGAAACTCTGGCGGTTGACTATCCAAATGGATACATGAAAGTGAACGGGCTTGCCGTTCTGCCTGCATTTCAGCACTGCGGTATTGGTAAAATGCTGATGGAACGTGTTGAAAAACAGGCAAGTGAGAGAAAGATTTCGATGATTGGACTTGCATCAGGATTTCAGCGGACAGACGCTCACAAATTTTATGAGCATTTAGGTTATCAAAAATTATCATTTTGGTTCCGCAAAAAGATATAATACTCCGTTTAAGATTATATTTCGACAACGACAAATTCCGTTTTATCAAGCAGATGCCTGCTACCGGCACAATTTCTCACGGTCTGCGCGGTGAACGCGCAGACCTGCCTTATTACAGCTAATCTTTCCTTTCATAGACGGGGCGGGAAAATCCGCCCATGTGAAGAAAGCTACTCTCTGTTATATTGGTACTTCTTCAACTTTTTCCCTGTGATAATACAAAGGAAAGTTCCGCTTATTCCAAGTATCAACATCATCAGCGCCGCACCGGAGCCCTTTCCTGTGCCAAAGAGCGTTTTCAGAATGAAGGAATCTCCATATGCGCTCATAAATGGTTCGCATACGTTATCTACCATAAAACCACCGATAAACAATCCGATGGGAATGGTAAAAAATTGAAGCGTATTGCGGCATGCATAGACACGCCCCTGTAGCTTCACAGGAATGGTGGTTCTGAGGATCACATCCAGATTGGCATTCATGATCGGTACGAGAACCCAGCCAATCACCTGCCCTGCGCACCATAATAATGGCTCTCTGGAAAACGCTAACAGAAAGTTTTCGGTTCCCAATGAAAACAGCATTGTTACATAAATTATTTTTACCCTGTTTTTCGGCTTTGGCAAAATGGAAACTGCCAGACTGCCGACAATCATGGCAATACCGGAACAGGATGTGACAATCCCTAAAACAGTTGTTCCGCCTTTGGGGTTGGGAAGCACATAACCGGGCAATACGGCATCAAAAGCAGATGCGACAAGATTTACGCTGGACATAAATAAAATCAATGCCATAATGAGCGGATTTTCCCTCAGAAACATAAGCCCTTCTTTGGCAAGAACAAGTACGCTTTCTTTCCTGTCACTTTTATTTTCCGGAATCCTGACCAAAAACGCCAATGCCAGAAACGCGACAATAAAGCTTACGATATCGACCGCTATGACCCCATTGAGCCCGGTAAATGCGTACAGGGATGTAGCAACCAGAGGATTCAATATGGAAATCAGGCTACCTGACAGAGAACGGAGTCCGCTTGTTTTCTGATAATATTTTTCCGGCATGATTAGTGTCATAGCCACCTCGCTGGCAGGCTGCTGAACGGTATTCATGAGTCCCGAAACCGCGTTCAAAGCATATAAATGCCATACCATCAGCCTGTTTGTGCGAAACAATACAAAGACAAGAACCGTGCAGACAGCGGCAAATGTATCACAGGCAAGCATGGTCTTCTTTTTATCAAACCGGTCTGTCAATGCGCCGGCAAATATGCTCATGAATACATATGGCGCATAGGAGCATATGGTAAGCGCCGCTGTGCTCAGAGAGGAGCCGGTCTTTTCATATAACCACAATGTCAGCGCAAATCCCGTAATACTGCTGCCAAGCTGTGAGATGCTTTGTGTGCTCCAAAGTATCAAAAAATCCTTACATTCATATAATGCATTCTTTTTTATCAATTTCATTTCTTTGCTCCTTTTATTTTGCTTATTTTGGAAAAAAGAAGCAAAGTCTGAGGATATCAACAAAAATGATTCCTCCATGCAGTCTCCTCAGACTCTGCATGGAGCTGTTGCAATGCAAAGCATCTTTATCTCCTTTCGTGCCGTCATACTTTATTTTATTATACACAATTACCCGCACAGGGACAAGCAATTTATAGCAATAACCTCTTTCGCAACATTTTCTGAAAGCATTTCAATCAGTTCTTTTCGCCTGATCTATTTTGTGCTATAATCTTGAGAAGAAAATCTGTGGGCGGTTTTATCGGCTTTTTCTGTTCAGGCTTTTGTTGGCACAGCGCAGATATCTGAGAACAGCAAACGAAAATCAACAGATGAAAAGGAAATTGCTTTATGAAAAAACTGGATGAAGAAGTTGAAAAAATCATGGTGGAACGTTTTGGAAAGGATACGATGATTGCGCTTGCAACAATAGAGGAAGAAACGCCTTATGTCCGATATGTAAATGCCTATTATGAGAATGGGGCGTTTTATGTGATCACATATGCGCTTTCAAATAAGATAAAACATATGGAACAGAATCCAACTGTTGCGATCGCAGGGGAGTGGTTCACCGCACATGGGAAGGGGATCAATGCAGGCTATTTCGGAAAAAAAGAAAACCGGGTAATTGCCGGGAAATTAAAAAATGCCTTTGCTGAATGGATTGATAATGGACATAATAATTTCGATGATGAAAACACCATAATTTTGCGCATAGAATTAACGGATGGCGTGCTTTTCTCTCATGGCACGAGGTACGAATTTTAAATTGGGGAAGAAATTATGACACTTGACAGCAAGGCTTTTTCAAATCATTATGAGGTGCGGGTGATAAAAGCTGACGATGTAGGGCAGGTATATATGCTTTGCCGTCAGAATGCATTATTCTATCAGTATTGTCCGCCATTTGTGACAGAGGACAGCATCCGAAAGGACATGCATGCTTTGCCGCCCAAAAAAACGGCGGACGATAAATATTATGTGGGTTATTTTGACGGGAAGGGGCTCGTTGCGGTCATGGATCTTATCATGGGATTTCCGGATCAGGATACGGCGTTCATCGGATTTTTTATGACAGATGCGTCCATACAGGGCAAAGGCGTAGGAAGCGGCATCATCGCTGATCTATGCGCATATTTGTCCGGAATCGGTATTTCATTCATCCGGCTTGGGTGGGTAAAGGGAAATCCACAGGCGGAGCATTTTTGGCATAAAAATGGATTTGCAGAGACGGGAATTACATACAATACAGATGGCTATACCGTGGTGGTGGCTCAGCGGAGGATATAAGCCGGAATTTAGGTCGCCGCTTTGCAGCGACTTGGCGATATGGGGGTTGGCATGGGAAATACGGGCATTATCGGCGGCGGCGCTTCCGGCATGATGGCGGCTGTTGTGGCAGCGTCCGCCGGGGAAAAGGTGACGATTCTGGAGCGTCAGGACCGGATCGGGAAAAAGCTTCTGGCGACCGGGAATGGCAGATGCAATCTGTCAAACCGGGATTTTTGCGTGGAGCGGGACTACAGGAGCCAGGCGCCTGCCGGGCAGCTTGCGGCATGCTTTTCGGCTTTCGGTGTGGAAGAAACCCTTTCCTTTTTCCGGGAGAGGGGGCTTTTGACCAGAGAAAAAAACGGATATCTGTATCCCAGAAGCCTGCAGGCATCCGCCGTGCTGGATTTTTTCCGGGGAGAGCTTGACCGGCTTGCGGTCCGGGTGGTATGCTCATGTACAGTGACAAATATCCGGAAGCAGAAGCGCTTTTTGGTCATGACCGATCAGGGAGAATATGTCTTTGACAGGCTGATTCTGGCCTGTGGCAGCGCCGCTGGGACAAATGTGAAAGCAAAGCTGGGAGGCTTTGCGCTGGCAAAAGGGCTGGGGCTGTCCGTGCATGAGCCGTTTCCGTCGCTCGTGCCTTTGTGCTGTCGGGAACCCTTTTTTAAGCAGCTTGCCGGGGTGCGCTGTCTGGCGCGGGTGTCGCTGGGCATCTATCCGGCGCATGCCGCCGGGAAAAGGACGATATCCCCGACTGAGCATAGGGAAATGCCCGAAAGCGTCCATGTGGAGGAAGGGGAGCTGCAGCTTACGGAATACGGCATTTCTGGCATTCCGGTTTTTCAGTGCAGCAGATATGCCGTCAGCGCTCTGACAGAGAAAAAGAGGGTGGAGGCGGTCATCGACTTTTTGCCGGAATATGAACAGAATGAGTGGGAAACAGTTTGTCAAAAGCAGTATGAAGGCTGTCTGGGAAAGAGCGTGCTGCTTTTGGGCAGCGGGCTTTTGCATAAAAAAATCGTGCAGGTGCTGTTATCCTGCTGCGGTTTAAAGCCGGATGAGATCGTGGGAGAACGGACGAGGAAGCGCATTTTTTCGATGTTTGCGCAGATGCGCGCGTTTTTGGTGCAGGTTACGGGATATAAGCCGATGGAAAACGCGCAGGTGTGCGCGGGAGGCGTAGCGCTTTCGGAGGTGGACGGGCATATGGAGGTCCGGAAGACACCGGGGCTTTTCCTGTGCGGAGAGATGCTGGATGTGGACGGCAGATGCGGCGGGTATAATCTGCAGTGGGCATGGACGAGCGGCTATCTCGCCGGAAACGCCACGGCCGGTCGGAATTTGTGACAGTTCAGACCGCAAGGTCATTTCGTTTGGCGGAGGGCGCGGGAACGGAACAGGAAACCGGAATTTTGGGCAGACAAAAAAACATGGAGGTCGGCATGATCAGAATACAGCAGCTAAAGCTGCCGCCGGGACATACGGAAGCGGATTTGAAAGAGCGGGTGGCAAAAATACTGAAAACCGATCCGGATCGGATCGAAAAGCTGGAAATCAGGAAGCAGTCCATCGACGCCCGCAAGAAACCGGACATCCGTCTGGTTTACGTGGTGGATGTCGCCCTGCGCGGCATCCGGGAGGAAGCCTGTGTCGCGCGCTGCCGGGACCGAAACGTGTCCCTTGCGGTTTTCAAACAATATGCGTTCCCCAAACCGGGAAGCAGAAAGCTGACAGAGCGGCCGGTGATTGTCGGCAGCGGCCCGGCAGGGCTGTTTTGTGCCTGGCAGCTTGCCCTGCACGGCTATCGCCCCATTCTTCTGGAACGGGGACAGGCGGTGGAGCAGCGTGTCCGGGACGTGCAGGATTTTTGGGAAAAGGGCGTTTTGAATCCGGAATCCAACGTTTCCTTTGGAGAGGGCGGCGCAGGCGCCTTTTCGGACGGCAAGCTCAACACTCTGATTAAGGACAGGGACGGACGGGGGCAGGCTGTTCTGGAAATTTTTGCAGAAAACGGGGCGCAGCCGGAAATCCGGTATGAGGCAAAGCCTCACATCGGCACAGACGTATTGGTGCGTGTGGTAAAAAACATGCGGCTGCAGATCGAGAAGCATGGCGGCACGATACGGTTTCAAAGCCGTGTGGACGGCATTCTGACACAGGATGGACATGTGCAGGGGGTTTTGCTTGCGGATGGGACAAGGCTTTTTTCTCCTGTGGTGGTGCTCGCCATCGGGCACAGCGCCCGGGATACCTTTTTCTGGCTGGAAAAGACGGGCGTTGTCATGGAGGCAAAGGCCTTTGCGGTGGGGCTTCGGGTGGAGCATCCCCAGACGCTGATTAACGAAGCCCAATACGGCATGCCGTCTCCCAAAGAGCTGCCGCCGTCTCCCTATAAGCTCACGGCGCAGACCCAAAGCGGACGGGGCGTCTATTCCTTTTGCATGTGTCCGGGCGGGTTTGTGGTCAACGCCAGCAGCGAAGCGGAGCTTTTGGCGGTAAACGGCATGAGCTACAGCACCCGGGACTCCCAAAATGCCAACAGCGCCATCATCGTTTCCGTCACGCCTGCGGATTTCGGCGCAGAGGGACCGCTTGCCGGCATCGCCTTTCAGCGCGCGCTGGAGCAAAAGGCATGGGAAGCCGGAGCGGGCAGCATCCCGGTTCAGCGTTACGGCGATTTTGCAAATGCCGGAACAACAGGGCATATCCCGGCGGATTTTATGCCCTGTATGAAGGGAAGCTGGCGCTTTGCGGATGTGGCGTCCGTTTTGCCAAAGCAATTACAGGATGCCTTTATAGAGGGAATGGAGCAGTTCGGGAGAGTGATTCCCGGCTTTGACGATAAAAACGCGCTGCTTTCCGGTGTGGAGAGCCGCACTTCCTCTCCGGTGCGCATCTGCCGGGATGAGAGCCTGCAGGCGAACATCCGGGGGCTGTACCCCTGCGGAGAGGGCGCGGGCTATGCCGGCGGCATCATGTCGGCGGCGATGGACGGCATGCGGGTCGCGGAGGCGATCGCGTCTGCATATGCCCCTTTTTAAGGGAAAACCAAGGAGAAGCTTATGAAAAATGATCGCAGTGCGATCCGGGACAAACAAAGGATCGTGGTAAAAATCGGATCTTCCTCCCTGCAGCACGCCCAGACGGGCGATCTGGATTATATCCGTCTGGATGTGCTGGTGCGGGAGCTTTGTAATTTACGCAATCAGGGAAAGGACGTGGTGCTTGTAACCTCGGGCGCTATTGCCCAGGGAAGAAAGGCGGTGCATTTAAAGCCGGACGGGAAGGAAAATCCGATCGCCGTCAAGCAGGCGTGCGCGGCGATCGGGCAGGCGCGGCTGATGATGACCTATCAGAAAATTTTTGCGGAATACAATCAGGTGGCGGCGCAGATTCTGATGACCCGCCATACCGTGGATGACGAGATGAACCGGACCAACGCCCAAAATACCTTTGAGGAGCTTTTCCGGATGGGCGTCATTCCCATCGTCAATGAAAACGATACGGTGGCAACCCACGAAATTGAAATCGGGGACAATGACACGCTGTCCGCCGTGGTGGCATCCATGATCAGGGCGGATCTTCTGATATTGCTTTCCGATATCGACGGGCTGTATACGGACGATCCCCGCGCCAACCCGGAAGCCGTTTTTGTGGAGACGGTGGAGCATCTGGACGATTCCCTCATGCGGATGGGGAAGGGGAGCACCGGCAGCAATGTGGGAACTGGCGGTATGTATACCAAGCTGGGCGCGGCCAGAATTGCCACCAGCAGCGGCGCGGATATGATCATCGCCAACAGCAGCGATATCCGCATTCTTCACCGCATCATGGACGGAAGAAATTTTGGAACGCTGTTTGTGGCAAACCGGGATGAGAGTTTTTCCCTGTCCGCATTTTTAAACGCCATGCATGAGCAGAAGGGGTGAAAAAATATGACAGAAGAAAAAATCAAACGCATCAACGAGCTTTACCATAAATCGAAATCGGTGGGGCTTTCGGAAGAGGAAAAGACAGAGCAGCAATCTCTGCGCAAAGAATTCGTCGCTTCCGTGCGCGCCAATGTGAAGAGCCAGCTGGATTCTATCAGTATCGAGCAGGAGGATGGAACGGTGGAAAATCTGGGGGAAAAATACGGCGGTCCCTACCGCGCCCACTGAGGATGCTATGGAGCAGAATTCGAAACAGGATACGGCTCTTTTGCGGAAAAGCGCGCTGCGTCTGCGCGACAGTCTTCCGGAGGAGCTTCGCGCGCAAAAAAGCGAAGAAATCGCCCGGCTCATTCTTCAAAGCGACGCATACAGGCGGGCGGAAAGTATTCTCGTCTATGTGTCATACAAAACGGAGGTCTCCACGTCTGCCCTGATCGACCGCGCGCTCGCCCAGGGCAGGCGGGTGTATGTGCCGAAGGTGGAAGGGGCGCGGATGCGCTTTTACCGGATTTTTTCCGATCAGGATGTAAGCCCTGGATTTCGGGGAATTTTGGAACCGGCGGGGGATACGGCGGTATGGGACGGGAGCGAGAACGATGCGCCTGTCAGGTCCATAATGCTGCAGGCGATTGCCGGAAATATCACGGATCATTCTGAGGGACAGGACAAGCGGACACTGCTTCTTGCGCCCGGTGTTGTTTTTGACCGCAACGGTCAACGGATCGGATATGGCGGCGGCTTTTATGATCGCTTTCTGGGAGGCATTCCAAAGCGGGAACGCCCTTATTGCATCGGGCTTTGCTTCGCCTGCCAGCTTGTGGAACGAATTGAGCCTAAGGAGCACGATATTTCCATGGATCGTGTCATTTATGCGTAGCCGGACCTGAAAATTGAAGCGAAGGGAATGATAAAAAATATGGATACATTACAGCAAATGGGCGAACGGGCAGTGACCGCCAAATATGCGCTGGGTGCTTTGACATCGGAAGAAAAAAGTGAAGCGCTTCTGCATGTGGCGGACGCGTTGATTGACCGCAGGGATGAAATTTTGACGGCGAATGAAAAGGATCTGGCGCTGGGAAGGGAAAACGGCATGCATCCCGGCATGCTGGACCGGCTCATGCTGGATGAAAAACGGATACGGGCGATGGCGGACGGGCTTAGGCAGATCGCCGGACTGCCCGATCCGGTCGGGGAGGTGCTGGAGCGATTTGTGCGTCCCAACGGACTTTCCATTGAAAAGCGCAGGGTTCCGCTGGGGGTGATCGGCATCATTTATGAGTCCCGCCCCAATGTGACGGCGGACGCCTTCGGGCTCTGCTTTCAGGCGGGCAATGCGGTGATTTTAAAGGGCGGAAAGGATGCGCTGCAGTCCAATACCGCCATAGAAGCGGTGCTGCGGGACGGGCTGCAGGAGAGCGGAATTACGCCGGACGCGATTCAGCTGATCAAGGCCACGGACCGGGCTGTCACCACCGCATTCATGCGCATGAACGGTTATGTGGATGTGCTGATCCCCAGGGGCGGAGCCGGACTGATCCGCAGCGTGGTGGAAAACAGCACCGTGCCCGTGATCGAGACCGGAACCGGAAACTGTCACATCTATGTGGATGAGGATGCGAACCTGACTGATGCGGTCAACATCATCGTCAACGCGAAAACCCAGCGCATCGGCGTATGCAACGCGTGCGAGTCACTTTTGATCCATGAAAAGGTGCGGGAACGGTTTTTGCCCATGCTGCAAAAGGCACTGCAGGAGCATCATGTGGAAATGCGGGCGGACGAACGGATCCGCGGCGTGATCGATGGCTGTGTGCCGGTGACGGAGGAGGACTACGGAACCGAATATCTGGACTATATCCTTTCCATGAAAACGGTGGATTCTCTGGCGGAAGCGATCGCTCATATCAATCGCTACAACACGGGGCATTCCGATGCGATCATCACGGAGAACCCTGCGCATGCGGACGCCTTTTTACAGGGGGTGGACGCGGCGTGTGTCTATGTCAATGCCTCCACCCGTTTTACGGACGGCTTTGAATTCGGCTTCGGCGCGGAAATCGGCATCAGCACCCAGAAGCTTCACGCGAGAGGGCCGATGGGGCTTCGGGAGCTGACCTCCTATAAGTATACGATCCGCGGCAACGGGCAGGTGCGCGGGTAGGCCTTCCAAATATGTGACGGCTGAGTAATGCGTTCTCCGGCTCTGTGGCCGTGCGGCGGGGGACTATCGAAGTCACGCATCGCGGCGGGCGGGCGGACAGGGGCGGCAGGAAAAGCGGTATGTGACAAACCGGCAGAAAGGAACTGATAGTATGGAACGCTGTCCATGGTGTTTGGGAAATGAGCAGATGATCCGTTACCATGATGAGGAATGGGGTGTGCCGGTTCACGATGACAAAAAGCAGTTCGAGTTTCTGATGCTGGAGGTCATGCAGTGCGGACTGAACTGGAACATGATGATTCAGAAACGGGAGATTTTCAGGGAGTGTTTTGATGGCTTCGATTTTGAGAAAATATCCGGGTATGGGGAGGCTGATATTGAGCGCATCCTGCATACGGAAGGGATGATCCGCTCCCGGAGAAAGATCGAAGCCATCATCCACAATGCCCGGTGCTTTCAGGAAATACGGGAAGAGTTTGGTTCGTTTGATGCGTACATATGGGGATTTACCAAAGGAAAGACCTGGCTTTATATGGGGCATCAGAAGGGAAATCCTCCTGCCCGGAATGGCTTATCAGACCGGGTCAGCGCTGACTTAAAAAAGCGCGGATTGAAATATATGGGCTCTGTCACGGTTTATGCCCATCTGCAGGCCTGCGGGATCATCAACGATCATTGGGAGAGGTGCTTTCGATATCAGGAGCTGATTTCCGGTACCGATACCGTGCGAAAGCGGGAGAGCGCAGGGACGTGAGGCATCTGCGGAATAAGAGCTTCATAAGAGCAACAGAGGTTGTCGTATGGCGGCAGCTATGAAAGGGAGGAGAACATGTTTCATGAAAATGACTTTCCGGTGTTGGAATTTGACGATAATCCGGTAGCAAAGCTGAATCCGTCAAATCTTGCGGGCGAGAAATTGAATACAAACAAAATGGTAATCACATTCTTCCCGGAGGTTGTGAACAGGCTGGCACAGAATGGGCAGATTACGCAGGAGCGGCTGATACACGGTGAAAATCCTTTTCTGATTTACCGTTTCACGGACCGGCCAGAGGTGCTTTTGACACTGGGACAGGTTGGCTGTCCCGCCTGTGCGGGGAATCTGGATGAATTCCATGCGATGGGCATAACAAAAGTCATGTTCTGTGGCGGCGGAGGCGTTCTTGATTCGGATATCGAGGTGGGACAAATCCTTGTGGTAGATGGCGCCATCCGGGATGAAGGCTTTTCTTATCAGTACATAGCGCCATCCAGAGTGATTCATACAAATTCCGAAATTACGGATAAAATCAGAAAATATTTAGACCAAAACAAAATTCCATATCTTCGCGGTCTGACCTGGACGACCGACGCCATTTTCCGGGAGACGGCTGACCGGATCGGCCAAAGAAGGGCGGAGGGCGCAAAAATTGTGGAAATGGAGCAGGCCGGATGCATTGCTGTCGCGCAATTTCGAGGCTTTGACTACGGCGCATTGATTTATGGCGGGGATGATCTTTCCGGAGAAGAATGGTCTGGCAGAGGCTGGAACAGCCGGGAGGGAATCCGGCACGATCTGGTTATGCTGTGCAGGAATCTGGTCGAAATTATTTGAATGGACTGTCAGAAGATATAAATAAGGAATTGAAGGATTTTATCGATTTTCTGAAAAAACAGCAGTATTAACCTCTTGTTTGTAAAATGTTTTTGGAGGAAGGGGTGAATGAGTATGCCGATAAGTGAAATTGCAGAATTGATCAATCATTTTGTAGAACGGCTTTCGCCAATTAAAGTATATTTATTTGGATCTTATGCAAATAACACCTATACGGATGGAAGCGATTTTGATTTTTATATTGTTGTTCCGGATACTGTGTCGGATATTCCGGCAGAAACGACAAAGGCATATCAATCAATTCGTAAAGTGAAACGGAGACCGGTAGATATCGTTGTAGGAACTTTAAGCCATTTTGAAGAAAGAAAAGAGATTTATGCAATAGAAAATGAAGTATATAGAAAAGGGGTACTTTTATATGATGCAGGAAGTCAAAAAATGGTATGAAATGTCTGCTGTAGATTTAGGGGTAGCGAAGCATTTAGATGCAACTTACTATCCAAAGCCATTTGAAATTATCTGTTACCATTGTCAGCAATCGGCAGAAAAGGCAATCAAAGCATTGATTATACATTATGGGGCAGAGGGAGGCATGCCTAAACTCCATGATCTGTCCTTTCTTCTGAATCAGATCAAAAACAAGGTATCAATCGAAGAGAGATTTTATGATTATGCCGATACATTGACGCCATATGGTATAGCAGTAAGATATCCCAATGAACTGCTTTTGGAAGAGCGGCATGCCAAAGAGGCATTGCAATTTGCCGATGAAATATTTCAATGGGTAACAGGAATCCTTTGACGGATGGCAATCATGGAAATGATATTTTTTAAAGTGGAGGAAACATGTATGAGCAATGTGATTGACAGATTTTTGGAGTACGTGCGGATGGATACGGAATCGGCCGACGAGACAGGCTGTTTTCCAAGCACCGAAGGACAGAAGGACCTGGGCAGGCTTCTTGCGGACCAGCTGCGGAAAATGGGCGCGTCCGACGTGGTATTTGACGAAGCATACTGCTATGTGTATGGCGTCATTCCTTCCAACCTGCCAAAGGACAGGGAGGTTCCTTCCATCGGCTTTATCGCCCATATGGATACCTCTCCGGCGGTGAGCGGCAAAAATATAAAGCCCCGCATTCTGGAAAACTATGACGGCAACGATATTTTATTAAATGAGGAGAAAAATATCGTCTTGTCCGTTTCCGACAATCCGGAGCTTCCGGGTCTGAAGGGCAAAAGCCTGATCGTCACGGACGGCACCACGCTTCTTGGCGCGGACGACAAGGCGGGCGTGGCGGAAATCATGGAGATGGCACAATATTTTCTGAGCCACCCGGATGTCGCTCACGGGAAAATCTGCATCGGCTTCACGCCGGACGAGGAAGTGGGACAGGGCGTGGACCATTTCGATGTGGAGGGCTTTGGCGCGGATTTTGCCTATACCGTGGACGGCGGCGCGCTGGGTGAGCTGGAATATGAAAACTTCAACGCGGCGGGCGTAAAGCTCACCGTCAACGGCTACAGCGTACACCCCGGCAGCGCCAAAAACAAAATGCTGAACGCGGTGCTTTTGGCGCAGGAGTTCCAGAGCCTTTTGCCGGTGCATGAAAATCCTGCATCCACGGAAGGCTACGAGGGCTTTTTCCATCCCGATTCCATAAACGGCTCCACAGAAAAGGTGGTGGTAGATTACATCATCCGCGACCATTCCCGGGAGAAGTTTGAACAAAAAAAGGCGTTCTTTTTCAAATGTGCGGATTTTCTGAACGAGAAATACGGCAGACAGATTTTTGTCGTGGATATGAAGGACAGCTACTACAACATGAAGGAAAAAATCCTGCCCGAAAATGCGCATCTGATCGACAACGCGGTAAAGGCGATGGAGCAGGCGGGCGTCGTACCTGTCATTTCCCCGATCCGGGGCGGAACCGACGGCGCGCGGCTTTCCTTCATGGGACTTCCCTGCCCGAATTTGTGCACCGGAGGCGCCAATTTTCACGGGCGCTTTGAATATGCCTGTGTGGAATCCATGGAGAGCTGCGTGGAAATTCTGAAAAATATTGTATTGTTGTATGCGGAAAAGTAGTTGGTCTATGGCTATGAAAGGATGGCGCCGATGAAGCGGTTTGTTCTGATGCATAAAAATATTCCGGTGGTACAGCTTACGCTTGACACGCTCTCCGGCGCAATCCTGTCGGTGGACGAAGCGCTTGCAAAGGAGCATGTGCCCGTCGGCATTCCGGTCAAAAAAAACACGATAGACAGAAGCGCGCTTTATGCCTGGTGGCGGGGGCGCTCGATTCCCGCAAGCCGCGCAGGGCTGCAGGAGGCTTTGACGCGGCTGGGTGTATCGGACGCGCAGCTTTTACCGGAAAAATGTCTGGGACTGAGCCTGTCCGATCAATACTGGATCCGTCCGGTTGATGCGGCTATCGCCTGGGAAGCGGTAAATTTTTTTGAGAATCCTTTTTCCGAGGATGTGGGAAATATCCTGTTGGGGGGCAAAAGAAGCGATTCCCCCATCAGTCTGATGTCCCCGGACAACACCTCGGACGGCTGGCTGAAAAAGAAATGGATGATCCAAAACGGAAAAAGATGCCTGATCAAAGGCGGAAGCGGTACGGTCAGGCAGGAGCCCTATAATGAGGTATTCGCTTCCCGCATCATGGAACGGCTGCAGATTCCCCATGTTTCTTATGGGTTGCTGCAAAGAGACGGTGAACCCTATAGCATCTGTGAGAATTTTCTTGCGCCGGACACAGAACTGATTTCCGCCTGGTACATCATGCAGGTGAAAAAAAAGCCTAATCATGTATCCCTGTACCGACATTATCTGGACTGCTGCGCTACCCTGGGCATTCCCGGCGTGACCAAACAGCTTGACCGAATGCTTGTTCTGGATTATCTGATCGTCAACGAGGACCGGCACCAGAATAACTTTGGCGTCGTGCGCGATGCCGGTACGCTGCAATACCGGGGACCAGCGCCGGTTTATGATTGTGGCACTTCCCTGTGGTTTGATAAGCCGACCGGACTGATTGGCGTCAGGACAAAAACAACATGTAAGCCCTTTAAAGCCAGTCACGAGGAACAGATACAGCTCGTACAGAATTTTGACTGGATTGATTTCGGGGCGCTTGACGGGATAGAAGAGGAATTACAGGATATCGCCAGAGGCTCCGACTACCTCGACGGGGCGCGGTGCGACGCGCTGTGCAGGGGAGTGAAAACGCGGGTGAGCATGCTTAAGGCTGTGGCGCTGTCTGCAAGACAGCATATGTTTGTGGATAGCTCTACCACAGATATCCGGCAGGATTCGTCCTACAGCGGACAGGAGGAGAAGTCAGAAGAAATGGATCATGAAATTGATTTGGAGCAAATAGATTTGGACGCACAGGCTCCTGCGCAGGAGCCCGCCCGGCAGTATTATTTCATTGCCCGGTGCCGCCGGCATGTGCAGGAACGCAGTGACCGTCTGGGTCGTCCGTTGACCGCAGCGGTCGTGACTTTTGGCTGCCAGATGAACGCCCGGGATTCGGAAAAGCTTTCCGGCATTTTAGAGCAGGCAGGCTATGTGCTGACGGAAAACGAAGAAGCGGATTTCGTCATTTACAACACTTGTACCGTGCGGGACAACGCCAACCAGCGGGTTTACGGCAGGCTTGGCTTTTTAAACAGCATGAAAAAGAAAAATCCGGACAAGAAAATCGCTCTGTGCGGCTGCATGATGCAGGAACCCTCTGTGATCGAAAAATTAAAGAAAAGCTATCGCTTTGTGGATTTGATTTTCGGCACCCACAATCTGTACCGTTTTCCGGAGCTGTTGTGCAGCATGTTCGAAGCAAAGGGCATGATCTTGGACATCTGGAAGGAGACGGACAAAATCGTGGAGGATCTGCCGGTGGAGCGTAAATATCCCTTCAAATCCGGCATCAACATCATGTTCGGCTGTAACAATTTCTGCAGCTATTGTATCGTGCCCTACGTGCGCGGGCGGGAAAGAAGCAGAAGGGCGGAGGATATTTTAGCGGAAATCCGCCGTCTGGCAAAGGACGGCGTGGTGGAGGTCATGCTGCTTGGGCAGAATGTGAATTCCTATGGAAAAAATCTGGAGCATCCCATGAGCTTTGCGCAGCTGTTGCGCGAGGTAGAAAAAATAGAAGGAATTGAGCGAATCCGCTTTATGACCTCCCATCCCAAGGACCTTTCCGATGAGCTGATCGAGGTGATGAAGCATTCCCAAAAAATATGCCGTCACCTGCATCTGCCCCTGCAGTCCGGTTCCACCAGGATTTTAGAGAAAATGAACCGGCGCTATACAAAGGAACAATACCTTGCGCTGGCCCAAAAAATCAAGCGGGAGATTCCGGACATTTCCCTGACGACGGATATCATCGTCGGATTTCCGGGAGAGACGCCTGCAGATGTGGAGGAAACCATCGATGTGATCCGGCAGGTGCAGTTTGACAATGCTTTCACCTTTATTTACTCCAAAAGGACCGGAACGCCCGCTGCCGCCATGGAAAATCAGGTGGAGGAAGCGGTGGTGAAGGAGGGCTTTGACCGGGTGCTAAAGGTGGTGCAGGATACGGCGAAGAGTCAGGTGGCGAGGCTCGCCGGACAGACGCTGCCGGCCCTGGTCGAGGAGGTTGGCGACCAGACCGACGGACAGGGAAGAACGCTTTTGACCGGGCGGCTTTCCAATAACACGATCGTGCATTTTCCCGGCGAGGCTTCCATGGTCGGAAAAATTGTAGATGTGGTGTTGGAGGAGTGTCACGGGTTTTATTATATCGGCCGTCAGACGTAATAGTATAAGAGACAAAGGAGAAAACCAATGACAGAGCTGACTCCCATGATGCAGCAATATATGGAGACGAAGAAGCAGTATCCGGACTGCATCCTTTTTTACAGGCTGGGAGATTTCTATGAAATGTTTTTCGAGGATGCGCTGACCGCGTCCAGGGAGCTTGAGATCACGCTCACGGGAAAAAACTGTGGCCTGGAGGAACGCGCCCCCATGTGCGGCGTACCCTACCATGCGGTGGAAGGGTACTTAAGCAGGCTGGTTTCCAAAGGCTATAAGGTGGCGATCTGCGAGCAGATGGAGGACCCGAAGCTGGCGAAGGGACTGGTGAAGCGGGACGTGGTGCGGATCGTGACCCCGGGCACCAATTTAAACGTGCAGGCGATGGAGGCGACGAAGAACAATTTTTTGATGTGCATCGCTTATTTTACGGGAAAAACGGGAATATCTGTGGCGGATGTGACCACTGGCGATTACTATGTGACCGAGGTGGAGGATAGCAGAAAGCTTTTGGATGAAATCAACAAATATCACCCCTCCGAGATCATCTGCAACGATGCCTTTTTCGTGAGCGGCATGGATCTGGAGGATCTGCGGGCGCGGCTTTCGGTGGCGGTCTATTCCCTGGAGCCACAGTATTTTGATGAAGATCTGTGCAGGAAGTGTCTGCAAAAGCATTTCCGGGTATCCACGCTTGCCGGGCTGGGACTGGAGGAATTTCAGAGCGGGCTTGTGGCGGCTGGCAGCCTGATGCAGTATTTGTATGATACGCAGAAAAATTCGCTGGCGCACTTCACGCACCTGACTCCCTATCTGACCAGCCGGTTCATGCTGCTGGATTCCTCCACAAGGCGGAATCTGGAGCTGACGGAGACGCTTCGGGAAAAGCAGAAGCGGGGGTCGCTTTTGTGGGTGCTGGATAAGACGAATACGGCGATGGGCGCGCGGATGCTGCGCAGCTTTCTGGAACAGCCGCTGATTGAGAAGGATGAGATGGAAGCGCGGCTGGATGCCCTGGAGGCTTTGGGAAAAGAGCCCATGAGCCGGGACGAGCTGCGGGAATATTTGAATCCGGTTTATGATATGGAGCGGCTTTTGGGAAAGGTGAGCTATAAGACTGCGAATCCCAGAGATCTGATCGCCTTTGCCGCCTCCATGGAGATGATGCCGCCCATCAAGACGGTGCTGCGGGATTTTAAAGCGCCTTTACTTGTTCAGATTGAGGAGGAGCTGGATGCCCTTTCCGATCTGTCAGAGCTGATCCGGCAGGCGATCGTGGACGAGCCGCCCATCGCCATCCGGGAGGGCGGTATGATCCGGGAGGGCTTCGATGAGACGATCGATCAGCTGCGAAGCGCCAAAACAGAAGGAAAAACCTGGCTTGCCCGGCTGGAGGAGACGGAGCGGGAGCGTACCGGCATCAAAAATCTCCGCATCAAATTCAATAAAGTATTCGGCTACTATCTGGAGGTCACCAATTCCTATAAGAATCTGGTGCCCGACGACTATATGAGAAAGCAGACGCTGGCCAACGCGGAACGCTATACCACGCCCCGCTTAAAGGAGCTGGAGGACATGATCCTGAATGCGGAGGATAAGCTGACCGCCCTGGAATATGACAAATTCTGTGAGGTGCGGGAGGCGGTGGCTTCCCAGATCGAGCGGATTCAGCGCACCGCCAAGGCGGTCGCCCGGCTGGACGTGTTCTGTTCCCTGTCCCTGGTGGCGGAGCGCAATCATTACGTGCGTCCGGCGCTCAACGAGAAGGGCGTCATCAACATCAAGGAGGGCAGGCATCCGGTGGTGGAACGGATGATCGAGCATGATATGTTCATCGCAAACGATACCTTTCTGGACAATCAAAAGCACTGTGTGGCCGTGATTACCGGACCGAATATGGCGGGAAAATCCACCTATATGCGGCAGACGGCGCTGATCGTTTTGATGGCGCAGATCGGCTGCTTCGTTCCGGCAAGATCTGCGAACATCGGCATCGTGGACCGGATTTTCACCCGCGTGGGCGCGTCTGACGATCTGGCCAGCGGCCAGTCCACCTTCATGGTGGAGATGAACGAGGTGGCGAATATTCTGCGCAATGCCACCTCCAAAAGCCTGCTTGTACTGGATGAAATCGGCAGGGGAACTTCCACCTTTGACGGGCTTTCCATCGCCTGGGCGGTGATCGAGCACATCAGCAACCGCAAGCTGTTAGGAGCCAAGACCCTGTTTGCCACCCACTATCATGAGCTGACGGAGCTGGAGGGAAAAATCGGCAATGTGAACAACTACTGCATTGCGGTGAAGGAAGAGGGCGACGACATCGTCTTTTTACGGAAAATCATCAAGGGCGGCGCGGACCGCAGCTACGGCATACAGGTGGCGAAGCTGGCGGGCGTGCCGGATATGGTCATAGACCGGGCAAAGGAAATCGCCGATCAGCTGTCGGACAACGATATCACGGAAAAGGTGCAGGGCATTTCCGTGGATACGGACGGGCCTGTCAAAAAGCCAAAGCACTATGACGAGGTGGACCTGGAGCAGATTTCCCTGTTCGATACCGTGAAGGATGAGGATATTCTGGAAGAGCTTCGGAATGTGGAAATCAGCATCATGACGCCGCTGGACGCGCTAAATACCCTGTACCGGCTGCAGAATAAGCTGAAAAACAGATGGGGAAAGGAAGAATGAATGCAGGATGCAGCCGTTCGGGCAGGTCTGCGCGTTCATCGCGCAGACCGCAGGATATCGTGCCGGCAGCGGACATCCTGCGAGCGTTCATAATTGACATATGGCGGAAATTACAGTTCTTGATAACAATACAATCGATCATATCGCCGCCGGCGAGGTGGTGGAACGTCCGGCCAGCGTGGTGAAGGAACTGGTGGAAAACGCCTGCGACGCCGGGGCGACGGCGGTTACGGTGGAAATCAAAGACGGCGGAACCTCTTTCATCCGGGTGACGGACAACGGCTCCGGCATCGAAAAGGAGCAGGTGAAAAAGGCATTTCTGCGCCACGCCACCAGCAAAATCCGTACAATAGAGGATCTGTGGCAGATCAAAAGCATGGGCTTTCGCGGGGAGGCGCTTTCCTCCATATCCGCCGTGGGCATGGTGGAAATGATCACAAAAACAAAGGATTCCCTGACCGGCGCGCGCTATTGCATTGAAGGAGAGCGGGAGCGGGAGTTTTCCGAGATCGGCGCGCCGGAGGGAACGACGATCATCGTCCGGGATCTGTTCTTTAATACGCCTGCCCGCCGGAAATTTCTAAAGACCGCCGCCACGGAGGGCAGCTATGTGGCGGATCTGATGGAGCATATGGCGCTCGCCCGGCCGGATATTTCCTTCCAGCTCATCCAAAACCGCCAGCCCCGTTTTTCTACCTCCGGCAGCGGCGATTTAAAGGAGGTCGTTTACCGGATTTACGGCAGGGAAATCGCGAAGGAAATTTTCCCCTTCCGGGCGCAGGAGGACGGCATTTTGGCGGAAGGATTTCTGGGAACGCCGCAGCTGGTGCGTCCGAACCGGAATTTTGAATTTTTTTTCGTGAACAGGCGATACATCAAAAGCCAGATTCTGTCAAAGGGGCTGGAAGCGGGCTATGCCCAGAGGCTGATGCAGCATAAGTTTCCGATGGCGTACCTGCATCTTTCTCTCGATACCAAAGACGTGGATGTGAATGTACATCCCGCCAAGATGGAGGTGCGTTTTTCCGACAACCCCAGGATTTTCGACTTCCTGGAGCGGAGCGTCCGGGAAGCGCTCAAAAGCAGAGAAATGATCCCTGCCGTCACCTTTGCTGAGGCGCAGGAGAAAAAGAATTCTCAGGAGCGCATGCAGGCTCCTGAGAATTCCGCTCCGGACAGTCCTCCGTATTCGCAGGAAAAACAGGCTGCGCTGTCCCGAAAGGAAGAAAATAAGGATGCCGACGCATCGGCGAACGGGCGGCAGATCGAAACACAGAAGAGGGAAGCGCAGGAGGAGGCGGTAAAGCTCGCAAAACAGCTTTTGTCCATGCCGCGTCCGACAGGAGGCAGCCAGCGCACACCGGCGCAAAACGGGCAGGCTGCCGGAAAAGCGCAGCCCCATGACAGACCGCCGCTTCCCGTGCAGCCCTTCGAGAAAAAACGTCTGGAATCGCTGGTGCATGAGAGCCGTCTGGAATATGAAGCAAAGGAACCGGGGCTTGCAAAGCCGAAGCAGATGGATCTGTTCGAGGAAAAAATTCTCACCGCAAAGGCGGTGCAGCAGTATGAGCTGATCGGGCAGATTTTCGACACCTACTGGATCGCCTCCTATCAGGATAAAATGATTCTGATCGATCAGCATGCCGCTCATGAAAAGGTAAAATACGAGGCGCTCATCAAAAAGCTTAAGGAAGGCGGCTGTGACAGCCAAAACCTCATGCCGCCTGTTATCGTGACACTGACCAATCCGGAGGCGGCGCTCCTTTCACGCTATCGGGAGTATTTTGCGCAGCTCGGCTTTGAAATTGAGGATTTCGGCGGCAATTCCTACGCGCTGCGCAGCGTGCCCTGCGATCTGTACGGGAACTTCGGCGACGCCCTTTTACAGGAAATTTTAAACGATCTTTTGCAGGATCAAAAGCCGGGCACGCCCGCCGCGATCACGGAGCGGATCGCCACGATGGCGTGCAAGGCGGCGGTGAAGGGAAACCACAGGATGAGCCACGCTGAAATGCAGGCGCTTTTGGAGCAGCTTTTGGCGCTGGACAACCCCTATCAGTGTCCCCATGGAAGACCGACGATGATCACAATGACAAAGCAGGAGCTGGAAAGGAAATTCAAGAGAATTTTATGACAGAGGAACAAAAAAAACTACCCCTGGTCGTGCTGACCGGTCCGACCGCATCCGGCAAGACCGCGCTTTCCGTGCGTCTGGCCAAAGCCCTTGACGGGGAAATTATTTCCGCGGATTCCATGCAGGTCTACCGGCACATGGACATCGGCTCGGCGAAGGTGACGCGGGAGGAAATGGAAGGAGTGCCCCATCATCTGATCGATATTTTAGAGCCGGAGGAGGATTTTCATGTGGTTCTGTTTCAGAAGCTCGCCCGGGAGGCGATCATGGACATCTGCAGCAGGGGAAAGCTTCCGATTCTGGTGGGCGGCACCGGCTTTTATATCCAGTCCGTGCTGTATGACATCGACTTTACGGAAACCGGGGAGGACAACGCCTACCGGGAAAGCCTGCAGCGATATGCCGATGAGCATGGCGCCGCGGCGCTTCACGACATGCTTATGCAGGCAGATCCCAAAGCGGCGCAGCAGATTCACGCAAACAACGTAAAACGCGTCATCCGGGCGCTGGAATATCATGCCGCCACCGGGGAAAAAATATCCGACCACAACGAACAGGAGCGGCAAAAGCAAAGCGCCTACCGCTCCCGTTATTTTGTCCTGACGGACGACCGGGAAAGGCTCTATGCGCGCATCGACAGCCGGGTGGAAAGAATGCTTGCAGACGGTCTCATAGAAGAGGTGAAGGCGCTGCAGGCCAGAGGGCTTACCAGAAAGGCCGTGTCCATGCAGGGGCTTGGCTATCAGGAAATCCTTTCTTATCTGGAGGGGGATTACGATCTGGAACGCGCCGTTTATCTGATCAAGCGGGACACCAGGCACTTCGCCAAGCGCCAGCTGACCTGGTTTAAACGTGAAAAAAATGTGATCTGGGTTGACAGAAGAGACTTTTTGGAAGAAAATAGTATACTACAATTTCTGATCGAGCAAAGCAAGGAGCTGTTGAATGAATAAGGAGCAGACAAGGGACGGCATGCGGGCGATGTATGCCTCCATGGGAATTTCAAAAACCATATATGAATATGGGGAAAGAACGTTGGACGCCCTGCGGGGGCGTTTTGCCCAAATTGATGAAAGGGCGGAGTATAACCAGCTGAAGGTGATCCGGGCGATGCAGGAATGCCATGTCAGTGAGGCATGTCTTTTGGGCACCACCGGCTATGGCTACAATGATCTGGGGCGAGAGACGCTGGAAGCGGTATATGCGGCGGTCTTTCAGACGGAGGATGCGCTGGTCCGCCCGCAGATCACCTGCGGCACGCACGCGCTGGCGCTGGCGCTCATGAGCAATCTGCGTCCGGGAGACGAGCTTCTCTCCCCGGTGGGGAAGCCCTATGATACGCTGGAGGAAGTGATCGGCATCCGGGAATCGAAGGGTTCCTTAAAGGAATACGGCATCAGCTACCGGCAGGTGGATTTAAAAGAAGACGGAAGCTTTGACTGGGAGGGCATCCGGGCGGCGGTGGGACCGCGCACGAAGCTCGCCACGATACAGCGCTCCAAGGGGTATCAGACCCGGCCAACTCTGTCCGTTGCACAGATCGGGGAGCTGATCGCCTTTTTAAAGCGGCTGAAACCGGATATCATCTGCATGGTGGATAACTGCTACGGAGAATTTACGGAGACCACAGAGCCGACACAGGTCGGGGCGGATATGTGCGTGGGCTCCCTCATCAAAAATCCGGGCGGCGGTCTTGCCCCCATCGGCGGTTATATCGCAGGGAAAAAAGAATGTGTGGAAAACGCGGCGTACCGGCTGACCTCGCCGGGGCTGGGCAAGGAGGTAGGCGCGTCCCTGACGGCGTTACCTTCCTTTTATCAGGGGCTCTTCCTTTCTCCCACGGTGACGGCAGGCGCGTTAAAGGGTGCGATCTTTGCGGCAAATCTTTATGAAAAGCTGGGTTTTCATGTCGTTCCGGAGGGAAGCGCTGAACGGCACGACATCATTCAGGCGGTGGAGTTTGGCACACCGGAGGGGCTGATCGCCTTCTGTGAGGGCATTCAGTACGCCGCTCCTGTGGACAGCTTCGTCACGCCCGAGCCCTGGGATATGCCGGGCTATGACAGTCAGGTCATCATGGCGGCGGGCGCTTTCGTGTCCGGCTCCTCCATCGAGCTTTCGGCGGACGGCCCCTTAAAGCCGCCCTATGCGGTCTATTTTCAGGGCGGACTGACCTGGCAGCATGCGAAGTTCGGCATTTTAAAGTCTCTGCAGCGGTGTGTGGATAAGGGCGTGATCGAAGAGGAGCGGCTTAAGTCGCTGCTTTGATGCGTTTCCCGCAGGATTTTACAGCAAACGGCAAAAATCATTTCCTTTTGCTGTCTGCCGCGCCGATTTTGTCGAACGGTGCGAAAAAATTAAGTTTTTGTTTCTATACAGGATGCGGGAAATATGATAAGATGGTAGAAGTTCATGAGGACAAGGGATAAAAAGTATGAAAAAAGTAGTGGGAAAGAATAGCTGGACATGCCTGCTTTTGATACTTGCGGGCATCGTGCTGGGCGGATTTTTGGGAAACATGGCTCCGGATTCCTTTCTGAATTTCGGACAGACCTTCGGGCTTAGCAGTCCGGTGATTCTGGATCTGGGCATATTGAGCATCACCTTCGCTTTTACGATCCGCATCACCATCGCCAGCATTCTGGGAATCATCGTCGCCCTTTTCGTCTACAGGGTGATATGAGCATATGCCGCCGTTCTTCTGGGGAGAAGGAGCGGAGGAACCTATATGGAAAAAGAATTACACAATGAGCTCCCTTATGAAAAATTTCTGCAAAAGGGGGCAGAATCCTTAACGGATGCAGAGCTTTTGGCGATTTTACTGCGCACAGGACCGCTTCCGGACCAGGATGCGCCGCAGGCGCACAGGGATTGTCCGGCGTTAGCCCTGGCGGAACGGATTCTGGCGCTGCCGGCGGGAGCCAGAAGGGGGCTTTCAGGACTTTCCAGCCTGTCTGCCTCTCAGCTGCAAAAGGTGCGGGGCATCGGCGAGGTCAAGGCGGTGCGCATTTTATGCGTGACGGAGCTGGCAAAACGGATCGCGCTGGGACAGCGCATCGAGCTGAAAGCGTTTCCCGGACCGGAAGCGGCAGCCAGATATTGCCGCCCGCTGTTTGCGGGAGATGGCATGGATGTGGAGAAAACCGTGCTATTATTGCTGGACGGAAAAGGAAGGCTGATTCACGAGATGGTTCTTTCCATCGGAACCGTCAACAGCGCGCTTGTATCCCCCAGGGAAATATTTTTACAGGCGTTAAAATACCAGGCGGTGTTTTTCATGCTGGTCCACAATCACCCCAGCGGTGATGTGACCCCCAGCCGGGAGGATGCCGATCTGACAAAAAAGCTTGCCGGACTTGGAGAGATGATGCAGCTTCTGTTGATGGATCACATCATAGTGAGCGAGCAGGGATATTTCAGCTTTCAGGAAGCGGGGCTTTTATAAATGGAAGGAGAAAGGTATGGTGCAAGGCAACGCGTTTGGAATTGATTTGGGAACGAGCAATATCAAGATTTACAGCATGTCCGACGATTCGATCATGATTGAAAAGAACATGATCGCCATCGCCAATAAAAAGAGCATTTTCGCATATGGCAATTCCGCCTATGAAATGTATGAAAAAGCGCCCTCCAACATCCAGATCAGCTATCCGCTGTGCAATGGCGTGATTGCGGACATCAAAAATATGGAGGATCTGGTACGGCTTTTTATTACGGATATTTCAAAGGGGAATTTAAAGCCTGCGGATTTCTATATCGCGGTTCCTACGGATATCACGGAGGTGGAAAAAAGGGCGTTTTATGACCTGATCAAGGATGCCAACGTCAAAGCGAAGAAGATTATGGTCGTGGAGAAGGCGGTGGCGGACGGCCTGGGGATGGATATTGACGTGAAGAATTCTCAGGGTGTCCTTGTGGTCAATATCGGCTATGACACGACGGAGGTATCCATTCTTTCTCTGGGCGGCATTGTCCTAAGCCGTCTGATCAAGACCGGTGGATTGAAATTTGACGAAGCCATCCGGCAGGCAGTCCGCAAGGAATACAATCTTTTAATCGGACAAAAAACCGCCGAGGGCATTAAGAAATCCCTGGGCAGTCTGGAGGAGGAAGGAAGGGGCGCTGTCGTTTACGGCAGGGATATTGTGGTCGGCCTTCCTGTGGAAAGAGAGATTCCCACCGACCTGATCGATCAGTGTCTGGAAGAGCATTTCAACACGATCATCGACAGCGTCAAGGTGATTCTGGAGCGCACGCCGCCTGAGCTGGGCGCGGATATTTTCCGGCACGGTCTGTATCTGACCGGCGGGGCATCCCAGATCGCCCGCCTTTCCGGACTCATGCAAAAGGCGACGGGCCTGCGGGTAAATCAGGCGGAACGCCCGGTGGAAAGCGTTGTACTGGGAATTTCCCGCATTTTAAAGGACGATAATTATAAATCTGTCGCATATGCCATTGAAGGGATGGGTAAATGAGTCCTGTTATCAAAAAGAAACGAAAAAAGTTTACGATATCCAGCAAATATCTTCTGCTGGCTCTCGCAGGATTATGCGTCTGTCTGATGATTTTTACCTTCCGGACGTCGGTATTTGACGGTCCCTTAAAGAACGTTGCCGGCGCTGTCGTGGTTCCGTTTCAAAGAGGAATCGCGACGGTTGGAGGATATTTCTCCGACCGGAAAGCGCAGTTTGCGCTGCTGGAAGATGTGATGCTTGAAAACGAGGAACTAAGACAGCAGATCGACGCGCTCACGCTGGAGAATAACCGGCTGCAGCAGGACCGGTATGAACTGAATAATCTGCGCAGCCTCTATGAGCTCGATCAGGCCTATGCCGATTATGAAAAGGTCGGGGCACGGGTCATCGCGAATGAAGGAGATAACTGGTTTTACTCTTTTGTTATCGATAAGGGAGAAGAGGATGGCATCCAGGTGGACTGTAATGTGATGGCAGGAAGCGGTCTGGTCGGCAGAGTGGTGTCCGTCGGCCCCAATTATGCCAAGGTGCAGTCCATCATCAACGACACGAGCAACGTGAGCGCCACAGTGCTCGCTTCCTCGGAAAATATGGTGGTCTCCGGCGACTTACAGTCCCTGAAAACGGACGGATTGATCCGCTTTAGCCAGCTTACCGATAAAAATAACAGGGTGTCCGTCGGGGATAAGGTGGTTACCAGCAATATCAGCGACAAATATATGCCGGGTATTTTGATTGGTTACATCAGCTCCGTCAACACAACCTCGGACAATCTGACAAAAAGCGGCTATCTGATGCCCGCTGCTGATTTTTACCATCTGGAAGAGGTTTTGGTGGTGATGGAAGTAAAACAGCAGATAAAAGAGTAGAAAGGAGCATCTATGAAGAGAGTCATCGTGACAGGACTTCTGGTGCTTTTCTGTTTCCTTCTGCAGACGAGCGTCTGCCACTGGTTTGCCTTTGGCGGGATCATTCCGAACCTGCTGGTCATTTTAGTGGCATCCTGCGGATTTATGCACGGAGAGATACCTGGCATGATAACCGGCTTTGCATGCGGATTTTTGCTGGACATTTTTTCGGCATATGGCGGCGCGACAGGAAACGGCGATATGATCGGCTTTTTCGCATTGCTGTATCTTCTGTGCGGGTATCTGAACGGAAAATTTGAGCAGCTGTTTTATCCGGAGGACATCACATTTCCGCTTTTAATGATTACAGCATCTGATCTGGCGATTAATTTCTGCTGCTATATCGTTATGTTTTTATTCCGTGCAAGGCTGGACATCCGGTACTATTTTGTACATATTATGCTGCCGGAGGCAGTTTATACCATCGTCATCGCATTTGTGTTTTATCCGCTTTTTTTGTGGATCAGCAAAAGGGTGGAGAAGACAGACAGAGGGAGTATCGAATAATTGCTTAAAAAACTGAAATATTTCCTGAACTTCATAAATTCCAGAACCTTCTTTTTATACATCGTGTTCGGTCTGCTGGCCTATCTGATGATCAACCGGATTTTTCAGCTGCAGATTGTGGAGGGCGCGGACAGACAGCTGGAGCTGGAGCTGAAAATCGAAAAGGAGCGTTCCGTCGCCAGCACCAGGGGCAATATTTTTGACTGCAACGGCGTTTTGCTGGCTTATAACGAGCTTTCCAATTCGGTCACGATCGAGGATGTATACGATACCGGCAGCAAGGGAACCGCGGCAAAAAACGCGGCGTTAAAAAAGGTGCTTTCCATTCTTCACGAAAACGGGGACAAGCTAAGCTGTGATTTTAATATTTATCTCAATGAAAACGGCAATTTCGCTTTCGATGTGAGCGGTACCAGGCTGCTTCGCTTTCTTGCCGACGTATATGGCCATGCCAGAATCGGTGATTTAAAGGAAATTGAAAAAAATGCCACGGCGGACGATGTGATGGAACAGCTTGGTACCCGTTACGGCATAGGCGAGCGTTCGGATCCGTCTGACGAGGACAGCTTTGTGCCCGGTCTCGGGTATGAAAAGGAAGAGTTTCTGGAGATCATCACAATTCGTTATAATATGGCTGTTACCGGCTATCAGCGTTATATTCCCATCACCATTGCCACGGATGTTTCCGAGGAGACGGTGGCGATGATCAAGGAAAACAATGAAGAGCTGGCAGGAATTGAGATCGCCACGGACACCATCCGCAAATATACGGACGGTCCATATTATTCCCATATCATCGGCTATACCGGCAAAATATCCACGGACGAGCTTGCCGCACTCAATAGCGATGAGGGCATGGACGGCGTGGAACGGGCGCCGGATACCGGAGAATACGAACGCAATGATATCGTGGGAAAATCCGGCATTGAAAAATATATGGAAGAATATCTGCAGGGCATCAAAGGGCATGAGACGGTGCTGGTGGACCGCATGGGCAGAGAAATCGAGACAAAGGACCGGGAAGAGCCGATGGCCGGAAAGGATGTGTATATCACGATCGATTCCGGTCTGCAGGCGGCGGTCTACAATATCCTGGAAAAGTTTGTGGCAGGCATTTTGGTGGACAAGATCATCAATGTGAAAAATTATGATCCCACCGATGTCACCAGCGCCAATTTGAAAATTCCCATTGACGATGTGTATGCCGCCCTGTTTACCAACGGTGTGATCGATATTTCCAGACTTGCCCGCGCCTCCGCGGACGAGGTGCAGGCGGAGGTCTATCAGGCTTATGTGCAGAAGAAAGAGGAAGTGATGTCTGCCCTGCGGGAAGAGCTCATGACCGGCAGCACGCCCTATAACCAGATGCCGGAGGAATATCAGGTATATGAAAGCTATATCGTCAACACGCTTTTGACAGCCGAGGGCGGTATTTTGACCGGCGTGGATGCGCGGGATGAAACCTATATTGACTGGACGACAGAGGAGATCATCAGTATCCGGGAATATCTGGAGTATGCGATTTCCAAAAACTGGGTCGATGTGACCAAAATAGATGTGAATGGCAGGTACGTGGATTCTACAGAGGTTTACAGTCATCTGGTGGATTACATTATAGAAGAGCTGGACTGCCGCGCCTTTGACAAAAAGATTTTTCAATATATGATTGAGCAGGACCGCATCTCCGGGAAACAGGTATGCATGCTTTTGATTGAGCAGGATATCATAAATCCCAGCGAGAAACGGATTCAGGAACTGAAAAACAATGTGATTTCTTCTTTTTCCTTCATGGTTGGGCTGATCCGGAATCTGGAGATCACGCCGGCGCAGCTTGCGCTGGATCCGTTTTCCGCTTCCTGCGTGATTACGGATGTGAATACGGGAGATGTGAAAGCGCTTGTGAGCTATCCCAGCTATGATAATAACCGTCTGGCAAACGGAATAGACAGCGATTATTATGCGAGCATCATCAGCGGGGAAGATATGTCCAGACCGATGTGGAATTACGCGACACAGATGAAATCAGCGCCCGGCTCCACCTATAAGATGGTGTCCGCGACGGCGGCGTTGATGGAAAATGTGGTCACCCTGTCGGACAAGATTGAATGCGAGGGAATATTTACGCGCTTTACGGATTACCAGCCGCGATGCTGGAAGCGTTCCGGCCATGGCAATCTGAATCTGAGTCAGGCCATTACGGAGTCCTGCAACGTCTATTTCTACGAGATCGGTTATCAGCTCGGCCTGGACGGGGAACGGTTTGATCCGGATCTGGGAAATGAAAAGCTGACTTATTATGCGGACCTTTACGGATTGACGGAGAAATCCGGCATTGAAATAGAAGAGTCCGATCCGGAGGTTTCCACAGATCTGGCTTCCGTATCCGCGATCGGGCAGGGAAACAATAACTTTACCACCGTCGGGCTTGCCCGCTATGTGACAACTGTCGCAAACAGCGGCACCTGCTATGATCTGACGCTGCTGGACCGGGTAACGGACCATACGGGCAATCTGTTAAAGGATTATCAGGCGCAGGTCCGCAACAGGGTGGAGCTGCCGCAGGCTTATTGGGACGCCATTCACACCGGCATGCGCGGCGTGGTAGAGAGCAAAAAATATTATCAGGATTTTCCGATTGCGGTCGCCGGAAAAACAGGCACAGCAGAGGAAGATAAAAGCCGTCCGAACCACGGGCTGTTTGTGGGCTATGCGCCCTTTGAGAATCCGGAGATCGCCATGGCAATCCGCATCGCAAACGGGTATTCCTCCGGTTATGCGGCACAGCTTTCCAAACAGGTCCTGACCTATTACTATGACCTGGACGAAAACGACGCGCTGACGCAGTCGCAGGCGGCGCTTGCCGTGGAAGCGCTTGACGGCACAGGGGACTAAAGAGGGAAAGGAGAGTCATGATTTGATATGAGTAATCCGGTTGTCATAAAGAGCTACAAGGGTGGAATTGCCGTTTATCTGGATGAATCCCTCGCATTTGACCAGCTTCTTTTGGAGGTTTCCGGCAAATTCCGGGAAGGCGCCAGGTTTTTCGGCGAGGCGAGGGTCGCCGTATCCTTCGAAGGAAGAAGCTTAAGCGATGAAGAAGAAAACGCCCTTGTGGATGCGATCAGCTGTAATACCAATCTTCACATTATCTGCGTGGTGGGAAAGGATCCGGAAAAGGAATCGCAGTTTAAGGAAGCGATGGAATCCTTTGAACGCTATTTTCCGAAGGCAGAGGAAAACGGCGCTCAGTTTTACCGGGGAAATTTACATAACGGCCAGATTCTGGAAACGGAAGGAAGCATCGTCATCATAGGCGATGTGGAGCAAGGCTGCAGTGTGATATCCGCACGGGACATCATCGTGATCGGCAGGTTATCCGGAAATGCCTATGCCGGCGGAGATATGGAGGAAGGACATTTTATCGTAGCGCTTGAAATGGCTCCGCAGAAATGTAAAATCGGAGCGTTCAAATATAAAGCAAAGGAAAAATCCAGGTGGCAGCCGCGGATGAAAAAGACACAGCCGCAGATCGCTGTCGTGGAAAATGGAGAGGTACATACGAAGGCGATTACAAATGAATTACTGAATGAGCTGATCTGACATACCTGCTTGTTTGGGGGACAAATATTTCATATTCGGAGGTTTTTTACATGAGTGAAGTAATTGTCATTACCTCAGGAAAAGGCGGCGTAGGAAAGACCACTACGACCGCAAACGTTGGAACCGGTCTTGCAGCTTCCGGCAAAAAGGTGGTGCTGATCGATACGGATATCGGTCTGAGAAACCTGGATGTGGTCATGGGGCTGGAAAACCGGATCGTCTATAACCTGGTCGATGTGGTGGAAGGCAAATGCCGGATCAAGCAGGCGCTCATCCGGGATAAACGTTATGCCGGGCTGTATCTGCTTCCCTCCGCGCAGACGAGGGATAAGTCGGCTGTCAACGAAAGCCAGATGAAAAAGCTCATCGAACAGCTTCGGGATCAGTTCGACTACATTTTGCTGGATTGTCCCGCGGGAATCGAGCAGGGCTTTAAAAATGCCATTGCCGGTGCGGACCGGGCGCTGGTGGTGACGACGCCGGAGGTATCCGCCATCCGGGATGCGGACCGCATCATCGGTCTTTTGGAGGCGAACAGCTTTGAACAGATCGATCTTGTGATCAACCGGATGCGCTATGATATGGTAAGGCGCGGGGACATGATGACTGTGGAGGACGTGGTCGATATTCTTTCCGTCGGGCTCATCGGCGTGGTGCCGGACGACGAAAATGTGGTGATTGCAACCAATCAGGGAGAACCGCTGGTGGGCAACCATACGCTTGCAGGCAAAGCATATAAAAATATTTGCATGCGGATTCTGGGACAGGAAATTCCTTATCTGGATCTGGAGCAGACCATTTCCTTCTGGACAAGGGTAACGGGAATTTTTCATAAAAGTCAGGAGGGAAGGGTATGAGGCTGCCGAATTTCTTAAAACGCAAATCCTCCCGGGAGGTGGCGAAGGACAGGCTGAAAATATTGCTGATTTCCGACCGCGTCAACTGTTCTCCCGAAGTGATGGAAATGATTAAACAGGATATCGCCAGAGTGATATCCCACTATATGATGATCGATACGGATAATATGGAAATCCAGATCAGCAAGTCGGGCACGAAGGGGCGGGGAAACAAAAATCCTTCCCTCTACGCCAATGTCCCGATTCTGGATTTGCACAAGATCACCTGATATACAGGAGCGTTTATGTTTAAAAGGTACAAATTGAGAAATTTCGACTTTCTTCTGGTGCTTTTGGTCGTCACCTTGAATGTCATCGGCATTCTGGCAATCGGAAGCGCCAGGGAAAGCGTACAGAGTAAACAGATTTTCGGCATGGCAGCCGGGCTGTGCATCATGCTCGTGGTTTCCATGGTGGATTATTCTTTTGTTTTGAAGTTTTACTGGCTGGCCTGGCTTACCATGGTAGGATTTCTTTTGCTGGTCAGACAGTTCGGAACGACGGTGAACGGGGCGACGAGATGGCTCGATTTGGGCGCTTTTCGCTTCCAACCGTCAGATATTGCAAAAATTTTGTTGATTTTATTCTACGCACAGTTTATTATGAAGTATAGGGACAAATTAAACACCTTCCGCGTTCTGGCATTCGCCGTGCTGCTGGCAGCTGTGCCGCTGTATCTCATCCACAAGCAGCCGGACTTGTCCACAACGATTCTTTTCGCAATTCTGTTTTGTGCCATTTTCTTTGTGGGAGGGTTGAGCTGGAAGATCATCGGGGGAGTTCTTGCCATCATTGTCCCGGCAGCCCTGGTATTTTTGTCGATCGTCATGCAGGAAGGGCAGGAGCTGATAGAAGACTATCAGCGGAATCGTATTATGGCATTTTTTGATCCGGAGAAATATGCGGATGCGGAGGCTTATCAGCAGCTCAATTCCGTCATGGCCATAGGCTCCGGTCAGCTTTGGGGAAAAGGGTTAAACAACAATGAAATCGCCTCCGTGAAGAATGGTAACTTTCTTCCGGAGCCACAGACGGATTTCATTTTCGCGGTAATCGGAGAGGAGCTCGGGTTTGTGGGTTCTGCTCTTGTCATTATTCTTTTGATTCTGATCGCGATGCGCTGTGTGACCATTGCCAGGTCGGCAAAGGATACGGCGGGCATGATCATCGCTGCGGGCATGGGGGTGTTGATCGGATTTCAGGGGTTTATGAATATCGCCGTCGCCACAATGCTGATGCCCAATACGGGCCTGCCGCTTCCGTTTGTCAGCTATGGCTTAAGCTCGCTTTTGAGCATGTACATCGGAATAGGCTTTGTCTTAAATGTCAGGCTGCAGCGAAAAAATTTATATAATTTATAGGGAGAGAAGGTATATGAACATTGCACTGATTGCGCATGACGCAAAGAAAAAATTAATGCAGAATTTCTGCATTGCCTACAGGGGCATCCTGACCAAGAATACACTTTATGCGACAGGAACGACCGGAAGGCTGATCGAAGAGGTGACGAATCTGAATATCCATAAATACCTCGCCGGTCATTTAGGCGGGGAACAGCAGATCGGCGCGCAGATCGAACACAACCAGATCGATCTGGTCATTTTCCTGCGGGACCCGCTTACGCCCAAATCCCATGAGCCGGATGTGAACAACGTGGTTCGTTTATGCGATATGCATAACATTCCGCTGGCAACCAATCTGGCGACGGCGGAGCTTTTGATCAAGTCCCTGGACAGAGGAGATTTAGAGTGGCGTGAAATGTACAAATAAATATGCCGCCGGACTATTGGCGGCAATACTCCTTACGACCCTGTGCGGTTGTAGGGAAAAGGAAATCGCATTTGCATATAATCCCGATTACGACGTTTCGGGTTTTCGCATCGTTACGGAGAATGCGTCCGTCACAGCCGATGCCTTTGCCTCCGGCCTTTGTGTGACAGCCGGGGATGTCAATGTCAACGATGAAGTTCTGGATATGTCGGAGGCTGTGTCCGCCGGGCTGTTTGATTGCAACAATGGCAATGTGCTCTATGCCAAAAATATTCATGAGCGACTGGACCCGGCGAGCCTGACCAAGCTGATGACTGCCGTGGTTGCTTTAAAGTACGGCAATCCGGACGATATGATCACGGCGTCTTCCAATGTGGCGATCACGGAAAGCGGCGCCACCCTGTGCGGTCTTGCCCAGGGGGACCAGCTTACCTTAAATCAGGCGCTTCACGCGCTTTTGATGAAGTCCGCCAATGATGCGGCGGTGGCGATTGCGGAGCATATTTCAGGGAGCGTGGAATCCTTTGCGGAGAAGATGAATGAGGAGGCGGCCCTGCTTGGTGCGACGAACAGCCATTTTGTCAATCCCCATGGCCTGACCGCCGAAAACCACTACGTGACCGCATATGATATGTACCTGATTTTTCAGACAGCGATCAAGTATGACCTGATCAATGAAATTATCGGTAAGACAAGCTATGACAGCATTTATCAGGACAGAAACGGCAATACCAAGCAGCTGGAATTAAAGACCACCAACTGGTATTTGAGCGGCAACGCCAAGGCGCCTGAGAAGGTGAACGTGGTGGGCGGCAAGACCGGAACCACCAATGCGGCGAAGAACTGTCTGATTCTGCTCGCACGGGATGTATCGGGCAATCCATACATTGCCGTCATATTAAAATCTGAGGAACGTCAGATTCTGTATACGGAAATGACAGAGCTTTTGGATGAAATCGGTTAATCTGAAAAATAAAGGTTGTCATTTTCAGCTAAATCAACTATAATAGACGTATCTTATATTTTGGAAGACAAATTTACTTTAGGAGGGATAACCATGATTCAGTTAATCGTAGGCGAGAAGGGGAAGGGTAAAACGAAGCACTTATTGGATAAAGTGAATGCTGAGATCAAGCAGGTGAACGGCAGCATCGTTTATCTGGACAAGAGTACCAAACATATGTATGAACTGAACAATAAGGTCAGACTGATCGTCGCGCCTGACTATCTGATAGATAACAGTGACGCTTTTCTGGGCTTTGTGAGCGGCATCATTTCGCAGGATCACGATCTGGAGCAGATGTATTTTGACAGCTTCTTAAAGATATCCTGTCTGGAAGGACAGAGCATTGATCCTGTCGTTGCAAAGCTTGAAAAGCTCAGTGAGAAGTTCGGCGTGGATTTTGTCCTCAGCGTATCCCTGAATGAGAGCGAGCTGGCAGAGGACTTAAAGTCAAAGATCATCGTATCCCTTTGAGGTTGACTTCCTGACGCCTGTCAGGAAAGGTTATGAAAAGAAGGCATGTATATTGCGGCCATGGACCATACATGAGAAAAAGCCCCGGAAGACAGCCGGGGCTTATTTTGGGGATTTTGTGATAACTCCCGGCACGCGATGGAGGTTATAATTTGGCACGAGGACAGGATAGCGGGAAGATCAGGCAATACCGTAAACCATTGAATATCAATCTGGGAATGGTCATTTTCGGAGCGATATTTCTCTATATTACGATTTGTGTCTGCAGTTATTTTTTCCGCGGAAAGGACATCAGGCCCTATACTGTCATGACGGGTTCTCTTTCCCAGAACAATATGTATACCGGCATTGCCCTGCGGGATGAGGAAATCATACAGAGCAATTATTCCGGATACATAAACTACTATGCCCGGGAGGGAGAACGGGTCGGCAGCGGACAGCTTGTATGTGCAGTGGATGAAAGCGGACAGCTGCGGGAAATTTTAAATGAACAGGATGCGGATAACACCACGTTTTCTGAAAATGATCTGTTGGAGTTAAAAAACATGATCACCTCCTATAACGCAACCTTTTCAAAGGAACGGTTTGAGTCCGTTTACGATTTCAAATATGATATGGAGGGCACGGTATTAAAGCTTGCCAACGTCAATATGCTGGACAGCTTAAGCGCCTTAAACGATTCCTCCAACAGTCAGGCGGTTGCGCTCTGCTATACGCCCCAGTCCGGTATCATCACTTATTATGTGGATGGGTATGAGTCAAAAACCGCACAGGATATCACGGAGGAAGACTTTAAACAGGAAAATTATGACCGGACACAGCTGATCAGCAATGAACTGGTAACCAGCCAGGAACCGCTGTACAAGCTGTCCAAGAGCGAGCACTGGTGCATTGTCATTCCTGTTGACCGGCAGACGGCGCAGGAGCTGGAGGAGGAAGAATTCGTAAAGGTCCGGTTTATGAAAAACCAGTACGAATCCTGGGGAGAGGTGACAATTCTGGATAAGGGCAGCGAAGGCGTTTTTGCAAAGCTGGATTTTAACAATTCCATGATCACCTTTGCGAAGGACCGGTACATTGATATTGAATTGCTTTCGGAAAATGAAAATGGTTTAAAGGTCCCTAATTCCGCGATTGTGAATAAAGAATTTTTCCTGATTCCCAAGGATTATGTGACGAAGGGCGGAAATTCAGGCAACACAGGCGTTCTTGTGGAGAAGGCCGGAGAAGGCGGCACGCTGACTACGGAATTTGTTCCGACGCAGATTTATCAGGAAACAGAGGAGGATTACTATATTGACGATGCCTCTTTATCCGCAGGAACCCATCTGATCATGCCGGAATCAACGGAAAGCTATACGGTTTCCCGCAGCGCGGTTCTGACAGGCGTTTACAATATCAATAAAGGCTATGCGGATTTTAAGGAAATACAGATTTTAGAGCAGAACGAGGAATATGCGATCATCAAGGCGAATACCACCTATGGATTGAGCGCATATGACAATATTGTTTTGAACGCCCAGTCCATTGAAAGCTTAAATGAACTGATTTATGAATGACGGCCAGGCATAAGGAGTATGGTATGATCGCAGAGAATTTAGCGCTGGTACAGGGAAATATAGCGGCTGCCCTGCAGCGGACCGGTCAAACCGGACAGGATACGGCTTTGATCGCCGTAAGCAAGACAAAGCCCGTTTCCATGATTCTGGAAGCATATGAGCAGGGGATCCGGGATTTCGGGGAAAATAAGGTACAGGAGCTGACAGACAAATACGAACAGCTCCCAAAGGATATCCGCTGGCATATGATCGGACATTTGCAGCGCAATAAGGTAAAATATCTGATCGGCAGGACAGTGCTGATTCACAGCGTCGATTCCCTGCGTCTGGCAGAGGAAATCAACCGGGAGGCGGGCAAGCGCAACACGCATATGGACATTCTCATCGAAGTCAACGCAGCCGGGGAGGAAAGCAAGTTCGGGGTGCGCCCGGACGCAGCGCTTTGTCTGATTACGGAAATTGCAAAGCTGCCCTATGTGCATATCAAAGGCTTGATGACGATTGCGCCTGACACGCAGGATCCGGAGGAAAACAGAAAATATTTCCGCTGTCTGAAACAATTAGCTGTTGACATAACACGTAAAAACGTTGATAATGTATCTATGCATGTTTTATCCATGGGAATGACCAACGATTATGTGGTTGCGGTGGAAGAAGGTTCTTCTTACGTCAGAGTTGGCACCGGCATTTTCGGCGGAAGAAATCTCAATGTTTAAAGGAGTAAATATAAAATGAGTGTTATGGACAAGTTCTTGAATTACATGAAGCTCAACGACGAGGATGAAGGATATTACGACGATGAAGACGATTATTATGATGAGGACGATGCGCCGGTAGAGAGAAAGCCCAAGATCAGGAACATTTCGAAGGCCGACTCCTACGATGAAGAGGAACGTCCCAGAAAGCCTGCTCCCAAGGTGACTCCGATGCGCCCGGCGACGAAAAAGGTGGCCATGAACGGCATGGAGGTCTGTGTGATCAAGCCAACCAGCGTGGAGGACGCCCGGGAAATTACAGAGACGCTTCTGTCAAACCGGACGGTGGTTTTGAACATGGAAGGGCTGGATGTGGACATTGCGCAGAGGATCATCGATTTCACATCCGGTTCCTGCTTCGCAATTGACGGAAACCTGCAGAAGATTTCTCACTTTATTTTCATTATCACGCCTGCCAGCGTTGATATTTCGGGTGATTTTCAGGAAATTTTAAGCGGTTCCATGGATATGAAGGGTGTCTGACAAAAAGTGTGCGCTTTTCGCACACTTTTTTATACGGAGGTAGAAATGGCAGAGAGAATCACGGTATCCTATCAAAAAAAGCCCTGTTATGATATTGTGCTCACAAGGGGCTTTGACGGCCTTTCGGAGGAGTTTTCCCAAAGAGAAGAGTGGGCAGGCAGAAAGGTCTGCATCGTGGCGGACAGCAATGTGGCGCCGCTGTATGGGAAAGCGGTGCAGGAAGCGCTTGCGCCCTGTGTGGCGGCATGTGAGCTGTTTGAATTTCCGGCAGGGGAAGAACATAAAAATCTGCAAACGGTGCAATCCTTATATGTGTACCTGATCGAGCATCATTTTGAACGCAGGGACATGCTCGTAGCGCTGGGGGGCGGCGTGACCGGCGATATGACCGGCTTTGCGGCGGCGACCTATCTGCGCGGCATCGATTTCATCCAGATCCCGACGACCCTGCTTTCCATGGTGGATTCTTCCATCGGCGGCAAGACGGGAGTGGATTTTGACGCTTACAAAAATATGGTGGGCGCTTTTTATATGCCGAAGCTCGTATATATGAATCTGGATACCTTACAGACGCTGGAGGCGCGTCAGTTTTACAGCGGCTTTGCGGAGGTCATGAAGCACGGGCTGATCCGGGACAGCAAATATTACGAATGGCTGATCGCCAATATGTATGAGATCTGCGACAGGGACTTTGATACCATGCTCGCGCTCGTGAAGCGAAGCTGTGAGATCAAGAAGGCGGTTGTGGAGAAGGACCCCACCGAGCAGGGAGAGCGCGCCCTTTTGAATTTCGGGCATACGATCGGACATGCGATTGAAAAATACAGCAATTTCACGATGCTGCACGGAGAATGCGTCGCGTTGGGGTGTGTGGCGGCGGCTTTCATTTCCTGGAAAAAGGAGCGGATTTCCATGGAGGAATATTATGAAATCCGCGACATGTTCGTGCCCTTCAATCTGCCCATCTCCCTGGATGATGTTGATGTGGACAGGATCGTGGAGCTGACAAAATCCGATAAGAAGATGAGCGGCGGTCAGATCCGTTTCATTTTGCTTGATAAGATCGGGAAAGCGGCGATAGACCATACCGTGTCAGAGGAAGAAATGAGGGCGGCTCTTGGTGAGCTCAACTTTAAAGAAGAGGATTGAAGATGAATTTCAGAAACAAGGGGATGTTTTTACTTGACCTTTGCATCGCGTTTGCCGGGCTTTGGCTGGATCAATTCACCAAGGGGCTGGCGGTCACACATTTGAAGGGAGCGCCTGCCATCGTCCTGATTCCGGGCGTGCTGGAGCTTCGCTATCTGGAAAACCGGGGTGCCGCTTTCGGATTTTTGCAGAATCAAAAGGCATTTTTTGTCATCATGACCTGCCTGGTGCTCGCTTTGCTGCTTTACGCCCTCTGGAGGATGCCGGCATCCCCCCGTTACCGCCTTTTTCACATGATGGGAGGCGTTTTGATCGCCGGCGCGCTGGGAAACTTTCTGGACCGCCTGCGTCTGGATTATGTGGTGGATTTTATCTATATCAGCCTCATTGATTTTCCGGTTTTCAATGTGGCGGATATGTATATTTCCGGCATTTGCGCGCTCGGACTGGTCATTGTCTTTTTCGGGCATATGGAGGAAAAGGATTTTGCGTTCCTGCTCCCGGGCAAAAAGAAACAGGTTGAGGAATAAAGGAAATATGGAGCTTTTTCGGTTTCAGATAACGGAAGAATGGGAAGAAGAAAGAATCGACAGATGCATCGCCGCGCTGATCGATTCTTTGTCGCGCTCTTTTATCCAGAAAATGATCCGGGAGGGCAGGGTGTGCGTCAACGGACAGAGCGTGAAGGCAAATTACCGGGTAAAAACCGACGATGATGTTTCCTTCGAATTGCCCCCCGCGCAGGAGCCCGTCATAGAACCGGAGAACATTCCGCTGGATATTCTTTATGAGGATGCAGATGTGCTGGTGGTCAATAAGCCCAAGGGCATGGTCGTTCATCCGGCGGCGGGGCATTACAGCGGGACGCTCGTCAACGCGGTCATGTTTCACTGCAAAAACAGCCTTTCCGGCATCAACGGGGTGATGCGTCCGGGCATCGTTCACCGGATTGACAAGGATACGACGGGCTCCATCCTGATCTGTAAAAATGATCTTTCCCACCAGGAGATCGCACGGCAGCTAAAGGAGCACACGATCGTGCGCCGCTACCGCGCAATCGTCCATGGCGTGCTGAAGGAGGATGAGGGCTGTATCAATGCGCCGATCGGCAGGGACATGAAGGAACGCAAGAAAATGGCCGTCAATGAGAAAAACGGGAAAGAGGCCGTCACCCATTACCGGGTGCTGGAACGTTTTTCCTCCTATACGTACATCGAATGCAGGCTGGAAACGGGCAGGACCCACCAGATCCGCGTGCATATGGCGTCCATCGGGCATCCCTTGCTGGGGGATTGCGTATACGGACCGAAAAAATGTCCGTTTTCCTCACTGGAAGGGCAGACGCTGCATGCCATGGCGCTCGGCTTTATGCATCCGGTAACCGGACAGTATGTGGAAACCTGCGCGCCCCTGCCTCCCTATTTTGAAAAGCTTCTGACAGTTTTATAGGGAATGACAGGCATCCGCTGCCTGCGTGAGATACGGGCGCTGCGTAAAATCGTGTGAATCCGTCAGGTAACGCCGTCTCACAATGGGGCGGATGCATGCAGACATCAGGAAATTCTAAAAATAACCGATCAAAAATTAAAAAAATCTTAAAAGAATATAAACAAATTTTCCCAAATCGATTGCATCCGGAATAAAAATATGATAAGGTATAAAAATACAGGTTCTTATGAAACTGTATACGTTGTGTATTGTCGTTTCACTTGCATGATTTAAAGCGGTGATGCGACAGGGTTCTTTTTTGAGGTACAAGGAGTACGGTTTCATGGTGTTGGAAACACATGAGGAAATTCTTGACAGGCTTCTGGATGCCTATTCCGCTTACTTTGATGTGGAAAAGGTCGATGAGGCAGATTCGTCTCTGGCGGCAACCGGATATTTTTATTCCCGCAGCGAGAAATATGTGCTCGTGAAATCGGCACAGCTTTGGGCGGCGGAAAGCTACGAATATCTCTATATTTTTTCGGTTCCCACTCTGGACATGGATGCCTGGGAGCGCTGTCGGGGCTATGCGATGGAAAAGGGCATGGCGCGGATTGAGCCCCACAGGGAGCATATGTATTCCTTTGTCACGGCGATCATTTTGGCGGATCATGTGACGGAAGATGCCGCAAGGGCGGTCAAAAGGAATTATTTTCATAAAAGCTTTAAATTTTCGCTGCACGGCTGGATGGAGTTCCATGCGGATGTGATCATACCAGGGGAGAAGCTTGTCTATTCCAACTGGGACGGAAGGTCTACGGCGAAATTTATAAGAAAATACATATTCAAACCAAAAAAGGAGTGTTGAACTATGAATGCAGTAGTAATTCTGCTTGTCGGCGTCGCCGTACTGGTGTGTGGTTACATCTTTTACGGCTCCTGGCTGGCAAAACAATGGGGAGTTGACCCCAAGAGAACAACACCTGCCCATACGGAAGAGGACGGCGTGGACTATGTTCCCGCGAAGGCTCCGGTTCTGTTTGGACATCACTTTTCCTCCATCGCCGGCGCGGGCCCGATCAACGGACCGATTCAGGCGGCGGTATTCGGATGGGTTCCCGTCATGCTCTGGATCCTGATCGGCGGTATTTTCTTCGGAGCGGTGCATGATTTCGGCGCGCTGTTTTCCTCCATCCGCAACAAGGGACAGTCCATCGGTGAGGTTATTTCCACCAGTATCGGCACCCGGGCGAAAAAGCTGTTTCTGATTTTCTCCTACCTGACCCTGATTCTGGTTGTGGCGGCATTCGCTTCCATCGTTGCAAACACCTTCTGTGCCACTTATGTGGACGGTGCGGTTGATTTTGCAGCATCCGATGCGAACCTGACCACCTGCATGATCTCCATTCTGTTCATCCTGATTGCGATTGTGTTCGGTTTCTGCGTATACAGAAGGAATGCGCCTCTATGGGTTTCCACCATCATCGGTGTGGTTGCAATCGTGATCTGTATGGTGATCGGCATGAACTGGCATCCCGGCTTCATGTACCATTCCACCAATTTCTGGATGGTTATCATCGGCATTTATATTCTGATCGCATCCGTGACACCGGTCTGGATCCTGTTACAGCCCCGCGATTATCTGAGCTCTTTCCTGCTTTATTTCATGATGATCGTGGCTGTGGTCGGCATCATCGGTGCGCATCCGACCCTGGATATTCCGGCCTTTACCGGCTTTGTTGATACGGTTGCCCCCACAGGAAGCTCTCTTGGCACCCTGTTCCCGGCACTGTTTGTAACCATCGCATGCGGCGCGATCTCCGGTTTCCACTCCCTGGTTGGTTCCGGCACGACTGCAAAGCAGCTGGATAAGGAAGCCGATGCGAAGCCCATCGCGTACGGCGGTATGCTCGTGGAATGTGGTCTCGCGCTGATCTCCCTGTGCGCCGTTGGTTTTATCTGGAGTTCTTATTCTGCAGGCGAAACTGTAGCGCCCACCGCTGTATTTGCGACCGGTATTGCAAAGATGGTCAGCATGATTCCGGGACTGGGCAGCGACGCTGTTTATAAGGTCGTTTACGCGATGCTGATCCTTGCGGTTTCCGCGTTCTGCTTAACCTCTCTGGATACGGCAACCCGTCTTGCCCGTTATATGTTCCAGGAGTTCTGGCTTGAGCCCGGACAGTCCTATAAGGATGCGAAGGGGTATAAGGCAACGTTAGCGAATCCTTATGTGGCAACTGTGATCACGGTTGTTTTAGGCATTGCCCTTGGCGTTGCAGGCTATGCCAAGATCTGGGCGCTGTTTGGCGCGGCAAACCAGCTTCTTGCGGCACTCGCCCTTCTGGCGGTTGCGGCATGGCTTGGCAAGGAAGGCAGAAACAACAAGATGTTCCTGTTCCCGATGGCGTTCATGCTCATCGTGACGCTGACCTCCCTTGTGTTCACCTTCAAGTCCAACCTGACCGCAGCGATTGGCGGAACAGGAGATGTGTTCTCCATCATCCGCGCGCTGCTGTGCGTACTGTTGTTTGTACTGGCGCTGGTTCTGGCCGTGGAAGGCGTACAGACCATTTCCAAATACAACAAGAAAAAGGCATAATATCCAAAAAGCAAGGATGCCGCCGCCGGACGTATGGCGGCGGCGTTTTTCGTAACAGTTCAGACAGGTCTGAACTGTTACGTTTTTCTGATAAAACCAGGATATTTTTCTTGACAAAAGCAGACTGCGATGCTATGATTTATGAGTATGCCGCGTAACGAGGTAGAAGTATGCCAATATGGCGTCACCGTAGTTAGCGAGTAACGTTAATTTATTTAACGCTTGACAGGAGGTGTCTAAGATGTACGCAATTATTGCAACAGGTGGCAAACAGTACAAGGTGGAAGAGGGCGACGTTTTAAACGTGGAGAAGTTAAACGTTGCAGCCGGTGAGACTGTTACATTCGACAAGGTAGTCGCAGTGAACGATAACGGTTTGAAGGTCGGCGCCGATGTGGCAGGCGCAACTGTTACAGCAACAGTCGTCGGCGAAGGCAAGGGCAAGAAGGTCATTGTTTACAAGTATAAGAGAAAGACCGGCTATCACAAGAAGAACGGCCACAGACAAGCATACACGCAGGTTAAGATTGAAAAGATCAACGGATAAGCATCCGATCCTTTTATTTGTGTGTCATGACCCATGTTTTAGTGAAAAAGACGAAGAATAACAGGTATGCAGGGTTTTCCTGCATCGGACATGCCGGATATGCCGACAGCGGTTACGATATCGTGTGCAGTGCGGTGTCCATTCTGGTGATCAACACCATCAATGCGATGGAACTGTTCGCAAAGGAAAAGATGGAGGTGACTGCCGGAGAGGAAGACGGTGTGATAGATGTTGTTTTTATCAATCCTGTAAATGAGAAGACACAGCTTCTCATGGATACCATGATTCTCGGTCTTGAAAGCATCGAAAAGCAATACGGCAGAAAGTATCTGAAATTGAAATTCAAGGAGGTGTAACCCATGTTGAATATGAACCTTCAGTTTTTTGCTCATAAGAAGGGAGTAGGTTCTACCAAAAACGGCAGAGATTCCGAATCCAAGCGGCTTGGAGCAAAGAGAGCGGACGGTCAGTTCGTGAAAGCCGGCAACATCCTTTACCGGCAGCGCGGGACCAGGATCCATCCCGGCGTGAATGTTGGGATCGGCGGCGACGATACGCTGTTTGCCAAGGTTGACGGCGTTCTGAGATTTGAAAGAAAAGGGAGAGACAGGAAGCAGGCTTCCGTATATCCCGTGGAACAGCAGTAAGCAAGATCGAGCCCCAAACAGAAATGTCTGGGGCTTTTTGTCTATAAAGGGTGAGTGAGCGATGTTTGCAGACAGAGCGAAAATATATGTGAGAAGCGGCAAGGGCGGCGACGGACATGTCTCCTTCCGCAAGGAAAAATTCGTGCCGGCGGGCGGTCCTGACGGCGGCGACGGCGGCAGGGGCGGCGATGTCATTTTTGAGGTGGACGAAGGCTTAAATACCCTGACAGATTACCGGCATACCGGAAAGTATTGCGCCGGTGACGGACAGGAGGGCAATAAAAAGAACTGCCGCGGCAAGGATGGAAAGGATATCGTGCTGAAAGTTCCTTCCGGAACCGTCATTAAGGAATTCAATTCCGGCAAGGTCATCGCCGATATGTCCGGCGACAATCGCCGGATCGTGTTACTCAAAGGCGGCAGGGGCGGCAACGGTAACCAGCATTATGCGACCAGCACGATGCAGGCGCCCAAATATGCGCAGCCCGGACAGCCCGCGCAGGAGCTTTGGCTGCAGCTTGAGCTCAAGGTGATTGCGGATGTGGGGCTTGCGGGATTTCCCAATGTGGGCAAATCCACTTTTTTATCCCGCGTCAGCAATGCGAGACCCAAAATCGCAAACTATCATTTTACGACCTTAAATCCCAACCTGGGCGTGGTGGATCTGGAGGATGCCAAGGGCTTTGTGATCGCAGATATTCCCGGGCTGATCGAGGGCGCTTCTGACGGCGCCGGGCTGGGGCATGAATTTCTGCGGCATATTGAGAGGACCAAGGTGATCATCCATGTGGTGGACGCCGCCGGAACGGAAGGGCGGGACCCGATTGCGGATATCTATGCGATCAACCGGGAGCTGGAAAAATATGATTCCTCGCTGACGCAAAAGCCACAGGTCATTGCCGCCAACAAAACGGATGCCATTTATGATCTGCAGGAATCTCCGGTGGACCAGATAAAAGCGGAATTTGAACCGAAGGGTGTGCAGGTATTTCCGATTTCCGCCATCAGCGGACAGGGCATAAGGGAGCTTCTCTATCATGTGCGCAAAATGCTGGATGGGCTGGATGACAAACCAACCGTATTTTCACAGGAATATTTTCCGGAGGTTGCCCTTGCCGTCTCCGATGAACCCTATACGGTATCCTATGATGCAGAGACGGACGAATATGTGGTGGAAGGACCCAGAGTCGAGAAAATGCTGGGCTACACCAATCTGGAATCTGAAAAGGGCTTTGCTTTCTTCCAGGAGTTTCTTAAAACGACAGGCATTCTCGAAAGGCTGGAGGAGCTTGGCATTTCGGAGGGCGATACGGTCCGGATGTACGGCCATTCCTTCGATTATTACAAATAGAAATCAGGTTTGAAGCTGTCTTTCAAACGATTGATTGATATATGCGCTAAAGCGCACAGGGAGTATAACTATGAAAACACTGACAAGCAAACAGAGGGCATACCTGATGAAGCTTGCGTCCAATCTGGAGCCGATTTTTCAGATCGGAAAATCCAGCCTGACGCCGGAAGGAACGGCAGCGATTGCGGAGGCCTTCAATACCAGGGAGCTCATCAAAATCTCCGTGTTAAAGAACTGCTTCGACGATCCCAGGGAGCTGGCGCAGACCGTAGCGGAGCGCACCAAATCCACCGTCGTGCAGGTGATCGGGAAAAAGATCGTTTTGTATAAGGAAAGTAAAGATCATAAAAAGATCGAGCTTCCGTTATAGGAAAAACACATGAAAAAGATCGGTATATTAGGCGGCACGTTTAATCCGATTCATAACGGGCACCTGATCATGGCGGAAAACGCGCGGACGTTTTGCTCTCTGGATAAGGTGCTGCTGATTCCCAGCGGAAATTCCTACATGAAGGATCCGCAGGATATTTTGCCCGGAAGCGTTCGATTAAAGATGGCAGGACTTGCCGCTATGGAGAATCCGTTTTTTGAAGTATCGGCCATTGAGGTGGAGCGGGAGGGAAATTCCTATACCTGGGAAACGCTTTCCGGGCTTCACGCTCTGTATCCGGATGCTGTTCTTTATAATATCGTCGGCGCAGACACACTCCTTTCCATGGAAAGCTGGAAACATCCGGAGCGCATTTTTTCCTCCTGCGTGACCCTCGCTGCGGTCAGGGAAGGCTGGCAGGATCAGGCGCTGACAGAGCAGATTGAGCATATTGCCCGGAAGTATCACGCGGATGTCCGCATATTGCCTTCTCTTCATATTGAAATATCCGCCACGCAGATTCGGAAAAGATGCGGCCTTGGACAGTCCATCCGTTACCTCGTTCCGGAACAGGTCCGGACATTTTTGGAGGAAAACGGTTATTACGGCAGCCATGTACAGGAGGAGTCATGAAGGAATCAGATATCACCAAAATCCGGAATTCGGTCAAAAAAAAGCTGGATGCCAAACGCTATGAGCATACGCTCGGGGTCGCTTATACGGCGGCAGCCCTCGCCATGCGGTATGGTGCGGATATGAACAATGCCCTCGTTGCGGGCCTTCTTCACGATTGTGCGAAGTGCCTGTCCAATGAAAGGCGGCTTGCCATCTGCGAAAAGCACAATATTGCCATCACGCCCGCCGAGGAGAAAAACCCCTTTCTGCTGCATGCCAAGGTCGGAAGCTTTCTCGCCATGAAAAAATACGGCGTGACGGACCGGGATATCATCAATGCTATTTTAAACCATACAACAGGCCGCCCCGGCATGTCCACGCTTGAAAAAATCATATGGCTGGCGGACTATATTGAACCGGGCAGAAAGCATGCGCCCAATCTGGACCGCGTGCGGAAGATGGCTTTTGAGGAGCTGGACAGCGCTCTCCTGATCGCGCTGGAGGATACGCTGGAATACGTCAAAAATGGAAAGATGGAAGTGGATCCCATGACACAGAAGACCTATGATTTTTATAAAAACGGAGGACAGGAATGACACAGGCTGCAAAAATGACTCAAATTGCGATCGCCGCGCTGGAGGATAAAAAAGCGGAGGATATCTGCATCATCGATATCAGTGAGGTTTCCGTTCTGGCGGACTATTTCCTGATCGCGAGCGGAAACAACAAAAACCAGGTGCAGGCGTTGATCGACAGCGTGGAAGAACAGCTGGGCAGGGCAGGCTTTTCGCCCAAAAGCGTGGAAGGTTATCAGACCGGAAACTGGATTCTGATGGATTACGGCGATCTGATTGTCCATGTGTTCGATAAGCAGAACCGACTGTTTTATGATCTGGAGCGGATCTGGCGGGATGGAAAGCGAATCGATGCAGCGGCATTCAGGGATGCCGAATAGTAATTCGAATAACATTTGAATAACAATTGCATGCGCTGCTAAACCGGCATTACGCCAGATTTGCAGCGTGTCATTATATGCGAAAAGCGGCAGTTTTGACATGAAAAGGAGCGTTCCTGTCAAAGCTGCCGCTTTCGTATATAGCTGAAAGTCTGCTGGCATCCTTGCAGATTGTCTTAAAGGGTTCACTGGAAAATCCGGAATACCCCGAATACCCTGCCGATAATCTGGCAGTCATTCACGATGATCGGCTCCATGGTATCGTTCTCCGGCTGCAGACGGATGTGACCGTCCTCCTTATAAAAGGTCTTGACCGTGGCAGAATCGTCAATGAGAGCGACCACCATCTGCCCGTTATGCGCATCCTTGCAGGACTGCACCAAAATCTGGTCTCCATCCAGAATGCCGGCATTGACCATGGATTCTCCACGCACCTTCAAAATGAAGGAAGGCTCTCCGGCAGGAACGATCTCTGCGGGCACCGGAAAATAATTCTCTATATTCTCATCCGCGAAGATGGGCTGTCCCGCCGCCACATTGCCGATGATGGGCAGGCTGGTCATCTCCGAGCGGATCATCTGGAATCCCTCGTCGCAGATCTCGATCGCACGCGGCTTGGTAGGATCACGGCGGATAAAGCCGTTCTTCTCCAGCGTCTCCAGATGGGAGTGGACGGAAGAGGTGGACTTTAAATGTACCGCTTCGCAGATTTCCCGCACTGCCGGCGGATAGCCTCTCCGTAATATCTCATCCTTAATATAAGTTAAAATTTCCTGCTGCTTTGCAGTGATCTTTCCCTGTGCCATAGCATAACCCCTTTCTTGAAACGGTTGATTTCCGCAGCCAGCAAGTCCGGCGACCGCGCCAGCACGGCTATTTGACGGACTACTGCATTGGATGCGGAGGAACACCAACGGCTGACATGCCTGTGCTCCGACTTTTTTCTATCATACCATAAAACAGCCAGAAAAGCAAACATATATTCCGAAAAAATGTTCGAAATTTTTGTAAAAACCTATTGACATGCGAAAGTGTGTTCGCTATAATCTTTGTATAGAACAGACGTTCACAACAAATGTTCGGATGAGGCATAGCTTTTGTTTCCTGCGGGCAGCGGCCATACGGCCATGCTCGCGCGGATTTTGAGAGAATGCCGGATGGGGGAGAGATTATGAGAGCGGACAGAATGACAACAGGAATGAAATACCGGGAACCGGACAGACAGCGTGACCGGCGCAGACAGGCCAACCGCCGCCGGAGAGCCAGACAGCTTCGCATGCGGATCGCGGCGATGCTGACCGCAGCCTGTATTTTTATTATCGCTTTGTCCGTAAGCACCATTTTTTCACGGGCACAGGCCAGGAGCACAGAGATCTCCTGTAAATATTTCACCAGCATTCAGATACAGCCGGGCGATACCCTTTATTCCATCGCCAGCCGGTATGCCGATGGGCACTATGAGTCCGTATATGACTATATGAAAGAGGTATGCCTGACCAATCATCTGACCGACGATTCCCTGCATGCAGGGGATTACCTCGTCATTCCTTATTTCAGCACAGACTATCACCGTTGATTTCTATGACACACCCGTCTCTACGCCCTGTACCATTGGGAAACCATATGACATATCTTACCGCATGGAAAAAACCAAAGAATTTCTTTAGAATTTCTTTGGTTTTTTCCATCGTTGTTTTAAAGCTTTCCGGGCTACACTTCTATTATAAACTGTGATAAAATGAATGTTAAATGAGATGAATTGAGATATAAACTTTTCGGGAGGGGATACTCATGGAGAAGAACAGGATTTTGATTGTGGAGGACGATGCCGATATCCGGGCAGGCGTTGAGATTTATCTGAAAAATCAGGGATATGAGGTCTATCAGGCGGGAGACGGCGTGGAAGGCCTTGCAGTCATTGAAGGGCAGGAGATCGATCTGGCGATCGTGGATATCATGATGCCGCGGATGGATGGAATCACCATGATGATGAAGGTACGGGAGAAGAATTATGACTTCCCTGTTGTCATGCTTTCCGCCAAGTCCGAGGAAGTGGATAAAATTATGGGGCTGAACATGGGCGCGGATGATTATATCACCAAGCCCTTCACGCCGCTGGAGCTGCTCGCCCGGGTCAACTCACAGCTGCGCCGCTATAACCGGTACCGGCAGGCGCTTTCCCAGGCGGATCCGGCAAAGGACACCTATCATGTGATCGGCGGCATTGAATTGAATGAGGAAACCGTCGAGGTGTTCGTGGACGGCAATCCGGTCAGACTGACGCCCATTGAATTTAAAATCCTGCTTCTTTTGATGAAAAATCCGGGACGCGTCTTTTCCGCAGATGAGATCTATGAAAGAATCTGGAACGAAAAGGCGATCAATACGGATACGATTATGGTGCACATCCGGAAAATCCGGGAAAAAATTGAACTGGATCCTAAAAATCCAAAATACTTGAAGGTGGTGTGGGGCGTTGGATACAAAATGGAAAAGCAATGACAGGAAGAGCTTTTGGATGGCATTTGGAATCGTCTTTCTTTTTACTGTCGTTTTCATGTGCTTTTTGCCTCTTTTTAAGGAGCGGGCGGAAAATGAATTTGAGGATCCCTTTACGGGAAGCCAATTCATAAAAATGCTCTGCGAAAGCAATTATATCCAGCATAAATATCTGCGTGAGAGAGCGGATCAGCAGGTCTATTCCTTCGGCGATCTGTATGTGGATATCGAATATGTGGGGACGGAAAGGGATGAGTATTCTATCCATGATAATGACGGCGTTTACACTGTTCCGGAAAACGTCACCGCCGGAAGCGCAGCCCTTTTGGAAGAGGCGAGGGGCTTTGCGGAGAGCTCTGTGGAGGAAGAGCTGTGGAATTATAAGTATCAGGCGCAGGAGCTGACACAGCGGCTGGATTACTATGCCGTGGATAAGGTCAGCGGAATTTCCGTGGGAAACAGCAATCAGGAGGCGCTCACAGAAATTGCCGGAGGCAACAACCCGGAAAAAAACCCCTATATTTATTATGTGTATTTTAACTATGACAGCGTCGGGAATCTGGAAAACTGCGGCGTCAGTTCCTCCGGTGATGTCGGCGAGTTCTTAAAGCGCGTGGAAGCTCTTGGAAGAACAGGATATCTGAATGACTATTACAGCGGAGATTCTACCCGGAATATTTACTTTTACAACAGCGAACTGGATGAATTTTACCGGTATCGGTTTTCCGGCAGACGTCCGCGGGATATGAAAATCGTCTATGCCATGACCCAGGAACAGTATCAGGACTTCATGGGAGAATTCGGTTCATACGGTTTTTTGCCCAATTATACGCGTTCCAGTGAACTGAGCTATATGCATGCGGGCATTTTAGGAAATCTGTATGTGTTTGCGCTGGCCGCCGTAATCCTCGGCGCCTGGATGGTCTACTTTGGCAACCGCAGAGAGGCAGGCGCATACACCTTCCAGCAGCTGCGGATATGTACGCTGCCGATCGAGGTCAATGCAATCCTGGTCCTTTTGGGATCGGTGGCGGGAGAGTTTCTGATTGCGCAGATGTGCGCCTATCAGAAGGGGTGGTTTTTGCCGAACGTGAGCCGGCAGTTTCTGGAGCCCATGCATCTTTCCTGGCTGAAGCTTCCGATTCTGGCAGCCATGTATTTTTGCTTTTTCTTTCTGGCGTTTTCTCTGGGAAGCGTTTTGCCGGGCATGCTGCATTTTAAAAGGTATATCAGGGAACACAGCCTGCTTTACCGCTATTGGGACAGGATCGTCACATACCTGAAAAGCTTCTATCAGGAGCTCGTGAATTTTGACATCGGGACGGATGCGAGAAGAATTATCACCAAGCTGGTCATCGTCAATTTTGCGATTCTTTCGTTCATGAGCATGCTGTGGGTGTGGGGCATTTTTCTGATCGCGGTTTACTCGGTCATCATTTACTTTTTGCTGAAAAAATATGTAAAGGACATTCAGAACAAATATCATAACCTGTTAAAGGCGACCAGCTCCATTGCCCGGGGCGATCTGGATATTGTGCTGTCTGAGGATTTCGGCGTGTTTGAAAGCTATAAAAACGAACTGCGCCAGATTCAGAGAGATTTTAAACGGGCGGTGGACGAGGAGGTCAAAAGCCAGAGGATGCGTTCTGAGCTGATCACCAACGTGTCCCACGATCTAAAGACCCCCCTGACGGCGATCATCACCTATATCAATCTGCTGAAGGTTCCCGGCATCAGCGAAGAACAGCGGGAGGAGTACATCAACACGCTGGATAAAAAGGCGGTGCGCTTAAAGGTGCTGATCGAGGATCTTTTCGAGGTGAGCAAGGCGACGACCAACAATATCACCTTAAACTACGCCCAGGTGGATATCAAAAACCTGATGCAGCAATGCTATCTGGAATATGAAGACCGGATCGCAGAAGCAGACCTGCAGTTTAAGTTCATGCTGCCGGAGGAAAAGGTGGTCCTGACGCTGGATCCGCAAAAGACCTTCCGGATCTTTGAAAACCTGTATACCAATATCGTCAAATATGCCCTCCCTTCCACGAGAGTATATCTGATTTTGAAAAACCGGGCGGATGAGGTGGAAATCGAGATCAAGAATATTTCCAGAACAGAGCTCAATGTGGCGCCGGAAGAGCTGACGGAACGCTTTGTGCGGGGAGACGGCTCCCGCAACACGGAGGGGAGCGGTCTGGGGCTTGCCATCGCCAGAAGCTTTACCGAGCTGCAGCATGGCTCCCTTGGCCTGACGCTGGACGGCGACCTGTTTAAGGTGACGCTGTTGTTTCGGAAGTGGAGTCCTTCTGCAGAACCGGAAAAAGGGGAGGAAGCGCCCAACACCAATCCCGGTTCCGGGATGCCCTTTCATATGGAACCACAAAGAACCCCTGCGCCGGATACAGCGCTTCAAAAGGAGGCGCCAAGGCCAAAGCACATTTATGACCCGCGCAGATGGCGCTCTGAGCGGAATCTGAAAAAGAAAAAGTGGTATTGAATCTGTTTACGGCTCCCGCAGCCGTACGCTTTTGGAAGCCTTGCGCTTATTCTCATCCTTCATGGCGGCATAATGCTTCCGCGTGGTGTTGACATCCTTATGCCCGAGAACGTCCGCGACCAGATAAATATCCCCCGTTTCCTGATACAGCGTCGTTCCATAGGTGCTGCGCAGCTTATGGGGGGTGATTTTTTTGGTCGTGGTGACGAGAGAGGCATATTTTTTTACCAGATTTTCCACACTGCGCACCGCCATGCGACGGTTTTGCAGGGAGAGGAAGAAAGCGTCTTCATGTCCCTGCTGGGGAATGATATGCTCCCTTTGCGCAAGCCAGGAAAGCAGCGCTTCCTCCACCTCCTCGCCGAAATATACCACATCCTCATAACCGCCCTTGCGGCGCACCTTGACGGCGAGATTGTCAAAATCCACATCCTTTACATCCAGACCGACGCATTCCGATACGCGGATGCCGGTTCCCAGAAGCAGGGTGAGAAGAGCGAGATCGCGGACCTTCGTCTTTTCATGGAATTTCTGCTGGCTTTTGGTCAGCTTCGCGCCGTCCTCCACCTGATCCAGCAAAATCGCCACCTCGTTCGGATCAAGACGGATGATTTCCTTTTCATGCAGCTTTGGCATGGGCACCTTGATGGCGGGATTGTCACGGATCATTTCATTTAAGAAAAAGTAATTGAAAAAGGAACGGAGGCTGGAAAGCTTTCTGTGCTTGCCACGCTCGTCGTTGGTGTATTCTACGCCATCCTTTTCATATAAGGAAAGCCAGGACATATATTCCTCGATATCCTCCCTGCCGATCTGGTCCAGAACCGAAAGAGGGAAATCTTTAATCTCCATTTTCTGACAAACCGGATTATTCTGGTGAATGAAGTCAAAAAAGACGCCCAGATCATAGGCATAGGCAATCCGCGTTCTGGTAGCAGTCGTATTTTCCACACTGCGGAAATAGGTGCGGCAGAAGGAAGGGAGCGCATCCAGAAGCTCCCGCAGGTGCAGAATGTTGTTGCGGTTTATTTCATCATGGTAGTTTTTGCTGTTTTTCATGGCCGCTCCGTTCCCCAGCCCTGCAGGCTGCTGGTCTTAATCGCTGTGAACATTCGCTCCTTTACGCCGGGATTTTCCCGGTTGAGCTGTGCAAGAAGCTGCTTGACATATTCCCGCTTGGTATAACCGTCCGCCGGGCAGGGGCTTTTGACGACAGGAATCTGATTTTTGTTCACAAAGCCGATCACATCGGCCTCGCTCATGTATAGCAGCGGACGGATGACCGTCAGATCCATGCGGTCCAGATAGGTGACCGGCGCAAAGGTATGAAAACGCCCCTCAAAAATCAGAGACATCAGCATGGTTTCCACCACATCGTCCCTGTGATGGGCATAAGCCACCTTGTTGCATCCGGCAGCCTTGATCGCATCATTTAACGCGCCCTTGCGCATTTTGGCGCAGAGCGCGCAGGGATTGGACTCCTTCCTCTGCTCAAAAACTATATCCGCAATCTGTGTCGGCACGATCGTATAGGGAATGGAAAGCTCACCGCACAACGCTTCAATCCGGCTCAAATCCAGATTCCCAAAGCCCAGATCCACCGTCACCGCATGGATGTCAAAGGGCAGCGGATAGAAGCGTTTCAGCCCGTTTAGGGCAAGCAGCAGAGTGAGAGAGTCCTTCCCGCCGGAAATGCCGACGGCGATTCTGTCACCTGCCTGTATCATATGATAATCATCGACGGCGCGGCGCACATAGCTGAAAACCTGTTGTAATCTCATAAAAAGCTCCTTTGTGTCAGATATATCGGGAACGACAGATATTTTGCCGTCCATGATAAGTATACTATTTTTTTTTCAAATTTTCATCAAAAAAATGAAATTCGTGCTATACTGTAATGAGGATTAGTTACTATTCAGACGTGTCTGAATAGTAACGAGGATTATGTAACGAAAACGGAGGTACATATGAAATTTCGATGGGACAAAAAATATCTGTACTGGGGTGTGACCGCGCTACTTGTGGTGATCGGCGGCATCAGCTTTTATTACCTGATCTTTCAGGGCAGCTCCTTAAAAAACAATCTGCTCGGGCTGTTGTCCATCATCATGCCGATCGTGGACGGATTGGTTCTGGCGTATCTGCTCTGGCCGATCGTGAGCTTTCTGGAGCGAAGGCTATTATACCCCGCAAAGGATATGCTGACCGCACGGTTTCCCGCATGGAAGAAGCGGGAGAGTAAGCTGAAAAAATATTGCCGGGGAATCTCCATTTTGCTCACGGTAGTTTTCGTGCTGTTTGTGCTGACCGGCTTTTTCAGGTTCGTCATTCCCCAGCTCGCCTTCAGCGTACAGAGCATTGTGTCACAGTTTGACGTATATGTGAGCAATCTGACCGGATGGCTGCAGGAAATTCTGGCGAATAATCCGGATATCGAGAAAATGGTGAACGATGCGATCAAAACCTATTATCCCAAGCTGGAGGACTGGATGAGCCATCTGATTCCCCAGATGAACAATCTGGTGAAAACCGTGTCCCTAAGCATGATCGGCGTGGCGCGGGCGCTCTGGAACCTGGTCATTGGTCTGATTATTTCCATTTACCTTCTCGGAAACAAGGAACGCTTTTTAAATCAGCTGAAAAAAATGACCTACGCATTCCTGACACCGCAGGCCGCCAATTCCCTTATCTCGGATGCCCGGCTGATCGACCGGACCTTCGGTGGTTTCATCAACGGAAAAATACTGGATTCCGTCATCATCGGCATTATTTGCTTTTTCTGTGTCAGCATCATGAAGCTTCCGTATCCGATGCTGATCAGCGTGATCATCGGCGTCACGAATATCATTCCGTTTTTCGGTCCCTTCATCGGTGCGGTGCCCTGCGCCTTTTTGATCCTGATGGTCAATCCCTGGCAGTGCCTGTATTTTATCATTTTCGTGTTCATCCTGCAGCAATTTGACGGCAATTTCCTGGGCCCCAAAATTCTGGGAAACTCCACAGGACTGTCCGGCTTCTGGGTCATTTTCTCCATCACACTGTTCAGCGGCCTGATGGGAGTGGCGGGCATGATCCTGGGCGTCCCGGTATTTGCCGTTTTTTACAGCCTGATGAGACGAAAAATCAACAACAATCTGGAACAAAAGGGCATGCCCACGGACTCTGCGCAATATGCGAACATCCATCAGGTGGACGTAGAAACCATGGAATTGATCAAACAGCCGGAAGGAAATCCTTCGCACGAAGAAGCTGCCTGGAACTGGAAACACCTGTTTGCCAGATCCGGAAAAGCCAAAAAACAGGATCGGGAGGAATCTGAAAAATGAAATTTGTCATACAGCGCGTATCCGGCGCAAGCGTGGAAATTGAGGGAAAAATTCATGGAGAAATCGGCAAAGGCTTTCTGGTGCTCATCGGCGTCTGCGATGCGGACACGAAGGCTGTCGCGGATAAAATGATCCGGAAACTGACCGGCCTGCGCATTTTCGAGGATGCAGAAGGAAAAACAAATCTTGCCCTGAAGGATGTGGACGGACAGCTGCTTTTGATTTCCCAGTTCACACTGTACGCGGACTGCAAAAAGGGAAATCGCCCGTCCTTTATAAAAGCCGGATCGCCGCAGCATGCGGAAGAAATCTATTCTTATATTATAGATGCTTGTAAAAAGGAAATCCCCGTTGTAAACACAGGCGTGTTTGGCGCGGACATGAAAGTGAGCCTGACCAATGACGGCCCCTTCACAATCGTACTGGATTCCGAAGAACTTTAAGTAAATTATAGATTATTGCGGGTAACTATTCGTTAAAGTCGCGTTTTGCGCATAGTTGGATGGCGGTCAAAAAGCGCTTCTCTTCTGTTATTGATGGGTTTGAGAAGCGCTTTGTTGTTTATTTGTTATTGTTTGCTGCTTACAGAGTCGCCTTGCCGCCCTGTTCCTCAAAATCCTCCACGACCTGTGTGATCAGCTTCACAGTGCCGTCCACACCCAGCACGGAGCTGTTCAGACAAAAATCGTAGCTGTCGGCGCGTCCCCATTTCTTGGAGGAATAATAGTTATAATAGCTCTGGCGCTGTTTATCCTTCTTATTGATCATATCCCGCGCCTTATCCTCACTCAGCTCATACTTCTTCATAATGCGCTTGATCTTGCAGGATTCCTCGCCATAGATGAAGAAATGGAGCACATTGTCAAAATCATGCAGCGCATAATCCGCACAGCGTCCCACAATGATGCAGGGACCTTCCTTCGCGATATTCTTGATCGTATCAAACTGGGCCAGAAAAACCTTGTGACTGATCGGCATATCCATGAAGGAAGACGCATTGTAGCCGAAGGAATAGGTATCCATGACCAGATTGTAAAGGAAGGAATTGGTCGGGCGCTCATCATGGCACTGGATCATTTCCTCACAGAAGCCGCTCTCCTTCGCCGCTCTCGTTAAAAGCTCCTTGTCGTAGCACTTGATTCCAAAATAATCCGCTACCTTTTCTCCGATTTCCCGTCCGCCGGAACCAAACTGACGTCCAATTGTAATGACAGTATTCATAGCATCAACCCCTTTTCCGCTGTCAAAGATATCCTGAACCGTTACCCAAAATCAACATATCCGCAACATCATTTTTATATAGTTATTATATACAATCCGCACCGATTTTTCAACTGCTTTTTAGATAAGTTACCCAACTAATTCCGGCAGATTGTGCGGATCCGCTCCCGCCGCAAAAAGATACGCCGCCATCTGGGCGCGGGAGGAAAATTCCTTTGTCTGCAGCAGTTCATACACCTCCTGCCGGGTATAAAAGTTCGCTTCTATCTGCTCATTGTCCGAGGTATGATATGCAAAGCTGCCCTCCGCCTCCACGAATGCGATATAGGTTTTGACATCGGAAAAACCCACTGCGGAAAAAGACGGCGGCAGAATCGAAATGATCCGCTTCACGGAAAGTCCGGTCTCCTCATAGAGCTCCCGGGCGATGCATTCTCCGATCGACTCCCCTTCCTCCAGCATACCGGCACAGAGGTTATAAATTTCCCGGTTTACGCCCAGACGGAACTCCTTCAATAACAGCATTTTATCGTCATGGAAAGCCACAATGGAGGTCCCGCTGATTTTCTGTCCCAGATCGGCAGGACTTTTCAGCTCATTCCGGCTGATGATTTCGAATTTTTTGACCTTTCCCGCCTTATTCTCATAGGACAGCTCATACCCCTTTAAATACTTTCCGTCCCTTATTTTTTCAATGCCCAAAAGTCTCATATCAGTCCTCCTCACTTTTCAATGAAAATCCCGCCGCCGCAAGCTGCTCTGCCAGCGGGCGGGATACCTTTTTGCGCGTGAGCTCCACCAGCCCCAGAGCCGTGATATCCAGAACCTGAACCGGCGCCGGATCCTGGCGGCACAGCTCCCGCAGCCGGTCAAGCAGCTGCCTGTTTGCCCCGGCCCCATCCATATTGATAAAATCCACCAGAATCATGCCGGAAAGATTGCGCAGCCGAAGCTGTCTTGCGACCTCGGCCGCAGCCTCCTCGTTGATCAGAAAAAAGGTCTGCGCCGCTTTCTTTTTCCCGTCATATTTTCCGCTGTTCACATCGATGACTGTGAGGGCCTCCGTGGGCTCTATGACCAGATAACCGCCGGATTTCAGCCAGACATTTTTGGAAAATGCTTCCGAAAGCCTGCCGCCCAGGCCATAGAGCGCGGACAGGGAAAGCTTTTCATCCTCGTAAAAGGTGATGGCGTCGCATTTTTCAGGGGCTTCCTTTTGAAAATAGCTTTGCAGCGTCTGAAATACGGAAAGCTCGTCCGTGACAATTTTGTCCGGAAAGGAACGGCTCTTTTGCAGCCGCCTGATATATTCCGGAACCGCGTCGGTCAAAAGAGAAAAAACGGTGCGCGTCCTGCCTGTCTGCAGCAGGCGCTCCAGCTGTCCGGATAAGGAGGAAAGCTCCTGCTTAAGCGGCGCAGGCTCTGTAAGCTCCTGCGCCTGTGTGCGAATGACCGCAACCATGCCGGCCGGAGGATTCTGCCCCTTTAACCAGCCCGCCAATCGCTGCCGGGATTCTTCCGAAAGCTGACGGGAATAACGGAGAACGCCCCTCCTGCCCGACGCCGGTTGCCTGGGGGATTCGCTATGCGGGGATATCGCATCCCCGGATGTCATATCCCCGAATGCGATATCCCCGGGCGGCGTATCCGCTGACATGCCGCCCAGAGATACGGACACATATTTTCCGGTTACGGAAAGCTTTGCCGTCAGCACCGGATCCTTGGTTTTTACCGCATCCCTTTCTACCTGCACCAGTATTTCGTCCCCGGCAAGAATCCTGCCGTCGAAGGCCCGGTTCGTGAGCACCGGACAGCGCGCCTTTGCCAGCGGTAAAAAGCAGGTTCTTCCTCCCGCAATTTCCACAAAGGCGGCATCGATGCTCTTGAGGACATGCTTCACCTTTCCCACGTAAATGCTGCCCAAAAGGGACTGACTATCAGAGTCAATATTGACTTCAATCAGTCGGTTTTCAAAAAGCAGACAGGAACACAGCTTTTTGGACGTATCCTCTGCCCTCTTCCCTCCGTTTTGAAAGCCCTGTATGCCGGAAAGCGCCGTAATCACATATACTGTATTCAAAATTCCTCTCCTATCGCATCAAGGGGCACAAACTGCGGCTCTTCGGTGCTGCCTGCATTCATCCAGGTTTCCAGCCGTATCGTCTGCAGATCAATTTTTAAAACGTCAGTTCCCACAAAGCTTAAAAACCGCTCCACGACGAAATCCGGACGGATGTTTCCACCGCTGCTGGCATCCACCATAAAGCATAAAACACCGTCCTCAATGCCAAATTCGTATATGCCGGGGCGTATGTTGACCTCCATTGTGCTGCGCTTCGTTTCCTTCGTAACCAGAATTTCCTCCTGTGCAAGAAAACCGGACAGAAAGCGTTCATATGGCGTGAAGCTTCGCGTTTTATCCTTGAAAGCCACCGCATAGGATGCCGCCGCCACACTCGCCATGGCATTCCCGCATTTTTCCGGAAGCGCCCGGGCATTTAAAATATCGATTCCCGGCGGACATGCTTTTCTTAAAGAGAAAAGAAGAGCCTCCATCCCCTGATGGGAATGAATCTCAATATCCATATATTCACCCATGCTGCACATGCCGACTCCCAGGGGCGCTGCGAAGGTCATGATCTGATGGGGGCTAAAGCCGCCGCTATAGGCAACGTCAATCCCCGCTCTGCGGATCGCCTTTTGAAAAAAACGCATCACATCCAGATGGCCGATAAAGCGCATAGCGCCGTATTTCGCAAATTTGATCCGGATTTTCATGCCTGCACCCCCTTTCGTTCCTCCATGCAAACGCCGCCGCCAAAGCGCATGGCTCCGCAGCCCTGGCAGAGCATGCGGCAGTTTGGAGACACCGTTTGCGTAAGAGCGCGCTCCCACTCCCGCTTTAAGAAGGACTTGTCCACACCGCAGTCTAAGAAATCCCAGGGGAGAATTTCGTCCAGACCGCGCTGCCGCGTGTTGTAAAAATCAATGTCCACGTTACATTCTGTAAAGGCTTCCATCCATACGTCATTTTTGAAAAGCTCTCCCCAGGCGTCGTAGAGGCACCCCTTTTCATAGGCTTTCAATATGACCGGCGCCACTCTCCTGTCTCCCCGGGCAAAAACTCCCTCCAAAACGCTCACATCCGCTTCATGCCAGTTGTATTTGATCCGCTTTTGGTTGAGCTGACTGGAAATGGCGCGCTTCGTCATCTGCGCTTTTTCCAGAAATTCCTCCTTCGTGCACATCGGCGCCCACTGAAAGGGCGTAAAGGGCTTGGGGATGAAAAAGGAGGTGCTCGCCACGATCTGTACCGGACCCGGACGCTGTTCTTTGGGCAACAGCTCATAATAGAGAGCCGCAATTTTGTTGCTAAGCTCCGCGATACCACGGATATCCTCTTCGTTTTCCGTGGGAAGCCCCAGCATGAAATACAGCTTGACCCTGCTCCAGCCTCCCTGAAAAGCGAGGGCTGCGCCGTTTAGAATGACCTCCTCGGTCAATCCTTTGTTGATCACATCCCGCAGGCGTTGGCTGCCCGCCTCCGGCGCAAAGGTCAGGCTGCTCTTTTTTACATCCTGCACCTTGCTCATCACGTCCAGAGAAAAGGCGTCGATGCGCAGGGAAGGCAGGGAAATATTCACGTTCTTTTCCCGGCAGGTTTCCATCAGAAAATCCACCAGCTCACTTAAATGAGAATAATCGCTGGAGCTTAAGGAATTTAATGAAATTTCCTCCTGCCCTGTGCTTTCCAGCATGTGCAGCGCGTATCCTTTGAGCGTTTCCAGACTCTTTTCCCGGACAGGCCGATAAATCTGTCCCGCCTGACAGAACCGGCAGCCCCGGATACAGCCCCGCTGGATTTCCAGCACTACCCTGTCCTGCGTCACCTTGATATAGGGCACGACAGGCTTTTCCGGATAGGGGACATTGTCCAGATCCATCACGATTTCCTTTAAAATCTTCGCGGGCACGCCTTCCGCTACCGGCGTGAAGGAAGCGATCGTGCCGTCTTCTTTGTAGGTGGTTTCATAGAGGGAGGGCACATAAATGCCGCCCACCTCGCATGCCGCCCGCAGCAGAAAATCCTGCCGGCCTTTTCCCTCCCTTTGCACCTCCAGATAAAGGTCAAAAAGCTGCCGGTAGGCAGTCTCCCCTTCTCCGATATAAAACAGATCAAAAAAGGGCGCAATCGGCTCCGGATTGTAGGTACAGGGACCGCCGCCGATGACGATCGGATCCCTGTCCGTCCGGTCCTTCGCAAGCAGAGGAATTCCGGAAAGATCCAGAACCTGCAAAATGTTGGTATAGCACATTTCATACTGCAGGGTGATGCCCAGAAAGTCAAAATCCCGCACCGGCTCCTGCGACTCCAACGCAAAAAGCGGGATCTTCTGCTCCCGCATGATCCTGTCCAAATCCACCCAGGGCGAATAGACCCGCTCGCACCAGACATCCTCATAGCGGTTAAACATATCATACAAAACCTGAATGCCCAGATGGGACATGCCGATTTCATATACATCCGGAAAGCACATGCAAAAACGGATGGCAATCCTGTTTTTATCCTTGATGACCGCATTCACCTCGTTGCCGATATAGCGGGCGGGTTTTTCCACGGACATCAGTATTTCATCTGACAGAGCCAGATGATTTTCAAAATCCGGTAACTGCATTCTTCTTGTACCTTTCATGCTGCCCATTGGGCAGTAATCCTTTCCGACAGGAGTCCTGCTCTCGTTCCGTTATTCCTTCAGCGCTCACTGTCCTCATCAGATAAAGTATACGGGAATTTGCTGACAAAATCAATCAGTTTTCCCTCATCGGAGACCGCAACCTGTCTGGCGATGACCTGGGCGGCGAGCTCGTCGCCCAGATTGATTCCCTTTTTGTCCAAATATACGACAGCGCCAAACAGCAAAACCGCGATCATGACGCGCAGGCCAAAGGTGGAGGTTCCTGCCGCCTGTTCCGGACGGGAAAGACCATATTCGCCGTTTTCCAGATACCCGTCATAAACCAAAGGCAGCTCTTCCTTTCCATTATATTGCGTTTTTTTGCCGCCGTAAAGAATATCTTCCCGGTTTCGCACCTTCATCCGGTTCATCGCATTCTCTTCTCTGAGAAAGCGGGTAAGCTGCATCTTTTTTTCCACCTCAGTCACTGCATTCCCTCCATCCCTTTTATGATATATGACAGCAACGAAATTCCTGTAATTTTGTTATCCCATCGCCATAAGTTTACATAAAAATATTATGTAAACTCCATATCTCTACTACTATTTTATGAAGGGGTTTTCCAAAAAAGTACAGCCTGTTACCTTCTTCACCTTTCCTTCTAAATATGATACCGTTTCCGGTATTTCATCACCTGCTCAAAATCATAGCGGCTCATAAAATGTCCGCCGGGGCGCACATGATAGCCGATTCTCCCTTCCTGCAGCACGGCGAAATCCTCCGGCCAGTCCCCATCCTCTTGGACAGCCAATCCCTCTGCCTCGAAAATCCGATATGCCGGATTGGCCGCGCAGCACGCCAGAAACTGCCCCTGCACGTCCACATAAGGGTCCTGACTGCCGCAGCAGACATAGGTAAATCCGGGCGCCCGCAAAGCGAGAAGGAAATGGGCGTCAAAGAAAAGCTGATCGACTTTTCCTGCATACTCCTGGAAATTCCGGCAGAACCAATGGGGAAAATTGTGAAGCACCTGATCCAGCGTCTCCTTCGTATTTCCCCGATATAAAGATACGCCGCCCGTTCCGGACATCATCGGCACACACAGGGAAAACCGCTGATCTATAGCGCCCGCCCATAAAACCGTTTTTCCAAGCCTTGAACCGCCCACAACCGCCACACGTTCTCCATCGATATCCTCCCGCGTCAGCAAAAAATCCATGATCCGGCTCAGCCCAAACGCCCATTTTGCGATTGCTCCCCAGGAATTTGTTTTGGTCGTCCGCATGAGCTTTGGACAATCCTCCGTCTCTGCCCCATCCCTTGCAATATCCTGATAATAACAGCTCACCACCCCATAACCGTTGTCAATGATTTCCTCCAACGGCTTGATCCCTTTATCCTGCTCTGCTTCAAACTGAATCCACAGAAAGACCGGCGCTTTCCCGGAACACTTCGGCATAAGCATCGTGATCGGAATCCCGATCTGGCTTCCAGCTGTGGCCGGATCGCAAATCCGCACCATCCACCGGCTCCTGACCGCCTTCCCGCCCATATCTTCCCATGGACGCTCTACAGGCTCCCCGCTCACCTGCCAATTCCCCACAGGCTCTGCCCCATAGCATTCCCGCCGCAGCCTTTCCAGCAGCCGCCCTCTCTCCTGCTCCCACTCCGAAACCGTCAACAGCCTTCCCTGCTCCTGCCATAACGGCGGAATTTTTCTTTCCTTCAACATTTCACCTGTCATTCTTCATTCCCCCTTCTGGCCCGTTTTCCAGGCCTGTCACTTATATCTTATATGTTTGATTGCACTCAGATACAGAATGCGGCATAGAGAGGAACGGTCTTTTTTCCGTCCTCAAAGCCAAAGTTTTTTGCAGAGAGCTTGATGGCATAATCGGGCTTATAGGTTTCCATATAGACCTTTAAGCTCTTGGCTCTGGTGTTATCGGCGGATTTGACCTCAATGGGTATCAGCCTGCCCTCACGCTGAATGACAAAATCAATCTCTGCTCCACGCTCAGACTCCCAATAGCAGGTTTGATAGCCATTTATGATAAGCTGCACATTGACATAGTTCTCCGCCATTCCGCCCTTAAAGTCATTCAGTTCCTCCACCATATAGAGGACATCGTTAGCGGCTAAATCCTTCTTGGCGGCAAGCAGCCCCAAATCAGAAACATAGATTTTGAATGCGTCAATGTCACGGTAGTTTTCAAGTGGCTTTTTGATCTGCCCCACCTTATACACCCGCGATACGATACCGGACAGGCAGAGCCACTCGATGGCGTTTTCAAACTCCGAAGCCCGCCCGCCCTTCTTAATGAGCTTATACTGAAAACGGGTGTTTTTCCTGGAAAGCTGAACGGTGATATTGTCATAAGCAAGCCTTGTCTTTTTAATTTCATTTAAGCTGTTGTACTTGCTCATATCGTTCAGATAGCTTGCCAGAATGGTATCCTGCGTATGACGCACAAGGATATAATCCTTCGTTTCGGCAAACTGCATTACGCACTCTGGCATACCGCCCACCACAAGATACTGACGATAAAGCTGCATCGCCGCATCGTGCAGAGCAGACGGCAGGGGCGTATCAGTCTGGAAGCTCTTTTGGATTTGCTCCACAAGAGCTTCCTCGCCTATTGCAAGCATAAATTCTTCCATATCCATAGGGTAAAGCGTTTTCATATCCACCTTGCCTACGGGGAAAGAGAATTTTGCCCTGTTGACCGCAACGCCAAGTGAGCTTCCCGCCACGATAATATGATAATCGGGAGCGTCCTCACAAAAGTATTTCAGCGAAGTCAACGCCCGCTCGCAAAGCTGTACCTCGTCAAAGACTATCAGCGTCTTTTCGCGCACAATGGTTTGTCCCGCAATATGGGATAAAATCGGTATCAGATAGTCGGGGCTGATATTCTCCTCGAAGGTTTTACTCAACCTGGGATTGGTTTCAAAATTAAAATACGCCACATTTTCATAGCGTGTGCGTCCGAACTCCAGAATAGACCAGGTCTTGCCGACCTGCCTTGCTCCCTGCAAAATTAAAGGCTTACGGTGTTCGTTCTCTTTCCACGCTTCTAAATAACGCATAATTTTACGATACATAAGCGACCCTCCTTAAAAGATGTCTCCTATAGCATAGCAGATACTCATGTAAAAATCAACGAATATTATTTGAGAATTTACATTAAAATACACGAATCTTTCTTTTGTATTTGCAAAATTCGACACAAAGCGTCCCATCGACAATTTTTGTCACATTTGCCGCTTATTTTCATAAAGTATCAGTATAGATGAAAAGAAAAGGAGATTTTTCATGGAGGAATATAGAACCCAGCCCCTTTCCTGCGCCCAGTGCGCATCGGAAGATCCGCTGCGCTCCTTTGCCCTTGCGATGGCATATGTCCCCTGGCAGCAATGGAACCAGACCTATGAACTGAAAAAAGCGATGCAGGCCGGAACCATTTTTCCTGAGCTTGATAAACCGTTTTTGGGAAGGAGGGGATGCAGATGATGAACCAATCCTATGAATATTCATGCCGACAGGGCAGAAACGGGAATTCCCGCATGCAGGTACAGCAGGCTTCTCCCTCTGTGCGCACAATGCCCGCCGTTCCCTGTGCCCAGATGACACAGGATCAGCTTCTGGAATGGATCAGCCTGACCAAATTCGCCTGTGTGGATGCCAGCCTGTATCTGGATACCCATCCGGACGATGAAGAAGCGATCCGCTATTTTCAGGATTATAACCTGTTATATGTAAAAGCCATGAACGAATATGCCCGAATCTACGGACCTCTCACCATTGCCCATGCGCAGCACTGCTGCACCTATTGGGACTGGGTGAATCAGCCGTGGCCGTGGCAATAAGAAAGGAGGGAACCGCATATGTTCAATTATGAAAAACGTCTGGAATATCCGATCCATATCAAGGAAACCAATCCCGCCCTGGCGAAGGCGATTATCTCCCAGTACGGCGGACCTAACGGAGAACTGGGCGCATCCATGCGCTATCTCTCCCAGCGCTATACCATGCCTTATAAGGAATGTATGGCAATTTTGACCGATATCGGCACGGAAGAACTGGGACACTTTGAAATGATCGCCACCATCGTGCATCAGCTGACCAGAAACGTGTCCATGGAAGAAATAAAGGCTTCCGGGCTTGACGCCTACTATGTGGATCACACCCTCGGGCTGTGGCCCCAGGCGGCATCAGGCGAGCCCTTCTCCGCCAGCATGTTCCAGTCTGTCGGCGACCCCATCACGGACCTGACGGAGGATATGGCGGCAGAGCAAAAGGCGCGTACCACCTATGACAACATCCTGCGGCTGTCTGTGGACTCCCCGGACGTCACCGATGCCATCCGTTTCCTGCGCGCCCGTGAGGTGGTGCACTTCCAGCGGTTTGGGGAAGCCCTGCGCATTGTGCAGGATCATTTGGACGCCAAAAACTTCTACGCCTTCAACCCCGAATTTGACACAAACGGGAACAATCAGGGCTGCAACTGCAAATAACATACTTGATTCATGTCAGAATCGGACAGGGGGATTCTTAATCCCCCTTCCCCCCATGACTTAGATGTTACTCCACAAGATGACAGTTCCAGAGCCGGATGTTATTCGTAACAGTTCAGCTCTCAATGTCATTAAGTCATTTGCATGGCAGAATGCTCTGTCGCTGCTTTGCCGGAAGTCGTACCGCCCATGTAAAAGGTGTAGGCACTGCCCGCTGTTCTGTTTTCGGGCTTATCTCTCGGCTTGAATATATTTGATAATACTCCCATAGGAACCTCCTTCATTTTTATAATTTTGAGCAAAATAAAAGAGCCGATTTCTCGACTCTGGAACAGATATAGCATTGGGGAGCAATTTATATCGTAAATAATAGAATTTACTCCCCAATGTGGATTCGTATTTGATTTACATTGTTTTCCAACAGCCCTCCTTCATAAAGGCTGCGATAACAGAAATATCTTCGCCCTCATAATATTTTACAAGCAACTGCTTGAACTCCGGCACTTCCTTTTCGGGAATTACCAGAAAACCACCTCCGTGAGCAATCAGATAGTGATTTGCGAAAATAACTGATGCTCGCTTGTTACCATCCAGGAATATCTGTGTTTTCATACAATACAGACACAGCTTGATAGCAATATTGATAGCCTCATCATCTTCTTCGGCAATCTCACGGATTCTATCTTTTACATCCAGTTCGTTAGGTAACGGCGGAACATACGATGAAACGCCAATCGTGACAGGCACACCACGAATGTGACCACCCTCGGCAAAGAAACCTTCATTAACAAGCCTTGCAATGTGACTGAGCATATAGTAGTCGGAACGGCTGGCAACCACATCACGGTCGAGGATAAACTCCCATGCGTGTTTTAAGTTCAAAATCTTTTGAACATCAGTAGCTGTCATGCCGGATACTTTTCCATTTTCTATGATTTCTTCTGTCTGTGGGAAAGATGTAGCAACACCCTCCAAAACAGCCTGATCATAGATATTCATTTTCATATTGGCTCGTGCGAATGCGACATTGTTTATCACATCAGCAGAAAGTTCATCTTCCGAATATCCGGCGGCAGCAAGTTGCTTTTCTATACCACGAAGCTCTTTTCTGATTTCTCTGACTTCTCTTGCATTACGAAGGAGCAAATTATAAAGTTCTTCTGTATATGCACCTACATAAGTCGATGTCTGTTTGCCTGCCACACGCTTTCTGACATAGAGATATTTTCCATCTCCACGCTCTTTGATTTCAGGTGTCCCATCATAAGGCATCAGATTCAGTCTTGCGTGAAGGTCGGCTCGACTTCTGAGTAATTCCTGTATATCTTGATATTGTACTGCCATAGCATTTCCTCCTTTGGGGAACAAATCATATAATTATTATAGCACAATGTTCCCCAATATCAAATACGAATTGGGGAACTTTTTCTTAACAAATCATACCGAAATATTCCCCAATTTATTAAACACAGGAAATAGTATGTCCGAATACCAATATTTTATTCAAATGAAAAGTATGCCACGCTCGTCATAAACTGTAGAACCCGCCACAGCCCGGCTTCTGCCGTGCTGTGGCGGGTTCTTAAATCCACTCTATGCACTTCTGAATTCCATTACAGAAATTCCACTTTACCGCTGTCAATATGGTACACCGCACCGCATACCCGGACATCCGCTTCCCCTTCGCCCTGATAATGCAGGCTGTCCTTCACAATTGATACGCTTCTTTCCACGTTCAGACAGCTTGCGCGCAGCGCATCCTTCTCCTCACCGATCGCCTTACGGATTTCATCCGTAATCGTTTTCACATAGCCGGAAGGAACATCTCCCATGGCAGCGCCCACCGCGCCGCAGTTGGTGTGTCCCAGGATGACAACGAGCTTCGTGCCCAGATGGTCGGCGGCGTATTCAATGCTTCCAAGCTGATGGTTATCGATCACATTTCCCGCCACACGAATGACAAATAATTCTCCGATTCCAGCGGAGAAAACGGCCTCCGGTATCACTCTGGAATCTGAGCAGGTGACAACGATCGCGTAAGGAACCTGTCCTTCGTCACAGGTTTTCTGCCGGATTGCGGGAGAAATATCCCCCGGATTGGAAACTGCCTCTAAATACTGCTTGTTACCTTCTTTCAGTTTCTCCAGTGCCTTAGCGGCAGATATGTTTTCCTGATGCATATAAATCCCCTCCATTCTTAATATTCGCTGACTGCTATCATCCAAAATCAAACGCACATCCGTTTAATTTTTCAGACGGAATCTTCTGATCTGCTCCTGAAGCAGGCGTGCCTGATTGAACAGCTCAGTGCTGACTGCCGCAGCTTCCTCACTGCTGGCGGAATTGGTCTGTACCACGGAGGAAATCTGTCCGATTCCTTCCGTAACCTGCATGATGGATCTGGCCTCATTCTCCACCGCGTCCGCGATGCCGCCGATATCAGTGTTGGAAAGCGTTACCAGCTCCAACGTCTTTTGCAGGGAAGTGGATGCATCCCCCACAATCGCGCTGCCTCTTTTGGCTGCCTTCACACAATTTTCAATCAGCTCCTTGGTAGCCTTTGCTGCCTGATCGGATTTGGCGGCAAGGTTACGCACCTCACCGGCAACCACTGCAAAGCCCTTTCCTGCGGAGCCCGCCCGCGCCGCTTCCACGGCGGCATTCAGTGCCAGAATATTGGTCTGGGAAGCGATATTTTCGATGGTGGCAATAATCTGACCGATCTGCTGGGAAGTATTGCTGATATCCTCCATGGCAGCTATCATCTGCTCCATCTGCTTTCCGTTGGCAGAAACCTGTTCTCCCGTCTGGCGCGCACGCTCCTGTGCACCGTTTGCCATTTCCACATTCTGCTTCGCGCTCTTGGACACCTCATCCAGCGTCGCATAAAGCTCTTCCACGGAGCTTGCCTGTTCGGTGGCTCCCTGTGCCAGCGACTGGGAACTGCTGGAAAGCTGTTCCGCGTTTTCAGAAATTCTGTGCTCCGCCTGTGTAATCTGCGCCATCGCAGCAGACAGCGTGGTAGTAAAGCTGTCAACAGAGGTCTGAATGGATTCAAAATCTCCGATATAATCCACTGCGGTATGTACGTCGAAATTTCCTTCCGAGATCTGGCTCATGATGTGATTGATATCCGCCACATAGCTATGGATCAGGCTCATGGACTGCTGCAGAGTATTTGCGAGATCTCCCAGCTCGTCTTTCGCATCATAGGACAGATTCAGCTCCAGCTGACCCTCCTGCAAAAGCCTGCTCTTGCCTGTAATCAAAATAATAGGTCTGATTATGCTGCGCAGCACATAGAAAATCAGGCTGATCAGACATGCCAGCGCAAGGAAAAGGCAAATACCGGAGGTAAGATGCATGATCAAAATCGTCCTCTCCATATGCGCCGTACAATCCTGGCTTAAAGCTTCCCCGCGTTCCACCACCTGATCCAGCATGCCGACCAGAGTAACGAGGTTGGACTGTATCGTGTCCTGATAGTAAAGCTGCGCTTCTGCCTGATTCTCCGCTGCCAGATTCAGTACATAGGTCGCGGACTCATGCAGCTGCTTGTGAAGCGGCTCCAGTTTGGAACGAAGCTCCTGCACGGTTGCGTCATCCGTACCGGCCTCGCCATACAGCCACTGTCCCAGCACACAGGTCGTCGGATCAATGCTTCCGGTAAACTCTGTGCCCGCATACAACGCATTGCTTAAATTGGAGGACCACTTATAGTGCGCAGTCTCCGCCTGCTGTGCTCTCTGCAAAAGCATACTGGCCTGTGCGGCAGCAGTCTGGTTGCTTTCGATCCTGAAAATATTAAAAGTGGTCATAAAGCTGAACAAAAGCGTGGAAACCAGGGCCGCCGCCACCCGGACTCCTACCATTTTCTTAATACTTTTTTTCATGTACACACGTTCCTTTCTGCTCGAATTATGTCCTTTTTATCATACACCAGCATGACATTTTTTGCAATCCTAATTTTTGTTTGTAACGTCTTCCATTTTTTCGGAAAAAAGATTTTCCCGGGTGATATTATGCAGCCATTTTCCGCTTTTGTAGTGCTTTAAAACCCAGGGCCATTTGGCAAATTCGTCGGTACACAGAAGAAAATAGACCCACATGACGGGCAGGCGCAGGACAAAGGCCGCAATGAAGCCTAACGGCACCGCATAGCACCACATATCGAACACATCACAGAAAAATCCGAACCTGCTGTCCCCGCCTGCCCGGAACACACCGGCGATCAGGGTCGTGTTTACGGCGGCGCCCATCACATAATAGGTGTTAATCAAAAGCATATATTTTAAGTAATGCATCGCCTGATCGGTCAACGCCGCGTGCTTTAGCACAAAGGGGGTGATCGCCAGAATGATCAGCCCGCCCAGGGCGCCTGTGATGACAGTAAGCTTCATCAGCTTTCTGGCGCCCTCCTGCGCCTTTTCCAGGCTGTTTTCTCCGATGATATTGCCCAGCAGGATGCCGCCTGCGCTCGCCATACCAAAGCACAGAATCGTGCCGAAATTGCGCACCACCACCACGAGGGAATTGGCAGCCACCGCGTCCGTTCCCATATGCCCCATGATGACAGAGTACATGGAAAAGCCCACGCTCCAGACGATATCATTTCCCAGCGCCGGAAGGGAAAGGCGCACGAAATCGGAAAACAGCACCTTGTTTTTTACAAACAGATAGCGAAAGCTCAGCTTGATATCCCTGCTGTAGCAGGATACGAAAAAGCAGGCGGCAAGCTCAATGAGCCTAGACAAAGAAGTCGCGATGGCGACGCCCATGGCCCCAAGCCTCGGCGCGCCGAACAGCCCGAAAATGAACACCGCATTCAAAAAGACATTCAGGGAAAAGGCGAGCACATTCATCACCGTGCTGACCACCACCCGCCCGACGCTGCGCAGCACCGCCAGATATACCTCCGTGATGCCCCAGCATAAATAGCTGACGCTCATGAACCGCAGATAGGAAGCGCCGATTGTGATCAGCTCCTGATCATTGGTAAAAATGCGCATCATCCCCTCCGGAATGAAAACAGCAAGAGCCGCAAAGGCCAGGGAGATCAGCATGGAAAAACGCAGGGCGATGCCCTCGACCACCTGAATTGCCCGCATATCCCCCTTTCCATAATACTGGGCGCACAGAATCGTCGCACCGGTGCCCAGCCCGTAAAATACCATGAAAAGCACGCTGGCATACTGGGACGCCAGCGACACGGCGGAAATGGAGGACTGCCCCACATAATTGAGCATCACCACGTCCGCGGAGCTGACCGCCGCGCTCAACAGATTCTGGATGATGATCGGCAGCACCAGCTTCCATATTTTGCTGTAAAAGGCATCATTTTTCAATTTCTCTTTGAGGTTCATCGCGTTTCCTTTCCGGTTTTTACTTCGTATACTGCTGGTAAATCGCCACGTGGTCATAAATGCACCGCCAGGAGCTAAAGGCATCTGCCGTCACACAGATATAATGCTTTCCATCATTGGAAACCGCGTAGCTTGCGCCACAGTTACCGGATTCGTTGACGAAGCCCGTTTTGGCACAAACCACCTCGCCATGCGTATCCTTATCCTCTATCCGACGCAAAAACAGGTTGGACAAATTGATGCCCTCCGGATGCGCTTCCGTCTCCATGGTCGTAAAGGTATGGGCGGACAGCACGGTACGGCAGAGCTCATTTTCCACCGCCGCTTTTAAAATCATCGCCATATCATATGCCGTGCAGTGATGGTCTTCGTCATAAAGACCGATGCAGTTGGTAAAATGCGCTGTAGAGGACAGCCCCAGTTCTGCCAGCTTTTCATTCATCATATCCGTAAAGGCATCCAGGGAGCCCGCCGTCGCGATGGCGAGAGCCGCCGCCGCTTCCCCGCCGGAAGGCAGGATGGTGCCGTACATCAGATCTCTGACCGTGATGGTTTCATCTTTTGCAAACCCCGCCGCGCTGCAATCGTTCACATAGGCGTAGTCCGTAATGTCAATCGTCATGGTAAAGGGCTCGTCCAGATCGGTAAGATGCTCTGCTGCCACCAAAAGCGTCAGAATCTTCGTCATGGATGCCGGATTGATGACAGTTTTTGCATCCTTTTGCGCCACTACCTCTCCGGTATCCAGATCCACAAGGATCGCATAGCTGCTCTTGACCTCTTCATTTGCCAGATATGGAGTGGTAGCGTCCATTTTCGCCGCATAGCCCTGAAAGAAGGGCATATCCGAGCCGGCAGCGTCCGGACTTCCGGCAGAGTTTGTCTCTCCCTCCGGATAAGATTCGTCAATGCCAAAAGCGTCCGGGTCCTGTCCGGCGCCATCCGCTGTTTCTTCATCCAACAGCGATTCCTGCCGGTCGGTTTCATCCGGAAAATCAGAATTCGCCGGATGCTGCAGGCCAGTATCTGGCTCCTTACGATGTACGAGGGAAAAAAGACCGCCGTCCACGCTCCCGCCCTTTTTATTCCACATGGAAACGCCAAAAACGGCAACGGCTATGATACCAATCAAAACCGCTGCCAGCTTACACCATAATTTCATTCGCCGGCGCAAAAGCTCCTGCCGCCGCTTTTCCTGCTTCATCTGTTCGCGGCGCTTTGCGCGCCGTAACAGATACTTCTCTTCTTCGCTTAACTGTCTATCATCCATTCCTTTTACCGCTTTGCCAGCTCTGTCGTGATTTCCTCCCAGGTGATACCCTTTTCCGCCATCAATACCATCATGTGATAGAGGAAATCGGAAATTTCGTATTTTATCTCGTTGGGATTGGGATTCTTGGCGGCGATGACAATTTCCGTCGCTTCCTCCCCTAACTTTTTCAGAATCTTGTCAATGCCCTTGTCGAACAGATAGTTCGTATATGACCCTTCCTTAGGATGCGCCTTTCTGTCCTCAATGACGGCGAACACCTCTTCAAACACCTTCAGTGGATTGTGCGTTTCGGCCGTTTCGCTGCGGTGCATCACCGGATTGAAAAAGCAGCTGTAAGAGCCTGTATGGCACGCCGCTCCCACCTGGGTCACCTTCGCCAGAAGCGTATCCAGATCGCAGTCCGCTGTCAGGGAATGAACGTACTGGAAATGTCCGCTGGTTTCTCCCTTAAGCCAAAGCTGTCTGCGGCTTCTGCTGTAATAGGTCATGCGTCCCGTCCGGATCGTCTGTTCATAGGCCTCCTCATTCATGTAAGCGACCATCAGCACAGCGTCGGATTTCACATCCTGCACCACCACGGGAATGAGTCCGTCTGAATTCTTCGTAAGCTCTTCCCAGCGGTATACGGCGCTATCCTGCGCCACCGGAATCTGATTTTCCCGGCAGAGATTTTTAAGCGCGCCGATATTTTTCACATTTTCCGTGACCACATCGCCGGCGATGCCGCTCACATTATCCCAGGAAAGCTCATCCATGATTTTTTCCAGAGATACCGCCGGCAAAAAGGGAAGCACAGGAACCGGAGAAATCTGCGCCGCTTCCCGCGTGCCAGCGCCCCGGAACAGGAAAACCTCACAGGCATGGGTGGCGATCAGCTCTCCATATTCTTTCAGCTGTGCCGGATGCTCCACACCGGCGATCAGCTTTTCCCTGCCGAATTTCATGGAAACCTCCTGCAAAAGCGCCGCCTGCTCCGTTTCCGTAAAGTCCAGCATCACCTGTCTGCAGCCCGCATACAGAAGCTTTTTCACATCCTCCATCCGATGAATATTGCCGGAGCCGATCACCGGGACCGCCGCCGCAGTGCAGATTTCCCGGATGAGATCCAGTGCCGCTTCATGCTCCTGATCATTGGCGGACATATCATGCAGATAAATGCCGTCACACTTTTCCGCCACATAGCTTTCCGCCAGAGCGACCGGATCATCGCTCACTGCACGGCTGTTTTTCAGACCGGAAACCGCTTTCCCCTGATGCAGATAAATGCAGGGGATAAATCGTTTATAATCCATTGCTTTCCATATTCCTTTCCCATTTCGGCATTGATAATATTACAGCGGCCTTTTAAAGCGCTCCCTTTGTGGACGGCACGCCCTCCACCCGGTCATCCCTTTGGACCGCCATATCCAGCGCTCTGGCGAATGCCTTGAACATCGCTTCCGCTATGTGATGCGCGTTCATGCCGTCCAGCACCTTGATATGCAGATTCATGCCCGCGCTGTAGGATACCGCGTAGAAAAATTCCCGGATCAGCTGAGTATCCAGCTCTCCCAGCATCGGCACTGTAAATTCATAATTGTAGTTCAGATACGGCCTTCCGCACAGATCCACCGCGCAGGCGACCAGCGTCTCATCCATGGGAAGCAGAAAATGCCCATAACGGCAAATCCCTTTCTTATCTCCAAGCGCCCTGGCAATCGCCTGTCCCAGCACGATGCCGCAGTCCTCTGCCGTGTGATGCCCGTCCACATGCAGGTCGCCATTGACTGATACAGTCAAATCAAAAAATCCATGCTTGGCAAAGCCCTCCAGCATATGATCCAGAAATCCGATTCCGGTATGAATTTCGGCTTTTCCGCTTCCGTCCAGCGAAAGCGTCATATGGATATCGGTTTCCCGGGTTTTACGTGTGACCATAGCTGTTCTTGACTGTATGACAGAATCTGTCCCCGGCTGTGTGAGGGAAGCATTGTTCACCATATTCTTGTACCAGTTCCTTTCGTTTTGTGGGCGGTCACTCGAATCTCACTTTAATCGAGTTTGCGTGCGCTGTCAAGCCCTCATTTTCCGCAAAACATTCAATATCCTCATGAATCGCCTCCAGAGCGTCTCTTGAATAAGAAATGATGCTCGTTTTTTTCATGAAATCATCCACGTTTAAGGGGGAGAAAAACCGCGCCGTGCCGTTTGTGGGCAGCACATGATTGGGTCCCGCAAAATAGTCCCCCAAAGGCTCCGAGGAATATTCTCCCAGGAAGATCGCGCCCGCATTTTTGATTTTGGTCATGAGCGCGAAAGGGTCCCTCGTCAGGATTTCCAGATGCTCGGAGGCGATGTCATTGGCCACCGCTGCCGCTTCCTCCAGATCCTCCACCAGCAGAATATACCCGTAGTTGTCCAGGGATTTTTGGATGATCTCCTTACGGGAAAGTCCTTCGACAAACTGTCCGACCTGTTTTGAAACCGCCTCGGCGAGGGGCATGCTGTCCGTGATCAGTATCGCGCTCGCCAGCTCGTCATGCTCCGCCTGGGATAACAGGTCCGCCGCCACATAGCGGGGATTGGCGCTTTCATCCGCGATCACCAGAATTTCACTGGGTCCCGCGATGGAATCAATGCCCACGTAACCGAAGCACGCCTTTTTCGCCAGCGCCACAAAAATATTGCCGGGTCCCGTGATCTTATCCACCTTCGGGACGCTCTGTGTGCCGAAGGCCATGGCGGCGATCGCCTGCGCGCCTCCCATCCTGTATACCTCGTCAATGCCCGCGATATCCGCGGCGACCAGCGTGGTCGGCGTAATTTTGCCATCCGCTCCCGGCGGAGTCGCCAGAATGATCCGTTCCACTCCCGCCACCTTTGCGGGAATCACGTTCATCAGCACGCTGGAAGGATATGCCGCCTTGCCTCCCGGCGCATAGACACCCGCTGAAGCGATGGGGGTGTGCTTCATCCCCAGAATCGTGCCGTCCTCCTTCGGGGAAAACCAGCTGTTTCGGACCTGTTTTTCGTGAAATGCCCGGATGTTTGCCGCGCTCCTTTTCATCACCTCGACCAGGCGTCCATCCACCTTCCCATAGGCTTCTTCAATTTCCTCATACGTTACGCGGATCGTGTCCGGCGCAATTTCGCAGCGGTCAAACTGCTTTGTATAGGAAAACAGCGCAGCATCCCCGTTTTGCCTGACATCGGCGACGATTTTTGCCACCGTATCCTCATACTGTCCGTAATTGTTGGGACTTCTTTTTAATAAATCCTGTAACAGATTCCTCTTGTTCTCTGCATTCATTCTGACAATTTTCATGATAGCTTCCACCCTCTACAGTTATGCCTCTAACTGATTTCTCAATTTTAAAATAATCTCCCGGATCCGCTCCGTCTCCATCTGCATGCTCACCTGATTGACGATCATGCGCGCGGACAGAGGGCAGATTTCCTCCAGCACCTCCAGCCCGTTTTCCCGCAGGGTGGAGCCTGTCTCCACGATATCCACGATCACATCCGAAAGCCCGACGATGGGCCCTAATTCCACAGAACCGTTTAGCTTGATGATATCCACGGTCTGATGCTTTTTATTGTAAAAATAGTCCTTGGCGATGACCGGGTATTTGCTCGCCACCCGGATCATTTCATGGTGCGTAAGAAGCGCCTTCGCTTCTGCCGGTCCGCAGACGCACATCCGGCATTTTCCAAAGCCCAGATCCAGCACCTCGTAAAGACGGCGTCCCTCCTCCAAAAGCTCATCCTTTCCCACAACGCCGATGTCCGCCGCGCCATATTCCACATAGGTGGGCACATCCGGTCCCTTCGCCAGAAAAAATTTCAGCTTTAGCGCTTCGTTGACGAACACCAGCTTTCTGGAAGCCTTGTCCTTCATTTCCTCACAGGTGATGCCGATCTCTTCCAGAAGGGAAAGGGTTTGTCCGGCAAGCCTCCCCTTGGTCAGGGCGAAGGTCAGATATTTTGTTTCTTCCATATTCATAGTTCCTCCTTGGGCAAAAGGGTGACCTTTGTGCGCGCCCGGCGAAGCTTCTGCGCCTCCTGCAGCATTTCGTCGAAGGTATCCCTTTCGTAATACAGCTTCACGCCTTCCTCCGAAAGCTTTGGCAGACGCTTTTGCCTCGACAGGGCCTCCATCAGATCGTCCACCACAAACACGAATCCGATGGCGGGCGCCTGTTTCCCAAAATAAGACAGCAGCCTGTCATATCTGCCGCCGGTCACCACCGCATCCCCCACGCCGTAGGTATAGCCTTTAAAAATCACACCTGTGTAATAATTATATTTGCTCAAAAGTCCCAGATCGAAAGCGACATACTTTTCCGTACCATATTTTTTTAATACCTCATAGAGCTTCTCCAGCCGTTCGATAGCCAGCAGGGATCTTTCGTTGCCGACAAGCTGTTTTGCCTCTGCCAGCGCGTTTGCGCCCAGCACAGTGTCCGCCAGGCGCAGGATCACCCGTGCATAATCCCGCCGGACCTTCTGCTCCTCTAACAGCTCCTGCGCGCCAAAATAATTCTTGGCGGAAATGTAATCCCGCAGGCTGCGCTCCACTTCCTCCGAAAGCCCCGCCTGGGCGCAGATTCCTTTAAAATATTCCACCTCGCCCACCGTGATCTGAAAATCCGTAAATCCGCAGCTTTTCATCGCCTCAATGACCATGCTCAGCATTTCCGCATCCGCCTCCACGGAAGCGTCCATCATCAGCTCCGCGCCCAGCTGGGTGACTTCCTTTAGCTTGCCCTGCAGCTCCGAAGCGTTTGTGAAGGTGTTCCCGCAATAGGTCAGCCGGATCGGCTTCGTTTCATCCATGAAATATTTCGCCGCACACCGGGCACAGGAGGGCGTAAAATCCGGCCGCAGGGATAACGTATTTCCCTCCTTATCAAAAAACTTATACAGCTGATTGGACGGCTTGGTGCCAATCTCCCTGCTGTATACGTCAAAAAATTCAAAGGTCGGCGTCTGGATATCCTCATAGCCGTACAGATGGATCGTGTCGTGGAGCCGCTGCTCAATCCAGAGCTTATATGCATATTCTCTTCCATAAATATCGCGCACGCCCTCCGGCGTGTGCAGCAGTGATTTTCTCATATTGCTTTGCCTCCCTGTTGTGCGCTGCCTGCGGCACTGGCACTTTAGTGCGCTGCCATGCTACTTCGTAAAACTCATAACAGTATAGCGGATTATTCTGCGCCTGTCAATTGTAAATCCCGCATTTTCGCATCTGACCTATGGTAAAAGAAAGTTTTTCCAGTCGAGTGCCCTTCCGTCCAGTACGCATTCCAACAACGCATCCCCGTCATAAACCAGCTTCAGGGAAAAGAACGGATGCTCCTGCGCCAGCAGCTGAAAGAAAACCTTGTCCCCGACCCACAGCTCCAGGTCATTCACGGCTTCTTTCTCCACCCATTCCAGCACGCCCTCCCGGCAGTCGTTTGTCAGCTCCCCTTCCCAGCCGGTCGCCGTATACAGGCACATGTACTGGGTCTCCTGCCCCAGCAGGGCAAAGGTCACAAGCCCACGGAATCGATAATCCGTCAGGGTAAGACCGGTTTCCTCATACACTTCCCGCAGCAGGCAGTCCTCCGGGCTTTCATAGGCCTCCGCGTGTCCGCCCACGCCGATCCATTTATCCTTGTTCACATCGTTTTTCTTTTTCACCCGATGCATCATCAGCCATTTACCATCCTGCTCCAGATAACATAATGTAGTCAGACTTCCTTCAATTGAATGCTTCATTTTTGATTCCTCTCATTATTTTATTCCGGCCTGTCCGACAGGTCCTTCTGGATCATGTCCAGGTACGGCACCATGATGCCATGCTTTTTGGGCAGAAAATATTCCGGATTGAGCTCGTCATACCGGAAGCTCTTGCGCCCGCCCTCCTGCGCCCGGTCCCAGAAATACTTCAAATGCTCATAGGGAAGATAATAAAATTCATCCCGGTGGGTGTAATAAATCAGAAAAAAAGAAATTCCCTGCTGTTTCTCAAAATTTCCCATAAACGCCACCTGATGGGCATGGATGTTCTGCAGAGCGAAGGTATCCTGGGCGCATTCCTTGGCGTCAAAGCAGACCGGAATGCCCTGTACGACCCCGATATAATCCACCGTACTCTTCTGGTCAAAATAGGCGAGGGTGATGTGACGGTGCTCCTTGTCGATCTTGATCGGTGTGATCGGCGTAGGAATTTTCTGGATCAGGGCAAGATTGCTCTCCAGATATTTTTCATTTGTCCGGTTGATCAGGTCCTCCAGCGTGGAGCCGCGCAGACCTCTTGAATTCCAGGTTGCCATTTCAATCCAATTCCTCTTTCAAAAATCCGCGCAGGGTATCAAATATCGCGGGCTCCTTCGCTGTCAGCACCTTTCCCGAAAGCGGCAAAAAGGCTTCCGGCATGCAGTCGGGAAATTCCACCCGGCAGGCATGTAGCAGCTGGGCTTTCACCCCCAGCCCTTTGCAGACCGCGTTCGTCCGGGCATCCCCGTATTTTTCATCCCCCAAAAGCGGATATCCGGCATGGGAAAGCTGGGCGCGGATCTGGTGGGTCTTTCCGGTGAAAAGCTCTGCCTCTGCGCAGGTAAAAGCGATGCCGCCGGGGAGCCTGCCCTGCATGAGCGGCCGGACGCCGGTTTTGATCTGCACCGCACCCTCTGCCGGACTGTCCCCGATTTTGGCCCGGTTTGTCCGGGCATCCTTTTTCAGCCAGCCAATAAATTCCCGCTCCCCTACAAGAGCCCCCTTCACCATAAGACGGTAATATTTCCGGATGCTGCGGCTGCGGATTTGCTCCGCCAGAAGCTGTGTGCCCTCCAGGCTCTTGCCGCACAGCACAATGCCGCTGGTGTTGCGGTCCAGGCGGTTGCAGACGGACGGCCGGAAGGTGGCGAGCCTTTTTGGGTCAGTCTGTCCGGTTTCCAGCAAATATCCAATCAGCCATTCGTTCAAAGAAAGATCGGAGTGCGCCGCCTTCTGGGAAAGCATCCCTGCCGGCTTATTGACCGCCAGAATATGTCCGTCCTCATACAGAACCTGCAGCCTGCCAAAACGCTCAAAGGCCTGTTCGTATTCCGACGTGTCCAGGGCAGGCTGCGCGGACGCGCCAAACTTTTCCAGCGTTTCCTCCGCCAGAAAAAAGCATACCTCGTCCCCCGCCGCCAGCCTTTCGCCGCCGCCGCATTTTACGCCGTTTAAGGTGATGTTTTTTTTACGCATCATTTTATAAAAAAAACCTGCCGGCGCTTCCCTCATATATTTATGCAAAAATTTGTCAAACCGCTGCCCCGCTTCGTCGGGACCGATCGTGATTCTGCGCATTCTATGCCTCTTTCACAGGGAAACCGCCTGCAGCAGCGCACAGACGAGCGCCGCTTTGGGAACGGGCGTCTGCCCTTCCTCTTCCACTTCATAATCGGGAAATTCCTGCATCTGGTCCAACCGGTTGATATATTTGGGCAGCTCCTTAAAAATCCGGATTTCTACCTCTTTAAGCCTGTTTTGCGCACAGAGCTCATGCAGATGCTTTGCGCATTTTGCGGCGTCGCAGTCCGCCTTCGCCGTGTAGCCGATCAGTGTGTTTCCCTTAAACGCCATATGATGAATTTCATAATTTTTTTCATAGCTTGTAAAAACCAGATCGCAAAGGGACATACAGCTTCCGGTATGCGGATCGATTTCCGAAAAATCCTTTTCCGATATGCCATGGAAGCGCATCAGCATGATCATGTTCACCGCGCTGCGGCTCGCCGGGAGGCATCCCAGCACCGCGACGATGGTCAGCAGATTTTCTTTGCCTCCCGTAGAAAAATATCCGGTCAGAAAGATCGCTAAAGATAATGCGAACAGCATGACCGTGCGGAATATCGTGTTTTTTCTCTGCCGGGCCAGATAGCCCTTTTCTCCCTTTTGCAGCTTTCCCACTTTCATTTTCCTTTTCCTTCCTTTTTCATCGTAACCGCTCCGACAATTCCCAACTGCGCGTAGACCTGTCTGAACCGTTACGTTTCATCCGCCAGGTCAGGTCAATCAACAGCCTGTGAGGAAGCAGGCGGCTGATTGCCGCAAATGCCTGAATCGGCAGACTGCAGACCGACATGGCGCGCTTTTTGCCGCTCGCCTTTAGGGCATCGCGCACCACCCTGTCCGCTTCCACCATCGTATATTTTTTGATGGCAAGGGTATCTCCGTAGCCTTCCGCGATATCAAAAAACTCCGTCCGCACAGGTCCCGGGCACACCGCCGTCACGTAGATTTCCCTGTCCGAAAGCTCTTTGCCAAGCGCCATGGAAAAGCTCTGCACGAAAGCCTTGGTCGCCGCATAAACGCTAAAGCCTGGCTGTGGCAGAAATGCCGCGCTGCTGGAAAGCTGGATGATGCGGCTGTTTTTTCGCATATAGGCAAGACAGGCATGGGTCGTCCAGATGAGCGCCCGGCAGTTGACGTCCACCTCTCCCGCCTGCTTTTCGATCGGAATGTCCGAAAAATCCCCGATCATGCCATATCCGGCACAGTTTATGAGCATCCGGACCGCAGGCTTTTCCTCCGCCAGCATTTCCTTAAATAAGACCAGATCCGATTCAAAGGACAAATCCAGCGGCAGAATTTTGACGCGGTGGCGCATGATGGCGGCCAGCTCCTTCATCCGCTCCGCCCGGCGTGCCACCAGCCAGAATTCATCGATTGCCAAAAGCCCTCTGTCCAGCTGCAGGGCGAATTCCCTGCCCATGCCGGAGGACGCTCCCGTAATGACGATTATGTTCATATGCGTCACCTTCCCTTCTTTGGATGGATGTTGCGGATTGTTTTTTTCTTTCCGGTTTTCGCCTTTTGCGGCGCTTTATCCTTCGCTTTCCCGTGTTTTTCCTGCCTAAGCTCTGCGCCCTGGCGGAAGGCTTCGCCCTTCCGGGGACGGATCAGGCATTTTTCCCCAAAGCCGATCAGATCCTGTCTGCCTGCCCGGCAGAGCGCTTCGTGGACCAGCTCATAATTCTGTGGCAGGCGATACTGGATCAGCGCCCGCTGCATCGCCTTTTCATGGGGATTTTTGCATATATACACGGGCGAACCGTCCCGGGGATCAATTCCCGTATAGTACATTACCGTGGACAGCGTGGAGGGCGTGGGATAAAAATCCTGCACCTGCTCCGGCCGCAGGCGCTTATCCCGCAAATACTCCGCCAGCTCCACCGCCTCCTTTAAGGTGGAGCCGGGGTGGGAGGACATCAGGTATGGCACGAGAAACTGCTTTTTGCCCAGCGCCTCATTGTGCTTTGCGTAGGCTTTGCAGAATTTCTCATAGACCGCATTCCGCGGCTTTCCCATATAATGCAGGACGGCGTCGCTGATATGCTCCGGCGCCACCTTAAGCTGACCGCTGACATGATGCTCCACCATTTCCCGGAAAAAAGCGTCATTCCCGTCCGCCAGCAGATAGTCAAACCGGATGCCGGAACGGATGAACACCTTTTTCACGCCGGGCAGGGCGCGCAGCTTCCGTAAAAGCGCCAGATAGTCGCTGTGGTCCGCTTTCAGATTGGGACAGGGCTTCGGAAACAGACACTGCCGGTTTTTGCATACGCCCACCTTAAGCTGCTTTTGGCAGGAGGGCTGGCGGAAATTGGCGGTGGGACCGCCCACATCGTGGATGTAGCCCTTAAAGTCCGGTTCCTCTATGAGCGTTTGGGCCTCCTGCAAAATACTTTCGTGGCTGCGCACCTGCACCGTGCGTCCCTGATGGAAGGTGAGCGCGCAAAAGCTGCATCCGCCAAAGCATCCCCGGTTGCTGACCAGGGAGAACCGGATTTCCTGTGTGGCGGGCACGCCGCCCTGCGCTTCGTAGGAGGGATGCGCTGTCCGCATGTAAGGCAGGGCATATACAGCGTCCATCTCTGCAACCGTCAGCGGCGGCTGGGGCGGGTTTTGTACCACATAGCTGCCGTCCGGATAGGGCTCGATCAGCACCCTGCCGTTGCAGGGATCGGTATTGATGTATTGGGTCCAAAAGCTTTTGGCATACAGCGCCGGTTCCCTTTTCATATCCTGGTATGCGGGAAGCATTTCTCCGTCGTAAATGCCGCTTATGTCCTCCGTGCGGTAAACCGTTCCGGGCACAAAGGTGATGTCCTTTACGGCGATTCCCGCGTCCAGAGCCTCCGCGATTTCCACGATGGATTTTTCTCCCATGCCGTAGGAAATCAGATCCGCCCGGCTGTCTGCCAGAATGGACTGCAAAAAAGAATCGCTCCAGTAGTCATAGTGCGCCATCCGCCGCAGGCTCGCCTCGATGCCGCCCAGGATCACCGGCACATCCGGATAGCTTTTCCGGATCAGTTTAGAATAGACCACAGCCGCGTAATCCGGACGCTTTCCCGCTATGCCGCCGGGGGTGTAGGCGTCCTGGGTCCGCCGCTTTTTGGATACAAAATAATGGTTAACCATGGAATCCATATTTCCCGCGGAAACCAGAAACCCCAGGCGCGGCCGTCCGAATACCCGGACGCTCTCCTCCCGTTTCCAGTCCGGCTGGGGAAGGATGCACACCTTATATCCGCGGCTTTCCAGCACTCTGCTGATGATGGCGGTCCCGAAGGACGGATGATCCACATAGGCGTCTCCGCTGACGTATACAAAATCCGGCTGCTCCCAGCCCCGTTCTCTCATTTCCTTTGCCGTAATCGGTAAAAAGTCATTTGCCAAAATGTTATCCTCATCATAAATCGCGTTTTGTCCGATGCAGAGCTATTGTCAGCATCGCCCTGCAGCAGGGGTATCCGAAATGCCAAGCTTTTTCTTTTCTTCCTCTGTCAACGGTCGAAAACAGCCCTTTTTCAACGAATCCTCCAGCCAAAGCGGTCCCATGGAGAGGCGTTTTAAATAGACCACCTCGTTTTCCACCGCCATGAGCATCCGTTTCACCTGATGAAACCGCCCCTCCTGTATCGTCAAAAGCAATTCCTCCAAAGAACCGGGCACAGGTTTTACTTTGGCGGGCAATGTGGGCTTTTCGTCCCCGATGTCCACCCCTTCCGCAAGCTGTCTGCACATTTGGGCCGTCACGGGGCGCCTGGTCCGTACCAGATAGGTCTTGTCCACATGCTTTTTGGGCGAAAGCAGGCGATGGGCGAGATCTCCGTCGTTTGTTATAAGCAGCAGCCCCTCCGTATCCTTGTCCAGCCTGCCCACCGGAAACAAATCCTTTCCCGGCGCTTCCTTCATCAAATCCAGCACTGTTTTCTCATGGGCGTCCCTCGTGGCGGTCACAACCCCCGCCGGCTTATGCAGCAGATAATAGACCAGCCCGGTCAATGACAGCGCTTTGCCATCCAGGCAGATGACAGCGCTTTCCCCAACCTTTTCGTCCGCGTTTTTCACAACAGCGCCGTTTACCGTCACGCGTCCGCCCTTTATCAGCTTCTTTACATCGCTGCGCGTTCCCGCGCCCGCTTCACACAAAAATCTGTCCAGTCTGATCAATGGATGCCCTCCGTCCGGGATTTTTCTTCAGGCGATTCAAACGTAACCGTCCGCCCCCGTCCAGACTGTTACATGCAAACCGCTTTCACGCTGCATAATCACAAATCAAAAGCATACATTTTAGTATACTATATTTCCGGCTGAATTGGTAGAACGAATGCAAAAAAATATCATAAAAAAGTGGTTTGGGGTGAAAAATCTGGCATTGCTTTTTTTCGTGATTATGACCCTGTGCATGCTTTTATACGGAAGCCTATCCGCGCAGCTGGCGCTGGAGGGCCTGAATCTGTGGTTTACCAAAATGATTCCCGCCCTGCTTCCCTTCATGATCCTCTCCGGCATCCTGATCGGTACCGGACTGTCGGACAGCTTTGCCGCGCTCTTTTCTCCTGTTTTGCGCCCGCTGTTTCGCCTGTCCGATTCCTGCCTCTACTGCATCATCATCGGCTTTTTATGCGGCTTTCCCATGGGCGCGCGGGTCTGCGCCCAAAGCTATGAAAAGGGCAGAATTTCCCGCCGGGAGGCGACCTTGCTGCTCGCCTTTTGCAACAACATCGGACCGATCTATTTTACAGGCTACGTGCTGAAGCTTTTTCCCGTCCAAAGGCCGCTGTATGTTCTTGCAGGCATGTATCTGCTTCCTTTTCTGTACGGGCTGATTCTGCGCAATACGCTTTTTCGTGATATTCCCGCTCCCGGAAGCCTTACCGCACATCAAAAGCCCTGTCCCCTGACGCTTCCGGCGCTTTTCAATGAGCTGCACGCATCCATCCTCTCCGGGCTGGACGCCATCACCGTGCTGGGAGGCTATATGATTTTCTGTAACCTCTTGACGCTCCTGCCCCGGATCGTGTTCCGGAATACGCCTGCGCTTGTGGTTTTATTCGGTCCTCTTTTTGAAATCACCAGCGGTCTTTCCCGGCTCTCTTTCAAGGACGCGAAATGGGCTTTCACCCTGCTCCCCTTCGGCGGACTTTCCTGCATCGCTCAGACCTTTAGCTGTATCAAACATACGGACCTTTCTTTCAACGAATATGTATTCCATAAGGTGATACAGACCATGCTCACAGCCGCATTTTATGCGTCCGTACAGATATTCTGACCGGGAGCGTATTATCCACGGGGCGCGCAGCATTGACACATGCCGGTTTTCTGTGGACATAAAATAAGCGCAGCCGGTCCGGCTATTCGCCAGACGGCTGCGCTTATCATTCATCATGCTTTCTCAATTTTCGCTTCCCGGCTCTGCTTTGGACAAGAAACCGTTTGTCAAAGACGCCGGTCACATCATATCCAGATCCTGTCCGGATGCCTGCAGGGCGGACAGCTCGTCCTCATCGAGGGTGGCGTTCTGCGCCTGGAACTCCGCACGGTTGGCGGATACCACGCTGTTTAGCTCGTTTAAGTCCTTCACAAAATTCCCATAATGGGCATTGGCAACTTCAATGCCGTGCTCCAGAATGTTTTCAATATGCTCCATCATCTGATCCGTATACTCCATGACGGAGTCCCGGATGGAATTGGCTTCCATCGTCGCTTTGTCCACGATTTCCTGCGCCTGCACCGTGGCGAGCCGGACCACCTCATTGGCCTGGTCATACGCCTGCCGCATGATCTCATGCTCATTGATCAGATCCGTTGTATGCTCGGTCGCTTCATTGATCAGGGATTCCGCCTTCGCCCGGGCATCGTTTAAGATCGCTTCCTTATTGCTGATGATCTTCTGATACCGTTTGATTTCCTCCGGCGTCTTCATCCGCAGCTCTTTCAAAAGCTCGAGAAGCTCATCCTTGTTCACGATGATCTTTTCATTGGAAAACGGCTGAAATTTGCAGCTTTCAACGTAATCTTCTATTTCATCAATCAATTGTTCAATTCTGCTGTTCATTCTTTCCCCATTTCTGCTTCAATTGTCTGCATCATAACCCGTTATTTGCGATGGCCGTATTTCTCATAGATGAGCTTCGCCACAAAAGGCGGCACGCATTGAGAAATATCCCCGTTAAAGCTGGCGATTTCCTTCACACTGGTGGAGCTCAAATACGCATATTCCAGACTGGTGGTCAGAAACATCGTATCCAGCTTCCCTTTGGACAAAAGCTTGTTCGTCTGGGCGATCTGCAGCTCATACTCAAAATCCGTGATGGCGCGCAGCCCCCGGATCGCCACATGGATGTCCTTCTTCGCCGCATAATCGATCAGAAGCCCGCTGAATGCTTCCACCTTTACATTCGGAAGCTCTGCCGTCGCCTCCATCAGTATTTTAACACGTTCCTCCACAGAAAACAATGGAGTTTTCATGACATTGTTCAGCACACTCACCGTCAATTCGTCAAAAATAGACGCCGCACGGTGGATGACATCGAGATGCCCGTAGGTTACCGGGTCAAAGCTACCAGGATAAATTGCTGCTTTCATATCAATTGTCCTTCACTAAAAATACATGCTTGTTCGTTTTATAAACCTTCTCCCTCGTCACCGAAAAACCGCACTCAAAAACCCATGAAAAATCCGCGTTCCGCTCCGCCTCTATGATGACGAGCGTCTCCCCGTCCACATAGGCGGCGTCCGAAAGCGCCGAAAGCACCGGTCTTTCCAGCCCGGCCTGATAGGGCGGATCCATGAAAATGATGTCCGCATGCTTTTCGTGGATGGAATAGAGGGCGCTCACCACGTCCTGCTTTAACAAAACGCCGCGGTCCTCAAACTTCGTAAAGTGCAGATTGTCCGTGATGCACTTTGCCGCGTCTTTGCCGTTTTCCACAAAATATGCTTTCCGCGCGCCGCGGCTTATCGCTTCGATGCCGATGGAGCCGCTTCCGCTGCACAGGTCAAGAAATACCCCGCAGGGAATCCTCGTCTGCAGGATATTGAATAAGGTCTCTTTGATGCGGTCCGTGGTGGGCCGGGTGTCCGGACCGGTGGGGGTCTTTAACGGAAGGCTCCTCGCCTCCCCTGCTATTACGCGCATAGGTTTTCCTCCCTGGTGGCATGGCCGGAAAAGGGCGCATGCCAGTCTACCTAAATATACCCCATAAAACCCGGCAGGTCAACCATAAAATGGAAAAACGCTATTTGGAAATCCTTTCGAAGCGGGAGGGCCTGAGGAGGCGTCGGGACCGGGAAACGGGGAGCGGCAGGCAGGGGGTGGCGATGCAGATGTTTTCCGGCCGCATTCTCTTTTCTTCCTTCACTTCGCCTCTTGCGGTTCGTAATTGACATATGGAACATAGTGATCTATCAGATCATAGGCTTCTTTGGAAAACGTGTATACGCCGTTGCCCGTCTGCTCGATAAAATATTCCCCCTCATCTTCATAGAAGAATAACCTGCATATCACATCTCCATTCCCGATAAAGTCTGCGCTAATAATGTTTTCCACACGGACGGGCGTACCTATTTCACCGCTTTTTGTAGTAGGTTTTATCCCTTTCAAAATACCCATTATTTTTTCCACATCATCTTTGCCGTTTATCACGATTGGACTATCAGAATTCTTTTTGAGAGAGATCTGTTCTACTGCATCAATGTCTGGCAGTTCAAGTTCATAAGCCAATTCTTTCGCTTCTGTAAAATCCGGGATAACCGGACTGCCTTTTTCCTTGAATTTCACATTATAAAATCTGTCTGCTTTTTCATCATAAAGCAACACATTGGCATAATTACAGATTGGCAGATCCTGTTCCTTTTCCGTTGTTAATGTTTCATCTATTTGACCTGGCGGGACAGTATACTCATCTATAGAAACCCCATAGATCATATATTCAGGCATATATGTCGTTACCAGCATTTGCGTATCAGAGACTTTAAGAGAATATACCCCATCGTCTTTTATATTCATATCCGTATAATGGGATACCGCTTCGTTTAGGCATTTAATAATCATTTGCTCAGCAGGTTTACTTTTGGGCCAGCCCCAAACACATGCAATTCCCACCAATATGATACCCGTTATAACGATCAGCAGTTTCTTTAAATCATTCATATAAAATTCTCCTTCTTATATTTGAAACAAAAACTATACATTCAGCATTTGCTCATATAGGTTCACAATGATACCTGCCTGTACCAGCCAGATTAACAGCATTGACAGGAATACTCCATAAAGCAGCCCAAATAATCTTTTTTTCGCCGGAATCGCCGCCAATAGTGAAAATGTCATGCCTATATAGACAATCAATAATAACAGCTTACCGTCCACCGTAATATACCATTCCGCAAAAACCGTTAAATACCATTCCGTAAAAAGCAGAGCAAAAGGCAGTGAAGCAATCCAATTGGCGTAATGCCTCTTTTTATGTACATGCCATATCAGGAAACCGCAAAACGGAGTGACCATAGCGACCGTCCCCCACAAAATCATCTGCGATTTCGGAAAAAATCCCAAAAACAGAACCGTATATCCATAATATGCAATCAGCATTCCGGCAAAAAACGCAGGGGAACGGGCCGCTGCAAGTAAAGGTGTCCTGGAACGAATCGCTATCAGCGCCGCTGTCCAGACCCATATGCCGAACCGCCCCATGATATCGGCAAGTATTGGGAAATAGTATAGAATCTCACGCCCGTCCGCAAATTTCGCAGTGATTCCTAAAGCAGCACCTGCAATAAATGGCGATATAAGCATGCGTATGTTTATCCGATTCAACGAGTCCATTCCTCTGCCTTCTTGAGAATATTCACAATAAAATCATGCTTGCCATTTGTATATGCCACTCTGTCGTTTGGATACTGATTCGCAAGCTCTTTTTTCAATCTCGAATACTCCATTGCATCATCTTCATGTGTATTACATCTTTTAGAATATTTTTCAGTCTTCAATATTTTCCTATAGCATATCATGATAATAGAAAATGACAGCATTTGACCAATCATAATTCGTATAAGCTGCATACGGTCGGCTTCACCATTTGAAATCACATGCAGCAGATTCGTTACGATAACATTATTAAACAAGTGATCGCCAAGTCCCATCCACAATGCCCCTGTCATTTTATACAGGAGCGACCATTTTACACTCATAATCCCGGCCAATATAAGATAACCAATACCCATGATCAGGAAACCTGCAAGCGATATATTCCCCTGCGCATAATCTCGAAGCGGCATAACCCAATGCCAGATTCCAAATAAAAAAGCGATAAGAAGCACGGCACGGATAAAGGATAGCTTTTCAGCAAGGATTTTCATAAATAAGCCGCGAAACACGCCTTCCTCCATCCATACATTTATGAGATTCAGTACAATACATAAAAGCAGGAAAAGAAAACCGTCATGCCTTATCGCTTCTCCATTTAGCGTAAATCCACTTATATAAAAGTCTAACGATACATTCTGATTGGTTTGGTAAAGCATCAGGCATTCCATGAACCAGGCTACAAGGAAGCAGCTGCCTCCTGACAGAAAGCCTTTCAGAATATCAGATACCATTTTACCCTTTACAAATCCAATACTTTTCCAGGTATTGCCACGAGAATGAAGGACAATCGCCAAAACAGCAATTCCAAAAGCCTTGTGCAGAAAATTTTCCGCAAAGATTGTTTCATCCGTCTTTATCACAAAATATTCTATTATCCTGGCTGCTCCACATATCGCAAACAGGATTACGCAGCTTAATACCGGCTTCTTTTTTTCAAATTTTTTCATAGTATCTACCCTGAAAATTCTGATTTTCCGCCTTTTTATATTCTTCAGTTTTTCTCCTGGGCACTTCCCGGCTCTGCTTCACTGATTTCTGCCTTTAATTTATCCTGCGCTTTCTTTTCTTCTATCTTTTTGCAGGCTTCCATGATTCCGTTTTTGACCGCCCATTTGATTACAAAATACAGCGCGACCAAAACAACAACTGCCGTTCCCGCGCTGATGCCCAGTTCCTGCCACAGTCCGGCAATCCCTTCGCTCATCCCGAATTTTTCCCATAAGTCCATGTCATATTCCTCCTGATCTCAACCTTATGAAAACGAACCGTCTGCTCTTTCATAGATATTGAAAAAACACGGTTATAAACATAATGATTCCTATCACAATGGCAGCCATACCCCAAAAAAAGCTTCTCCTGTTTCCGTTCTTTCCGTCAGCAATCCAAAGCAGGCCACGCAGTATAAGAATCAATCCTGCAAAAATCGGAATAAATTTTTCAACAGATTCTGTCATAACTCTTCTTTTCCTCTCTTCCCTTTCTTTTTCTTAAAAACACAGACGGCTTCTGTTTCTTTTTTCGGATGAGGGGAGCGGCGTGTTAACCCATTTGTTGTGAGCTGTCATCCGGATGTTGTGGAATGACCAGCAGCACATGGAGGATGCATACATTCTCCTGTGTCTCTATGCTCATAGCGCCGTCATATTTTTCAGCTACCTTTTTTATATTTGACAAACCTGTCCCCTTTTTGAACACGCTCTTCCCACAGAAGCTGTTTCGGGTCTCCAGCATAAGAAAATCACCCTGGACACGCCCGGACACATGGATCTGCTTTTCGATGCCGTCATCCAGACTCTTACATGCCTGAATCGCATTATCCAGAGCATTTGACAGGACAATGCAGATATCAATGTCCCTAAGGCCGCAGGGATACGGCAGGAGAAGGGAACAGTCCACATCAATTCCCATGCTTTTGGCAATCCCCAGCTTGTTTCCTGCCAGGATATCCACTACCGGGTTATTGGTGCTTACGGGGAATGACATTTTTTCCGCCATATCGTCCAGATCTTCCATATAGCTTACCGCGTCCTCCAGTTTCCCGCTTCGCAACAGTTCTTTTACCACCGCGATATGGTTCCTGATATCATGGCGGAGCGATTTTGTCCTGTCATAACGGGCCTTCGCTTCCTCCACATACTGATTCAGGGAATGTTCCTCCTGTTCCAGCAGTGACAGTTCTGTGCTGAGCCGGAAATTCTGCTGTAATTTCTTAAAGAAAAACAGAATACAGAACAGACTGGCAAGTCCCAGAAGATGCATGACAAGCAGCTGCCAGTGGCTGAACAGATACTCAAAAATTTCTTTATCCGTCCCACGCACATACTGAAAGTCAAATTGCATCGTATTAACGTATCTGCTCATAATAAATATCATCAGGACAGGAATAAAAACCAGAAACATCTGCTGCATTTCCGCAGCGGCAGAAAGGGGATGAAAGGCCTCCATAGGATAAAGGACATCCATGGCAAAGTAACGGTACACCACATAATAGCAAATGCCGGTCAGCAAAAGCGCTGCCGCCTGGCTGGTCAGCATGAATGAAATACCGGCTATATCATGGAAAGCGGCAGGCAGGAACGGGACTGCAAGACTCGTCAGGGATTGTGTAATGCCATAGCATAACAGCATGATTTCCGTCGTCAAAGCCGCATACAAAAGGGAGGACTTCACATCCGCATGGCAGACCAAAGCCCCGCATACCGTAAGCAAAAGGACAAGCGCCATAAATCCCATAATCGTACCGGTCGGCAGAAACTCATTGATGATTACCGCACAAACCGCAAACAGGAAATAAAAAGGGAGCCAAAGCTTTTTTTTCAGGATTTTTACCAGGAAATAAAACTGGAAGGACGTCTCGACAACGCCCATAATATATATATTGAAAAAATCATAATACGCAGTCATTTTGTACGCCCCCATATGTAACCTTATATTTAAGAAACTATAGACTTTTCATATACTGCAGAACAACGCCGGAAAACTCTTTGCTCCGCAGCCTCGATACGGGAACTTCCCTGCCATTATCCATATATGCGGTTCCATTTTTATAGCCTTTCAAATGCTCAAGGCTGATAAGGTAGCTCCTGTGACAGCGGAAAAAGCGATCGCCCAGCTTCGTTTCCAGATTTTCAATCCGCTCATAATAATCAACCACCTCGCCGGAAACCAGGTTCAGATAGATTTTCCGGTCTATGATCTCACAGAAAACGATCTCACCTTTAGAGATGATACGCCCCTCATATCCCTTCTGCACAAGCAGGCTGCCTTCGCAGGCATTTTGCATGGACGTGTAAAGGCGCTCCATCGTCTTTGCAAACTGTTTTTCTTCCACTGGCTTGACCAGATAATCGTAGGCCTGCACCTCGAAGGACTCGAATACCATCTCCTTCAGTACCGTGATGAAGATCAGAAATCCCCGGAACCGGCCTGCCCGGAGTTTTCTGGCCGTTTCCATGCCATCCATGCCCTTCATCTGGATATCCAGAAACAGGAGGTCGATCTGCCCGCCATAGCGCAGCAGCTCTTCACCGCCTGAAAATGTCCGGAGGCAGATCTCTCTGTTCTTTCTACGGAAAAAATCAGAAACCAAAGTCCTTATATGTTCACACATATGTTTTTCATCATCACAGATCGCTATATGAATCAACGCTCCACCTCCCCATTGTCATCAATCCGGACATTTTATTATAAACTGTCTTTCATACTAAAACAATTGATTTGCTGTAGAATGCTTTCCGGCCGCCGTAAAATGTTTCTCAGCCCGGGAAATTTATCCTTGTCCAGCAGATAGTATCCACCCACACGGGCAAACTCCGGCGCTTCTCGCCCATCATTGACAGCTTATTCTGCTGTTTTAAAGCCCCCGCCACAATCGTCACATTACACAAAAGGACAATCGCACAATAAAGAATCGTGATACCCAATGGGAATTGATAATTTAAATAGCTCATCAGACTGCTTTTCAAAAAAGAGCAGAGGAAATATCCGATCCCGCCGCCAAATATCGCAGACAGCACAAGTCCAATGCCGACTACGATCAGGCTCTCCTTATGAACCATTGCAGCTAATTGTTTCTGCGACATTCCCACCGAACGCATCAGAGAAAATTCCTTACGCCTTACAATGATTCCGGTCAAAATCGTATTCAGCAGATTCATCACGGAAAAACAGCCAATGAGCACAATTACGATCGCAAGCGCGAATTGCGTCCCCTGTAAGAAATTTTCATTCTGATCAATTGCGGCTGAAAGGGAATCCATATCCAGCCGCGGACAATCCGCTATGATCTGATCAATCTCATGTTCTGCCTGCTGTTCCAAAGAATCCCCGACACGGATCACATACTGGTAGGTCAGATTGCTATGCGCAATCTTCTGCATCGCGTCAACCGGCAATAATAACATGTCTATTTTATCGCCGTTATTCCCGATCTTCTTTTCATCGAGAACAGCCGCAATCTCAAAGACCAGATCTTCCGTACGTTTCCCGTCAAAAATCTTCAGCCTTACAGACAAACCGGCTTCCGGCCTGCTGCCGAAATATTCCTCAAAGTCACCCGGCCTGCCTATGACAATCTGATTTTCAGACACCATCTGCCCATAGTCCGGTATTGTCCCATTTGAGATACAGCTTTGCAGCAGATTCATATCGTCCTGCTCAAACCCTACGATTTCAGCATCCGATTCCATTGCCCGCGGATCGTTAGAAGCCGGCAGATGCCAATCAATCATAATCTTTTCCACACCGGATAATTGTGTCAGTCTTTCTGCAACTTCATCCGTAAAAGGGCTCGACTGCTGCACATGCTCCAAAGGATTTTCCAGCAGTTCCCGATTCGATATTCTCAAAACAAACTGTCCTCTTGCAAATCCGGATAATGACATCTCCTCCGCGTTTATGGAAGAAAGGACGGAAGACAGGCCTAACAGCAGAACGCCGGTCAGCACAAGGGAAGCCACTGTCAGCAGGTTCTTTTTCCGGTAACGCAAAACCTGATTCACCGCCAGAGACCCCGGCGTCAGCCTGTGCTTCCTGTGCGTCCACTCCGACTGGCTATTTTGCTCATACCGTAAAGCCTCTACCGGCGAAACGGCTGCGGCTATTCTGGCGGGTTTCTTTATGGAGAAACGCACAGTAACACAGGTTAACGCAATCACTACCGGACATATCCATAGCACATTCCATGCTTTAAATCCGTTTGGAATCAAAACATAAGATAATACAATCCCCATAAGCAGCCCAACCGGAATTGCCGGCAGCATCAGCAGAGTTCCCTCTCTAAGCACAAGCCTTTGAATCTGCTTTGCTGTCATACCGATTGTGCGCAGCTGTCCATATTCCTGAATCGAATTGATAATCGAAATATAGAAAATATTATATATAACCAATATTCCGGCAATCACGATAACAGCCAGTCCGCAGACAGCTGCCAGAATCATCCATGGGGATGGCCGGCTCAGATTCAGATAAGCTTCATTATAAGAGGGGGATTGTTTACAGCCGGCGTCAGCTGCTATTTGTGATACTACATTTTTAATATCCCCGGAATTTGTTTCCGTACCTGAATTTACACGAAGCATAACTGCCGGTCGAAAGGTATTCCATCCATCTTTTTCCAGGAAATAGCTTTCCGAAACAATGGCGGCATATAAAGAACGGTCAGTCCCTTTCGTTCCTGTTTTCAGATATCCCGTTATGATAAAAGAAGTCTCCCCGCCCCTGTCCGGGTCTGGCAGAAAAACGGCATCTCCGATTTGCGCATTCATCCCCCGGCTGATCAAATATTCTTTTTCAATCAGGATTTCATTGTTTTTCTCTGGCATTTTACCCTGGGAAACAGATAATCCGGTTAATGTAAGCGCGTCTTTTTCAGAATACGAAATATTAAGGCGGTCATTGCCGGATTTCACACTTCCAATAAAGGCGGTAAGTCCGGATATATCTACCCGCCTGTCATCCGATAATTTTTGATACTGTTCTTCCTCCACCCCTGAAATAAGGGCATGATAAGAACCAGTCATGTTGTTGCCGCCATTCTGGTTCACGGCAATGATTCCGGAAATGAAAAGCAATACGGACGACATCAAAAATGCTGCCAATGAAATTGCAATCATGGTAAATACTTTTTTCAAATGCTCTTTTTTTAATTGCGCCGCCGCTAATTTTTTTACAATGGCATTGGTATCATTTTCAAAAGGCCAGGTCATACTATGCCTCCTCTCTTATTTTAAATGATCAGTCTGCCGCTTTGATCCGCTCTACAAGGGAAAACTTCCGGGAATAGCGCGCCGCACCGGCGGAAAACATTCCCTGCACCAACAGCAGCGCGGCGGCAAACAGCACCATTTCCAGAACCGGGAAGTGGTAGGTGATCTTCCCGAACGTCCCAAGCTGATCGAATACCCTGCAGACGATCACACTGCATACCGTTCCCACCGTCAGCGTGGCAAGCAGCGCTGTCCCGGCATAGATCAGGCACTCTAACGACAGCATTTTGGAGAGCTGGCGGCTGCTCATACCCACAGATTGGAAAATCCCAAATTCCTGCTGGCGGGACAGGAGGTTGGTGATCAGCGTATTGGCGAGATTGATCAGCGAAAAAACAAAGATAAAGATCAAAATACCATAAAACATCGCCAGTTCACCCTGCAGGCTTGCTTCCATTTGGGAAACCATATCCCCAAGGGCTGCCACATTGATCCTGGTATCCGTTACCGTGTCATAGACTGCCCGCCGCAGTCCATCGCCATCCTGCTTTGCGTGGATATTGAGGTAAGCAGTAAAATCTGCAATCTCCGGGTAGAATCCATGAAGCTCCTCTTCCGGAAGGATAAAAAACTGTCCCGAACCGACACGGGTCTCCTCCACAATCCCCATAACAGTGTAAGTTTTGCTCTGTCCGTTATAGCAACGGAGTGTCACTGTATCGCCCACCTGAAATTCCACGCCGTAGACATTTTTCAGCGTACTCCCGCAGGGGGCAACGAGGATACCGTCCTCATCCACCAGTTTCTGATAGGCCACAGTTCCATCCAGCACCGCATCGCCCACATACATCCTGGACATCTGCTCCCTTGTCAGCCCGAGAATGTCAAAAGGCTCATCCTCCATAATCTGAGGGACTTCCATAGAAGTGGAACTGTATGCGGTAATGTAGTCCACGCCGGGAAGATCGGCAAGCCGTTCCTGCAAGCCCTTTCCCAGAGGATTTTCTGTCTGCGTTTCCACGAAGGCCTGGCCAAAAGCATCTTCGTGCTGCATCAGGAGGTAATTGCTTCCATCGCCAAAGGAAGCCAGCGCGATTTCTTCTGCATCTACCGAATTTGCGTAGGCCGCAACGCAGATCAGCAGGATACCGGTCAGGCTTAAGGAAAGGACAGTGATCATGGCCTTTTTCCGGCTGCGGGTAAAATTCATCCAGGCCAGCCTTTGCATGGTCAGACGCCAGTGCTGCTGTCCGGAAATACTTCGCCCCTGCTGTTCCATGTAAGCCGTAGTCCGGATTGCCTGAATGGCGGAGACGCTTCCCGCCAGTTTCAAAGGCGTTCTGGTGGCAACAAGCACCACAAGCCAGGTTATAAAAGAAATGATTGCCGCATACAGGAGATTGTCTCTCCAGGACCAGTAACCGGGTATGAGGATCAGGGTAACGGCAACGGCCAGCAACACCCCCAATGGAATCGCCACAGCTGTTAAAATCCGCCGTTCCCTTTTCACCACCCGCTTTAGCTGCTTCGGGGTGGCTCCCAGCACCTTTAGCCGGCCATACTCCCGCATTTTTCCCATCACGGAGATGTAGAAAATATTGTAGATGACAATGGCGCAGATCAGGGCAATCAAAACGGCCAAAGTGTAAATCTCAATACCGCTTCCAAGCGCCAGCTTAGCCGCATCAAAATAGTTGGAGCTGTAAAAGGTCTGTTCCCCGGGAACCCCCATCTCCCGGAAAAAGGCGGCAATGTCAAGCCGCAGCCGTTCCGGCTCCGCTATCTGGCTTCCGGCAAAACGGAAACGCAGCTCATACGGGGCAGGATTGCTAGGGCAAAGAGCCTCCTCCTCCGAAATCCAAAGGGTGAACAGTCGGCTTGCATTGTCGGATGCGCCCTCCAGAATGCCGGTAACGGTATAAGTGTGTTCCCCGCGCCCCAAATCCAGGGAAATGGTCTGACCAGTCTGATCAGGCAGCTTATAGTAGTCTAAAAAGGAACGCTCCACACACAGCTCATACGACCTCTGCGGATAAGCGCCGCTAATCCTGCCATAGCCCATCAGGTCGATCATACCCGGATCCACAAAGCTGACAGACAGATTGCCATCCCCGTAGCGTACAGAGGCGGAACCTGCGGTATATCCCCATTTTTCAAATTTTCCAGCGGAAACAAGCCATTCTATTTCCTCATAGGACATCCCCTCACACCCGGCCTGATACTGTCCCTGGATATGCTCCCGGGTCTGCATCTGTCTTGCGGAATATACAAAGCAGAGGGTTCCCATCAGGCAGACATTCAGGGTGATGGTAATGAGGACAAAAATGCTCCGCCGTTTGTCTGCTTTCAGGCTCCGGTTTGCCAGCTTTTTAATGATCGCGCCGGTGTCGTTTTCAAAAGGCCATGTCATGATCTGCCACCTCCTTATCCTGCAATCCTGCCGTCCTCAATCCTGATGATCCGGTCGGCAAGCTGGGCGATTTCGTTGTTGTGGGTAATCATGACGATGGTCTGGTTAAAATCCATACCGGTGCGCTTTAAGAGGCCAAGCACATCGGCGCTGGTCTTAGAGTCCAGGTTCCCGGTCGGCTCATCCGCCAGGATAATCGCCGGTTTGGTGATCAGGGCACGGGCAATGGCGACGCGCTGCTGCTGCCCGCCGGAAAGGTTATTGGGCATATTGTTAAGCTTATCTTTCAAAGCCAGCATCTCCACGATCTCATTCAGAAACTTCCCATCTGCCGTATCACCGTCTAATTCCACCGGCAGGACAATGTTTTCATAGACATTCAGGATCGGGACAAGGTTATAGTTCTGGAAGATAAATCCAATATTGCGGCGGCGGAAAATTGTCAGTTCCTCATCATTCTTTTTTGCCAGTTCGTCCCCCCGGACGATGACACTGCCGGAGGTAGGCGTATCCAGTCCACCCATCATGTTGAGCAGGGTAGACTTTCCGCTTCCAGAGGTTCCCACCACCGCCACGAACTCCCCCTGCTCCACAGACAGGCTGACGCCGTCTAAGGCGCGGGTGATATTCGGCTCGCTGCCATAATACTTTTTCAGGTCAATTGTCTGTAATACATTCATAATCAGATGCTCCTCCTTATCTTTGATAAGGGAATTATAAAACCCAAATGTCACAGAAATGTCCGAAGCGGCAGAAAATATCAATTTGAATTGTTACATTTTCCCCCGGCATAATAACAAAAGGCTGCCTTTATCCTACCATCTACATGGCAGAAAAACAGAGAACGTGGATCCCCTACCGACTTCCGAGGCCACCTTCATATAACCGCCCTGCCTCGTGACGATTTCACGGGCAAGATAGAGGCCGATGCCTACCCCCTGCTTATCATGTACTTCTTCCTCTCTGTAAAAACGCCGGAAAACAGCCGCCTGCCTGCTCTCCGGAATCCCCTTGCCGGTATCGGACACATCCAGCTTTACGTACATCTCCCATTGTTCCACCGATATTCTGATTGTTCCTCCCTCCGGGGTGTATTTCACCGCGTTATCCAACAGATTGAACAAAGCCTCCGCCGTCCATTTACTGTCATGGGAAAGGCGCAGGCTATCCAGGCAGTCCACTGTCACGGAAATGTTCTTTTTTTCCGCTGCATATACAATACCGCTGCAGGCCATCGCCAACGTATCGATCAACAGAGTGCTTTTCTTTTCCAACCGGATCGCCCCGGTTTCCAATCTGGAGGTTTTCACAAGAGCCTGAAAAAGAAACTCCAGCTTGTCCGTCTGGCTGCGAATCCCATGCAGGAATTCCTGCCGCTCTTCTTCTGTGACCGGTTTTGCCAACAGAGTGTCTGTCACCATTTTCAGGTTGCTTACCGGGGTTTTTACCTGATGGGAGATATCTGATACCAACATCTGCAGCTCCTGCCGTTCCCCGTCTATCTTCCGCCGGTTTTCCTGCATGATGCCGTACAGCCGCGACAGACGATAGCTGATTCGGTCGAAGAGCGTTTCGCTGTCCGCCACGCGCACAGGCTCTCCGCTGCCGCTTATCATCTGGTCCATTGTCCGGCACAGCTCCCTGGTAAATATGGAAAGCCGTCTGCCGAAAACAGCCGTCAACAGGAACATCCAGGCAAGGGCACAGACCGTCAGCACCCCGCCGCCAATCAGCACCCACCCTTCTCCTGTCATGGTAAAAAAGACCGCGCAGATGGCCAGCATGGAAAGTGCCATACCGCCGCTGATCAGCAGGAATGCCCTCTTTACAGAGATCCTCCACAGCTTCATTTCCTCTCGCCTCCCATCCATTGATATCCGATCCCGTAAATCGTTTTGATATAAGTATCGCCCTCTGCCTCAATCTTACTCCGGATACGGCTGATGGAGGTAGTCAGGGTGTGTTCGTCCACATAATTTTCCTCCACGTCCCACAGCCTTTCCAAAAGCCGCTGCCTGGTCAGGATCTGCTTTGAGTTTTTACAGAACAGATACAGCATCTTATACTCCATCGGCGAAAGAGAAATGGGCTTTCCATTCAGCATAGCGGACTGTTGCGAAAAGTCCAGGAGCAGCCTGCCATCATCATAGAAATCCTTTGTCAGCCCCCTGTGTTCCAGCATTGCAAACATTGCACGTATTTTCCGCAGTAAAGCTCCAACGGAAAATGGCTTTGTAATATAATCTACCGCGCCAACTTCATACCCTCGAATCTGGTCGCGCTCCTGGTCATTGGCTGTCAGAAAAATCACCAGTGTGTCGGGCTTCTCCGGCTTTATGAGCCTGCACAGGTCATAACCATTGCCATCCGGCAGATTGATATCCAGAAGCACCAGGTCATATTCCGTCTGAGCCAGCAATTCGGCGGCGGTATCTGCATTCAAAGCTGATGCGGTATCATACCCCTCAGAAATCAGGTTGTAGGTCAGCGTTTTATTTAAAAGGGCATCGTCCTCCACCAATAATATCTTTTTCATAGGCATCCTCCTCTACCTTTTTATATAGTATAGCAGGTAAATGTCCGCAAAATGTTACAATGGACAGATTATCCTTATTGAAAAATAAAAATTTCTCCCTTTATGAATCTTCTATATGTCACAAACAACGGGATGCATCGTTATCTGCACCCCGTTGTTTTCATTTAATATGCATCAGTTAATATCCCGCTTCCGATATACCTGTACCGCAATCCTGTACGAAATAAAAAACCAGATCACAGAAATGATAAGTACAATATAAAAAGCCAGTAGGGTATTTTCCTTTACAGGAAAAATAAAATTGATAAGAAGCACAAGTCCGGTAATGATTCCCGTAGACGCCATAAATGACATCATGAAGACAATCTGGGACTTTTCCGGATCAAACAGGTACGCACACGGCAGGCTGACGCCGCCTGCCAACAGGGTAGCACTTATTCCGATAGCGCCATACAGACACAAAGAGTACATCGTGATATCCGTATCGAAACAGACAAGGACGGCACAGGGGACAAGCGCTGCAAACAATCCTAATATGGCAAGCAGAATATAGAATAAAAACTTCTCGCCAATGATCTGGCTCCTTGATACCGGCATGGTAATGACATTTTTGTTCCATTTGGAAGCCGCGTCGCTGGTAATACTGATAAAGACAGCTGTTGTGGAAGCAACCGGAGCCAGAACCAGAAGTGCGCTGGTTTCCAGCAAAAAGGATAACCCAAAGCCCAGAACAACCAGGCTGACGATCGTTACAAGAATATTGCTCCTTGCAATATAAAGATCTTTCACTAAAATACCTTTCATCACTTTTTCCCCTTTACATAAAGCAGCATAATTTCATCAATTGTTGCCGGAACGATCATGGCTTTCGGATATTTTTTCTGCATCCTCTCCCGGTCTGAAACCAATATCTGCCATTCATAGTCCATTTTGCGGTACGAGATGATATCGGATTGATCCAATTCGCCAAACTGCGCCGCACCGCATTTGATGATGCCATATCGCCTGGTCAGTTCATCCTTGGGCTTCTCAAAAACCACTTTCCCCTCATGGATAAATACGACATAATCGGCAATCTTCTCCAGGTCGCTGGTAATATGTGAGGATACCAGAATAGAATGCTCTTCGTCCTGCACGAAATCCAGCAGCATGTCCAGAATATCATCCCGCACAACCGGATCCAGGCCGCTGGTAGCCTCGTCCAGAATCAGCATCCTGGAATGATGGGAAAATGCGACAGAGATTGCCAGCTTCATCTTCATTCCTTTTG
>CAJUEL010000008.1 GCA_910585455.1 uncultured Eisenbergiella sp. | reverse complement strand
TGCATTACTGTTTATTTGTCAAGGTGCTGTCCGCTCCCTCTCAGGAGCTTTGCCTTGGCTTTGTCCGCCGCAGCGAAATTTATATTACCACGCTGTTTTGACTTTGTCAAGGACTTTTTTTAAATTTTTTATTTCTTTTTGTTCGCTCCGGATTGCACAACCGGATGTATGCTTACATCACAGTTCACATTGACAGAGCTAACGGAGAAAGAGGGATTTGAACCCTCGCGCCGCTTGCGCGACCTACACCCTTAGCAGGGGCGCCTCTTCAGCCTCTTGAGTATTTCTCCTCATAATCTGAATAACCTCTGCCAATATAAAGTTGTACGCCGCTCACCGGACGCATAAATCATTATAACCGTTTACCCTTTACATGTCAACACTTTTTTTCGTTTCCGCAGATTTTTTTCGTCTTGTTACGTTACTATTCAGACAAGTCTGAATAGTAACTGCATCCGCCCATGAAAATCGCTACGCGATGGGGCGGATGCAGGCGGCTTTATTCAGCGGACTCATGCGCGGCAATCGCTGCCTCTATCCGCCGCTTTACTTCCGCGGCAATTTCTATCGTTTTCATATCTTTATAGGATTCATAGGGGATCGGCTCCAGGTAAATCACCTTGACCGTCACCTTTTCCACCGTGTTTTTATCAAAAGGAATAAAAGCATTCATCAGCGCTACCGGAACAATCGGGCATTTCGCCTTATATGCGCTTTTAAAGCTGCCGCCTTTGAAGGTTCCCGGCCGGTTTCCCTGCCTGCTTCTCGTGCCCTCGGCAAAGATCAGAAAATTTTTCCCGTTTTTTACGTCCTCAGCCATCCGGTTGATCACTCCCAGCGATTGGCGGATATCATCCCGGTCTATTTCATACGCGCCCATAATTCCAAACACCTGCTTTAGCAGCGGAATGCGGGATACTTCCTTTTTATTTACCACTGAAAAGAATCGCGGGCAGCTCTCAATCAACGCGAGAACGTCATACAGCCCCTGATGATTCGGGAAGAAAATAAACGGCTCCTCTTTGGGTATATTTTCCGTCTGATATGATGCAATTGTCACCCGCCCCCCTTTGTTGGCGTGTCTGGTCACCTTCTGCAAAAACGCCCATCTCTCCTCCTGGCTGTATGCTTCCGCGTGTTTTGCCATATAGCACGCCCGAAACCACCAGAATGGCACAAAGATGAGATTGCGCAGCACCATTAAAATAATTCTTTTCATGTTTCCTGTTCCACCTTATACCGGTCGGGCGCCGTTTCATAGAGATCGGTTCCCTCGCTGTCCATACAGACGATCACCGGAAAATGTTCCACCGTGAGTTTGCGGATCGCCTCCGTCCCCAGATCCTCGTAAGCGATAACTTCTGCGGACCGGATGGATTGGGAAAGCAGCGCGCCCGCGCCGCCGACCGCCGCAAAATATACCGCGCCGTTTCGGATAACAGCCTCCTTCACAGCCCGGGAGCGTTTTCCTTTGCCGATCATTCCCGCCAGGCCAAGATCCAGAAGCGCAGGTGTGTATTTATCCATCCGGCTTGCCGTAGTGGGACCGGCCGAGCCAATCACCTGGCCTTCCCGCGCCGGAGACGGTCCCATATAATAAATCACATTTTCATGCAGGCTCACCGGAAGAGGTTCTCCCGCATCCAGCGCTTCCTGCATTCGTTTATGGGCAGCATCCCGCGCCGTGTATATTGTTCCCGTCAAATACACGTAATCCCCCGCCTTCAGACTTGCCGCAGTTTCTTTTGTAAGTGGCAGTTGTATATATTTTTCCATGTTTTCTTCCTTAATTATATAATTATATTGTAAACTTCCCGACCAGCCGTCAGATATATGGGCATGGCGTTTTACAGTTCCAGAGAAGCATGCCGGTTCACGTGACAGCAGATATTGACTGCTACCGGCAGTCCCGCGATGTGCGTCGGGTATGTGTCAATGTTTACCGCAAGCGCTGTCGTTGTGCCGCCCAGCCCTCCCGGCCCGATCCCGGTTTTATTGATGCGGTCCAAAAGCTCCTCTTCCATTTCTCTGACATAAGCAATCGGCGAGTGCTCCCCTGCCGTCCTGGTCAACGCCCGCTTTGCCATGAGCGCGCATTTTTCGAAGGTTCCTCCGATTCCCACTCCCACCACCATGGGCGGGCAGGCATTGGGACCGGCATCTTTCACCGCCGTCAGAACCGCCTCCTTGACCCCTTCCATTCCGTCTGCCGGTTTGAGCATGAATACGCGGCTCATATTCTCGCTGCCAAAGCCCTTGGGCGCAACCGTTATTTTTACCCTGTCCCCTGAGACGATGGAATAGTGAACGACTCCCGGCGTATTGTCCTTCGTATTTTCCCGGATGATCGGGTCCCTGACGACCGATTTTCGCAGATAGCCGTCCACGTATCCCTGACGGACGCCTTCCTGCACGGCGTCCTCCAGATTACCGCCCTCAAAATGGACCTCCTGCCCGACCTCCAGAAAGATGACAGCCATGCCCGTGTCCTGGCAGATCGGAATCCGGTCCTTGTCTGCAATTTCCAGATTTTGGGAAAGCTGCTCCAGTATCTGCTTTCCAAGGGGCGCTTTTTCCGTTTCCCGTGCCCTTTCAAAAACCCGGCTCATATCGGGAGACAGCCGGTAATTCGCTTCTATGCACAGCTTTTTGACCGCTGCCGTCACAGCCTCTACCTGTATTGTTCTCACTTTCGCCTCCGTTCCACTGTGAACGTCCCGACCGGCCGGCCGTCTTTCACGCGTGACGGCGCACCCTGGTTTGGCGCACCTGTTTATCGTTATTTTTTTATTTTACCGCGCAATCCGCATTTCTTCCACTGTTTTCGAGAAAATTTGCAAAAAAACATGACATTTTTTTCAAAAAGTTATATACTGGCTTACGGTATATGCCATTTTCACTGATCGGTGTCGTATTTCTGATATGCAGGAGTATAAGTTTAGAAATAAATTTCCAAACTTATTGATTGGTATGCGCGCCAAAGCGCGCACGGAGTATAAAGAATGAAAATATTGCTTTATATCATAATCCTTCTTTTTATATATCTGTTTCTGATCCGCCCGCGGCTTCAAAAGCCGGATGCCGTTCCCTTTCTGCATACATATTTTGCACACAGAGGGCTTCACGATATCAGGAATGGAATTCCCGAAAATTCTCTTCTCGCATTTCAGCGGGCGGTGGACGCCGGTTATGGAATCGAACTGGATGTCCAGCTTTCCGCTGACGGTGTTCCCGTCGTTTTTCATGACGCCACATTGAGCCGCATGTGCGCAATCGACCGGCGCGTGGACGAGTTGTCCTATGAAACGCTGCAAACCTTTTGTCTGCACGATACAAAGGAACGGATTCCGTCTTTTTCCGAAGTGCTTTCTCTGGTTAACGGAAAAATACCGCTTCTGGTGGAAATCAAAATGGACCGTTTCGATATGCGGATTCCGGAAAAAATCGGGATGCTGCTCTCCTCCTATTCCGGCCCCTATTGCATTGAGTCCTTTCACCCCGCCGCGCTGTGGTGGTATCGCAAAAACCGCCCCGGCATTCTGCGCGGTCAGCTTTCCACACATTTTAATGTAGAGAACCGGACGCTCAGCCCGGCGCAGTACCTTTTGGGAAAAATGGTTCTCAATGTTATCGGGCGACCGGATTTCATCGCTTATAACTGGCGTTTCCGCAAGGATATTTCTCTGTTTTTGTGCAGGCGCATGTTTCGTGCTCACGCGGCGGGGTGGGTGATCCGGTCGGAGGCAGAGCTGCGGGCATGCCAAAAATATTTTAATATGTTTATTTTCGAGGATTTCCTTCCCAGACAATCATGACAATCCGGTTTCCGGCAGCAAAGGCGATGCCTCACGGCACCGCCTTTGTCTTTTCCTTCGCTTTACAGAATCGGAATGAATCTGCGCTCATCCGTCAGCTCCTTCGGCTTCGGCTTGTTAATCATTACCTTGAGGATTCCATCCTTGAATGCCGCCTGGATATCCTTTTCCGTCACCTCTTCCCCAACGTAGAAGGTGCGCTTCATGCTTCCGCTGTAGCGTTCCTTGCGGATGTAGTTCGTTTTCGTATCCTGACTCTCCACCGCATGCTGCTTCACGGCGGCAATCGTCAGATAACCGTCCTTCAATTCCGCCTGTACCTCTTCCCTGGAAAAGCCTGGGAGCTCAATGTCTAAAAGATATTGACCATCCTTCTCCAAAATGTCCGTGCGCATCAGCTGCGGCACGCTCTTGCCTCTATCATCCTTCTTCGCGAAGGGATCTCCATATACATCATTGAAAAAGTCATCGAATAGGTTAAAGGTGTTTCTATACATGATATCTTCCTCCTGACGAAATTCCCTTTCGGGTCATTGATTGTTTGCTTGTTATAGGTATGATATAACAGTTTGTTAGCCACGTCAAGAGGCGAGTGCTAAAAATATGTGAAAATTTTATGAACCCTGCCTTTCTCCGGAAATGGCTGCCGCGATCTCCCGCAGGGCCTCTTCCTCCAATTCCCTGCTCCTTTGCAGCACACCGATCAGCATCTGCCGTTTCGTCCTTGCCTCCTCTGCGCTCTGCGGCGTTTGCGTCAGCAGCTGATTCATGCACTTTTCACACATACTGATCATTTCTTCATATTTTGAGATTGCCACCATTACAGAGGCATGATCCAGCTCCTCCAGCAGGCGCATACTGCGTTCAAGAAACTGTTTTATGCGCAGCTTTCCTTCATAATGTATGAAAATATGAGGAACCAGACATGCAATCGTCACAAGATTTCCGTTGTTTTCCTTTCGAAGCTCATTACACCAATTGTCATATATGACCAGTCCGTATCCAACAAGCGGCTGTTCTGACACAGCAGCGGTATTGCTTAACAGAGAAACTCCTGTATGCAGGGTTTCTTTGCATTTGTCGGCAACAGAAACGGTTTTTGAACCGGGTCTTATCAACAGCATGTCAGAACTTTTGACATACCATACCGGAAAGCTTTTCAGCTGTTGAAAGGACATGACCGAATTTTTTTCATCATCCCCATCCAGAAACGGAATCCCTTTTAAAATTTTTCCCCGGTCCGAAAAGCCCGTTGCCAGTATGATGTCCGTATATTCCTTCGGGAGAATGACCAACGGATATCCGCTTAAAATATGATTGGCCGCCAGATGAACGAACTCCTCTTCGGAATAATCCTCGCTGCTATGGACTTCTCCCGTCAGCCCATAAACTGTAAGGCAATCTTCCAAAGCCCTCTCCGGTTCCCAGGAATAGCCAAAGCAAATGCCCGAAAACGCGGACTGGAGAATATATTCGGTGTCATCATTGATTTGTCGCCCCATGGAATCCCGGCGCTTTTCAAGCCCCATAAAAAGCCGGATCGCTGCCAGCATCGCAGGGATTGCCATGCTGTAGGGCCAGTTTTTTCCTGTAAAATCCGCTATCGGAGCATATGGCAGCAATATGTGTTCGAAATTGGCGTCGGCAGCCGACGGACGATCCGGAAAAAGAATCCCGTCAATTGTGCTGTCAAGCACCTCTGATAGTTCCACAAGCAAAGATAATTCCGGCATGGTATGACCGTTTTCCCATTTGCTCACCGCCTGCGGGCTGATACTTAACCGCCGGGCCACGTCCTCCTGTGTCAATCCTTTGTTTCTTCTTAATCGCGCAATTTGCCTGCCCGCTTTTACACTGTCAAACATTTCGATCTCCTGTTCATTTTTGAAACGGAATAAACCGCAATAGTCCAGACCTGTCTGAACCATTACGGTACGCCACCACACATGAAAGTCAGCCCGTCCGCGCATTGGCGCTCCACAGCTGTCGCTATCCAGGACTTTCACAGCATATTTTACAGGACCCGATCCCCTTTTACAATATAGGAACGGTTAAGTGTAAAAGCGAAAAATCAACCCAGAGTTTATGCCAACAGCTCCAAAAGTTCCCCGTGAAGCTTTCCGTTTGTCGCGACAACTCCGCCCCGTTTTAACAGGTTCAGCGATTCCCCTGTCAAATCCGTTATCCTTCCTCCGGCTTCCGTGACCAGCAGCATTCCCGCCGCAAAATCCCAGGGCGAAAGGCGCGGCTCGAAAAATCCTCCCGTACGTCCGCACGCCACATAGGCAAGATCCAGGGCCGCCGATCCCGTTCTGCGAATGTCCTGGCATTTCCCAAAAACCTTCTCCAGATGCCGGAAGTTTTCCGCTGACAGCTCCCGGTCATAGGGCGCCGTGCCAAACGCGATAATGGTTTCACCAAGCGTCCCTGCCAAAGAGACATGGATGGGATTGCCGTTTAAAAAGCTGCCCTTTCCTTTCTGCGCATAATAAATATCCTCCCGGAAAGGATCGTATATCACCCCCAGCGTAATCTCTCCTTTTTCATATAGCCCCAACGATACGACGCTGTGCTGATAGTCATGGATGAGATTCGTCGTGCCGTCTATGGGATCCAAAATCCAATAAACGTCACCCGGCATTTCATGCAGGCCCTCCTCCTCTCCAAGAAACTGGATTTGTGGCGCAAGCCTGCTCAGCTCTTTGCATAAAAAGCTTTGGATGTCTGTGTCCACCTGCGTCACATAATCCGCCGGGCCTTTCGCTTTCACATGTGAGGCCATTTCCCGGTTCTCCACAAATGCTTTTGTTTTCTTTACCAATTCCATGATTTCTCTGGGTTCCATTTTTTTCATCCTTTTTGTAATTCTGGTTTTTCCTGATTTCAGCTTTTCAAACCTTTGTACATGACATGCGCAAAGCATTACGTTTGTATTATACGCTTTCACCTGCCTATATTACAATTATATTTTTTGTATGATTATTGCTCACGGTGATTTTTATAAATCTACTTGTCAGCATTCGCAAAAGGTGTTACACTCATCTTGTGACAGCGCATCAACAAATCTGATCGTTCATGATGCGCTTTCTATTCCGAATATTATAATTCCGGAATCCGAATTCTGGCTTTTCGCCACAGTTCAAATCAAACCCTTTGACATGGTGCAGGCAGGCGGAAAGTTGATTTCCTTCTGTTCATGCACGTATTTACCCACAAACAGGAGGAAAAGAATTGGAGAAAAACAAACAGAAAACGTCTGTACAGACACAGGCAAGGGATGTAAACAGCAAGGAAATTTTTAAAAATCCCACGCTCTGCGCACAGTTTTTGCAGGACAACGTGGATATTCCGCAGCTGAAGCAGGTGCAGCCGGAGGATATCGAAGACGTCACGGAACGGTATCAGGCTTACCTGGGCGTGGAATTTGAGGCCGATACGGTCAAGAAAATACGGCTGAAGGACGAAAACGGCAAACGGGAAAATGCCCCGCTTTACCTGATATCATTGATTGAGCACAAAAGCGGCGTGGACTATGATGTCACGATGCAGCTGCTTCGATACATGACCTGCATCTGGCATGAGTACGCAAAGGAAATGGAGCGGAAAAAAAGGGGAATTTCCAGACAGAAAGGCTTTCGCTATCCGCCCGTTTTGCCAATCGTCTATTATGAAGGAAATGACAGCTGGACAGCGCCGCAGCACTTACGGGAGCGGATATGGCGGAGCGATGTATTTGGCGGATACGTGCCGGATTTCCGGTATGAGGTAGTCAGGATACATGATTACAGCAATCAGGAGCTGCTCGATCGCGGGGATGAGATGTCGCTGCTCATGCTGCTCAACAGGCTGCAGAGCCCGGAGGATTTCCATAAATTCCGGTCGTTGCCGCCTGAAAAGCTGGCTGACATCCTCAAAAACGCCGATCCGCATGTCATAAAGCTCATGCAGGACGTAATGTACAGTCTGATGATGAAAATGAACATACCGACCAGCGAAGCCAGCGAGTATGTGAAGGCGTTAGGAGGGAAGCAAATGGGATATTTGTTTGAGAATATGCAAAAAATGGATATTCAGGCTGAAAGACGGAATACCGCAGAAGCGCGCAGGCAGGCGGAAGAAGCAATCAAGCGGGCAGATGAGGCAGAATGCCGGGCGAATGAAGCAGAGGACCGGGCGAACGAGGCGGAGGACCGGGCGAACGAAGCCGAACATCGGTTGGCAGAAGCGCAAAAAAACGCGGTCAGCCACAAACAGGAAAGCGAATATAAAGCATATATCGCCGCCTGCAGGGATCTGAATTGCTCCCGGGAAGAAACTGTCATACGCCTGGCTGAAAGGTTCCAGACAGCCCTGGCAGACGATCCCGCCAAAGCGCGGGAAGCCGCTTCTCAAAAAGCAGACCTGTATTGGGACGCGGAAGAATAATGCCATAAAACGCTCTTGATTTTAACAGGGCACAGCATTTCCGCTGTGCCCCGTTTATGTTACATGCTGCTATCCGCGACATTAAGATAGTACCACTTCCCTTTATATTTAACGGCATATCCGCTTGAAAGAGAAGAAACCTTTTCCGTACCTTTATATTTCATGATGATGTTATAATCAATAATTGCTGCCGCCGAAAGCTTGATTCTGGCATCATAAGCCTCGCTCATTTCCTTCTCAACTCTCTTCACTTCATCCTTATCCAGCATCGTATGACCGGTTGCCTTAAAGGTGAACCGATAACCGTTACTCACATAATCTCTGACCTGGTTATCATAATTTTTCTGCAGCTGTGCCCTTACCGCGGACTCTCCGCCCTCATACTTGACCTCAAAGTCCGGACTGACGCTTAACATCAGATCAAAATCATGCCCCCAAAAGCCTTCAAAATATGTATCAAATGCCTCCTCCGGAGAATCCAGCCCCCCTCCGGAACCTTTGAACAGAGAAATGAGCCCCCATATAGCAATACAGACCAGAGCTATCGCTCCGATTCCAAACCATTTTCTGTTATCCTTCTTCTCCCCGCCGCTTTTCACCGCTGCATTTGCCGCAGGATTTCCCGCCGCCCCATCGCCTGCCACCGGAGTTCCACATCGAATGCAAAACTTTGCTCCTTCCTCAATTTCCGCTCCACATTTTCTGCAAAACATGTTTTCTCCTCCCTCAACATTTTGTCAATCTATGTAACAGTCCGGACAAATCTGAACCGTTGCATAGACCGCTTTTACATTATAGCACTGTTCCTGCCAATCCGCAATTATTTGTTACTGTTCAGAACAGACGCAAAAAAAGCTTGCATTCCATCCCGCATTGTGATATGCTATCTGAAATTTCAGGAAACTGCAGGAGAAAAAATATGTTTTTAGCAAATGTTATAAATTCTTATCTGATTATGCTGGTGCAGCAGATTTTTCATAATACGGTCCCGATTTGATTCCGGCGCACAGCCGGGCAGACGCATGGCCGTAAGATGGAAGGTCTTATTTGGCTATGCGGGAATCAGAGGATAGGAATGAACCGCATGGTATATGCACACGAAGGTGGCGTATAACGGGCGGTTCTTTTTTATATCTAAATTTTGAGGAGGAGGAAAAAATGAAAGCGATTGAAGTGGAAGGGTTATCAAAGACCTTTCGGGTGAAACAAAAGGAACGGGGAATGGGCGGAAGCATACGGGCCATTTTCCATCCCCGGACGGAGGAAATCCGGGCGGTTGACAGCGTTTCCTTTCATGTGGAGGAAGGGGAAATTCTGGCGTTTATCGGCCCCAACGGCGCGGGAAAGAGCACGACCATCAAAATGCTGACAGGGATCCTTTGCCCAGACAGCGGCAGCGCAAGGGTTCTGGGCATTGATCCGTCAAAAAAAAGAAAACAGCTGGCCTACGAAATCGGCACGGTATTCGGGCAAAAGGAACAGCTTTGGACACACCTGACACCCAACGACAATTTCCGCTTTTTTGGCGCAATCTACGATATGTCCGATGCCGAGACGGACCGGCGCATCGGGGAACTGGCGGATATTTTTGATCTGGGCGCATTCATCAACACGCCGGTCCGCAGCCTTTCGCTGGGGCAGCGCATCCGCTGTGAGTTTGCGGCATCTTTGATCCACAGTCCGAAGGTGCTCTTTCTGGATGAGCCGACGATCGGGCTGGACCCGGTCGTAAAGGAAAACGTCCGCTCCCTGATCAAAACAATGAACCGCCAGCTTCATACCACGGTTTTTCTGACCAGCCATGATATCGGAGACATCGAAAAGCTGTGCAGGCGCATCATCATCGTCAACAACGGGCGAATCGTGATGGACGATTCCATGGAGCATGTAAAATATCATTATCTGAACCAAAAGACCGTAGAGGTGAGGCTGCACGGGGAAATGTCGCTGCCGCCCATGCAGGGCATCACGATTTTGAAGGAAAAGGAAGGGCATATCCGGTTCGAGGTGGACACAGCCGTGATGAAAATCAGCGATGCGCTTCGCAGCCTGAATCTGGAAAACATGGAGGATATCAACATCTCCAACATTCCGCTGGAAAATATCATCACGGCGATATACCAAACGGAGGGAAAGGAGGCGGCCTCATGAAAAAATACGCGACCATTTACCGCGCCGTGCTCATGGAAACCCTGCAATATGCGGCAAACGTCCTGATGGGATTTATCAGCTTTTTTATCATCATTTTCGTGTTCATCTGTCTCTGGAATTATATGTACGATGAGCCTGCAAGCCTGATCGCCGGATATACAAAGGAGCAAATGATCTGGTATGTCATCATCACGGAAACCCTGTGGTTCGGCGCAAGGCCCGCCGTCATGGCAAGACAGGCGGCATCGGACATCCGCAGCGGAAATATCGCCTATCAGGTGAATAAGCCCTACTATTATCCGCTGTATATTCTGTCCAGATTCACGGGCGAATGGAGCATACAGCTTCCCATGTACGCGGCGTTTGCGGCGCTGGCCGGAGGCATTCTGGTGGGCAGCCTGCCTGGATTTCATCCCGTCACTTTTTTGGCGGCGCTTCCCTGCGTCGTGCTGGGCATCACCATCAACGGGGTTTTCAAGCTGAACATCAGTCTGATTTCCTTCTGGATTGAGGACTCCACCCCTTTTCAATGGCTGTATGATAAGCTGATTTTAGTGGTTGGAACACTTTTCCCCATCGAAATATTTCCAAAAGCGCTGCAGCCCTTCTTCAAGCTCACGCCGATTTACACGGTCTGCTACGGTCCCGCAAAGCTGCTTGTGGATTTCAGCACGGAAAAATGCCTGGAAATCCTCCTCGCACAGCTTGTATACCTGGCGGCAGGCTGCGCGCTCATGGCATTCGTTTATGGAAAGGGGGTAAGAAAACTGCATGTTAACGGCGGTTAAAAATCAGATACGGGTATGCCTGTTATCCGTAAAATACAATATTATGCGGGAGATGCTCAACAAGGTCACCTTCCTGACCAATATCGGCTTTATGATGCTCAACAACGCGGCGTTCATCATCCAATGGATAATTTTGCTCCATATCCGGAAGGAGGTGGGCGGCTATGCCATGCGGGACGTCATGCTTTTGTGGGGTCTGGCGGCAAGCTGCTTCGGATTATCACATATTTTTTTCGCAAGAGCATTTTCCCTGCCGGAGCTGATCATAAACGGCAAGCTGGACTCCTGGCTGGTGCAGCCCAAAAACGTGCTGTTTAGCGTGATCACCTCCTCCACAGACACATCCGCGATCGGTGATTTTTTATATGGCATTCTTCTGATCTGCATATTTTGTTTCAGCTTCGGGAGACTCCTTTTGTTTCTCTTTTTCACGGTGACAGGAGCGATGATTCTTACGGCATATGCCATATTGCTGGGAAGCCTTTCCTTCTGGTTTGTGCGGGCGGATATATTTGGAAACAATATGGTGAACAGCATGATCAGCTTTGCGACCTATCCGGACGGCATATTCAAAGGAACGGCGAGGCTTCTTCTGTACTATGTGATTCCGGTGGGCATCGAGATTTATCTGCCGGTGCAGATCATGAGAAGCTTTGACGTGATCGGATTGCTCTTTGTAACGGGCTATGCGGTTTTGCTGTTTGCGGCGGCAACGGCTTTCTTTTACAGAGGATTGAAAAGATACACCTCCAGCAATCTGATGGCTGCGCGGATGTAAACGATATCGTACAGAAAAAGAAGGAGCGTCAAAGCGCAACCGGCGCCCTCGCTCCTTCGCATTTCCCACGGACACAGAACCGGACGCTCCGATTCCATGCCACGGAAATTTTTCATAGTTATTATCGCATCGTGATGCGGCTGGTCAGATCAACACCGGCCAATGCGGACGCCTGCGCCAGATAATTGGGATCGCCCGCATGCTTGTAATACTCATAAGCCAGTTTGTGTCTGCCATCGGGCGCGAGCATGCCTACCGCCAGCCCCTGCGCGATTTCGGACGCATCGTCTAACTCACGGGAAATGATCAGGCCGTCCACATATTTATTGCTGATCGCCTGCAGATACGCATAGGTGACCGCGATCGCCTGCTGCTCCTCTCCGATGCTGGAGGTAAAGCCCACTTCGGAAAGCTTCAGCGTACGCACAGCCCCGCTGGGCGACAGCAACTCCGGTGTGGACAGGAAATCCGTGATGACGTCAATATTCTGCATCGTCACATATCTGGAATTCTGGCTGTGAGTTGCATAGCGGGTGGGTGTCCAGTTGTTCGGATCATACAGCGGCACGTTATACGGATGGCTGGAAAGTCTCCAGTCGATGTTCCCCTGAGATTTTACAAAGTTATTGAACGCAACGAGGAACGGGCGGGAACCAAAATAGTTAGGGCCGGAAGCTACTGCCCACTGCTGGTCCGTTGCCACATAAATCTGTGCGTTGGCGTTTTCAGATTTGATGCCGTTATACAGAATGCGGAACGCATTGGCATATTCTGCCGCATACTGGTTCACATCCGAGGTCTGCATGTAGTTCCAGGGATTGCGGGCATTTACCTCATTGCCGACAATCCAGTTATCAACAGTCCCGTTTCCGGTATTGGAGTAACGCTGTCCCAAAAAGGAAGCCACCGCTTCCAGCTTCTCCACGCCTGCCTGATCCGCCGCGTTTAACGCATAGTAATTGGCGGCTGCGCCGCGGGACAGGGGATGAATCAGGGTCGGATCCGCGCCAAGATCATTCAAAATAATGAAAGTGACCTGAATCCCCTGCGCGTTCATCCGCTTTGCCACAATGTCATATTCCGCAACATAGCTGGAATTAAAGCTATAGGTTTTTCCGTTGTACTGATAGTTGATACCGCCACCGTTGGTGATTCTGCCCAGCAGCAGGTTATAGGTGACCTGTTTCACACCCATATCCTTCAAATTATTGGCATTGAGCAGCTGCGCCGCCGGAAGCATGCCCTTGATGCCGCCGTCACGTCTGCCCGTCGTATGGGTTGCGGCCGCTTCCGGGTTCGTGATATATACGGAATTGGAAACCGCTGTCGGCACGCCGTTTTTAATCGCAACAATTGTAAACTTCTTAAAGAGGTTGCTGTTGGCGGTATTTTTCCCCAATGCAAACCTAAATACCGCGGTTCCGTTGGGCGCCTGCGCCACTTCCACACCCTGCACGCCTGACTGAAAGGTTTCCTGTGCATATAAGTGCAGAATACCGTCCTCTGAGATAACGGACGAAGTGCCGGATACGACAACCTGATCTCCCTGAATCAATGCGGAATTCAGGGTTGCCGTTTCCGCCGCATTGACCTTGAGATTACCTGAAAAAAGCAGCAGAATCACCGCAAATGCCGTGACTGCAGCCGTGTAAATGGTTTTGCCTCGAAACATTTCTGTTCCCTCCTCGATGATGAATTTGATTCCTGCCGTCAACGCCGTTGCCGTTTTCCCTACAACCGGTAACGCGCCCTGCGACCGATTAACCAGTGAGCTGTAACGTCAGCTGCGGCTGCGGGAAGCCGGACCGCTGTCAGGCGTCTCACTGATTTCTATATTATAATAAAAATTTATCGAAGTTTCAATAGTTTGCAGAAATTGTTGATGGAAATATGTAACAGTTCAGACAGGTCTGCGCGTTCACTGCGCAGACCGTGAGATAATGTACCGGTAGCAGGCACCCGCCGCTTCTCAGGATTTTTTGTAAAAGTCGAAGCGCGGCGACTGATCTGCCGCATTCTGTACCGCATTTTTTTGCGCCTGTAATTTCGCGGAAACATCAGCGAGCTGTTTTTCCAACGCTTCGCAGGTATCGCCGGATGCGGCTGCGCTGTTGGTAGAGCTTTTCATCAGCAACAGCTGATTTTGTAAGGTTTGCTTTTGTACCTGCAGGTCATTGATCACTATTGCCATAATATAAGCACCTCCCGGTTTTTGAGGTCATCATAGCATGCCGGCAGCCAAAAAAGAAGGTGTCCTTCGCAAAAGGCATTCTCCGTTGCGTAAACGGTAATTACAGTTCCTCAAATCCGGGATGTGCAGCGCAAAGCAGCACAGTCAGCCGAAAGGTTCCGGAGTCATTCTGATAATTCAGCGCCCCCTGATATTTTCGGGCGATATCCGCAATATTCGCCAGACCGGTTCCCGGTTTTGCCACGGTATCCGGCAGGCAGGAATTTGTCACCTCCAGAAGCAAAAAGCCGCGTTTCATGCCCGCCGAAATATCCAGCCTTCTTTCCTCTGGCGGCAGCTTTAAGACGGCGAAAACCGCATTGTCAAGCGCATTGGCGAAAACCGTGCACAGCTCCGTATCATCGATGCCCGTTGAGACCGGCAAGCTGACAGAAAGAGACACGGCAATGCCCTGCTGCCGCGCCCGGCCCACTTTTTCCCGCAGAAGCACATCCAATGCCGGGTTTCCTGTCACCCTGGCCGGATACAGTGCCCGCGATGCAGCCAGGATTCCCGGCAAATATCGCCGCATTTCATGATAGCACTTTTCATGCAAAAGACCGGACAACACCAGCAGATGATTGTCGATATCATGCTGAAAAGAACGATACCGGGCATTACATCTTTGTGCCTCCGCAAGCATGGCACAGACCCGCGCGATATCTACATCAGGTTCTGACAAAAAAGGGATGGGCTTTCCTTTGCCGCCGTCAGAAATTATTTCTGTTGACGCCGGCATTTTATCCGCCAAAAACGATCCCGCCGCCAGCTCCAGTACGGCGAAAAAGGCGGCTGCCGCACCCGCCAGACACACAAAAGCCCACACAGGCGCCCCCGTTGTAAACGGCGCACGGACCGACTGCAGCCTGCTGTGATCCAGCCCCAGCCCAAAGCGGACGGTCCACACGGCGAATGCGCAAGGAAACAGCAAGAAACAGCTGCCGGAAATATAGCCCTCTTTCCGAACCGTCCGCCTTCCCGAAAAACCTGTCTTTCCCAAACAGCCCCACCGTCTGAAAAGCGCTCTCCATTCGAAAAGCTCCTGCCTTCCCGACATCTTCACCATCCCGCAAACCCGCTGCCACCGCCGGGCAGTCAGACGCAGCAGCGCCGATAAAAGACCGGCAGATAAAAGCATGACAGGCGCTACGCACACCGCAGCAGGATGTGCGGTCTTCAGGTTGGCGGCAAGCAGCCGCAAGACGGTGACTGAAAGTGCCTGGACGAAGGAAGAGACGGCAAAGAGGATCGCCACCGCCGTAATTACAGCTAACGCGCGACCGCCCGCTTCTATTTGCTTCTGGCAGCCACACTCCTTTTTGCATATAGTAAGGAAGAAAATACACGCTGCTCCCATATGCAGCAGTTCCCGCAAAGGGACCGGGGGCACAAAAGAAAAAACGCAAAGGGTCAAAGCGCATTGCAGGCACAGATAGCAGGCCATTCTCCACCCATTGCGCTTTTGTAAGCGGAGCATGCGCGCCATGAAAGCATATTCCACACAGTAAACCAGACTGTTTTCCAGCAGCCATCCGGAATAAAACACCATCTGACCGGTTTCCATCAGAGCACCTCCTCCCGAAAATAATCCAGAAGTCTCCTGGAAAACTCCTGCCGCTTTCTCCTTGCGAGCAATACCCGGTCCCCGTTGGTCACCGTCGCGCTGTCCTGCTGCCTGCTGACAACATAATCCAGATTGACCAGATAACTTTTATGACAGCGGAAAAAACGCCCGTCCAGCTGTTTTTCCAGCTTTTCCAGAGTGCCGAAATAAGCATATTCCGCCATTTGGGTATGGACAAATATCCGGTGATCCAAAGACTCGCAATATAGAATGTCCCGAATCGGAATGCGGTCCGTCCGTGCTCCCTTCGCGACTGTGACTCTCCGGCAGTCTGTCCGGGGCATGTGGCGCAACGCCTTTTTCAGGGCATGGGACAGCTTTTCTTCGGAAACAGGCTTTACAATATAATGAATGGCATCCAGCTCAAACGCCTCCGCCGCGTATTCCGGATAGGCGGTAATGAAGATGAGCTGACTGTCCTGCCGTCCGCTGCAAAGCTGCCGCGCGACCTCCAGCCCGCTTTTTCCGGGCAGTCTGATATCCGCCAGAAGAATGTCAAAGGTCTGACCGGCATCCAACAGCGCCTCTCCGCTGGAAAATGTCAGAATCCGGCTCCCATATCCTTCTACATCCAGAAAATGCCGGACATTTTTACCCAGCTGCTCCAGAAAATAAGGTTCATCCTCACATATGGCGACGGTGATGGGGCGCTCTGCCATGCCCAGCCGCTCTGCATTTCTGTCCATATCCAGGCTTTCCTCCCTGTGCTGATACCCATTGTGTATGAATAGTAACAACCATTTTAACACATCTTATCCCTGCTGGAAATAGCCGTTTGCTTTTTGGCGTGGTTATGGTAAAATCAGGATAACAGCGCAGACAGAGCTGAATTGTTACAAATCGGGCTATTGTGAAGCGGAATGTGAAAAGCAAAACCCACAAGGAGGACAGGACATGTTACAAACAGGAACACAGGCGCCGGATTTTGAATTGCCGGACCAGAACGGAACACTTCATACGCTGAGGGAATACAGAGGGAAAAAGGTGATTTTATATTTTTATCCGAAGGACAATACGCCGGGCTGCACGAAGCAGGCATGCGGATTTTCGGAGCGCTATCCTCAGTTTCTGGAAAAGGGAGCGGTCGTGCTCGGCATCAGCAAGGACACCGTAGCCTCTCATAAAAAATTCGAGGAAAAGCAAAACCTGGGCTTTACGCTTCTGGCTGACCCGGAGCGCAAGGTGATTGAAGCCTACGATGTATGGAAGGAAAAGAAAAATTATGGAAAGGTGTCCATGGGCGTAGTCCGCACCACCTATCTGATCGACGAGGAGGGAATCATCATCCGCGCGAACGATAAGGTAAAGGCGGCAGAGGATCCCCAGAAAATGCTGGAGGAGCTTTCCGCATGCGAATAATTCTGTCGCCCGCAAAAAAGATGCGGGCGGACGCGGATACCCTGCCGGCGCGGGGGCTCCCTGACCATCTGGCGTATACGGAGCAAATCCTGCAATGGATGAAGGGACAGCCCCAGGCCCGGCTGCAGGCCATGTGGAAATGCAATGATAAAATCGCCGAGCAAAATTTCGACCGGCTTTCCCATATGGATCTTTATCGGAATCTGACGCCGGCAGTGCTCTCCTATGAGGGAATCGCCTATCAATATATGGCGCCCGCGGTTTTTGAAAGCCGTATGCTCGACTATATCCAGGAGCATCTGCGCATCTTATCGGCATTTTACGGCGTGCTAAGGCCCATGGACGGCGTAACTCCCTACCGGCTGGAAATGCAGGCGAAGGCATCCCTGGACGGGCATAAGGATTTATACGATTTCTGGGGCAGCATGCTTTACGACGCGGTCCGCGACGGGGACGGCGTGATCGTGAATCTGGCATCCAAAGAATATTCCCGGTGTGTGGAAAAATATCTGACCGGAAGGGACCGCCTCATCACTGTCGTGTTTTGCGAAAAATCCGGCGGAAAGCTGGTGACCAAGGGCACCTACGCCAAAATGGCGCGGGGAGAGATGGTGCGGTACATGGCGGAGCAGCAGATCACAGATCCCGCACAGATGAAGCGCTTTGACCGGTTGGGATACGTGTACCGGGAAGCGCTGTCTTCCGAACAGACATATGTATTTGAAAGAATTTCATCGAAGCTGCCGTAAGCCGGACCTGCGGCACAAAAACAATGCCGTTTTTCCCAACAGCCAGATCGTCAGGCATCCGCCGGACACGAGCAGCGCATATTCTCCAAAGCCGTCCCACTCCTGACGCAGCAGCCTGCCCGGCAGGGGAAGCACCAGCGCAAATAAGAAATACCAGAGCGCCGGTGGCACACAAGGGCTGTGTGTACCGCCCGTGACGGACGGATTTTCCCGCCGGTTCACCGTAAGCTTCCTGGATATGAGCTCTGCGGCCAGTCCAAGCAAAAGCAGCGCGGTGAAGTATACGATAACTCCCGTCAGCGTGTGCAGCCGTTCTGGCGTGAGCCACCCGTCCATCAGCCCTGCCGCTTTCAGGCGATACGGCAGATGAATGGAAGCTACGATGCGCAGTCCGTTGAAAAAGACAGTGCACAAATAAGCCGTTCCCAGACTGCCTATGCTCCAGAAAATTTTTCCTTTCGCGGTTCTGATCCGGTGGACATAAGTAAAAAGCAGCATGCTGCCGGCGATGATCAGGAAGCGGACGCCGCTGCAGGAGGGCGCGATGACAAAGTGCCAGGCGTGATTGACATATCCCATCCGCGGGTCATAAATAAAGGAAATTTTGCTCAGGATACTGACCCACCGGGCGGTGGGAGCCAGTATCCATTTTAATTGCTCCAAAGAAGCGTTTCCGTACCAGAGCCTGATTCCCAGAATGTACAGACAGCCGGTCAGATAAAATATGCCGTTTTGCCACAGGACATCCTTCAAACGTATCTTCATCATCATGCCTCGCATCCTCTCCGTCTTCTTTTGTAACGGAGCATCGTGCCGGAAACAGAAACGAGCAGCGCCAGACAGAGCAGGAACCATTCCCCCGGCTCCGAGCCGATCGTATACCCTGTGGAAACGGCCAGACCTGATACGCCCTCAGGCAGCGGAGAAGGCTGCTCCACATCCGTGCTTCCTTCGGTATTGCGCACGGTATCCAGCACCGCAATGAAGGAGGTATATTCCGTCATCATGCTGTAGCGCAGGCCGATTTCGGTAATTTCCCGCTTTATGCTTTCATCCTCTTTAGCGTCCGCCGTATAATCCGAAAGCTGCTTCACCTTCTGGCGCGCCCACAGCCAGGGCAGGGCGGCATTTTCCTCACGGGAATCCGCCGGGTCCACCGAAAGCTGCTGGAGATAGTCGTTACGACCGGTTTTTCCGGTGATTCTGACCGTTCCGGCCGCTTCTCCCTTCCACTTTCCGAACAGAACGACCGGCTTTTGCGCATACAGGGTGGACTGCACGGCAGGCTGTACATCATAGACCTCAAAGCCCTCGAAATCCACCTGAATATCGGTCAGAAGCGGCGCCTGGACATAGGTGCGGAAGCGTTTTGCCATCGCGGCAGCGTCCTCCTCATCCGTGACCACAAAGGCTTCTCCCATGCCCACCTCCGCCATGCCTTCAATCAGATAGCGGTTGACAGTCGTTCCGATGCCAAAGGAGAAAAATCCCGCGCTGTCCAGATTTTTGCTGATATGCTCAAAAATCGCTTTTTCCCCATAAATATAGCCGTCCGTAATCATGACAATGCTTCTGGCAGTCGAATCCTTCGCCGGCAGAGCGGTGGCTTTTTGCAGCGCCGCCAACAGCTCCGTTCCGCCGCCACCGTCCATGCTGTCGATCAGGCTGATCGCCCTCCCGATGTTTGCGGCGGTGGCGGGCAGGGATTTGGAAGAAAGGGACGCCACCTCATCCGCAAAGAGAATCACGTTAAAGCAATCATCCTCCCGCAGGCTGCCGACCAGATCCCGGATCAGCTCCTTGGCGGTATCCAGCGGATAGCCGTACATCGATCCGGAAATATCCAGCACGAAAATATATTCCCTGCCCGGAATGTCCGCTGCCTCAAAGTGTTCCGGCGGCTGCACCATCAGGGCAAAAAAGTTTTCCTCCTCTCCCTCATACAGCATGATTCCGCTGTTTAACTGATCCCCTGTCAGCCGGTAGTCCAGAATGAAATCCCGGTTTCCGGCGTAATCCGTCGGATCCGACAGGGTGATCTTCGCTGTGGAGCCGTCTTTATGCGCCACGTCGATATCATGGGATTTACAGGAAACCTCCGTGATGGGCACTCCCGTCGAAAGGTTGACCGTAATGTTATATGCCGCATCCGGCGTTTTTCCTTCTTCCAGATAAGGCGTTTCCACCCATTCCGCCGTTTCGCCGTTTTCATTCATGGAAGGGCTCGCATATCTGGGACCAACGACAGTGGGAAACACGAATTGATAGCTTCCTTCCACAGGACTGATCATTTCCGTGTAGTGCAGCTCGATGCGCACCACATCGCCGGGCATGATGTTCGCCACGCTCATCGTGAACACGTTCGCCCGCTGCTGTTCCAGCAGGGAGGCGCTTTTCCCTTCGCTTTTCGCCTGCTCAAACTCCTCCTTCGCCTCTTCCTTTTCCCTGATCTGCGCGGTAACCGTTCTGTCGCCGATCGTCATTTTCATGCCGTGCACGCTCACCTTTGTGGACGCCGGAAACACATAGCTTGCGTTGATCGGCCGCGTCCCTTCATTCGTATAGGTCTGCTGTACCAGAGTTTCGGCAATCACGCCATTGATATTCGTCGCCACATCCGTCGCCTTCAACGGAAAGCTGTCCAAAGACGGGTCGGCATTTTCGATAAAAAAGTAGGGCGCATGGGTCACATCCCCTTCTTCTTTGTCCTCCTGCGCCCACACCCGGACGGGTGCGAGCCAAAAGAACAGAAGGAATAAAAAAATACCTGTCCGGAATCCAGTTTTTTTCATGCTGATACACCTCTTTCGCTTTTGTTATGAGCATAGCTTATCGCACAGCGGCATCAAAAAAGCATCAAAAATGTATCCTTTTTGCATCATTTCAAAAAACCATAAAAAATCGCTGTCGCCGCCTGCCCTAATCCGCAAAAAGCGCCGTGGATAAATACCGGTCTCCGGTATCCGGGAGCAATGCCACGATCGTTTTTCCTTCGTTTTCCGGGCGCTTCGCCAGCTCCAGCGCCGCCCAGACCGCCGCGCCGGAGGAAATGCCCACCAAAATGCCCTCCGTCCTGCCGATCTGCTTTCCAACCGCAAAGGCATCCTCATTTTCCACCGGAATGATCTCATCATAAACCTTCGTGTCCAGCACCTCGGGCACAAATCCGGCGCCGATTCCCTGAATCTTATGGGAACCGGACGTTCCCTTGCTCAGCACCGGAGACGCCGCGGGCTCCACCGCAACCACCTGTATATCAGGATTTTGCTCCTTTAAGAAGGAGCCGATGCCGGTAATTGTGCCCCCGGTGCCCACGCCCGCCACAAAAATATCCACCTTTCCGTCCGTGTCCGCCCAGATTTCCGGCCCGGTCGTCGCCCTGTGCGCCGCTGGGTTGGCGGGATTCTCAAACTGTCCCGGAATGAAGCTGTCCGGGTACTCTGCCGCCAGCTCCTTCGCCTTTTCGATGGCGCCGCTCATGCCCTTTGCCCCTTCCGTCAGCACCAGCTCCGCGCCGAATGCCTTCATCAGCTGACGGCGCTCCACGCTCATGGTTTCCGGCATGACGATGATGATGCGGTATCCTCTCGCTGCGGCGACCGATGCGAGTCCGATCCCCGTATTTCCCGATGTGGGCTCAATGATGACGGAATCCGGCTTTAGCAACCCTCTTTCCTCCGCATCGTCGAGCATCGCCTTCGCAACCCGGTCCTTCACGGAGCCTGCCGGGTTAAAATATTCCAGCTTCACCAAAATCCGCGCCCCAAGCCCGTATTTCTTTTCCAGATTCGTAAGCTCCAGCAAAGGGGTTCTCCCTATCAGCTGATCCGCGGATGTATAAATGTTACTCATTTCTTTTCCCTCCTTCATTAACCTACTTTTCAAGTATGTTTATATGGATTATATGACGCTTCTCCCGATTTGTCAACAGAAATTTTGGTCTTTACGAGGGGCTCTTCTTACGCTATACTGATATGCGGAAGTATCGGTCGATCGATACCCCACTCTATCATATTCAAACGAGGAGGGAATGTCATGTACAAGAAAGTGAAAAATTACGCGATTCAGAACAATCTCACCGTGGACGAAAAGAGCGGGCTTGCATATGGGCAGGTAAACGGCGTTTTTCTCGCCATCCAGCAGGATCCTGCCACACCGGCCAAGCATGCCGTCCAGCTCTGGGTAAAGCCCGGCACGATAGAACCGGCTCCCGCCATTTCAGCATTTTTAACCCAGTGTACGTCCAAATTCCAGTATCTGCAGTCCGCCGTTTACGGAAACGGGCGGATCACCGCAGAATTCCAGGGAATTGGTTTTAAATGGGGGAAAAATTATGTGCCCTGTATGGACGCCTTTTTAAAGGAAATCACCGCTTACTGCAATGATAACGGTCTCGCCATTTGCTGCGAAGCCTGTGATACGCCTTACGACCTTTCGCTATATGTCATTGACGGCGTAAGCCATGTGCTCTGTCCCGCCTGCTATGCCAATGTTTCCGATCGCATCCGTCAGAACATAAACGAGAAGAAAAAGGGCGGAAACGGAAACGTGGTCGGCGGCATTGTGGGCGCATTTTTAGGCGCTTTGATCGGCGTTGTGCTGTGGGTGCTCATCTATCAGCTCGGTTACATATCCGCCATCGGCGGCGCGGTCATGATCATCTGCGCCATGAAGGGCTACGAAATGCTGGGCGGCAAGCTCAATACCACCGGTATCATCATAAGCTGTGTGCTCTCCGTGGTCATGCTGCTGCTGGCAGAGCAGATCAGCCTGAGCATTGAAATTTTCAATATCTATCAGGAATATTATGAAATCACCTTCTTCGATGCCTTCCGCGCCGCGCCGGCATTCCTGGAAGAGCCTGAAATCCGGACAGCCGTCATCGGCGATGTGGCAATCGGCTATATCCTCATGGCCGTGGGCGCATGGGGAACCGTCCGCCAGGCGCTGAAGACAGGAAGCGGTAAGCAGGATGTGAAACGGATCACCTCCGTGTCCGGCGCTTCTGTCCGTAACGGCTCCGATTTCTGATCCGAAGAGGAAACCGTTCAGACAGCTCTGAATCATTGACGAAAAAAGGGCGCAGCCTCACAAAAAGCTGCGCCCTTCCTTTATGCCGTCTTTTTCCAGAAAAAGCAGCCTGCGGTATAAAAACGGATTCAGGCTCGCCCTCTGCAATTCTTTATCTTCTGTCACATATCCCCGTCCGGCTGCCACGATCAGCAGGCGGGATCTGGCCTCAAATTTTTTCAGATCAGCGAATAAGAGCTCAAGCCGCTTTTTCTCCTGCCGCTCCCTCCAGCCGTCGAAGCAGCGCCCCATCTGTATCATGGGAGCCGCCACCACCTCATGGATGATCTCTTCATCCGAGCGCCACCATACCGCATTGCAACGCACATTCCGGAAAATTTCGTCCGCGCCTTTTAAAGCGGATATCACGTCCGCGCCTGCCGCCCGCACTTCCTCCTCCGTGAGCGCGCCGTCAAAAACGAGGGTCATTTCCAAAGGTCTTGCGCCGCCTGCCTGTCCCGGCGCATCTATGCCTTTCCGCAGCGTACCGGCGGCTCCCTTCTGCATACAGAGTGGTCCTCCCGGCGCGTGCAGCACCCGCAGCGCTACATTTTTAAACCGCAGCTTTTCCACCGGCGTCATGCTCTCACCCCTCCAGCTCCTTTTGCAAATATGCCCGCAGCCCGTGCAGGGAATCAAACTTCATATCGTATAATGCCGCCAGCTCTTCGGTGGGCTGTATCATATCCGGCACCATGACCGCCACCATCCCCGCCGCAGCAGCTGCCCGGATGCCGTTGGGGGAGTCCTCCACCGCCATCGCCTCTGCCGGGGATACCGAAAGCGCCTCGCAGGCCTTTAAATAAATATCCGGCTGCGGCTTGCTGTGCTCCACCATATCTCCGGTGATGATCTGCTCAAAATATGACGTCAGCCCGTTAGTCTCCAGATTGCGCATCACCCTCCTGTAGTGGGTGGAGGATGCGACCGCCACTTTGACGCCTTTTTCCTTTAAAAAAATGAGAAGCTCCCGCACGCCCTCCATGACGGGCACGCCCTTTTGCAGCTCCTCCTCAAACAGCTCTCCCAGCTTCTTCCTGAAAATGTCATAGGGGAATGTGCCGCCGGGATACTCGCTCTCCATCGTACGAAGCACATAAGCCCTTCCGTCCGCCTCATTGAGCCCGAAGCATCCATAAACCGCTTCCTGCGTAATCCGGATTCCCAGCTGCTCCGCCGCTTCAAAAAAACAGCGAAAGCTGATGCTTTCCGTATCAAACAATACGCCATCCATATCAAAAACAACCGCTTTGATCATCTTCATGCCTTTCCCGCAAGAATGTCGGAAAGCTGCGCGAACTGTGCAAGCTCCATCGCTTCCCCGCGGATGTTTTCGGAAAGCCCCATGGAAAGCAGCGCGCCGCGCACCTTTTCCTTATCGAAAGATAGTCCCGGTGCATTCGCCAGGCCGTTTACGAGCATTTTTCTTCTCTGGTTGAAGGATGCCCGGATGATGGAAAACATCAGCCTCTCATCCTGCACCCGGACAGGCGGCTCCTGGTAGCGCTTCAACTGAATCACCGCGCTCCCCACATTGGGGCGGGGGATAAAACAGTTTGGCGGCACATTCGCCACCACCTGCGCTTCCGCATAGTACTGCACCGCCAGCGAAAGCGCGCCGTAGTCCTTCGTGCCGGGCTTTGCCTGCATCCGCTCGGCAACCTCCTTCTGCACCATCACCGTGACGGAATCCAGCGGCATACCGCTTTCAAAAAGTCCCATGACGATGGGCGTGGTGATATAATAAGGAAGGTTCGCCACCACCTTCACCGGATTTCCGCCGTTCTTTTCTGCCGCCAGACGCGCCAGATCTACCTTCAGGATGTCCTCATTGATGATCTCCACATTTTCATAAGAAGAAAGGGTATCCTGCAAAATCGGGATCAGCGCCCGGTCGATCTCCACCGCCACCACCTGCCCCGCGCTCTCCGCCAGATACTGGGTCATCGTGCCGATGCCAGGACCGATTTCCACCACACAGTCCGCCTTTGTGATCTGCGCCCTTTCCATAATTTTCTCCAGAACATGCGCATCGATCAAGAAGTTCTGCCCGTATTTTTTCTGAAATGTGAAATTGTATTTCTGCAATACCGCTATCGTATTCGCGGGTATCCCCAAAGACGCCATCCCTGTTCTCCATTTATGTCAGTGAAAAAAATCCCCTCGCATTGCGGCAGGTGATCTCTTCCACCTCTTCCTCCGAAATTCCCTTAATCTCTGCCAGCGCCCGCACCACATAGGGCAGGTAGCGGGAACAGTTCCGCTTCCCCCGGTAAGGCTCCGGCGTCAGATATGGACTGTCCGTCTCCAACAGAATTCTGTCCAGCGGAATGTATTCTACCGCCTCTTTCAGCTTCTTCGCATTCTTAAAGGTGAGCACGCCGCCTATTCCGAAATAGTAATCCCATTTCAGGAAATCCCGCGCCGTCTCCTTCGTATAGGCGAAGCAATGCACAACACCGCGAAGCTCCTTCGCCGACTCCCCCTCCATCACATCCCAGGTATCCTTCGCCGCATCCCGGGAATGGATGATGACCGGCAGCCTTTCCTCCTTCGCCATGGCAAGCTGACGCGCAAACCATTCCTTCTGCCTTGCCCGCACATCCTCTTCCTTGTCCCAGTAGTAGTCCAGCCCGATCTCTCCCACCGCAACGGTCTTCGGCGTTTTCAGCTGTGCCCGCAGCCAGGCAAAATTCTCTTCGTTCAGCTCCCCGGTTTCCGAAGGATGCACGCCCAGCGCGCCATAAACGAAATCCCACCGCTTCATCAGCGCCTGCGTGGTCTTCACCGAATCCAGACTCGCCGCCACGTTCACCACATAGCCTATCCCATTTTCCGCAAAGCTTCCAAGCAGCGCCTCCCGGTCCGCATCAAACGCCTCATCATCATAGTGCGCATGGCTCTCAAATATCATATGCCATCTCCTCCTTGCGTGCAAGCCTGCCATTCTTCCAGTTACACGCCATCTTGCCGTTACAGTTCGCAGAGCAGGGAAATCCGGGAGGAACGGACAGACAGGCGCGGGGGCAGACCGGTAAGATGGCGGCGGTGGCAGGAGAGGGGCGGAAGGGGACAGGCTGTTTCCGATCGCGATATCCAGAGCGGGAAATTCCACAAAGCAGCCGGGTATTCCTGAGCGCCACAGGGCGCAACAAACTCACTCCGTTCAAACAGTATTGCGCCCTGTGGCAGGAATCCCCTGCTGTTTTGGAAATTTCTCCACTCCGGATAAAGCGATCGGAAACAGCCTGTCCCCTTCCGCCCCTCTCCTGCCACCGCCGCCATCTTACCGGTCTGCCCCCGCGCCTGTCCGCCCGTTCCTCCCGGATTTCCCTGCCCTGCGAACTGTAACTACATACCTGATCATATCCAGCTGATAATCTCCATGCATAATAATACGCAAAGAGCTCACATGAAGGTTTTCTATAAAAAAAGCACCATCCCCAAGGCTCATACGTCCTCAAAAATGGCACCTCAGTGCACCGCCAGGGGCTCGAACCCTGGACACCCTGATTAAGAGTCAGGTGCTCTACCAACTGAGCTAGCGGTGCATGTCTTTGTTCTGCGTTTTCCTCAACGCAAGGATTATTATATTACATATCGAAGAATATTGCAAGTACTTTTTTTATTTTTTCCAAATATTTTTGTAACACATATTTTTTGCCAACCATTATTGTTCACGGTATCGCTGAATGCAGTGTGTCAACAGCATCATATCTTTTTCCTGCATATTTGTGAGCACTTTAGGAGCTGCAGTCATATTCTATCACAATTTATGCGGCGATGCTGAAATTCTGCGAAAACGTGGTGGATAGAGGTTTTGGCATCCATGTCGTCTGATACGGCGGCAGGGGCAAGGACTGAAAGGGGCAGACGGATAGCGGGCACTGGCGGTTTCGGGGCGCTTTATCCGAAGCGGAGAAATTCCCAAAATGGCTGGATATTCCTGGGACAGGGCGCAAAACTGTCTGAACGCAGTGAGTTTTTTGCGCCCTGTCCCGTTTAGGAATAGCCGGTCATTTTGTGGAATTTCCCGCTCCGGATATCGCACCCCGAAACTGCCTGTGCCCGCTATCCGTCTGCCCCTTTCAGCCCTTGCTCCTGCCGCCGTATCAGACGACATGGATGCCAAAACCCTCGCACGGTTCCGTAGTCCGCAGCATTCAGCCGTTCATCCTTCGCTGGAGCTGTTCCGGATTTTCCGCGTACTCCAACGCAACCTCCCGGCTGATTCTGCCCTCCCGGTACAATGCCAGAATGGACTGATCCATGGAAATCATGCCATCCTTATTACCGGCGACAATCGCATTATCGATCTGATGGCTCTTATTCTCCCTGATCAGGCTGCCGATTGCATTATTCATATGCATAATCTCATAGGCCGGCACGAGATCGCCATCAACTCCCGGCAAAAGCTGCTGGGAAACGACCGTTTCAAGCACCATGCTCAGCTGCGCGCGTATCTGCACCTGCTGTTCGCCTGGAAAGCTGTCCACGATTCTGTCTATGGTGTTCACGGCCCCCTTCGTGTGCAGGGTCGCTATCAAAAGATGCCCTGTCTCCGCTGCCGTCATAGCGGTACGAATCGTCTCGTGGTCACGCATTTCTCCCAGCAGTATCACATCCGGCGCCTGTCTCAAACAGGAACGCAGCGCTGTCAGATAATTCTCGGAATCAATCGCGATTTCCCTCTGGCTGACAATACTCTTTTGATTTTTATGTAAAAATTCTATCGGATCCTCCAGCGTGATGATATGACATCCTCTGGTACGGTTAATCCTGTCTATGATGCATGCCTGCGTGGTGGACTTTCCGCTTCCTGCGGTGCCGGTCACAAGCACCATGCCGCTGGTTTTATCCGCGACATTCATAACCTGTTCCGGAATATGCAGCTTTTGCCAGTCCGGTATATCAAATACGACGACCCGCACCACCGCCGCCATGGAACCGCGCTGATGGTAAGTATTGACCCTGAACCGGGCCACTCCCGGAATGGAGATGGAAAAATCATCGTCTCCTCTTTTTAAATATTCCTCCATAGGCCTGTTCGCCCGGGTATAAAGCTCGGTGATCAGCCGCTCCGATTCCTGCGGTAATATCTTTTCTTCGCTGATCGGACAAAGTGCCTTATCCACCTTCTCAGTCACCTGTCCCCCCGCCACAATAAAAAGATCCGATGCGTCATCCGCTACCGCGCGTTTTAAATAATCAACCAATTCTGCCATTTCATTTTCCTGCCTTACTCTTTAAAATCCTTCTCCGTCCCACAGCTCAAAGCCGCTTTCTTCGCCTTCCTGACCGTCCGGAACAGCCTGCCAGCGCAAAATCTCATAATCTTCTCCTGACAGCCGCACTTCCACCTCTAATACCTGCGTCTCCGAAATCGGACAGGCATAGGCATAAATTCCGTCCTGATAAGTAACCTCTTCCGGCGAATCTCCCGCGCACAGACGCGCAAGAATCTGCACCGCCGCGCTATCCGCCGCATAATATTCCGCTACAGCCCTGGTGGACGCGTCCGCCAGACGACTCTGTGCCTGCACAGTGCTTAAGCTGAGCAGGGCGAATACCGTAAGGCACAGCACTGCGAATGCCACCAGCAGGGAGATACCTCCCACCGCAGGCGGAGAAAATCTATCCTCTTTATTCATGCCCGTTCACCTCCAGCCATGCAGTTTCCAGTTCAAACAGAAGCCCCTGCTGCGCCTGATCTCCCCATACCGCCAAATCCGCTGTATTTTGTACCACCTGTACCAGCACCTTCTGTAAGCCTTCCTCCCCGGCAGGAATCCCCTGCACCGTCAAAAGATAGACGCCATTTTCTCCGGTCGGCTGCCAGTCCTCATCATAGAAAACATTTACCTGGATGCCGCCTGCTTCATCAGCATTTTCCAGATAACTGCCGCCCTGCCTGTCCGCCGCCTCCTTAAGCGCATGCTCCATGCTGCCGCCGCTGTGCCGGAGCATTTCCGCCATATTCTGAGCCGCCAGCGCCGCATTGCTTCTTGCCTGACTTCTTTGGGAAATCTGATCGGACTTCACAAAAGCCTGTAAACATAAGGCAGCTGCCAAAGCAAAGACCAGCAGCATCACCATCTGTTCCATCAACGCCAAAGGCGCTTTACTTTTCATCCTGCATCCCCCTCTCTGCCCGGCAGCGCCAGAATCATTTCGCACCGCTTTCCCTCGCTGTCCGTTACAGTCACCGTCAGCAGCTCATCCTCCAGCGATAAATCAAGCCCGCCAATCTCCATGATCTTTTCCCCATCCTGCGGACCCAGTTGGTCGAATGCACTATTGTATAATTCCATCAGATAACCGTCATAATAATAAACCCTCGTGACAAAATCATCTCCATCGGCAATCGCCAGCGCATTTCCGTCGCCAAAGGACTCAATCATCACGTCCGCCGGTCTGGGCGCCTGATGTACCCTGTTTGCCACATACTGCATACAGGTGCGGCGGTTATATGCCGCTTCGTTGCGGGCGTTCAGCCGCTTATATGCCCCCGCGCCGGTCAAAAGCACCGCCAGCAGGCATGCCGCAAATACGCCAAAGAGCAACAGGGCAATTAACCCATCCATATGATATCCTGTTGTTTTCTTTTTCATGGTCTGTTCTCCAGCACTGTCACATCCGGCATCAGGTTCTGGGCAAAACGGCTATAATAAACTGTATACCGTTCCTCATCTATCTGTATGCCATAGCGTTCTTTCAAATATTCCAGGTCCGGGGGATAGATTCCCTCCGCGGCATAGCATGCCACGCATCCCCTTTGCAACACTTCCTGGAGTTGACGAATGTCCTCTCCCTCACGCCCGCTTTCTAGGTTGCCCAGCGCAGACATGAAGAATAAAAGCACTATGATCGCCCCACAGGGCAGCAAAAGCCCACGGAGCATGCCAAATATTGTCCTGTTTTTTTTCATAGCATCACCCGATCGCCGATATGATGTGCATCAAAGGCAGCATCACAGACAACAGTATCACTCCTACCAAAGCGGAACAGACCAATACAAGCGCAGGCTCCACCCGGCTCACCGCATCCTCCAGCGCAGCCTCGCTGTCCTCCGCCATATCTCCCGCAATCTTTTCCATGGAACGCTCACCGGCGCCGCTCTTTAACCCAAGCTCCAGCAAATGGCAGGATGCTGCCGGCAAAAGTCCGCTGTTTTTCAAAGCCTTCCCCGAAGACTCTCCCTGCTCCAGACGGGTGCGGCAATCCTTGCAGCGCTCTCCCGCGCCCGCGACATCCTCAACCAGTCCTTCCGCCAGCTTCACCGATTCCTCCAGAGACAGTCCGCTGGCCATACCCATCGCCAACGCCTGCGCCAGCCGTGCGGTATTCATCTGCCGGGAAATTCCCTTGTCCCCCCAGATGCCGCGCCACCAGCCAAGTATCGCCGTTCTGAAGGAGGTAACCGCCGCAAAAAGTGCAAAAAAGATGACCAGCACAGCCAAAATCACCCATAAAACCGGCATCGCCTTATCCAACGCGCGTCCCAGCGTCAGCAATCCGCCTGCCACGCCGGTAAGCCGTCCGCCCAGAGATCTGTATACATCCTCAAACATCGGCAGTACCTTGATCAGCAGCACAGCGATCACGAGCAGCATGAGCAGAAGCATCACTGCCGGATACAGAAGCGCACTGCGAATCCGCCTGTCAAGCCGGGTCCGATACTCATAATATTTGGAAAGTGCCAAAAGCGCCTCCTCCAGCCGTCCGGACTGTTCGCCTACCGCCACAAGACCGGAAACATAAACCGGAAAACAGCCGCTGCTTTTGAGCGCTTCAGACAGCGGCACACCTTCGTCCACCTGCTTTGCCATCTCAGTAAGCAGCTCCCTGTACGCCGTATCGCTGTCATCCAGGAGCAGTGTAAGCCCATCGCCTACCCCCACGCCCGCATGGAGCAGGAGCGACAGCTCCATACACATTGATGATATTCCCTCATGCGAAATCATTTTTTCCATCTTACAATCTCCTATCTCTTCTTCCTGTTTTATGGTCAATACTGGTATTTCTTGGTGTAATTGCTCCCATTTCCGATATATTTCATAATGTCGGCACTTTTTCCTCCCGAAGAAGCGAAGGTGGGATCCATCCGCTGCCAGGTTTTTCCATCGAAATAAATCACGCCGTCTATCCAGCCCTCTTCCGCTGTCCACACGCTGATCCACGCGTGATATGCGGTTCCCGCATAGCCCACCACGAGCTTGCAGGGCACACCCTGGCTGCGCAGCATCCCCGCCATGAGGGCGGCGTAGTCGAAGCAAATTCCGGTCTTCGTGGCAAGAACCGTGTCTAACACCGGCAGATAGCCGCTCGCCACGGTAGCCGCTTTGTTATAATCATAGGTAATATTTCCCACCACGTAATCGTATACCTTCTCCACCTTCCCCAAAGGATTCTCGACTCCGGCAACCAGATCCGCAGCCTCCAGCAATGTCGCCTGCGCGCCGCCGTAATTCACGTACTGGTTGGAAGGAAGAAACGGCGCCAGCTCGCTGCTTAAGTTTACCGGGAAAGAAGTGGAGAGCACTGTCGCGTATTTCGTGCCCGACACATTTTCATACACCGTCACCTTATAATTCCCATTCCCCTCTGACAGCGGAAGGGTGGTCAAAACCCCCGGGGTCAGGTTATATGTATAAGTGATCCCCGGCGCGGCGACCTGCACCTTGATCCGCGTGGCGGTAGCCCCGGTGAAGTTCACCGTCACGATTCCGCTCGCCGCATTGGTATAATCAATTACCGCACGCCCGTTCTGCGCAGTCTGCGCTGCCGATACAGAAACCGGGTTTGCCCAAAAAAAGTAAATTGCCAGAAAAAAAGAAAACATCATCCATTGTCTGATTTTCATATCTGTACACCTCTTTATCCAACATCTGTCTGTTTATCCTGCCTGCTTTGTGTCCGTCACGCTGCCTGTCACAGCCTGAAAGGTTCTGCCATTCTGCCACCACCCTGCTTTCTTAATATGCGCGTAAAATTTTTTTGATACATAAGATAAGCCTCATTATAGCATATGCCATTCCATGATTTCAACAACATTCGTACAAATTTCACTGGCATATCCTGGGGAAGAGGTCTTGCAAAGCCAGTCGGTCTTTGCTACAATAAAAATGCTTTATCAGACAATCAGAAAAAGGAGACCAGTGTGATGGAGATTTTTATGAAACGCGGGGATGGCTCCAAGGGAGCGATGTCCGTTATCCGGCTCCTGCTTGTGGTTTTTTGTACATTATTTTTAGCGGCCTGCGGCGGCGTACAGGATGAGGAAAGCGCACAGGCCTACCGGGAAAAGGCGGAGCTTTTAAAGGAACAGGCGCTGGCGGACTGGGTGCTCACTGAGCTTGGGGTTTCTCCTGCCGGAACCGTCCAGAATGCGGTGTTCATCTCGGTCTGCGACACCTTCCGGCGCGCCACCGTCTTTACCGGAACCGGCGAAACCCTGGACGAGGCCTTTACAAATGCCAGCCAGCAGGCGGAAAAGCAGGTCGGAAAGGGAACGCTTAAGCCGACATGGGTAAAAGCCGATGTGGTCTATCTGTCCGAAACGATTACCCCCCAGGAGCTGTACAATGATCTGAAAAATTCCAGACAGGAGTTTTTCCGCTATGGGGTCGCCCTTGATCCGGAATGGACAAACGCCTTTCTGGAAGCCGAGCTAAACGGCACCAAATCCTTTGACTATGAAAACGGCACGATCGACCTAAACTATTTAAACCATTATCTGGAAGAAAGCGGGAAAAAGACGCTTTCCGCTCTTCCGGAGGAATATACCGTATTTCGGTCCATCGGCTGGATCTGCGACGAGGAAAACGCCGTGTATCAATTGAGCGGAAGCGGATTGGATTACGGCGGCAGGGACGTCGATGTGGTCGATGATGCCTGCGTAAGGGAAATGCTCATCAACGCATCAGGCTTTCTGGCGGACCAGGTGAACGATGACGGCTCCTTCGTCTATGGAATTTATCCCCGTTTCGATAATGAAATCGACGGCTATAACATCATCCGGCATGCCAGCACCATCTGGTCTTTGATCTGCCGTTACCGCATGGAACCGGATGAGGAGCTTGAAACCGCCATCCGGCGGACGATCGACTATATGCTTGGGCAGGTTGTCTATGACGCGGACGGGAACGCATATCTTTATGAAGAAGAAAGCGACGAAATCAAGCTGGGCGGCTGCGGCATGGCGATCGTTGCCCTGACGGAATATATGGATGCCTTCCACAGCAGGGAATATGTGGACGTCTGCCGCGCACTGGGAAACGGAATTCTTTCCCTGTTAGATCAGAAAACCGGAGAATATTATCATGTATTAAACGGTGATTTTTCCAAAAAGGAAGCGTTCCGCACCGTGTATTATGATGGAGAAGCCACCTTTGCGCTCTGCCGTCTTTACGGACTCACGCAGGATATCGAATGGATCTATGCGGCACAGAGCGCGGTCGATCACTTTATCCGTGCCGACTATACCCAGTATAAGGATCATTGGGTCGCATATGCCATGAACGAAATCACCAAATACATAACCAATGATTCGGATTATTACGTATTCGCCCTGAAAAACGCGCAGGTCAATCTGGATGAAATTTACAAACAGGATACCACGTATCACACCTATCTGGAGCTTCTGATGTCCACCTTTGAGCTGTATGACCGCATGGTGGAAAGCGGCGCTACCGTGGGGGGCTTTGATCTTGACGGGCTGCTGAAAGCCATTTACGCCCGGGCGGATTATATGCGGACCGGATATTTTTACCCGGAATACGCCATGTACATGCAAAACCCTCAGCGAATCCTGCATACATTTATGGTGCGCCACGACGGCTATCGGGTCCGCATCGATGATATTCAGCACAATATAGGCGGTTATTATCTATATTATAAAAATTACGACAAGCTGGTAAAGTATGGCATGCTGAACTATGTCGGTTAGGCTGCCGGACAGCATAGTTCGGTCTGGTCTGAATTATTACGACCGGAGCGCAATAGGAGGATATTTTCGTGAAACGCATACTGATTAATGTATTGACAATACTGCTGGTCCTGGCGCTGGGGCTTGGAATCTTCGTGGTGGGCCGGCAGGCGCTGGATTATAAAAAGGGACAGCAGGATTACAGCGAGGCGGAGCAGCTGGCGAACATTTCCAAAAAGGAAGAGGTTATAGCGCCTTCCCTGGAAACGATTCTGGCAAAGCCTGCCGAGGAAGATCCCTATGCTGTCATGCTGAAGGAGGAAATTGACCTGCCCGCCCTGAAGGAAGTCAACGATGATGTGCTGGGCTGGATCGAAATTCCCGACACAGAGCTTTCCTACCCGCTTCTGCAGGATGATAATAACGACTATTACTTAAACCACACCTGGAAAAACGAAGAAAACTCAGTCGGTTCTGTTTATCTGGAATGTGAGGTTGCCGGAGATCTTTCTGATTTTAACACCATTGTTTACGGACACAGAATGCGAAACCTTTCCATGTTCGGAAGCCTGAAGTTTTATTCGGACATCGATTATTGGCGGGAACACCCCAGCGTATATGTGGTGATCGACGGGGAAGCCTACCGGTACGATATTTATGCCGCCTATAAGGCAGCGCCGGACGATATCATTTATGGACTGAAAATCAAAAGCCGCCCCAAAAAGCAGGAGGTGATCGATTTTGGCCTGAGCCATTCTGAAATCGATACGGGAGTGATCCCCACCACCTATGACCGGATCCTCACCCTTTCCACTTGTACCGGAAACGGTCACGCCAAACGTTGGATCGTTCAGGCGGTCCACAGAGTGGAGCATTCCGATTTGCCGGAAGGCGCGGGCAGCGTGTTTGAAGGAACGGATGATTCGCTGGATGCCTCCCAGAATTCGGGAGATTCTCTCACCTTCTCCGGAGAAACCGGCAATCAGAACCGTTGGAGTCTGGATCTTTCCGCCCTCGGCATTGATCTGGATGCCGATCCGCAGGTATTGCTTCTGGCAGGGCTCGCTGTGCTGGTGGTTGTGCTGATTGTGGCAATCATTATTCTGGTGAGACGGCCGGATGACGATGATGAAGATGATGATGACGAAGATGAGAGCGACGCTGACACGAACGGCGATTCTGACAGCAAAGAATAAATGATTTTTGAAACGGCGGGAAAATTTCCCGCCGTTTCATATAGAATAAACATTTTATACTTCATTCCAATACAATTCCACCTTTTCCAACGCTCCGGAAACATCGTCCCCAAGTTTTTCGGCATATTGAGCAGCAAGCCGCTTCGCAGCTTCTTCCCTGCTGCAGTTGAAGCCCTTACAGGCGGCAATATAGGATTTATATTCACATTCTTCCTTCATGGCCTCAGCTTCCTGCCATTTTCGTCGAGATTCCTGTTCCTGTTTCCGCACCTCCTCCAACCGCATTTCTGCTTCCGCTGCCTGTCTTCTGGCCTCCGCAGTATTCCGCCTGTATGTCCATCTTTTCGATATTTTCAAACAAATATCCCATCTGTTTCCCTCCTATCGCCTTTACATGCTCATTGGCTTCGTCCACTGGTATATTCATCTTCATCATCAGACTGTACATCACATCCTGCATGAGCTTTATGATATGAGGATCGGCATTTTTTAGTATGTCAGCCAGCTTTTCGGGCGGGGACTCCCGGAATTCATGAAGTTCTTCCGGACTCTGCAGCTTGTTGAGGAGCATGAGCAGAGACATCTCATCTCCACGATCGAGCAGTTCCTCATTACTATAGCTGTTTATCCGAATCACTTCATACCGAAAATCCGGTACATATCTGCCAAACACATCGCTCTGCTGTATTCGGTCACTTAAGTGCTGCGATGCCGTCCAGCTATCGCTCCCCTCATAATAAACAATTGGCAGGATTGGTGGATATTGAAAACCCTTCCGCCGCGAAATCCCTTTCGTTTCCCGTTCCCTCTCCCGCGCATACTCATGCCAGATACAGACCATATAACGAAGCAGCTGCATCATAATATCATAATCTACTCCGGCTGCACCTGCTTTAGCTGAGGGATATTCATATTATCCCGCAAAAACTGTGAGCAGAGCTTTGGATCTTTAAAAATTTCTTTGCTGTTTACATCCCGCATATGTGATGATACGGGTGGCATCTGTTTGCTGTTTCCCATTCCTTATCCTCCTGTCTTTGGCGTGCTTTGGCGCCGCCGGCAGGAAGCATATGCTTTCCGCCTGCATGCACCGTGTCAAGGGTTCGTTTTGAACTGTGGCGAAAAGCCAGAATTCGGATTCCAAAAGGCAAAATGCCCCTGAATAGAAAGCACATCAGGAAGTTTTAGATTTGACGATGTGCTGTCATAAATTTAATATAGCAAATTTTCCAGACACCCACAAGCAGATTTATTCAATTTATAATAAGTTTATTATTTTTCATGGAGAGAATGAGAGGAGCAGAGGGGCAATGAATGATGAGAATACGGGGGGACAAATGCCACAAAATCAGGGATGGTTAGATAAGCCATCGGATAATGGTGACATTCCATGAAAAAACCGGAACCCGTCAGACGGATTCCGGCCTTTCTTTTATAAGCGCATTTTACTTGTTACTTTTTAAAGCTTTAAAAATTGTTACGTTTCTTTTTGTCAGCACCTTTCAGCACTGCCAGGCAGCCTGCGGCTGCGAAAATCAGTGCATACCAGAGTACTGAAATGTCTCCTGTCATAGGCACGTTCGCAAGCGGTACGTCCTCATCGAAGAGGTCAACCAGCTCCGGCGCTCCGGCGAGAGGTACTTCCTCATCAACCAGTTCTACCAGTACAGGAGTATCCGCGAGGGGCGTAGGCTCCTCGGGAATTTCGGTTCCGGGCTCGTCGCCTAACGGAGTAGGCTCGTCGGGGATGGTGTCGTCATCGTCATCATCGCCGCCGGGGTTTTCCGGGGTGGTGTCGTCGTCACTCTCTGTAACCTCGCTCCGGGAATATCCTGTATTCCAGGTAGAGGGTGTTCCAGGATCCACGCTCTGTGTCTTTGTAGTAGTAACGACAGCTTTCGCCTCTGTTACATCAAACACCAGACGTGTGCTCAACGCGATTTCCTGCTTTTTATGTTCCCCCGAAAGACCAATGAATGTCTGTGACGTTGTGTTCCCATTTTTCTCGGATGAGAAAATATAAACGCCATTCCCTAAATCCTGCGTACCCGTCAACACAATATCAATCGTTGCGCCATTCGGAAGCTTTATGCCGTCAATCGTATAAACACCGTTTTCGGAATCCAGCCATGTGCCTTCTTTGCCTTCCCCAGCAATACGTCTGGTTGCCTGTGCCACACCATTTACATAAATAGTCACAATTAAATCATCGTTGATCCGGCTCGGGGTAACTTTCATCGCAAACGATACGTTTGCATCATAAACCACATCCGGATCTCCCGACTGCGTCACGCCTACGGTCTGGCTTCCAACCACTTCCACACTCGCACTGGTCGCAAAATTTGTTTCATCAATCGTTTCGGGTGTCGTGGTGGCACCAGGCGTATCCTTGTCAATCTGGATGAGCCAGTCAAGCACTGCCTTTAACGCCTCTTTTTCGTCATCGGAAAGTGCTTTAAATACCTTTTCCCATTGCCCGCGGGATGCATTTCCGGAAGCTTCATATTCTTTTCTTGAAGTGTAATCCTTCCCGGTTGTCGAATTGAAGCCTGTGAAATATGTACCAAGGTATTCGTCCCATTGGCTAAGATCACTAACATTGATCTTTTTGTTGGGATCAGTATTCCCATACACCCAGATTGCAGCCTGTGTTGCGGTAAGCGCTATTCCGGGCGTGATTGCATCCAGCACCCCCTGAATATCTTTGGAATCTTCTCCCAAGCTTTCCAAATACATGCCCAGTTTTTTCTTAAGAGCCTCCAGGCTTCCCGCTGCATCAGAATCCGACCCATTATCCGTCGTTCCCCAAAAACCGTTTTGCGCAATATCCTTGATATGCTGCAACTTCTCAGGAGTCATGCTATTGCCCATGTTGTTTGTGTTTGACTGCAAAAATTCATCGAGATCCACCATTTTATAATGGTATCCATTCTGGGGCTCAGTTCCAAAATCAGCACAATACACATACAGCTTATTATTTTTCCTATCCCTCAGAATAAACTGATGCGCCTGGTGATGCGAAGCAGAGCTTCCTACCGTGTCAACACGGATGGAGCTTTCCAGTCCATTTTCCCCAATAAATACATAATCATAGCCATCCGGGAACTCATGCTCCAACTTATCCGTATTCTCAGGAACCATTGTAGGATCATGCGGGCCAACAAAATTCAGTTTATCTTTCTCTATCCAGCCAGAATAGTTTCCGTCAGAATTAATATGACACCACACTACCCCGTTTACGGTTTTAACCTCATCAACGCGAACATAGCTTCCGTTTCCGCGGCTTGCCACTCTGTCATTTGTATTTGGTTCGGAATATACATATCCTCGATTGGTATTTACCTGGAAGGTTCCAAACATAGGCTCTACATGAGAACCGGAAATCCATGCATTTTCTCCGATTCTGTACCAGCCATTCTTAACCTCATAAATGTAGACAGCAGCACCATTCTTAAGCGTTGTCCCTTTTTTGTCATAAGTGTCGTAGGTACTTCCGGGGCCTTTTCTTACGTTCAAACTACTCGCAGTTATCTTGCCAAGCCCAGCACTTTTGAACCCTTCCCTGTCATACAGGTTATTGCCCGCATCGTACCCTTTCCAGTCATACTTCCCATTCACATCAGGAGTAAGTGTGGTATAAGTACATTCAGGTTCCTTGTTCCCATTTACGACACTGGACATCGTCACCGTAACGCTGCCTTCTTCATTGACTTTGATTTCCTGTCTGGTCTCCGTCGTGGTAACAATCGTCTGACTGGTGATGGTTTCGCCATTAATTACAGTCGTGATAGTCGTCCGTGTCCTACCATCTGCCAAAGTTTCCGTCGTAGTATACCTGTAACCGCCCTCAATATCCACCGCATTTGCCGGTTTATTGGTCGGCACATTAGGTACCCGCGTTTCCGTCTTCTCCGTCTTGACAGTTTCGGTAACATATCCGATCACGTTTCCTGCTGAGTCTTTGATTTCTTCCATCTTCCAGACGTAATCAACGGTTCCGGTCGTGTTACCATTATTGATCGGTTCGGAATAAGAATACTCGTTATCCTTAACCTCAATGTAACCCTTAGGCGGTTCCGGCTTTTCCAGCATAGTGCCTGCATTACCATTGCCCTGGAAATTTTCAGTTGCAGAAAAACTTTCTTTTGTCTCAACAGTATCCACGATTGCCACTGTCGCCACACCATTAATCACTCTGGTAATTATAGTACGCTCGGTTCCATCCTCCAGAGTTTCGGTTGTAGTATACTCATAACCACCTTCAATATCTGTAGCGCCTTCCGGCTTGACTTCCGGCACTTCACCTGTTGTCACTGTCATTTCCGTTGTTTTGATCACATAACCAATAACTCTTCCGCCCTCATCCAGGATATCCTCCCGTGTCCAGCTATATGTCTTGGTTACGCCATCAACAACTTCTGTTTTGGTATACTCGCTGCTTCCTTCAGCTGTTGCCACGTAGCCTTCCGGCGGTGTCGGCAGCTTATCAGGCAGAGTCACCTCAACTTTAACAGATTCATCAGTCTTCGGCAGTCCTTCGATCACCTCAGTTTTATTTTCGCCTATTGCATCAGCATTTTCAGCAGTAGTTAAAACATAGGCATCAAGCATTGCGCCGCTTTCGCTGTCATACTGGGTGTAATTATAGCCCAGTATTGTGCCGTTTTCGTCCTTAATCGGCAGCACAACTGTTTCAACGCCATTTTCCACATACTGATAAGAGTCCGCAATTTCAGCTCCATTTTCATCTTTCACAGCCGGAGCATCTAAAGGCTTCTGGGGAATCTGATCTTCCTTTACAACTTTCGTAGTTGAGACCTTATAGCTGATCGTACCATCCTGTCCATAAACCGGACTGGCAACTTTACGTATCTCCACGCCATTTTCATCTGTCTGCGTGTACTTCCAGCCTATAAGTTTGTTAGCATCATCATAGAACTTCTCTACAGATGCTCCATCCTCTGCTATCTCCGGTACCTCCGGCGGCGTAACATCTACGTTATCCGCAGGTACGTCTGCATCACTCCCCACAGCATCGATGTCCTCATTAACAACGTTTGAAAGCTTCACAGCTGCTGCAGCCGCCACATTATCTTCTGCAAGCACCTCTGCCTGTGCAGGCTCTTCGGCGGGCGCGGCTTCCGTTGCCGGAGCAGACTCTTCTGTCGGTGCAGGGTCTTCTACAGGCTCTGGATCCGCTACAGGTGCAGATTCTTCTGCAGGCTCCTGATCCGGTACAGGGTCTTCTGCTGACGCAGGAGTCTCTGCCGGTGTATTAGTATCAACATCTTCTACCGCTTCTGTACCTTCCGCAAAAGCAGTAAACTGCGGTGTGCTCACGCACAACGCGATTGCAAGGAACAAAGCAAAACTGCGCTTATATAAAGTTTTCAATGTTCGCATATTCTTTCCTTTCTTTGCAATATCATTACGGATGCAAAGGTCCGGCGGCCGGGCTGGCTTAGTACCGTGGCACCTTAGCCCCCTTAGCTTTGCGTCCCGCCGTTTCCAACGGTTTGCTAAGTAATTAGCGGTCGGGCTGACATAGCGTGTAAAAACCGTAGTCCCCATGACTTTGCGTCCTGCCGTTTCCGGCAGTTTGCTTTTATTAATTAGCGGCCAGGCTGGCATAGCGTCCAAAAACGCCGTAGCCCCTTTGGCTTTGCGTCCTGCTGTTTCCAGCAGTTTGCCAATGCTTCTGTACAAAAGTGCTGCACAGACCATCCTCTTCTTAGCTGCATCCATTCTCAGTGATGGCATCTGATCCTGTCCGGAATATTGTGGCGTCAGATTCCTGCGCCGCTCTCCCGTCTACAGCCTATCACCTCCCTTTTCCTGCTCTTATTTCAGCCATTTCAGGAGGGTTCCACAACTTATGCCTTAATTGCAGACAAAGAATAGAATCCCCGTTTCGCGAAGCTTCTGTTTTCAAAAAGAAACGCCGCTTCACTTCACGAGACGGCGTCTACAAACAGAACTTATATCGTCTGTTCACTAACACCGCGCCACCAAATCCGGCTGTTTCACAGCTGTGCAAAACATGGTTCTTTACACAGACGAATAAATTTTTATTCACCTTTATAATACCACAAATCTGCCTGTATGCGCAATACCTTAAGCGAAACTTCTTCCAGGATTTTTACCAGAATAAAGTCCCAAAAAAAGCGATATGACGCCCGGTATGCCCGTCTGCCGCCGGCACCCTTTCCCTTTATGGGCATACATTATATAAAAGCAAAAAAATACGCCATTTTCACTTGTATGTGAATATATTTTATGGTATATTAACTTCACAGAGGTGGGTATTCTGTCCAAATACAGGATATTCACTTTGTACAAAAGCGCATTTTACCAATAATTCCGTAATGCGAATTTTCTCCGGCAGCTCTGTCAGGTCTGTGTATTGCCTGCATGGACCCGGACAATGCGCAACGAAAGCGGCATTTTCTTTTGTTGCAGGCATTTGTCGGACGATCTGCTTTGGTTTTGCATCTGCGGAGGGAGCAGGCAATGCGGAGGGAGGGATTTTTTCAGACCTTCTGCCGCTATGGGGCATCACAGGCGGCAGGTCCAAGGCTCAGGGGACGAAAGCTTTCATCCTCTGTAAACGGAATGGATGTCGGACCAGTGAGCAAACTGTCGGAAACGGCGGGACGCAAAGCTATGGGGACTAAGGCGAGCAATACGCTATGTCAGCCCGGCCGCTGATCATAAAAGGCAAACCGTCGGAAACGGCGGGACGCAAAACTATGGGGGCTAATGTGTCATAAACACGATGCCAGCCCAGTCGCTGATTCATATCAGCAAACCGTTGGAAACAGCGGGACGCAAAGCTATGGGGGCTAATGCCGATTCGTTTTTCGGAGCTTTATCAGCAGAGAAACATTGTAAAATGCAGACGTGTTTTTGCCACATGACAGAATACGCGGACACATTTTGCAACGACTATGCCAGCCCGGCCGCCGGATACTTTGCATCCGCGCAACTCGCAAAGAAAGGAAAAATATTATGAAAAAACGTTTTAAAGTTTTACGCAGGCGCGGTCTCGCACTGTTCCTTGCATTGACGATGGTTATGAGTATGTCGCTTACGGCTTTTGCGGAGGAAAGCACGGGTGAAGAAACCCCTGCTGTTACAGAAAGTGCTCCTGACGAGAGTGATATCAACATTAATACGATTGTTACCCCTCCATCAGAAGTTTCCGATACTCCCAGTTCTGCAGACAGCACCGTAGTTGACGGAAGTGAAGACAGCGTTGTCCCTGACAATAGCGTTTCTGAAACTCCCGAAAGCACGGAGGCTCCTGCCGAGACGGAGACCGCCAGCGATATTGAAACTCCTGCCAGCACGGAAGAGGCCAGCGAAATCGAAACTCCCGCTGATGCGGAAGTGCCTGCCACAGAAGAGAGTGCTGACACTGCGCTTATGACCGCTAATCTGGAAGATGCTGCTGTTGCAGAAGAGCCTTTTGACATCTCCAACACGCAGCGCCCCGATGCATCTCCTGAAGTCGGAAGTGACATAGGAACGGCTGAAGATAAGCTCAACACACCCGACGGCGAAGAGAAAAACTGGGAAATTTTCTACGATGCGGACAGAGACGTATATAAGGTTACTTTCAACATCGGTGCAGATGCAGAAGGAATTACCCAGGTAGTTGATCTAACTCAGGCATTGGAACTTTTGGGAAAGTATGTAGAAACTGGTAAGCAGGAGCTGGAAGCAGCAAAAGAAGAGGCTGCAAAAGACTTAAAGCCTGACGCGCTTCCCAAAAAGCCAGGTCCTGACGGCATTGATGGTGCGTATGAGGATCTGCTGGGTCAAATTGAGATCGACACCAATTCAGGGGAGCCTGTTGGTCTGGAAAAATTTGATGTCAAGCAGTTTTTAGTAGATCGTGGTTTGGACGCAAATGACGAATATACAGCACAATATGCCAAATACCTGAACGATAAGGCTTACTGTGAATGGGTTGACCAAAACTGGGCAGATTGGGAAAAGAACGATAAGTTTGGTTTTGTAAGTCATTTCGGCGATAAGGATACTTTACTCTTTTATGGTCTGGGTATTTCCGTCAAATTTGAAGGCGGTTCTAATGGTACTCCCATCATAAACGAACCGGAATATAAAGTAGATCCTAATTCAGTCAGCGCAGAAGAATATCAGGCTTATTTAGCAGCGCAGAAAGCATACGATGAATATCTGGCAAACAAAGAGATAATCGACAAGAAATACGCTGATGATATGGCCGCTTATGATGCTGCTATCAAAGCTCTTGAGGCTGAATTCGAACGCCGCATTGGTGCCAATGTTCTCGAGCCCGGCGATGTTAAAAAGTTCGAGCTGTACCTGACTTCTGACTCCAAGCATACATACAAGTATCAGTCTGGCAGCTTTACGCTTGCCACCCCCGGTTGGGGCGAGCAGCCCGGTAAAGTGGAAGGGTTTGACGGACAGATTCTGCCTGATGAGTATGTGGACCATGCAACGTATTATGTCACGGTAACAGCTGCGCCCATGCAGAATTTGTTTTATCAGATTGGTATGACAGATCCGAAGAATCCGCTGAACCAGAATAACCTTTTGGGGGATGGTTCGGTAGGCCTGGGCTATGATGGCAACGGCAATATAATAGACTATGCCGGTTACTGGGATGCTGAAATTGCCAAATTTCTTGCCCAATACGAGGGCGAAACTCTGGATGAACAGCTGAATAATTATATTCTGGCGTATTATGGTAACCAATATAAAACCATTGATGAGCTGGTGCAGAAAAATCCAGAGGCCTGTGCTGAGCTGACAAAGACCACCACTTCCGGCAATAAGGAATTCAAAATAGCCGGACACAATGGTCCGTTTGAAGTTGTTGCTCATACAGAAACAGTCAAGTACGATCATTTTTACAAAAACCTGTTCTCATTTGCGTTTGGCGATGAAGCGGATATTGACAAAATTTTAGGCGAGGCAAAATTCAATCCTGCTACAAACCGCTGGGAGTACGAAAATGATTCCTGGACCGACAATGGTTACCAGAATGCCCTCTATTACTACATGGATCACAAAGACATCTGGCAGAAGACCGATGCGTATTTTGCGGCTCTGCTGGACGGTGGTTTAAGCAAAGAGCAGGCAACCTGGACCAGTTTGATGATGGCGCTCAACATTGATGGTGAGCTGACCGGCAATAACTGGCAGAATACCAAATGGCCCTGGTATAACTCCATTCAACTTGAGAGGGTGGATATCGACTTTAATCTGTCCAAAAAGGATGGCGCTACCGGTACTACGATCACAGATTCCGAAACCGAGTTCCAGATTTATTACATTGATACTGTCAAGAACGAAGACGGAACAGAAGCGGAAGTTAAGATGTATTGCACCTATGACAAGGATACCAATACATATACTTTCGTGACAACTCCCAGTACCATATGGACTCAGAACGGCGAGCTGAACATCAGCTATGCCATGATGAAAGACATCGTGTATTATCTGCAGGAAATGACTGCTCCGAACGGCTACGAACGTGACACTAATGTCTACATTGTAATGAACGAAGAGGACTATAATAAGCTGACCCAGGAAGAGAAAGACAAGTTAGAGCATTTTGACGGATTCCTTAACCTCAACAAGTCTGCTGACGGTCTGTCCGTTTCCACAGACTTTGTGAATGTCAGAATTATTACTCCTCCCACGCCTGATCCGACCCCCGACCCGGGTCCTGACCCTGGTCCCGATCCGGATCCTGATCCCGATCCGACACCGGATCCTGATCCGACGCCCGATCCTGACCCGGAAATTCCGGACGAACCGACTCCCTTGACGGATATTCCCGAAGAGCTTACTCCTCTGACAGATATCCCCGAAGAGATCGTTCCCCTGAGTGCAGTACCCGGTGAAGAGCTGATCGATCTTTTTGATGAGGATGTGCCTCTGGCAAACGTTCCCCAGACGGGCGATATTTCCGTTATGTGGTACGTCACAATTCTTCTGACTGCCTGCGGTCTTGCAGTTCTGACTCTTCGCAGACGGAAAGAGAACTAAAATCGGTTGATTTTTGACCAAATCTATAAGCTATACGCATCCCGGAACCCGAAAGGGTTTCGGGATGTTTACTTTCTCGCAAGGGAAATTAATTTTCAGTCCGCAGCAGGAAGCGACAACCTGTCTCAACGGACCATCGCTTCCTGCTGCGGATTGAACGTTAATTTCCGTAACAGTTCAGCCAGGTCTGAACTGTTACGGATTCCCCTGCTTTTCCACAAATTGATATTGTGCCATCTCTCAAAATATGATATTGTAAAAGCAGTACAGATAATGGCGGTACAGGAAGCCGCTACCGGACAATTCATATGCGAAGAGTGCGAAATCTCTTCGTTTCACACAAGAACACAGGAAGCGGATATCTCCGGCGAGGGTACGCCTATGGGATAGCAACCGCTCAATTTCTGAAACCTCACGCCCTGTTCGGGCTGTTATCAGAAAAGAAAAACCGTTAAAGCCAGACGCTTTGACCATATTATTTCTCAAAAGAGAACCAAAGCGCAGAAAAGAGAGACTTTTTTGCCATAAAAACAAGGTCTGTCATTATCTGTTATGCAGATGCTATATAAATCAAGGAAAGGATACAAATAAGGCTGCCTGCCAAAGAGCAGAATCGGCGGTTTCCACAAACCTGGAAAGAGAGGTTTATGCCAAAGAAAAACGGTCCACAGATTCATGCCGAGGATCTGGCGTCCAAATTTGCCATTCAGTTTTTCAGTTCGGAGTTATTGCATTATTTCGGTATCCACATGAAAGCAGAAAGGGCTGCGCCAACGGAATATGTCCATCTGGAGCTTAAACAGATGAGCGAGGATTTTAACTTTCTGATGGAAAACGGGGACTGGTATCATTTTGAATTTGAAAGCGACGGCGTTACCCAAAAGGACCTGCGGCGCTTTCGCTCCTACGACGCCATCACAAGCCAGATCCATGAGGTCCCGGTGATCACCTATGTGATATGCAGCGCAAAGGTGAAGAAGCCCCTGTCCTGCCTGCGGGAGGGCATCAACCCTTACCGCGTCCGGATCATCAGACTGAAGGATCAGTCCGCAGAGCAGCTCTTTGAAAGGCTGAAAAGCATACCGGAAGCGCAAATGCATAAAAAGGACCTTCTGCCCGTCGTTTTAGTCCCGCTGATGGATAGTAAAATCTCCCAAAGCGAACGGGCAATGCAGGGATTTGCATTCTTAAAGAAATCCTGGCAGCACATTTCAAAAGAGGATATCCGGCGGATGCAGGCTGTCCTGTATGTTCTTTCCTGCAAATTTTTAACAGAGGAGGAAAAAATGCGCCTGAAAGAATTCATCGCAACAGACTTTCTCACACAGCTTTTTATCGAGGACGGTAAAGTGTTGGGAAGGGCGGAAGGAAGAGAGGAAGGAGAAGCCCTCGGACAGGCAAAATCTATTTTATTTTTGCTAAAAGACATCGGTCCCGTCACTCCTGCACTTTCTGACAGGGTCATCTGCGAAAAAGACGAGTCCATGCTGCAAAAATGGCTGAAGCTCGCCGCCAGCGCTGGCAGCATTGAAGAATTTGAAAAAGCCATGTAATCGGGATTTCCACAAACGCTATGCATGTTGGATAGCTCCACCCTGCATAGCGTCTGTACTTTATCCAATCCAAAGAAACATCCCACTGGTAAAAAAATAATATTACTTCCCCACAGGAAAATACGGACACAGGGTTCCTTCCTTTTCGCGCAAATCGATATTGTGCCATCTCTCAAAATATGATATTGTAAAAGCAGTACAGATAATGGCGGTACAGGAAGCCGCTACCGGACAATTCATATGCGAAGAGTGCGAAATCTCTTCGTTTCACACAAGAACACAGGAAGCGGATATCTCCGGCGAGGGTACGCCTATGGGATAGCAACCGCTCAATTTCTGAAACCTCACGCCCTGTTCGGGCTGTTATCAGAAAAGAAAAACCGTTAAAGCCAGACGCTTTGACCATATTATTTCTCAAAAGAGAACCAAAGCGCAGAAAAGAGAGACTTTTTTGCCATAAAAACAAGGTCTGTCATTATCTGTTATGCAGATGCTATATAAATCAAGGAAAGGATACAAATAAGGCTGCCTGCCAAAGAGCAGAATCGGCGGTTTCCACAAACCTGGAAAGAGAGGTTTATGCCAAAGAAAAACGGTCCACAGATTCATGCCGAGGATCTGGCGTCCAAATTTGCCATTCAGTTTTTCAGTTCGGAGTTATTGCATTATTTCGGTATCCACATGAAAGCAGAAAGGGCTGCGCCAACGGAATATGTCCATCTGGAGCTTAAACAGATGAGCGAGGATTTTAACTTTCTGATGGAAAACGGGGACTGGTATCATTTTGAATTTGAAAGCGACGGCGTTACCCAAAAGGACCTGCGGCGCTTTCGCTCCTACGACGCCATCACAAGCCAGATCCATGAGGTCCCGGTGATCACCTATGTGATATGCAGCGCAAAGGTGAAGAAGCCCCTGTCCTGCCTGCGGGAGGGCATCAACCCTTACCGCGTCCGGATCATCAGACTGAAGGATCAGTCCGCAGAGCAGCTCTTTGAAAGGCTGAAAAGCATACCGGAAGCGCAAATGCATAAAAAGGACCTTCTGCCCGTCGTTTTAGTCCCGCTGATGGATAGTAAAATCTCCCAAAGCGAACGGGCAATGCAGGGATTTGCATTCTTAAAGAAATCCTGGCAGCACATTTCAAAAGAGGATATCCGGCGGATGCAGGCTGTCCTGTATGTTCTTTCCTGCAAATTTTTAACAGAGGAGGAAAAAATGCGCCTGAAAGAATTCATCGCAACAGACTTTCTGACACAGCTTTTTATAGAGGACGGTAAAGCGTTGGGAAGGGAGGAAGGCCGTGAGGAGGGCAAAACGGAAGGAGAAGCTCTCGGGCAGGCAAAATCCATTTTATTTTTGCTAAAAGACATCGGTCCCGTCACCCCTGCGCTTTCTGACAGGGTCATCTGCGAAAGAGACGAGTCCATGCTGCAAAAATGGCTGAAGCTTGCCGCCAGCGCTGGCAGCATTGAAGAATTTGAAAAAGCCATGTAATGAAATGTAATTTTCACAGGCGCTGTGCACATGCCGGATATTTCCGCCATGCACAGCGCCTGCATTATTCCTGTTCACGATGCCGCCAGAAGCGGAGTCTTTGCAGTCCCGTCCCCTTTTTTCCATCCTCCCCGCCGGTATGGACTGCATTTTATTTTTCTTTCATAATTTCTTGCCATATTTTTTATCATTCTTCTCATTTCCTTTATTGCATATTTTCTCAAAAGTGGGATAATAGTTTCAAAAGAAACAGTTTCTATAGAAACTAATTTATGAGGAGGTACTATCATGACCACCAATGACAATAAGCGTCCGCAAAAGGTTCTTGGCACTTACGCCATGATCGCGGTAATCGCTATCTTTTTGCTGAATATTTTTGTGCTGCCCACACTGATGGAACGAAGCATCCGGGAGACAAGCTATAGTGAATTTCTCATGAATCTGGATACCCGTCAGGTCAAACAGGTGGAATTCGACACCCAAAGCTATACCATATATTATACGGTACAGGCAGGTGAGCGCGTCCAGACCTGCAAAACCGGTATCATCAACATGAGCGACGAGCTGGTTGACCGGATTTATACCTCAGGCGCGGAATTCGGGAGCGCCATCCCGACACAGCAGTCGCCCCTGCTGAGCCTGCTCATCGGTCTTATCATGCCCGCTCTGATTTTCTTCGGCATCGGCATTCTGCTGCAGAAGTGGATGGCCAAAAACATGACCGGAGGTCCCGGCGGCGCGATGTCCTTTGGCAAGAGCAATGCCAAGGTCTATGTCAAATCCTCCACCGGCATCAAATTTTCCGATGTGGCTGGCGAAGATGAGGCGAAAGAGCTTTTAACGGAAATTGTAGACTTTTTGCACAATCCGGATAAATACCGGGATATCGGCGCATCCATGCCCAAGGGCGCGCTCCTCGTAGGCCCTCCCGGAACCGGTAAAACCCTGTTGGCAAAGGCTGTGGCAGGTGAGGCGGAGGTTCCTTTTTTCTCCATCTCCGGTTCGGAATTCGTAGAAATGTTCGTCGGCATGGGCGCCGCGAAGGTACGCGATCTATTCCGTCAGGCGAACGACAAAGCGCCCTGTATCGTTTTCATCGATGAGATCGATACGATCGGTAAAAAGCGTGACGGCAACATGGGCGGCAACGACGAGCGGGAACAAACGCTCAACCAGCTTTTGACTGAAATGGACGGCTTCGACGGCTCCAAGGGCGTAGTCATTCTCGCCGCCACCAACCGCCCCGATTCCCTGGATCCGGCATTGACACGGCCCGGACGTTTTGACCGGCGCATTCCTGTGGAGCTGCCTGACCTGCAGGGACGGGAAGATATTTTAAAGGTGCATGCCAAAAAGATCAAGGTTTCCGACAATGTCAATTTTCACGAAATCGCCAAGGCCGCGTCCGGCGCATCCGGCGCAGAGCTGGCAAACATCGTAAACGAAGCGGCGCTCCGTGCGGTCCGTGACGGGCGGCGCTTTGCCACGCAGGCTGATCTGGAGGAAAGCATTGAGGTGGTCATCGCGGGATACCAGAAAAAGAGCCGCGTATTGTCCGAAAAGGAAAAGCTCATCGTCTCCTACCATGAAATCGGGCATGCTCTGGTTGCCGCCATGCAAAGCAACTCCGCGCCCGTGCACAAAATCACGATCATCCCCCGCACCAGCGGCGCTCTGGGCTATACCATGCAGGTGGAGGATGGGGAGCATTATCTGATGACAAAGGAGGAGCTTGAAAACAAGATCGCGACCTTCACTGGCGGAAGAGCCGCTGAAGAGCTGATTTTCCATTCCATCACCACTGGCGCATCCAACGATATCGAACAGGCAACAAAGCTGGCGCGGGCGATGATCACCCGTTATGGCATGACTGAAGAATTCGATATGGTCGCAATGGAGAATGTGTCCAATCAATATCTGGGCGGCGATTCTTCCCTTTCCTGCTCTCTGGAAACCCAGACACAGATCGACCAAAAGACCGTCGCTGTGGTCAAAGAGCAGCACCAAAAAGCGCTTCGCATTTTGCAGGAAAATATATCCAAGCTGCACGAGCTGGCAAAATATTTATATGAGCATGAAACCATTACCGGCGACGAATTCATGGAAATCCTTTTGAAAAAACAGGAGGTGCCTGCCAATGCTGCTGTTTCCGACTGAAGCCCTGCTCACCGGCAGTCAGTTCAAGCGTTTATACGAAAAAAAAATAGGAGCCACTGCAAGCCATTGTAAGCTCACCTCTGCCGAGGTTAATATTCTTCTTTTTCTGGCGAATAATCCAGACTATAACACAGCGAAGGACATTTCCGAGATGCGCATGCTGCCAAAATCCTGCATCTCCAAAGCTGTCGATTCACTGACCCGGCAGGGACTTCTGACCAGTAAGGAGGATGATAAGGACCGGCGCATTCTGCATCTTTTCATCCTCCCAGCCGCAAAGGATGTCGTGGAAAGCGCGCAGGCTGCCCAGGAAGAATTTTTTCTTGACATTTTCCGGAACTTTTCACAGGAGGAGCGCGATATGCTGGACACACTGACGAAAAAACTGATTCATAATATGAAGGAGACTCTCGAACAATGCTGACAAAATTAATCGTCTGTATCATCGCCGGCCTGGGGGCGGGCATCGGCACCGGCTTCGCCGGACTTTCCGCTGCGGCGGTCATTTCACCCATGCTCATCACCTTTCTCGGATTCGAGCCCTATGAGGCGGTGGGCATCGCTCTCGCCTCAGACGTTCTCGCCTCCGCGATCAGCGCCTGGACTTACGGCAAAAACAAAAATCTGGATGTGAAAAACGGGCTTGTCATGCTCGTCACCGTCCTGATTTTTACCCTGTTCGGAAGCTTCATCGCCTCCAAGGTGCCCGGCGCCGCCATGGGCAACATGTCTGTATTCATGACCTTTTTGCTCGGCGTAAAATTCATCGTCAAACCGGTCATGACTACCAAGGAGGTACAGGAGGGCAAAACCGCCCGGCAGAAATTTATCCAGTCGATCCTCTCCGGCATTGTCATCGGATTTATCTGCGGGTTCATCGGCGCGGGCGGCGGCATGATGATGCTCCTGATCCTTACAAGCGTTTTGGGCTATGAGCTGAAAACCGCAGTGGGCACCAGCGTATTTATCATGAGCTTTACCGCATTCACAGGCGCTGCCTCTCACTTTGCAATCGGCGGGCTGCCTGATCCTGCTGCCTTTTTCATCTGCGTTGTCGCGACGCTTGTGGGCGCGCAGGTCGCTGCGAGGATTGCCAATCAGGCGGAAGCCAAAACCTTAAACCGCATGACGGGCATCGTCCTCGCCATCCTCGGCGCGGCGATGATGGTTATGAAGCTGCTGTGAGGCGGTCACCGGACGGGAAGTCCGGAAGGGACAGCGGGCAAGCGGGAACATGGCGGCGGGGAAAGGCGGTTTCCAGTCGCGATATCCGGAGCGGGAAATTCCACAAATCGGACAGGATATTCCTAAACGTCACAGGGCACAACCAACTCACTTCGTTCAGACAGTATTGCGCCCTGTGACAGGAATATCCTGTCCGATTTGGGAATTTCTCCGCTCCGGATAAAGCAACCGGAAACCGCCTTTCCCCGCCGCCATGTTCCCGCTTGCCCGCTGTCCCTTCCGGACTTCCCTGTTCATGAGCTGCAGCACCTGGCATAAAATTACTATTAAATAAAACGGCCAAATAATTTCTTTTGTCTTGTGCCGTATGTCTTTTTTTGTTAGAATAGGGGCATGGGTGCTGCTTTTATACAAGGGATTCGCAGCACAATTGAATGGAGGAAATTATTATGAAAGTCATTCCCTTTGGAACCAGCGGGTTGTCCGTTCCTGCGATCGCGCTTGGGTGCATGCGCATAAACGGCATTTCTCAAAAGGAGGCGGAGGTCCTCATTCATGCGGCGTTGGAGAGCGGCTGCAATTTTTTTGATCATGCCGATATTTACGGCGGCGGCGCATGCGAAAGCTTTTTCGCAGAGGCTATCCACATGTCTCCTTCTGTCCGGGAGAAGATGATTTTGCAGTCCAAATGCGGCATCGTTTCCGGCAAAATGTACGACTTTTCCAAAGAGCATATTCTTTCCTCCGTGGATGGTATTTTAAGCCGCCTGAAAACGGATTATCTGGATGTGCTGGTGTTGCACCGTCCCGACGCGCTGATGGAACCGGAGGAGGTTGCGGAGGCCTTTGATGCCCTGCATGCTTCCGGCAAGGTCCGCTTTTTCGGCGTGTCGAATCACAAATCCGCCCAGATCAGGCTTTTACAAAAGTATGTCCGGCAGCCCCTTGTGACGAATCAGCTGCAGCTCTCCGTCACCCACGCTCCCATGATTCAGAGCGGTATGGAGGTCAATATGGTCACGGAAGGAGCTGCGGACCGGGATGACAGCGTATTGGATTTCTGCCGGTTAAACGATATCACGATTCAGACCTGGTCCCCCTTCCAGTATGGCTTTTTTGAGGGCGTTTTCATCGACAATGAGAAGTTTCCCAGGCTGAATCAGGTGCTTGGCGAGCTGGCAGATCAATACAATGTGACCAAAACTACCATCGCTGCGGCATGGATTCTGCGCCATCCGGCAAAGATGCAGCTCATTGCGGGCACGACGAAGCTTTCCAGACTGCAGGAAATTTTCCAGGCTGCCGATATTACCTTAAGCCGTGAGGAGTGGTATCGGCTCTATTTGTCAGCCGGGCACAGGCTGCCCTGACACAGAACATTTGGGGAGATTGCAAACCATGACCGATAAGTTTGAAAAAAATGCTGACGCCCTCCTTTCCAAAAAGCTTTATCTTCTGGATATGGACGGCACCATTTATAACGAGGATCAGATTTTTGAGGGCACGCTGGATTTTCTGGCGCAGATCGAGAAAAACGGCGGACGCTATATGTTCATCACAAACAATTCCTCCAAATCCGTAGAGGACTATGTGAAAAAGGTAAATGCCATGGGCATTTGCGCGGACGCTTCTCACTTTTTTACGTCCAGTCAGGCAACCGCTTTTTATCTGAAGGAGAACTATCCCGGACAGACCGTGTACTGCATGGGAACCCGCTCCCTGGTGCGGGAGCTGTCCGAATCCGGCATCCCCGTCGTCACTGAGGTGGATGACAGCGCGACCGTTGTGCTCATCGGCTTTGATACGGAAAACACCTCGGAAAAAATCCGCAACACCTGCATCATGCTGGGTCGCGATGTGGCTTATCTGGCGACCAATCCGGATCTGGTCTGCCCGGTCAGCTTCGGCTACATTCCTGATTGCGGTTCCATGAGCATCATGTTAAAAAACGCCACCGGCAAAACGCCCTTTTTCATCGGAAAGCCGGAACCGATCATGGTACAATGCGTGTTAAAAAAGCTTTCCATAAGGGCAGAGGATACTGTCATTGTGGGCGACCGTCTCTACACCGACATCGCCACCGGCAAAAATGCGGGCGTGGACACGATCTGCGTGCTGTCCGGCGAAGCAACCCTGCAGGATATTGAAGACGGTACTGTCAAACCCACATGGATTTTTGACAGCGTGAAGGAGGTTGCCGAAGGGCTAAAGCAGGCCTGACTGCGTATAAATGCAAACTTATTATATTTGTTTTTCTGTTTGTCCTTCCGCAATCCATCCCCTATGGTTCAGCATATCCCGCCTCGCTTTCCAGTCCGGCATCATTTCCGTCATAAAAGCGTGAAACCGGGGAGAATGGTCCGGATGGATAAAATGGGAGAATTCATGCACCACCACATATTCCATGCAGCTTTCGGGCGCCTCGATCAGCTGCCGCGCGAAGGTCAGCACCCCTTTGGAGGGCTGACAGCTTCCCCAGCGGGATACCATGCTCCTGATCCGGATCTGCGGCCAGGACACGCCAAGCCCTTCGAAGGACGGGTACACCCTGTGACAAAGCGCTTCGATTTCTTCCCTGCAACGATCTGTCAGGAATTTCTCCACCATCCGCTTCCGGCGCGCTTCGTCAGTAACATCCTTTTGCTCCACCAGCAGGACCGCGCCAATTTCCTCCACGGATTCCCTGGCTCCGGCGATCACCCGCAGTCTGCAGGGCTTCCCCCGCAGATAAAGTATGTCTCCGTCCGCATACTGCCGATCCTTTCCCGCGGACATACCGTCGCCTGCTTCCCGCATTTTCTGAAATTTGTCCAGCGCGCGCAGGATAAACATACCGTTCTGCTCAAGAAATGCATCGATCTGCTTCTGCCCTACAAAGCGGCTGGCGGAAACACATACGCGTCCATCCCTGTGAACGCGCAGATTGATGCGCTTTACATTTTTATATTCCAATTCATAAGAAACCGAAATTCCATTCAAAACAATCTGCTTCTTCACCGCTGCCTTTTCCTTTCATATAATGTCATTCAGCCTGGCGGCGGACACAGGGGAAACGACATTCTCTCCACCCCGCAAAAAGTATAATAAGCGACAATCTTTTTGCCGTTTGCTATAGACATCACAATCATTTAACTTGTACAAACCCCAAAAAGATATTATAATACAAAAGAGGTTTGTTATATGATGCTGTCGCCATCATATACACACCTCCCGTATCTTTTTATAAAAATATTGCGCATGAACTGATTATACGGAGAATTTTTACAAATGTCAAGGCATTGCCGGCCACGTTACAGTTCGTGAATAGCCAGGTTACTGGTCACGGAGTGAACGGTAACCTGGCCGGGAGGGACAGAAGGAATGGGCAGGGAATCGGGTGGAATTTCCCGTTTTGGATATAGCCCTGAAAAAGCCATGTCCCTGTGCCCGCCCCTCCCATGCCTGCATTCCCTGTTCCCTCCGCCTGCCATTCCTTCTGTCCCTCCCGGCGATCTTTTCTCTGTAAACTGTAATGCGGCCAACATATCTTCGCCAGAAATGAAAGGAGTACCGAAATGAACGACTATATCACTTATATTCTGGAGCAGACCCAGAACCTTCTCGCCATTGACAGCCCCACCGGCTTTACCCAGCGGGCGGCGGAATATGTGATGGAGGAATACCGGAAAATGGGGTACGAACCCCGCCTGACCAATAAGGGCGGCGTTTTCGTCTGCATAAACGACGGCGCTACTGCAAAAGGCAATCCCTCTCAAAACCAGGCTGTCACCCCTGCCGATTCCGGCGCTGTTTCTCCCGAAACTGGCGCGATCATGCTGCAGGCGCACATGGATACGCTGGGCGCGATGGTCTGCGGCATTTCCGACAAGGGCAGACTGTCTTTATCTCCCTTAGGCGGCATGAGCCCTAACAATGGAGAAACGGAAAACTGCCGCATATATACCCGCGACGGCAGGGTTTACAGCGGCGTCTTCCAGTTAAAAAACGCCTCCGTGCATGTCAACGGCAAGTATAATGAAACTGCCCGCAGCTATGAAGCCATGGAGGTTGTGTTGGATGAAATCGTGGAGAAAAAAGAGGATGCGCTCGCTCTGGGCATTCTTCCGGGCGACGTGGTATGCTTCGATCCCCGTACGGTTATTACCGAATCCGGTTATATCAAGAGCCGTTTTCTGGACGATAAGCTCAGCGTCGGCATTTTGTTGGGCTATGCCAGATACCTCAAAGAAAATAATCTTTCTCCCTCCCGGAAGATCTATCAGCACATTACCGTGTTTGAAGAAGTCGGGCATGGCGGCTCCGCTTCCGTTCCGGCAGATGTGACGGAGCTGCTTGCCGTGGATATGGGCTGCGTCGGCGACGGACTTTTCTGCAAGGAAATCCAGGTTTCCATTTGCGCCAAGGATTCCCACGGTCCCTACCACTATGATGTGGTTTCCGCCCTGATCCGTGCCGCCCAATCGGCGAAGCTGGATTATGCGGTGGATGTATATCCCCATTACGGCTCCGATGCGGACGCCAGCCTGCGGGCGGGCTATGACTGCAGACACGGGCTGATTGGCTCCGGCGTTTACGCCTCCCACGGCTATGAGCGCAGCCACAAAAAGGGTGTGGAAAATACATTTGGGCTGTTAAAAGCATACTTACAGTAAACTATAGTAAACGACAAAAAGATTGTCGTTTCCTATACCACGTCAGAAATCCGGTATGCTGCCACAGGAGAAAGAACCAATGAGAAAAAGATTTTTATACGGAATCGCTCTGCTTGCCACCCTGTTTCTGCTTTTTCCCACAGCGGCACAGGCGGCGGGCAGCGGCGCTGTCTCCGCCTATCAAAAGTTAAACAGCGGTCTGCCGGTCCGCATCGCCGTTCTGGGCGACAGCATCGCGGACAAGACCGGCGTTGAGCCGAACCAGTCCTGGAATACGCTGCTTTTTGACTGGCTGCACAACGAATATCCTTCCCGGATCACGATGGACAGCTATGCAGTGGGAGGCACCTCCAGCTATACCGGCTATTATCAGAGCGAAACCGCCATGCGCCAGAAAATCCGGAAAAACGGACAATATGATCTGGTCATCATCTGCTATGGGCAAAATGACGAGACTGCAAACTTTGGACTTTATTACGAAGGCATGCTCCGCAGCGTGAAAAGGCAGAATCCCTCCTGTCAGTTCATCACGATTCTGGAAAGCACCCAGCAGATCTATACGGAAAAGATGCTGGAAATCCTCCGCCTGTCCGAGGTCTACCATGCGGATGTTGCCGATACCATCAGCGCTTTCGCGCTTTCCGGCATTCCCTTTGAACAGCTCACGCCGGACGGAACCCATCCGAACGCGGAAGGACACTGGCTCTACTTCGAAACGCTCCGCTCTGTCATCGAAAACGGAGTCGCCCAGGGCAAGCCCGTCACCGGCATGCCTTCTGCCACGACCCCGTATGTAACATTGTTTGAAAATTACTCCTATATCCCTCTGGAAAAATGTAAGGTTGATGAGGGACTATATTGCCTGCGCCCCAAAACCCCTACCGTCGGCATTCTCTTTCAGAAATTTCCGGGCGGAAGCGATATCCTGCTGGAATTTTCCACGGGAGAGCTTTGGGCGGATTCAGGAGATACCATCATTCAGAAGGAATGGACAGTCGCCGCTCCGGTCGGTCTTCTCGTTGCGCCCGGCACAGACATCACTCTGCAGGATGACACGGGCGTCATCGCGGAAACGGTAGCCGGATTTATCTGTTCCGGTCATCTGCCGTAAGCGCTATATCGCTTCCAGCCTGATGAGCTCATAGTCCTCCAGAGAAAATTTTTCTCCGTCATAGCGCACCCGCGCCCGCAGCGCATAGCTGCCATATTGCCCGACCGCTTCTCCCTGCATCCGCACGCCTGTCAAAAGCTGCACATACATCTCGTTTTCCTCCGGCACAAAGGTCACGATATCGCCAATGCTCACAGCCTCATATACGCTGTCCTCCTCAAACAGCTCTGCCATATCCATTTCCCCGATCATTCTTCCCGTTCCGGCTTCCGTAACCGAAATACGATGTCCGGCTTCCTCATAATTCCATACAATATCTGCCCCGATCTGCTCCATGTATTCCGTGTATCTTCTTTCAGCCCAAAGACCATCGTTCTGTCTTTCCAGCATGACAAGCTCCTCTACGGATACGCCGGTTCCTGTGAATGCCAGAAGGATAACCGCCAGCTCCTCCTGCCCGTCCCCGTCAAAATCCTGCGCAATCAGGTTCGGCATGACCATGCGGGGGCTGGTATAATACCAGTCAAAATACTGGCATCTTCCCTCTGACAAAAGCAAAACCCCTTCCGTGCTTTCTCCCTGCACCAGACCGTAAAGCACAACGCTTCCGTTTTCCGTCTCCGAAAGCCGTACCACTGCCGTCTCATCCGGACCGGTCTCCATGATGCCCTCCGCCCCGTTTCGGGTAATGGAGGTAAGCTCCCCCGGATTTTCCAGATAATGGCTGCGCAGCCTGCCGCTTTCCAGCTCCTGCCGATATACGCCCTCCTCCAGAATGTCCATCACCACCCAGAGTCCGGACGCCTGTGTTTCCGCGCGGTTTACGCTGTTCCCCTCCATTTCATAAGGCTGCCCCATACAGATCACATCGGTCATGCCGTCCGCGAATTCCCAGCGCAGGCAGACTCTGTCTGTCCAGGGACTTTCTACCTCCACCGCTCTCCCGCCATCCAGATAAAGCTGCGTTGCCGCCGCGGTTTCCGGCTGCAGCCAGGCATCATACAGCATTCCGTCCGCCTCCTGCTGCATCAGCCATTCCGCTCTTGTTTCCTCTCCGGCAGACGCCCGATAAAACGCGTCCAGCGGCGTGTTCCGGAAACGATAACCGCTGCCGGAATACCCATACTCCTCGACAGATTCATAGTGCAGGCGCTCCAGAAATTCCCCGGCAGAGGCTATGGCGGTCTCCTCCGTCTCCCAATCCTGCACCAGGTAGCTGCCGTCCCTCCACACAAATGTCACCACCTGTCTCCAGGGAAGCTCATACCAGTCCGAGGTATTGGCATAATAGTGAATGATCACCTCATCCTGCTGCCGCGCATAATTGATTTCAAAATCATCGTTCCAGGGCCACGGAGAAGACCAGCCCACCGCATAGCTGCCGCCCTCTTCCTTATAAATATCCATGCTCGCCGGATCCGCCACCAACGCAAGCATCGCCTCTCCGTTTCTGGCCGTAAAGGCCTCCGCCCAGCGCTGTGCCGCTAAAAGCAGTTCCTCCTCCCGGTTTTGGGGCGCATCCTGCGACTCCGTTCCCGACCCGCTTTCGCCCTCTGCCAGATTCTCCGTTCCCATAGAGCCTTCTGCGTCCCCGGAAGCGATTGCCTGTGTATCATCACCTGTCAGGCTCTTTTCACCGTCCGTCTTTTCCGGGTTGGTTAAAAGAAAAACCGCTGCCAGAACAATCGCGCAAACCGCCAGAACGCTTGCGGCAAGCGCCGGTTTTTTCACCTTTAAAATGTGATGGATCCGGCTCTCCGTATCGCTTTCCCCGAATGCCACCGGAAGAGACAGGCCGCTTTTTTTCATGGAAAAGCGCAAAAGCGTCAGCGCATATTCCTTCCGCGCGCCCTGCCCGTAACGCTTCATCACGCTCTCGTCACAGAACATTTCCGCATCCTTGCGCATGAGGAAGGCGGAAAGCCACACAAGCGGATTGAACCAATGCACCGTAAGCGCAATCTGCCAGAGCAGACGCAGCAGCGGATCCCGGTGCCGGATATGCATGCGCTCGTGGCACAGGATATAGTCGCGTTCCTTTTCCTCCATGCCGGCGGGCAGACAGATCACCGGCTTTATCATGCCGTATACAAAGGGCTCCTCTATCCGTTCATTTTCTACCACCGTGACGACACGCAGCCTGCCAAAGCCTTCCTCCGTTCGCTCTGTCCCGCCGCTTTTCCCACTTTTCCGAAAAAGCCCCATTCTTTTCTTCCAACGTAAAATCTGCAGCAATTGCGCCGCCGCCAAAAGCAGCGCTCCCATCAGCCAAAGCAGGCTCAGCCATTGACCATTGCTTTGCCAGAACGCCGACGCATGCCGCATCGCTCCCGTCATCCGATCGGATATCTCCTCCCGCCATGATCTGACGGACTGCCCTACAGCGGGCATGGTTTTGGCGCTATCTGATTCCTTCTGCTGCGCTGCCGCCTGCGGCTGGGGTTCTGCGCTGATTGCTCCCAGCCCAGGCGCATGCCCCGGCAGCCCCTGCTCTCCATATACTTCCCGTCCTGCTGCCCTCCTGCCGTCCGCCTCCTGCCAGATACCGCTGTCCGGCATCAGGCTCACGCTGCTGTTCACCGTCACCGGGCACAGCAGACGGAACAACACAAGCAGCCATAAAACGCAGGAATATCCCTTCGGAAGCCTCCGAAACGCTAAGCGCAGCAAAAGCACCGCTCCTGCCACAATCACCGCTTCAAAGGACATTTCCAGAATCCTCAAACCCAGCATTTCCAACATGATCTCATTCCTCCACATCCTGAATCATCCGGTAAATCCGCGCCGCCTCTTCCTTCGTCAGCTTCCTGTCCTTTAAAAAAGCGGCGAAAAAGTCCGGCAGGCTGCTGCCCATCCGGCCCAAAAGATCCCTGCCCTCCTGCTCCATCACCTGCTGCCGGTTCACCAACGATACCACTGACGCATCCCGGTTTTCCACCGCGCCTTTTTGCTCCAGCTTTTTTAAAATTGTGTAGGTCGTCGATTTTTTCCATCCGTATTTCTGCTCACAGCGCCGCACAAGCTCGGTGGAATTGACCGGCTCGTCCTCCCAGATCGCGCAAATCAGCCTGCATTCGCTGTCACTCAATTTCATTCCGTCCATAAACATCCTTCCTCCATCCGCTTTTCCTGATAATCTGTAACAATTCATACAGGTCTGAACCGTTACGATGATCTTCCTGTAACGCAATCAGGTCTACAGGTATAGACTTATTATGAGTCTATACCTGTAGACCTGATCTGTCAAGCCCTTTTTACCAATTATTCACCGCATGCTCCGCAAAGGATATCACATCCTTCACCGCAAGCTGTGTCCCATCGTCCAGCACTGCTTTCCCACAAAAGGAGCCGAACATCTGATGACAGCAGTTATCCACCCATAAAAGCTTCGTTTTTGTCGTCCGGTCATACAACGGCGTCAGCACAAGATCCAGCCTTCCTTCCCGGTCCTTCAGATGCCAGGGCTCCATATATTCCTTTCCCAGGATGAATTCCACCTTTCCCAGCTTATGGCTTTTCCCCTGATAAAAAAGCATGTTCTCACTCGCCGTATCCGTATTGCCAAAGCCGCAGCCCAGATTGAAGCCGAACATTTCCCCATCCACATATCCCGTCCCGTTGCTCCAGTACCATTCATTATGGAAGGGCCAGACGCCCCTGCCCCAGTCGAGAATGCCGAAGGAGCATTCCTTTTCAAAATGCCATTCCCGCTGTCCGTCCTTAACGCAGCCCTCCGCCGTCATGCAGTTTATTTTGTGATTGTAGTAAAAAGCATGGGGCGATTCGTCAAAGGGCAGGTTGATCACGAGAGAATCCGGATTTTTACGCACAAGCCGGACAGACGCCTCCACCTGATCCCAGCGACAGGTCAGGATACGCTCTTTGCCTTTTGCCTCAAAGCTCATGAACACGCCGCCCCTGTCATAAACCAGCCTGTGATCACATTCCGTATTTTCCGGCATGTGCAAGGAACCGAAGGGCAGCGCCAGAATTTTGCTCAAATCCAGCAGCTTTTCCCCCTTTACAAAGTCAAACAGCATCAGACTGACCTGCCCCGCGTACGCCGCATGGCCGATCGTAAACTGCAGACACAGCCTCTTATCGGACACCTGATAAAAATCCCACTCCTTGATCCTCCATGGCATTGCCCGGATCGCGCGCCTCTCATATACCAGTGTGCTTTTTCTGGAATAGCCCGGATTCGGGCGTCCCTGCCGGTCCAGAACCGGTCCCGGTTTTAACAGTTCTTTTTCCATATAAAATACCCCCTTTGCATTCTATATACCCCTGCCTTTATCTTAACACGGCATACTTTCTCTGTAAACGGATTTATTCTTGCCCCATTCCCTGCATTGTGCTAAAATAAATAACAAACAGCGATAAAGCGATAATAGATCAATCGCAGAAAAACAGAGGGGAGATATCATGCAAACACCAGCACAAATCGCAAATACATATGTTACAGTCGGCGTCAATAAGGCGAAGCTTCCGCCTGCCAAAATGTTTGTCCTCGCAATTTTCGCAGGATTTTTCATCGCCATTGCGGGCGCGTCCGCCACAATTGCCTCAGCCACAATTCCGGAGCCTTCCACGGCAAGGCTCATCAATGCCCTGATTTTCCCGGGCGGTCTGATCATGGTCGTCCTGGCAGGAAGCGAACTGTTTACGGGGAACAATCTTTTGATCATTCCTCTTCTGGAGAAAAAAATCAGGATCAGCGAGCTTTTCCGAAGCTGGATCATTGTATACCTCGGCAATCTGGCAGGTTCTCTTTTTGTGGCGGCGCTCTTTGTATACAGCCATGCGGCAGGGCTTTTTGGCGGACAGCTTGCGCAAACCCTGGTCAATACCGCTGCCACGAAAACCTCGCTTTCCTTTTCCGACGCATTTTTGCGCGGCATCCTCTGCAATATCCTCGTATGCATCGCCGTATGGATCACCATCGGCGCGTCCACCGCAGTGGGAAAGGTGATCGGGCTCTATCTGCCCATCGCCATATTCGTGCTTGGCGGCTATGAGCACTGTGTCGCCAACATGTTTTACATTCCCGCCGGCATTTTTTCATCTGGCGCGTATCAGATTGCGGCAGACGGGCTCAACTGGGGCAGCTTCTTCTTAAAGAACCTGCTTCCCGTCACGCTGGGCAACCTGGCCGGCGGCATGCTGGTGGGCATCGGTTACTGGTTTGTATATCTGCACCAGACGTCCGGCAAAAAATAAATTCCTACAGGAAGTGTCATCATGAAATGGATCAGCCGTTTTTTTCTTTTTATAAAGAATGAAAAATGGAAAGGAAAACTGATTTATGAATACATACTGCTGCTGATATTTGTCATATGCATCATTGCCGCGTCCTTTGGGGCTACAATCTACATCGTGAATTCCTCCGCCATGGAGGAATCACGGCAGTCCCTGGAGGTCATTTTTCAGCAGGCGGAGGAACGGATCAAAATTCTTGAAGACGATATCGAAAGTCTCCACATGAACGTGGTTCATAACAACTCTATCGTGGACTTTTTTCAGGCAGAGGGGCTTGCCGGAAGAGTAAAGAATCTGGACGGTTTTTACCAGGTTGTCGGAAACAACAGAAGAATCAACCGAAATCTTTTAAATATTTTATTGTATGACACACAGGGAAACCTCATCGCGTCGAAGGGAGACGTGTACCTCCCCAGACAGGAGGAACCTCTGCAGAGAGGATTATATCTGTATTCTGACTGTATGCGCGATCCCAAGACCGGCGAAGCCTATTTTGAGGTGGGCATGCCCGTATTTTTAGAGAACACGGGCACGGGATATACGCAGATTGGTTCTGTCTATCTGCTTTTTGACGTAAAATATCTGCAAAGCATCATGGACGGCACTCTTCCCAACGAGGAATCGGCAGTGGGAATCCTTGACCGGAAGGGCAATCTGGTCGTCAGCGCCGGCACGTGGCAGGAGGAATTTTCTGCCCTGACCGAAACCACGGAAAATGAAGAAAATCTGATCTATGTCAGCCCGATCAGGGGAATGGACTGGCGGATGACCTGCGTTGTCCCCAAAAGAAGCATGCTTTCCGGCGTGACCCAGATTCAGAAGGTAAACTATATCACATACCTGGTCGTGCTGCTTGCCATGTGTCTGGTGTGTACCACCGTCTATAAACGCATCATCCTGCCCATCAGCAGGCAAACCGCTTTTATGGCAAATTTCACACAGGATACCGGGCAGCGGATCGAAGTGACCGGAAACAACGAGATCAGTGAAATGTCCCGGAAGATGAACGACATGCTGGACGATATCGAGGCCTTGAACCAAAAGATCATTGACTCCCGGAAGCAATATCTGGAGCTGGAATACGCCAAAAAGCAGACGGAAATGATCGCCTATAAAAGCCAGATCAATCCCCATTTTTTATACAATACCTTCAACTGCATCCGGGGAATGGCGCTGTATAAGGGCGATGAGGAAATTGCGGAGCTGACCATGTCCCTGTCCAGCTTTTTCCGCTACAGCGTACAGGGGGACGAAATGGTAACGATCCAGAAGGCTCTGGAAAACCTGCAGCATTACGCCAATATCATCCATCATCGCTTTCTGGGAAAGCATAAAATATCCGTAGACTCCGACAGCAGCGTGCTTCATATGCGGATTCCCAAGCTGCTGATTCAGCCGCTGGTGGAAAACGCCGTGCTTCACGGGCTGGAAAGAAAACTGGACGGCGGCAGCGTGCGGGTGCAGGTTTCTGCCTCCGGCAAAAACCTGGAAATCATCGTCGAGGATGACGGAGAGGGCATGGATGAAGAAAGGATTTGTCAGTTAAAAGACGCCATGGAGCAATATGACCGGGATTCAACGCTCGCAGAGGGGCAGCTGGGAATCGGTTTTTTGAATGTATATCGCAGGTTACGCCTCTTTTACGGGCATGAAGCAGCTTTTGAACTGGAAAGCTACAGGGGGAAGGGTACCCGCATCCGAATGCTCCTTCCGGTCGGGTGAACAATGAATGAGGGCATATTATGTATCATGTTTTTTTGGCAGACGATGAGCCTTGGGCACTGATGGCTTTAAAAAACCTTATTGTGTGGAGCGATTACGGCTTTGCCGTCAGCGGAGAGGCCTCCGATGGCAGACAGGCGCTGGAGCGAATCGAGCGGATAAAGCCTGATCTGATCATTTCCGATATCCGGATGCCCGGCATGGACGGCCTTTCACTTTTAAAGACGATACGGGAAAATGCCTGGAAGACGGAGATCCTTTTGGTGAGCGGATATACGGATTTTGAATACGCGAGGAAGGCGCTTTTATACGGCTGCCTCGGATATCTGGTAAAGCCGGTGGAAAAAAAGGAGCTCCTCGACTATCTGAACAAAGCCAAATCGATTCTGGACGCGAAAAACACCCCCGATCCCGAAAACGCATCCTCAGAAAGCGCCGACGAAGGCTACCAATCCGAAAAGGCTCTGGCACAGAATATGGTGAGGTTCATTCAGGAGCACTTTGCGGAGGGACTTTCCCTGCAAATGCTCGCCGAAGAATTCAGCATGAGCGAAAGCTACATCAGCAATCTGATCAAAAAGAAAACCGGCAAGGGCTTCGGGGAACATCTGATGGAATTCCGTATCCAAAAGGCGCAGGAATTTCTGCGGACCACCAACGACAGCATTGAGACAATCGCCGCCCGGGTCGGATATCCCGATTACTTCTATTTTACAAAGGTATATAAAAAGGCTACCGGAATCAGTCCTGCAGCTTACCGGAAACAGCTATAGGCTGTTCCCGGTAAGCTGCTTTTTCTGTCCATACGAATCTAAAAATCTGACAAAAATTCAAAAAAATTGTCCATACAAATAAGGCTTTCCCGATACTAAAATACAAAATATAAACAACCAAAAAGGAGAGGAAAAGCTATGAAAAAACGTATGGTACAACAAATCTGTACATTGGCAGTCTCCGGCGCCATGCTCCTCGGGCTTGCCGCCTGCGGCAGCGCTCCCCAGGCAGGCTCCGATACCAGGGCGGAGACGCCTGCGACACAGGACGCCGATACGGCAGAGCCCGCAGCTCCCGCCGACACTGCCGCTTCCGGAGATGTGAGCGAATTATACTGGTTCTCCGACGTATCCGGCTGGGGTCCGGCCACGGCGAACTGGTCTGTGGATGAATCCCCCGCAACCCGCTACATCAAAGACAATATCGGTCTCACGTTAAAAATCGAACAGCCCCCCACAGATGCATCCACCAAGCTGGGGCTGATGCTGGCGACCGACGAGCTTCCCGATCTCATGTCCATCACGAACGGCGACATGTACAGAGAGCTCGTTGCAGCGGACAAGGTTTGGGATATGAAGACCTTCCTGGAAACCTATGATCCTGATTCCCACCTGTTAAAGGATTTCCCTGAGGATATCAAGCAGGCTCTTACGGATGTGTACGGCGGCTGGTATTCCTACCCCAGCCATATGGAGTCCAAAAACAACCGTGAGGTATTCCCTCCCGATGATGAAATCTGGGTCAACGTGGTGGAAAAAGGTTCCAACGGATGTATCATGTTCAATACGGAAATCATGGATGCGCTGGGCATCACTCCCGAGGACGTACAGACGGAGGAAGGCTTCTATGCAGCCTGTGAAAAGGTGAAGACCTCCGGCCATCAGGTGGACGGACAGAGCGTCCTTCCCGTAGTGCTCCAGTGTAACCTCTGGATCGGCACGAGCCTGGACGGCGTTGTCGCCAACAACTTCGGCGTTCTGCCCATCGATGACGACGGGAACTACCGCCATCCGGAATTAAGCCCCGAATATAAGAATGCGCTGAAATTCTTAAACACGCTGGTCCAGAAGGAATATCTGGATGTGAACACTCTGACCATCGACGAAACAGCGCTGAAAACCTATCTGGATGCCAAGAGAGTTTTCTGCTGGATCGGCAACCAGGCTCAGCAGGATAAAACCAACATGCCCTGGGTATCCTATGGTCCGATTCTCGCCTCCAACGGCGCAAGACCGGTGATCGGCATCAATTACGCGGCTGGAACCGGCTGGATCCAGACACTCGTATCCAAAAACTGCAAAAATCCTGAAAAGATCGCGAAGCTCTTAAGCTGGGCGTCCAGTGAAGAAGGTCTGCTGATCAATTATTACGGAGAGGAAGGCACAGATTACACCAAAGACGAAAACGGCGTCGTAACCTGGACCGAGGACGGAAAAAAGAGATATGCAGAACAGTATGACAACAACGTTCTGATGTGGCCCTTCGCCAATACCTCTTTCGAAAGACATACGGAGCCCGTTCCGGACCCGACCAGCAACAGAGGCGTGGAAGTCGCTCTGATGCCCGCATTCGGCATGCATGAGAAAACCTACATTTATGATTCCTCCCTGCTCGATTTCAGAAACAGCACCGTTGTGGAGCCCTCCAGCGATCTGGGCATCAACCTGTCTCAGATTGACAACTATCTGGAATCCCAGAAGGCAAAGATCGTAACGGCAACCTCCGATTCCGACTTTGAAAAAGAGTATCAAAACATGATCGACACTTTAAACGGCTACAGCGTTGCGGATATCGACGCGGAATACGATAAAGTCTACAAGGATTACTGCAATAAGAAAGGCGCCAGCCTCGAAAATGTGAACGCCGGCACACATTGATCACACAGCCTGGCTATTGGAGGAATGTATGGAAAGCGTCTGTGCTTCCATACATTCCTTCAACTATCCTGTACCCTTATGACCTGATCAAAAAAGGAAAGGTGTTGTAATATGATGAAAAACACGAAAAAGAAAAAGGGCTTCCGTCCGGGATATGACCTGGCAACCCAGTTCCAGCTGCATACCCTTTTGCTGCCCGGCACGATACTGATGCTGTTGTTTTCCATTGTTCCCCTCTTCGGTCTGCTTCTCGCCTTTAAAAACTATAAGGTGACGGAAGGAATTGTGGGTGTTTTCACAAGCCCCTGGTATGGCTTCCAGAATTTTAAGATCATATTCGGCAATTTCGATTTCCGGAGGATGCTGGTGAACACGCTGGGCATCAACCTGATCGGCAATCTGGTGGGCATTCTGGCGGCAATCGGTTTTGCCCTGTTCATCAATGAAATTGCCAACGCAAAATTCAAGAGCTTCGTCCAGACAGTCACCTACATGCCGCACTTCATTTCCTGGGTTGTGTTCGGCAGCATCGTGATCACGCTGCTGAGCGGTGACGGCGGACTGTTCAACCAGATTTTATTAAAGCTCGGCGTTATCGAAACCCCCATCGTATTTATGGCGCAGCCCAAATATTTCTGGGCGATCGCGATCCTCTCCAACCTCGTCAAGGAACTCGGCTGGAGCACGATTTTATATACAGCCGCCATTTCCGGCGTGGACCAGGAATTGTATGAAGCCGCCGACCTGGACGGCGCCAGCCGCATTCAGAAAATGCGCTACGTGACGCTGCCCTGCATCAAGGGAACCATCGTCATCATGATCATCTTCGCCGTGGCGGGAATTATGAACAATAACTTCGACCAGATTTACGTGCTGCAAAATTCCTTCAATCTGGAACGGAGCGAGGTGATCGACACCTACATTTACAAAGTTGGTATGCAGCAGCTCCAGTTCGGCATGGCGGCGGCCGTGAATATTTTCAAATCGATCCTGGCGATCATTTTGCTGGCTGCGGCGAATTTCATTTCCAATAAACTGACTGATAATGGATTGTTCTAGGCGTAAAAACGGAGGGCTCTATGAATAAAATAAAATCAAGAAGGGAAAAAAGGTTCCGCATCATCCTGACGGCAGTGATGTCCATCATCATGATCATCACGGTTTACCCGGTATGGTATTCCCTGATCAATTCCTTAAACAGTGCGCAGGACATCGCCAAAAACGGATTTTCCATGCTCTGGCCGGGAGAGTTTTCTCTGGACAGCTGGAAGGCGGTGGTAAAAAATCCCGAAATTTTTAAAGCTTTTGGTATCACCTTTTCCAGAACCGTGATCGTGACCATACTGCAGACGCTGATCACCGCCATGTTCGCCTATGGCTTTTCCCGCAATAACCTGACCGGGAAAAAGTTTTATATGGCAATCGGCTTTGTCAGCATGTATTTGAATGGCGGGGTAATCGCGTATTTCATCCTGTTTAATACCCTGCATATTTATAATACCTATTGGGTGTACATCATCCCCTGCCTGTTCGGCGGTTTTTACAACGTGATCATTTTCAACACGAATTTTAAGGCGATTCCGGATTCCCTGTTTGAATCCGCCAAAATCGACGGTGCCAGCGAATACACGGTCTTTTTCAAGCTCGTCATCCCGCTGTCCAAGCCGGTTATCAGCGCGCTGGGCATTTTCACAGCGGTGGGAACCTGGAACGATTATTCCCAGACGCTGTACTATACCAAGTCCACGGAAATCCAGACGTTATCTTACTACATGCTCTCAATCACCAAGTCCAGCGCCTCGGCGGCGCAGCTCGGCGAGACCATGAGCGCAGGCGCGTCTTCCGTGCTCACCACCATGTCCAACTCTGCCTCCAACTATAAAACGATCGAGCTGGCATGTATGGTGCTTTCCGCCCTGCCGCTGATCATCATGTATCCTTTTGCGCAAAAATTCTTTGAAAAGGGCGTGATGGTCGGTTCTGTGAAGGGATAATGCTGTGAAAGAACGTAGACTTTCATTACTATTTGTGCCACCGGCCTGGCGGCGGAATGGAGATTACTATGAGCAAACAAAACGATATTTTACTTCCTTCTCCTCTGTTTAGGGATCCGATATACGACTGTCCCACGGATCCAACCGTCATATGGAATCAGGCGGAGGGCATGTGGTATCTGTTTTATACCCAGAGACGCCCGACCGATACCGCCATCGGCGTTTCCTGGGTGCACGGTACCAAAATCGGCGTCGCCTCCAGCAGGGGCGGCGGCAAGTGGCTGTATCGCGGCACGCTGGAGGGGCTGGACATCGAGCGTGGTCACAACACCTTCTGGGCGCCGGAAATCATTTGGGCAGAGGGAATTTACCACATGTACGTTTCCTATATCACAGGCATTCCCACCGATTGGGATTATCCCAGACAGATGCTCCATTATACCTCGTTAAATCTGTGGGACTGGAACTTTGCCGGGCGGCTTGACCTGAAATCCGACCGGGTGATTGACGCCTGCGTTTATGAAATCGCTCCCCACCGATACAAAATGTGGTATAAGGATGAAGCGCACGACAGCAGAACTTACGCCGCTATCAGCGATGACCTGTACGAATGGACGGTTTTGGGAGCGGAAGTCACCGACTGCGCGCAGGAAGGCCCTAACGTGTTCGAGCTGGGCGGACAGAAATGGATGATCTCCGACTTCTGGAGCGGTCTCGCCGTATACCATTCCGAAGACTTTTGCCACTGGACGCGCTGTGCCAATCTTCTCGAGCAGTCCGGACACAGACCGATGGACAGAGGGCTCGGGCACCATGCGGATGTGCTTGTCCGTGGGGAGAGGGCGTTTCTCTTCTATTTCTGTCATCCCTATGCATCCGAATGCGATGACGATGATTCCGCACCGGAGACGCTGACCAAACAGGACCGGAATAAGGCGGTGGTGCAGGTCGCTGAGCTTTTCATAAGGAATGGGGAACTGCACTGCGATCGGGATGCGCAGGTTTTCTGGCCGGTTTGAATGCGGCAGCCGTATTTTCCACAGTGACCTTTCTGTGCCATTCCTGGCACGCTGCTATATGCGAAAGGGCAGGATATATATCCTGCTCTTTCCTTTTTTCCTGACCCGCAAAAAGCAGTTCCTTCGTAACAGTTCAGACAAGTCTGAATTGTTACGTTCCTTCCACTTTTACAGATTTCTGTCTCCACATTTTCTGTTCCATTCCTTTCCATATTGTGATACACTTAAAACCAGAGAATACTTATATATGATGGCACGCCAGAAAACGGCGCATGCCGTTTCACGCGGGAAAGGATTATGAATCATGGCAGATATTAAATATGAAATCCAAAAGCAGTTCGGCGAAATTTCCTCCAGCGCAAAGGGCTGGTCCCGGGAAGTCAACCTCGTCTCCTGGAACGGAGCGGGCGCGAAGTACGATATTCGCGATTGGGCGCCGGATCACGAAAAGATGGGGAAGGGAATCACCCTCACGGAGACTGAGGCGAAGAAGCTGTATGAGATTCTGGCTGGGATTTTTGAATAGCGCCCATAAAATATATAGTGGAGGTACTCTATGCAAATTGAAGATATCCGGCGGATGTCTCATGCTATTATCCAAAACAGACGAATAGAAAATGATTTTATTGAATACAAAAAATCAGCTTCCTTTAAGGGCAAAATTTTAAAGACAGCGTGCGCTTATGCCAATAATTATATGAACCGGGAAATCGGATTACTTTTTATTGGAATCGAAGAAGTAGATGACAAAAAAACCGGAGCAAAGGCAATTCCAAAGCGGCCAATCACCGGCATTTCCGAAGCAACAATAGAGAACACAGAAAATACACTAAAACAGCTATTAGCAAACATTCATCCTAAAATCAGCTATCATTTGATTCCGGATATGATTGATGGAAAACACTACATTATAATTGCCATTGAGCCAGGCAATGCAGGACCATATCAAACCAGTGACAAAGCAGAGCATGATAAAGAAATACTCTTAAAGGCAGGACGTTATATCCGCGTTCGCCGCGATAGCAGACTGCCAAATCCAAAAGAGGAATTTGAACTATTAAAAAAATTTGCCAATTATACATTCAGTTCCAATTTGAATGAAACAGCAACCATTGATGATTTAAACTATGAATATATGAAAGAATATCTGGTTGCAACCAATGCAAAATCCGATATTCGTAACCTTTCCAAACTTGATATGGCAAAAAGCATGGGATTAATAAGTGAAAGTGAGTACGGCGGCTACCGTGCAAAAAATTTCGCCGTATTAATGTTTGCAGAAAAACCCGATAAATTCATTCCCTATGCACACGTAGAAATCATTCGTGAAGCAATCGGCACAGACAAAATGGAGGCGAAAATATTCGACGGACCCATTTGGATTCAGGCAAAACAGGTAAGTAAATACTTTCAGGATAATATCATGTCTTCTTATACAATCAGAAATAGTGATAGGATAGAACACCGCATTATCTATAACTGGCCTCTGACCACTTTTGAAGAATTGGCAACAAATTGTATTCTACACAAAGAATACGAATCCAATAACTATATTGGCATTTATATCTATGACGACAGAATCACTTTTGTAAACCACAACCGTCCTGTTCCGCCAGTGACAATAGATGCAATGAACAAAAATCGAAGCTTTGATGACCGCAGATATTTAAATCCGGAATTGAAAGAAATGTTTTTTGCTCTGAACTTAATTGAATCCTACGGCTCAGGCATCAGACGGGCAAAGGATGCCCTTGCAGAAAACCACTCTCCTGACCTGCAATTTCTTCCTGATAATGATATGGATAATTACACCATGGCAATCATCAGGATCAATGAGGAATTTTCTCACATCCGGAATCAGGAACAGATAATAACGTTTAAAGATGAAAACAAGGAAATTACCAAAGAAATTACCAAAGAAATTACCAAAGAAATTAAGCGCATCATGAAGGAGAATCCATATTCCAGCGCAAAGGATATCGCAGAAGAGATCGGCGTTAAAGCAGATGTCGTGCGCTATCGGATTAAGCTCATGAAAAAATCCGGAGAGATTTCCAGAGAAGGAGCAACTAAAAAGGGAAAATGGATTATCATATGACGGTTCCGTAACTGTTATATTTTTTCATGATAATGCAAAACGCTTGACACCCATTCCCTTTTATGCTATTTTTTTTACAGATTATATCGAAAGAGGTATTGTATGTTAATTGTATCCGGAGTGGAAATCAGATAAGTAAAGATTCGGCATGACAGGTGTTTTCCCTGCTGATCGTTGCATCACAGGGACAGACATTTCTTTATGACAGTTCATTCAGGCTGGACTGTTGTATTTGTTGTGCGATCCTCCACACCGGATATACTTGTTTTCATTTGTTGATCAGGATCCGTATGGGAGCATGCGGATCTTTTCTTTTTCCGGAATCTGTTTTCCGCTCCTTTTTCATGTCCTGATTCCCATTTTCCATGATAAAAAACATAGAAACAAGAGGTATAAACATGCAATCAATTTATGAAATGATCGGATACAATGAAATTCTGCAGAGGCTTTCCCTGCTCGCCGTCACTGCCTCCGGCAAAGCGGCGGCGCTCGGGCTGCATCCCTGCCTGCAGGAAACAAAGCTGCGCAAGGCGCTGTCTGACACAGCGCAGGCAAAGGAAATGATCGAAATTTTTTCTGCGCCGCCCCTGCCCGCCATGGAACGGATCGGCGAATTCATCACCAGAGCGGATACAGGCGAGCTTCTTTCAGCGGAAGAAATCGAAGCGGTCGGCGCCTTTCTGGCGGGCATACAGCGCATGCGGGCCTATCTGGACAAGGGCTGCGAGCGGCAGATCAGCCTCGCCTTTTACAAGGAAAATCTCTGTCCGGCAGGGGAATTGCGGGAGGAAATTCTCCGCTGCATCCGCAACGGCAGGGTGGACGACGCCGCTTCTCCGGCGCTTCGGGACATCCGCAGAAGCTGCATCCTTTTAGAGGAAAAGATCAGGGAAAAGGCGGAAGCCATTCTGCGTTCTCAGAAAAATTGTATGGCTGAGGGCTTCACCGTCCAAAGAAACGGCAGGCTCTGTCTGCCCGTAAAAAAGGACTGCCGGGCAAGAATTCCCGGACAGCTTGTGGACAAATCCTCCACCGGCTCCACCCTGTTCATCGAACCGGCATCCGTCGCTGCTCTGCGGGAGGAACTGGACTTAAGCCGGATCGAGGAAGAAAATGAGGAACGCATCATCCTTTATACCCTGCTCGCCATGATCGCAGAGCAAAAGGAGACGCTCCTGCAAAGCATGCACACAATAGAAAAACTGGATTTCGCTTTCGCCAAAGGCAAGCTGGCGCTGGATATGTGCGCCATAGAGCCGTCCATCAACACGGAGGGCTACATCACAATCCGAAACGCGGTCCACCCCTTTTTACCAAAGGAAAGCGCCGTTCCCCTGCATTTTTCACTGGGGCAAAAGGAACGGGGCATGATCATCACCGGACCTAACACGGGAGGAAAAACCGTTTCCATCAAAACCGTCGGTCTGTTTGCGCTGATGGCGAATTCCGGGCTTTTTCTGCCCTGTCAGGAAGCGGATATCTGTATGTGCAATCAGGTTCTTGCGGATATCGGAGACGGGCAGAACATTGCGGACAATTTATCCACATTTTCTTCCCATATTACCAATGTTATACACATTTTACAGCGAACGACGGGGGAAAGCCTCGTGCTGCTCGATGAGCTGGGCTCCGGCACCGATCCGGCGGAGGGCATGGGAATCGCTATCGCAGTGCTGGAAAAGCTGCGGGAAAGCGGCTGTCTGTTTCTCGTGACCACTCACTATCCCGAGGTGAAAACCTATGCGGAAACCACGCCGGGCATCGTCAACGCCCGCATGGCTTTTGACAGGGACAATTTAAAGCCCCTATATCGTCTGGAAATGGGTGAATCCGGAGAAAGCTGCGCGCTCTACATCGCCAAAAGGCTGGGCATGCCCGATGACATGCTCCTGGCGGCCGCCCGCGCCACATACCACGAAAAAAGCGGTACTATCGCCGGACAATTACTCCTTTCCCCGTCAACCAGCACATTAAAGCGAATTGGCGTTCCCTCCATCGAAAAGAAAAAGAAATCTGCCAGCCCTGACAGCAGCATTTTTCCCTATCAAAGGGGTGACAGTGTGACCGTGCTTCCGGAGGGCGCAATCGGCATCGTGGTAAATCCCGCCGACCGGCAGGGAAATGTTCTCGTGCAGGTCAAAAAGGAAAAACGGCTTGTCAGCCACAAACGGCTGCGCTTAAAGGTCGCCGCAAAGGAGCTGTATCCGGAGGATTACGATTTTTCCATCATTTTTGATTCCGTGGAAACGAGGAAAGCGCGGCATCAGATGGAAAAGCGCCATCTGGAAGGAAAGACGCTGGAGGTGGAGGATTACTGATTAAAACGTGTGCGTATAAAAAAGCCCCGCGGCCTGCGGGGCTTCACTCCTTCACCCGGTAAAGAAAGGCGTTCCCTCTCTTCCCGTCCTTTTCAAGCACTTCCAGATAATGCAAAATATGCACCACCACCCCCGCCAGCTCCTTCCGGATATGTACCTCCCTGGCAAATTCTGCGGCGGTGAACGGCTCCTGCAGCTCATAAGGAACAAGCTGTAAATAGTCCTGCGGGCAGGTGAATTCCACTTCCTTTTCCACGGAAACCGGAATCCGGTCAAAGCGGCTGGATCCCTTCTTTTTATCCCGGCTCCAGCCGTTTAACAGCTTGTATTCTTCCATATTCAGAAAGACCAGGCGGATGCGCAGATTCGGTTCCTTTAAATACATTTTGATTTTGTACAATTCGGAAAAAGCCATGTAGGGATTGCCCTTCACCGGAGATTTGCGCCCGCCGGAAATTTCTCCGCTTTCTTCATCGATCCAGAACAGCCTTTTCACAAACGGAATCGGATACACAATGGTGACAGGATAGAGCGGCAAAAAGCGGTCCAGCTTCGTCCGCATCCGGTTAAAGCTGCGCGTCTGGATCTCCACGATCTCCTCCCCCGTATATATATCGGCAACGCAGTTTTCCAAAGGAATCTCGTGCATATCCTCATCCGGCGCGTAATAATTTTTCAGCACCGCATGGACTGTTTTCTCCGACAGGGTGCCGATACCGTTTTTCTCCCTGCTTTTTCCGATGATCTTTTCCTTTGCCGCCTCAAAACGGCGCATTTCTTCCGCTGTCATGGCATATTTTTAAGCTTCAAAAGCGACTTCTCCCGTTTCCTCGACCTCCCGCATGCAGGTGATCGCCACGGATCCTGCGCCGATGTGGCAGGTTACGCTCAGAGAAAGCCTGTTCAAATAAATCTCATGGTCCGGAAACATTTCTTCCATTTCCTTTTTCCATTCCTGCGCTTCCTCTTCCGTACAGGTATATGCCCCTCTGATATAGGTTTTCTTTCCCGCGAAACGATGCTCCAGATCATACTGAACCGCTTCCAGCATCTTCCGCTTCGCCTGCTTTTTGCCCCGCACCTTCGCATAGGTGTCCAGCTTGCCGCCCTGAATCTGCAAAACGGGCTTGATGTTCAGCGCCGTCGCGATCGCCGCGGCTGCAGGGGTGACACGCCCGCCCTTTTTCAGATATTTCATCGTGTCCACGGCGATATAAATGCTGGATTCCAGCCCTTCCCGCTCCAGAATCTCCTTGATCTGCGCAGCGCCCATGCCCTGATCCGCCATTTTCTTCGCTTCCAGCGCGGACTGGCGCATGGTCACGGAAATTCTCTTGTTGTCCACCACATGAACTTTTCCTTCATATTCCTGCGCCATCGCCATGGCGGTTTCACAGGTCCCGCTTAAGCCGCTGGACATTGGAATGTGTACGATTTCGTCATATTCCTGCAAAAGCTTATCCCACAGCTCCAGCACCTCGCCCGTGGCAGGCTGTGACGTCCGGATGTCCGCATCCGTTTCCAGATATTTGTAAAATTCCTCCTGGGATAAAGTGATGTCCTCCAAAAACAGCTCTTCGTTGATGAAAAACGGCATCGGGATCACGGTAATCCCGAATTTCTTCGCTTCACTCTGCGTAATGCCACTATTGCTGTCCGTTACAATTGCAATTTTACTCATGATTCTTTACTCCTCATTTCATTCACTTTCTCTCATTACATTATACCCTCTATCATCGCATAAATCCAGCTTTTTATGGATGACTACAGGGAAATCAATTTTTAGTTTGAAGCGGGGAACGCCGGTCTGCCGGGACGGGGGATTCGGGCATGGGAGGGACATAAGACATGGTTTTTTCATGGCATGATATCCAAAACGGAGAAATTCTCCCGGTTTCCGGCACATTCCTGTGTCATGGCGCAATACTGTCCGAACGAAGTGAGTTGATTGCGCCATGACACGTTTTGGAATGGGCTGGGAACCGGGTGGAATTTCCCGGTTTGGATATAGCCATGAAAAAACCATGTCTTATGTCCCTCCCATGCCCGCATTCCCCGTCCCGGCGGACCGGCGCTCCCTGTTTCGGACTAAACATTGATTCCCCGGGCTGACTGCATCAGCATCCTGAATCCTGGTCATCGGGCGCCGGAAAGTAGCGGTCGATTTCCTGCAGCAAAATGTAGCGCACCAGCTCCTCCAGATTTTGAAGCTTTTCCTCCCGGTTGTCCTGTGTCACCCGGTAGATGGAATCTTCCTTTTTTGCCTCCTCCACCATAAATCGGTTGATATCCACGCTAAAATGCACCGGATCCATATAATGATCCAGATGGAGCACAATATCCTCTTCGCCCTGAAAATCATAAATTTTTACATTTTCATGCGCGCTCAGCCGCTCCAGAATCTGTCTGCGCGCGTAGAAATATTCGTTTCGCTGCCCGCTGCGGTTTACGCTGTCCCACCAGAGCAGGGAATAAGGGGGCAAAAGAAAGGTAAATTCCGTTTCCGGATGGGCGCACACCAGCCCCTCGATCAGGTCCAGATTTCCATCCACCCGGGGCTGATAATCCTCCGCGCTACAAACCGGCGCTATTTCGCTACTCCGCTCATAATGGGACAGCGCTTCCTCCTCCGAAAAGGTCTTGTACTGCCACCAGTTGTAGGAGCTTCCCTCATCATAGCCACCCGTCAGATTCATCGCCAGCAGATACGGCACATCCTCGAATAACACATCCTTATTCCAGAGATACTTGATATCATTTAAAATATTCCGATCAAACAGGTACAGCGGCATGGAATCGTTCACAAAATTTGTCTCCGGATCCCCGTCCAGAGAAAACAGATCCAGACTGTAAAAAACATGCCTGATCTGCCGTGCCACAAAGGCTTCCTCCAAATAATAATGCAGGTCTGCCGCTGTTGCGGAGCTCTTGATCGCCTTCACCGTTTTTCCCCCAAAAGCCTCGTCAAACCAGCTGTTATTGTAGTTTTCCGCCGTAGAGGATCCGCACAGCACACTGTCATACTCAAAATTCCGGATCGTCCCGATGCACTGATATTCCGATTTCGTCACCACGGCCTTCAGCCCGAATACCGGACCATGATAATGATAAAAGGGGTCAAAAACCACAACAATCGCCGCCGCAAAAAGCAAGAGCAGGCATGCCGCCAGTAAAAAATAGCGGATGAACTTTTTATAAACAGAATGCTCCATAAAGCCTCCCTAAAAAGAGAAATAAATATACGTGCTGACCCCGGCCATGGATAACACAGACCAGGCGAACAGAATTCCCATGCATACCGCATATTTCACTCCACACGAACTACGCTCTGCGATCACATTCCCCTTTTTGCCCGCCACCACAACGATGCTGACAGCAAACAAAAATAACAGCAGCGCCAGATTCACAAAGGGAAGCAGGGACGGCAGCGCCATGGACGCGCCCTTTGTGAGAATATACAGCTCGGAAATCTTAAGCGCCTCGCCCATCCGGAACAAAAAGCCGTTCCACTTCGGTATCGCCACCGCCTTAAGCAGCAAGAAGCCCTGTCCGATGCTTTCCGCCCGGAAAAATACGAACGCCACGCACACATAAGCAAAGGTCGCCGCCTGCCGCATCCATTTTCTGGGAAGCGTGAACAGATGCAGACTGTCCCATGCCACACCGATTCCGTGCAGCAATCCCCAGAACACAAAATTCCAGCTCGCACCATGCCACAGACCCGAAAGCAAAAAAACGACCATCGTATTTGCGACGGTGCGCATTTTTCCCCTGCGGCTTCCTCCCAGCGGAATATAGACATATTGCGTAAAGAAACGCCCCAGCGTGATGTGCCAGCGCCGCCAGAATTCCTTGACGGAAGCGGATTTGAAGGGAGAATCAAAATTTTCCGGCACTTCAATGCCAATCATGCCTCCCAGACCCATCGCCATATCGCAATAGCCGCTGAAGTCAAAATATAATTCCAGCAAATACCCTGCCGCCGTCAAAACCGCGGACAGACTGTCCAAAAGCAGGACATTCTCATAGCCGAAATTCACCGCCCTTGCCAGCGTATCCGCCAACAGCACCTTTTTTGCCAGACCGAACACGAAAAGCTGCATCCCCTTCGCAAAACGCTCCGGATGGAAATGCCGGCGCTCCTCTTCATGAAGCTGCCAAATCAGCTCGCCGCTGCGCATAATCGGTCCCTGCAAAAGCTGCGGAAAATAGACCATAAAGGTCAGATAATCAAAAAATGTGCATACCGGCGCATCCTTTCGATAGCAATCAGCCAGATACGCGATCTGCTGGAACGTATAAAAGCTGATGCCAAGAGGCAGAAAAACCGAAAGCAGCGGGAAATCCGTCCGAAAAAGAGCATTCACATTTTCAATAAAAAAATTGCAATATTTAAAATATCCCAGCAGGCCGATGTGAAAAACACAGCCCGCGGCGAGCGCCAGCTTTCGTTTTTTTTCATCGTCCGTTTTTTTCAGAAGCAGACAAAATATATATCCGATCAGACAGCTTGCCAGAAGCACCCACACATACCGGACATTTAAATACGCACAAAACCACAGGGACATCCCTGTCAGATATCCCTGTGCGAGCCTGTAGCATTTCCTGTGATTGAAAAAATACCATCCTGCCAGCAAAAGCGGCAGAAACAGAAATAAAAACACATGTGAATGAAAAAGCATTTCCTGTTATTTCCTTTGCGCTACAAAAGCATTTACCTCTTCCACCTCGGGCATCACGCGCAGCGCGCCCTTTCTGGTCGTCACGATGGAAGCCGCCGCATTTGCAAAGGTCAGCATTTCCACAAGCTTCTCCTCATCCAGATTGTCAAGACCATATTTCAAAACATGATGCAGACAGCATCCGCCAAAGGTATCGCCCGCGCCCGTCGTCTCGATCGTCGCTTCCTGTAAAAAAGGCTTGACCTCTACCCTGAGATCCTTATAATAAGCGCGGCTTCCATCCCTTCCCAGAGAAAGCATGATCAACGGAATGTCATATTCCGCGCGCAGCTTCGCGATCCCCGCATCAAAATCCTCTTCGCCTGTAAACCACTGAATTTCGTTATCGGAAATTTTCAGCACATCACATTTGGACAGACCATATGCGACCTGTACCTTCGCATCCTCCAGCGTCTTCCAAAGCGGAGGGCGCAGGTTCGGGTCAAAGGAAATGATTGCGCCGCTCTCCTTTGCGATATCGATCGCTTTCTTCGTCGCGCTGCGTACGCCGTCGTGGGTCATGGAAAGCGTGCCGAAATGGAAAATTTTCGTGTCGCGTATCAAATCCTCATGCAAATCCGCCTCTGTCAGCATCATATCCGCGCCGGGATTGCGATAGAAGGAAAAGTCCCTGTCCCCATCCGGAAAGGTTTCCACAAACGCCAGCGTCGTGCGCGCTTCCTCATCAATGATCAGATTAGAGGTATCGATGCCGACCTCATCCAGCGTGGCCTTCAGCCTGTTTCCGAAAATATCCTGCCCCACCTTGCCGATAAACGCGGTCTTGCGCCCCGCCTTGTTCAGCATCGCCAGCACGTTGCAGGGCGCGCCGCCGGGATTCGCTTCATAAACCGTATTTCCCTGCGCGCTCACGCCGTTTTCTGTAAAATCGATTAACAGTTCCCCTAATGCCACAACATCAAAATTTTTCATGATACATGCCCCTTTCCTCGCAGCGTCATCCGCTATCCGCGTAACTTCTCTTATTGTACCAATATTTTCTATACTTTTCAATATTTTCACCAAGTTTCTCTGTTTCCAATCTCAAGCGTTATAATTCTGATTCCATGCCAGATACGCAAGACCGTGAATAAACGGAAAGAGCGGCAAGCACCGGCTGCTGTCTTACATACCTGACATGGAATTCTGAATTGCCGGCGGAAAAGCGAACAAAAAAGAAAAACCGGACCGGAATCCGTTATATGGACTCCGGCCCGATCTGCTTTTAGCTTTCAGAAATTACCGGTTCTACTGATTACCGGACTTCCTTTCGATTCACAATCAACAAACCAGCTGCGGACAGAATCATAATAAAATACCACATCACAGAAATATCTCCCGTTTGCGGTACATTCGCTAACGGAACATCATCATCAAGGATAATTACATCCGCAGGGACTCCTGCCAGAGGCACCTCCTCATCTGCAATGATCATCTCACCTGTATTTACTGTCAAAGGCACTGCTTCATCCGGAATGGCAACTTCCACAGGTGTTTCCGCAGGAATATTTGCCTGTGTAGCAGGTACATCCGCAACAACAGGCGTTGCAGGTGTTTCCGGTTCTGCAGGTCCCGGATTCGGTGTTACAGGATCCGTGGTTCCTGGAGCAGGTGTTTCCGGTTCTACAGGATCCGTCTCTGCAGGATTGCTTTCTGTCTCTACAGGATCAGTCTCTGTTTCTGCTGGATCAGTCTCTGTTTCTGTTGGATCAGTCTCTGTTTCTGTTGGATCAGTCTCTGTTTCTGTAGGATCGGTTTCTGTTTCTGTAGGATCGGTCTCTGTTTCTGTAGGATCGGTCTCTGTTTCTGTAGGATCGGTTTCTGTTTCTGTAGGATCAGTTTCTGTCTCTGTGGGATCAGTCGTAATGTCTTTGAAATTTGCCTCGACCGTATATGTTTTTCCACCCTGTAAATTCAGTGCAATAAGCGATAACGGATTTACATTTTCGTACAGCAATTGTGGTGCGCTGCACATAACTCCATTGACATCCATTACTACCACAAATCTTCTACCGGATTCCTCAAATTCTTCAATTGTGTAAACCACTTCCTCGCCGCATTTCACAGTCCAGTTGCTGAATTCCTTTCCTTCCAGAGTGGCTGGCTCGACAGCCTCCAGAGAAGCATTGCCCTGCTCGGTATAAAACGGTCCTCTGCTATATCCGGGAACAACATTTTCCGAAAGCGCAAATCCCAGATTTTTTACCAACTGAGATTGGATTTCTCCGTTCCCATTCTTATACTCAATGACAGCCTGATACTTGTCAGCAATGCCATCACCATTTGCATCTACAGCATAGGATACCTGAATAATGCCATTTTTTAAATTTTGGGGTAGCTCGTTACTGGAAGCTTCATTCATCGTCTGATTATAAAACTTATCAACTCCATATGATGTACCCGGACGATACCACGTCCAGTTTCCGCCGGTCACTTCATCCAGCACATACTGCTGACCGTCATTCCCTGTTATAACTTCGGGAATCGCTTCCATCACATTGTCTTTTGTGAGTTCTGTAATTGTTCCTTTGTTGCTTTCACCATCCCCAACGGTAACGTTGAAGGAATAAGGGGCATCAGACTCATCCGGTTTTTCAGTTTCTTCCGGAATTACAGGTGTTTCTGGCTCTGTAGCACTTTCTGTCTCAACAGGTGTTTCCGGTTCTGAAGGTCCTTCCGGTTTTTGATTAATATCATTCTTTGAACAAGTCCCGGAATGTTCTCCCACCTTTCCACACTCTTCGCAAGCCTTATTTGCAGAGTTCTGTGAGCAGGTTCCTATATGATTGCCGCCGCTTTCGCCGCATTCACTGCATTTTACATTTGCAGGATTCTGGGAGCAGGTTCCTGTATGATTGCCGCCACTTTCGCCGCATTCACTGCATTTTACATTTGCAGGATTCTGGGAACAGGTTCCTGTATGATTGCCACCGCTTTCGCCACATTCACTGCATTTTACATTTGCAGAATTCTGGGAACAGGTTCCTGTATGACTGCCGCCACTTTCGCCGCATTCACTGCACTTTACATTTGCAGGATTCTGAGAACAGGTTCCGGAATGTTCACCGCCTGTTTTATGGCATACAGGACATTCATCAATGATGACATCTGGATCGCTCTCAGGCTCATCCGTAACCATTTCATCCGTGCTTGCGCTAACCTCTTCTGTTTCGCCTGCTACACTTTCGGACACAGAATCGGTAATTTTCAATCCATCGCCAGTGCTGTCATTTACATCAGAATCAACATCCGTAACAATTGGATCCGTATCTTCCGGATTGAGATTCGATGATGCAAAAGCGGTAATTTGCGACATACTTAAGCACAATGCAAAAGCAAGAAGCAACGTTAAGCTACGTTTCATTGTCTTTTTATATTTTTTCATTATCATTTTCCTTTCTTTGCATATTAAAATGTTCGGACGCAAAGTATCCGGCGGCTGGGCTGCCATAGCATCTTTTTCTTTCAGATAGAGATTCCGTAGGCCCCGTGGCTTTGTGCCCCGCCCTTTCGGACGGTTTACCTGGTGGTCCAGCAGCCGGGCTAACATAGCATCGTTATAAAACACTGCCTTAGTTCCCATAGCTTTGCAGTCCCACAGTTTCCCGTGGTTTGCCCATCGCGTCAATTCACCTTTTCCCACCGCCGTCAACGCTCCCGGCGGCGGGTAAGCTCCAGGATGGACTTTCCTGCATATTTGCTGCCTCCTTTTTTCAAAATTTTATAGTCAACATCTCTGCCGCAAACAACAGGGCATGCGACCATCCACTTCTTTATCATTCAGGCTAATCCCGAATAATAGCTCTGATTAGCCGGATTGTACAATCCCGACCGTTCATATGAAATAATTATCCTGTTGCATTCTGCCCGGATGCGGCTTCGGCAAATTCCCTCAAAAAACGGTCATGCAGATTTTCTTCCGCCGTCCGGCGGGCTTTTACCGCATCCTCAAACCGCCTGTATCCGCCCAGGTAATAGCGTTTCCCCTTAAAACAGATCATGGCACGCCACAATCCCTTGGATGCCCACCAGTCCACACCGGGAACGCCGCTGGTGTTATTTCTGCGAACGGTTCTGGCGCGCAGCATTTCCACACAGGTTCCATCCACATAGGTTAAAGCAAGCCCATCCTTGCTTTTTAAACAGCCGCAGCTGGTAGTATGGCCGCTGCGCAGACGGCCCGTAATCACCACGATTTCTTTCCCACAATCGCACCTGCAAAGCCATGCTGTCTTTTTTCCGATATTTTCAGCCGGACGCAGGGCTGTCAGCTTGCCGAAACGCTGTCCGGTCAGCTCCAGCTTTTTGGTCGAATGCCCCATAAACTCAATCCTTTCTCTTTTCTATCCGTATATGGGATTACAAAAAAGTGTACTTTTCTGCAGGCTTTTGAATTTTGGATTTTATTAAATGAATCGGTACGAAAAAAGTCGAAGGTACAATGTTGTAAAAAACATCATACCCCCAACATCATATAAAGGTTTTATATGATGTTGGGGATGTATGAACAACGGCATACCCATCGGTTTTTGGTTGACAGAACGGCATAAGTTATAGCGACAGGACATAGAGGTTTCAGTTACGAGGGTAGATGGGAAATGATTGACTTTCTGCATTTTCACTGATATAATATGTTTCACTAAGACAGTGAAAGTGGTGATTTGAGTGAAAATAAATAGTCGGAAAGGAATGGAATGTGTAGAAAACAAGTTCCTCAAACTTCCCAATATTCAGAAATATGAAGTAGACAAAAGAACAGAGGGCGGGTTTGTAGCATCTGTTGAAATGGACGATGGTTTTGAATTCAAAGTATATGCCAGTTTCATACAACAGGCATTCCCGTCAACGGTCATGCAGCTGATTGAAAAGAAAAAAAATGATGAGCAAGCCTGCATTCTGGTATCACCATATATATCGGACAGAACAGCCCAGATTTGTGAAGAAAACGGGATCGGGTATTTTGATTATGCTGGGAACTGCCTGTTTGTGGGACATTCCATTTATCTGTGCGAGCGGGGAAATAAGAATCCCCAGCCAAAACAGTACAACGCAGTTTCCATATTTGCAAGGTCATCTGTAGTTTCGTCCCTGATCCTTCGGGAACTTTTTGCAGATATAGATAAAGTGTGGAAGCTGAAGCACCTGGCGGAAAAGGTTGGCTGCAGCATCGGCCAGGTATCCAAGGTAATGGGATTTCTGGTGAGGAATGCCTGGGCAAAAAAAACGGCGGAGGGTTATGTGTTTTCAGAACCTGCCCTGGTTTTAAAGGAATGGGGCAAGGCTTATGGAGGCAAAGGGATACTTTCCTATTCCTTTTACAGTCTGGACAATATTTCGGTCCTGGAAGGGAAACTCCGAAAATTGAAACAGGATATGGGAATAGATAGTTATCTTACAGGCATTTCCGGCGGAGTACGGTATGCGCCGGTGGTCCGGTACAGTAAAGTCCATCTGTATATGGCCCCAGAAGATATACAGGAGGCAGCCCGCTATCTGGGAATAAAAGAGGTGGACAGCGGCTCCAATGTGGTCATTTTTCCCCTGGAGAATGATTCATATATAAAGGGATGCCGGATCATCGCAGGGGACATGGTGGTGTCACCATTACAGGTTTACCTGGACAGCCTGCAGCTAAAGGGGCGCGGGGAAGAAATGGCGGAAGCCGTACTGAAGAAGGAGATCATCAGGTGATAAGGGATGAAGATTTAAAAAGCAGCATTGACTACTCAGAGGGGCAGAAAGAAGCCGCCCACAGGATTCTGGTGGAACTGGTCAATATTTTTCAGGAATATGAGGAGGATATCCGGATTGTAGGCGGATGGGTCCCTGACCTGATGTTTCCGGGCGAGGGGCATATAGGCAGTGTGGATGTCGATGTCCTGATCAACCATCTGGCGCTGCATGATGAAGGGTATCAGAATATGGCAAGGATATTGCAAGGCAGTGGATACATGGAGCATCCGGATAAATATTTCTCGTTTGTTAAGACAGTGGAGGTGGAGGGAATTCCGTATGATGTGGATGTAGACATCCTTGCGGGAATGTACGGCGGGACCCAGCCAAAGAAAAGAAGCCAACATGTGCAGGGAATCAGGGCATTAAAAGCCACGGGAGGAAATTTTGCTTTTGATTTCCCGCCGCAGAAGATTCATGTAGAGGCGAAACGCCCGGATGGGGCCGTAGATACAGCAAATGTGAGCGTAGTCGCCGTGGTCCCCTATCTCATCATGAAGACGGCAGCAATGGGGAGGGGGAAAGCCAAAGATGCCTATGACATATATTTCCTCCTGAAACATTACAGAGGGGGCATAATGGAACTGTCAAAGGAGTTCCAGCCGTCCGGGAACAGAAAGCTGGTGCAGGAGATGAAAGAAAAGCTGGCCGGGAAATTTGCATCCGCAGACCATTCAGGACCGAAAGACGTTGCGGATTTTATGGGGCTGGACGACGAGGAGGAAATTGAGCTGGTGAAAAGGGATGCCCATGAGCAGATACAGGCATTGCTGGATCTGATTTAGGTAAACTGTTTAAAAGTATTGGTAAAAAGCGCAGGGCTATATATCATTGATCACATGACTGGTGAATATGGATATGCGGGAAGCCAATTCAAACTTCCCGCTAAATTCTGATATCTATTCATAAAGCCCCGCGCAGACCAGCATTCCATACCTTACCAGCTTTTCATAATTGACACAGTACAGATAATACCCTCCGATATTATGCTGCACATCATCAATGCGGACGCGATATCCATCATGACGCACCATGAAACTATTCAAAATACGCTGCGGATTTTCCATATACATGGCATATTCCGGATAAAAAAATCCATTCAGCTGTCGGCTTGCCCTTGTGTATATGGTTTTTAAAAATGTCCACAGATCAAAGCCTTCCGCCGATCCACCATTTTCTATCATCCTGTCATATATCTCAAAGGTGGACATCAGCAATTCCAGATAGGTGTGATAGGTCGTATCCCTCCTGCTGATTTCCTGCAAATTTTTCTGAGCATTTTCCAGCGCAAACGTATAATATTCGGGCCTGTCCGTAATATATTTGGTAATCTCATTCATGCTGTATGCGACCCAATGATCCTTGTATTGTGTATAATCTGCTTCTATGAAATGTTCCACGGCGCTCTGAGCGGCATCCAGCCAGACCGGATCACCTGTCAGACCGTACAGACGGCAGAGCGCAAATGTTGCTTCGCCATCATAATAAACCGTACGAAATTCTTCCTTACGGGTAAAATTACCGTTCAGCACATGATAATATGTGCCGCTTTCCTGGTCCAGCATCGAAAGGATTCCTTTTCCCAAAGCAATACAGACATCCTTATATTTTTCAGTCTGAAATACATCCATATATTCTGTCAGGGCGACTACCGCAATGCCACAGCCCCCCAGCTTGATCTCATTGTCTTTTTTCTCATAAAGATATGCCACCTCGTGGGCATCAAAGAGCAACGAGTCCAGCATATATTCAATGGTTTTGTTTACCTTTTTTTCCAGCTCATCATCTGGGGCAAGGCGATATCGGCATATCAGTGACCAGATCGTACTGGCATGGCGAACAATATTGTAGCCCTCAATTTCATCGTCGAACTGTGGATAAACTCCATAGACAAAGGAACCATCCACGCGGACCTGATTTTCCAGAAAAGCGGACGCGTCCAATATCAGCTTCTTAGCATAATTTCCATCAAGAATCTCAACCTGACGCCTGCCATAATCCAGACCGCTAACGCTGAGTGCATGTATTTCGTTCTCTTCATCACAAAGCCACCCGAGACACTGGAATAAAATATACTCTTCCGGAAGCGTAGATAAAGCTTTCCTCCCCGATTTTTTCAGATAGGCATTCAGCATAGACAAATCTATGGCATCATTGTCATAATCATAAATCCGGGCGCCATTCAGCTCTGCTTCCAGCAGGGCAGTCCTGAAATCTGAATCGAGTGCGATCCCGTAACGGAAAAATTCTTTTCGGGAAGCCTGTAACGCATAGGAAATTTCCTGTGTCGGCACCACCTCTGACAGAAATACCACATCTGCCTTGACCCATCTGGGATCGAGACCGTTCCTTTTCAGAGCCTTTTCCGTTCGCATTACCGCAGCATCCCATGCTTCCGTCAGACTATTTCCGGTTCCGGTATAAACGCTGGCGCGTTCCGATCCGTCACAGACAGAGATAAAAACAGCGCATCCCGTACTTCCTGCCGGATTGACGCCAATCTCCAGTTCAACGTCATCCGTCAGGACAGATTGACGAAGCAACGCAATCTTTTGCTGAAAAAGAGAGATATCCTCCTCTTTTCTGCAAAACAGGAACAGCATTATTGCTGATATTGCCACGCCTATCAGCAGTATAATTGACATACAGCGAATAAACTGTTTTATTTTCATCATGATACCCCTTTGTGCGCTTCAGCGCGCATACCGATCAAAAGTTTGAAAGAAACTCTCAAACCATTGCTCCATGAATGATACAATAAAAAAATATACATACCCCATTCCCCCATCTCTGAAGGTTCCCCCTTAAAAAGTGTAACTTTTCTGCAAATTCTTCAGATGATCAAATTTCCAATAAGAAGGCATTGTAAAATTGAAATTTCTGTGTTATTCTATCTCATATAAGGGGAATATTTTGTTTACGGAAAAGTACACTTTTTTGTAAAAATGCCTCTCTTCCATATTCATTTTTCATCCTTCATTTTTTTCATAAAGCTCTGCCCTGTAACGAAAAGTGGATAATGCCATCCCACATTCTTTTGCCGCCTCCGTTCCCGTAATCATGCCTGATTTCCACCTCTGATAAGCATTATGATAGTTATCCGGAAGAGGTCCTGAAGGTCTGCCAAACTTTACTCCCTTCGCCTTTGCCGCCGCAATTCCCTCTGCCTGCCGCTGGCGGATATTGATTCTCTCATTTTCTGCCACAAAGGACAAAACCTGCAGCACAATATCGCTGAGAAAGGTTCCCATCAAATCTTTCCCCCGGCGCGTGTCCAGCAGAGGCATATCCAACACCACAATGTCAATTCCCTTTTCCTTTGTCAAAAGCCGCCATTGTTCCAAAACCTCCTCATAATTGCGCCCCAGCCGGTCAATACTTTTGATATACAGCATATCATCCTTTTTCAATTTTCTCAGCAACCGCTTGTACTGCGGTCTTTCAAAATCCTTGCCCGACTGCCTGTCCACATAAATGTTTTCTTCCAAAACCTTCACCTCCTTTAAGGCAATAATCTGCCGATCCTCATTCTGATCCCGGGTACTGACACGAATGTATCCATATGTACTTTTTAAAATGGCTGTTATACCTCCTTTCCGATGATGATTCAGACCAATCTGAATGCTAATTTCTGACCACCATAATACCGGATAATCCATCCGTAATGCATGCATGAAAAAAGCGTGCTGACTTTTACAACACGCCTTTGAAGCCGAAACAACAATCCAGATCTGTCCGCACGATTATGTAATAAAATTTGCTGCAAACCAATGATTGCATTCTGACCGGATATCATTTAAACTATGCATAGCATTCCTTTTGGATTACGTATGGCAAAAGACATACATCATTATAGCAAAGCCGAAATATTTTTCATATACTTCACATTTTCATCAAATTAAAAACAAGGAGGATTTTGTATGAAATATCTCATTATCGGCGCTGGCGGTACAGGCGGTGGAATCGGCGCTTTTCTGACCAGGGCAGGAAAGGATGCCACATTGATCGCCAGAGGCAAACACCTGCATGCGATGCAGGAAAACGGTCTGCGCCTGATCATGCCGGATTCCGAATTCTGTGTACCGGTAAAAGTCTGTACCATGGAGGAATATCAGGACACCCCCGATGTTATATTCGTCTGCGTAAAGGGATATTCTCTGGAAGATACCATTCCATTCATCAGGCGGATCGCGAAAGCGGATACTGTCGTGATCCCGATCCTGAATATCTATGGAACCGGTAAAAAAATGCAGGATCAGCTTACCGGCATAGCCGTAATGGATGGCTGCATTTACATCGCCGCGGAAATCAAAGAGCCCGGCTCCATCCTGATGTCCGGCAACATATTCCGCATTGTATACGGACCGAGACAGGAAACATCGAAAGACGTCAAAGCCGCCGTCATGCCTACGCTCATGCATATTGAGCAGGACTTAAAAGAAAGCGGCATTACGCCATTGCTTTCCGAACAGATTGAAAAAGATGCCCTGCAGAAATTTTCTTTCGTGTCCCCCATGGCAGCATGCGGCGCTTTTTATAACGCGCAGGCATTCGCCTTTCAAATGAAAGGACAGTTTCGCAATACCTTCATTTCCCTGATTGAAGAGGTCAAAGCAATTTCTGACGCGATGGATTTAAGCCTTCCGGAAAATATCGTGGAGATCAATCTGAAAATTATGGACGATCTGGCGCCCACCGCAACCGCCTCCATGCACCGGGATATCCGGGACGGCAAACAATCCGAGCTGGACGGCCTTGTTTTTGAGGTGCTCCGGCTGGGAAAAAAATATCATGTCCCCACCCCGGTCTATGAAATGATCGCGGAAAAATTTAACATAGGAACTGAAAAATGATGATCAGAAAAGCGATGCCAAAGGACGCGTCCCGGCTGGCAGAAATCCTGATTTTTGCCAAAAGATGCGCCTACCGGCCCATATTTCAAAATGATACCGTCTCCTTTAATGATATGTCCGTTCTGGAGCTCGCTCTGCACTATCGCGATGACCCGGGCGCTTTAGACGGCGTCTATGTGTATGATGACGGCATTGTGCGGGGCATGATGCATCTCAAAGAATTTGCTGTGGAAAAAGGCGGACCCGTTTTGCAGCTAGAGGAGCTATATGTGGATCCCTTTTTTCAAAAACAGGGATACGGAGAACTGCTCATACAGGACTTTTTAAAAAAAGCCCAAAAAAAGAAAGCCGCGTCCGCTTTTCTCTGGGTTCTTGAAAAAAATGCTGTCGCCCGCAGCTTTTACGAAAAAACAGGCTTTCATCCCACCAAAGAAAGAAAGCCTGAACCGGAAACTCCGGAATACATCATGCGTTACGAAATCACATTTTAGTAAACATTGTCAATAAACAGCCGATCCATTTCGGCATCCCTGACTGATGCTCCATGAGAAAAGCCAGCATATCCTTTTTGTCAGAAAAGTCACTGACAAGCGCTGTATAAGTGCCGTCCACGTCCGAACTTCCAATTGCGGTGCGCGCGACGGCCACAACGCCTGTCGCGGCTTTCGCCGCCATAGCTACGACTCCCGTCCCGTACGTCCCGATTGCTGTGACGCCCAGCGCCACATAGCCGATGGCCACTACCCCTGCTGCCATGGCTCCCATACTGAGAACCCCCAGCGCCAGCAAACCGAGACATATCACACCGACAGAAAACAGTCCGATGCTGAACAATCCAACGGAAAACAATCCTGTTGCCAAAAATCCAATGCTCAATAATCCGATCGCATGATTGCCAATCGCGATAATTCCCTTCGCTTTCGTGGAAAAATCCATATAAATCCCGGGCGCCTGCATTCCAAAGCCATAAATCATGTTATTTCGATACCCCTTTGTCCATTTGAAATGAATATGAACCAGCGGCATTCCCCAAAGCCTTTTCTCACTGATATACTCGTACTCTCCTGTGCGCTCTCTTTCTCTCTTCTCAATTCTGTCCAGCCGTCTTATAATTTCATCCTGTTGCCGGCTTCCATAATTTTCTTCAGAAACAGAATCAAAATTTTTTCTATCCTCTGATTCTTTAAGCAGATAGTCGGTCGTCACCATAAACAGCTCGGAAAGCTGCAGGATTTTGGACAGCTCCGGCATGGATGCTCCGGCTTCCCATTTGCTCACAGACTGCCTGGATACGCCGAGCGCAGCTGCAAGCTGTTCCTGCGACATGCCGGATTCTCTGCGGATTTGATATAATTTTTCTGCAAATGTCATTTTTACTTTCCCCTTATAACTCTTTAAAATACTTTTATTGACAAATATCATACAATAAATCAGGTAAATATACAAGAATACAGCACTTTACAATTTGTCAACCTGTAGTTACTATAAGCAACAGCAGTTGCCTGCATCTATTTGAAATGATAAAATATTACTGAAACACAGAGTGGACAGTGATCGATGGCAATCATCGGCTGCAGTCTGCTTCACACCATCGGACGCGATACAAAAATTCAATAAAAATTTCAACACTTTCAATCTTTCAAACGTTTTATATAAGAAAGCGGATGATAAAGTTCTTTCCCAGGGAGACAACTATGAAAGTAAAACTTTCATACTATTGAATTTATGTGCGTTAAAGCGCACAAGGGGTGTAAACATGATTGAACAGCTCTATCAACTATGTCAAAAGGAACTGACGGAATGGTGCACCCTCATGACGCATGACCGTTCCATGGCGGAGGATCTGGTGCAGGAAGCATTTTTACGCGCGCTGAAAAATGACGGACTGCTCGACTCTCTAAATGAAAAGCAGCAAAGGGCATGGATGTACCGCACAGTCAAAAACCTGTATGTGGATAAAATCCGGCACGATTGCCGGGAAACGGTGACCGACCTTCTCCCCGAACAGGGAATGGAAGCGACAGAATATGCAGAATCCGACTATGAAATACTCCTTTCTGCACTGCCGGAGGAAGAACGAATGCTTTTCACCATGCGCTATCTGCAGGGATACAGCTCTACGGAGCTGGGAAAAATATTCCGGCAGCCGCCAGGAACCATCCGCTCCAAATTATCATCCGCCCGCAAACAGTTGAAGCAGTCATTGAAAGGAGATTATTATGAGCGATCAGAAAAAAATCGTAATAAACTGTGATATATGTGATGCCAGAAAAGTGAAAAAAGAGAATTGGGACGCTTACGAGCAGATCAAAATTAACACGGATTTGCTGCTCATGGATGAAAGCAGCAAATCCGTGCTGAATCAGCTTCCCGTTTCCATCAACGCTGATCAGGCGCTGGAATTGGATAATTCCGAAAAAATCAATCCAATCACACAGAACGGAAGCTATGAGCTCAACGGAAACGATATTTTTCCTCCCAATACGATCCTGTGTGTAAACGGACGGATTACCATTTCACCCGATGTGAAGGATCCCTTTAAAAATACATTAAAGACCCTGATAAACGGTGTCATATCCTGCCCGGAAAGCGTTTCCAAATCCCTGCAAAATGTCCACTTAAACGGCCCGATGTTGTGTTATCCGGATGGATGCACACTGCTTTCCCCTTCCTTTACCATTGACAGGTTTTTCCCTGTCCGCGCCTTAAAAGATGCAAAATACTATGCGGAGCACAGGATCCTGATGACAGATATATCCATAGATATCGGACGTCTGATCGAAAAAAATGTACATTTCATCACCAGAAACCTGATCATAGCGGAAGAGCTTTTAGAAAGCGCAATTCCCCTGTTCGATGAAAGGGCAGAAATAAAGGTCATTCCCGCCGGATATTCCTTCGCTGACGGAGATGCCACATTAAATGAAACCTTTCTCATAAAACATGGAAAAAAGATTTATGTATCGGGCAATTTTATTCTGCAGGAAGACAGCCTTCCTTTCCTTTCCGGAGTGGAAGAGCTGTATGTGGATCAAAACGTAAGGCTTTATGAGAATCAGCTTGAAGCTTTCCGGAAAATAAAGGCTGTTTACCGTGATATCATTTTCATAAAAAAGAGAAAAACGGCTTTCTTCGCCAATAAGGATACTGCCACAATCGATACCGCCATACTGGAAGCTTCTCCGGACGGAATCTTCTGCGAAAACTGCAGAAATATTTTCATAAAAAAAGACGTCGCCGCCGGGCAGATTCTGGAAAAGATCAATTTCAGCAACTGCGAACGCATATTTTGCAGTCCACAGCAAAGAAGCGCCGTCGAAGCGGTCAGTGTAAACGGCGGACCGGTCATTGACGGGAGCGAGGATATTGAATTACCTGTGGATGATTCCCGCATTATCAATTCTGACTATTACATTTTATAATCGTTTGGCTGTAAACAATGACCGCATCTTTTCCGGATGCGGCCATTGTTTATCCTGTCAGTTCATCCCGATCAGCACATCTTTATTCCGGAAAGCAAATCCATACTTTCGTATGCTGTCCCTCCGAAACCCCTTTGCTACCATGCTCATTACAAAAGCTCCTGATCATTCATAAAATCAAACAAATTCATCTGCCCATTCCCATAATTTCCTTTATAGGCATGCACAATATCCTTCATGCGATATAAAATACCGTATTCCTCACATTTCTTTGAAAAGACGCCCCACAGCTTTCGCGCATTTTGACTGGCGCACTGATAGCTGTTTCCATAAGCCTTCCGATACCGCTCCGGATAATTTTCCTCCGGAAACGCTTCCTGCAGTCTGTCAAAATACCAGATGCGCTGATTTTCCCGGAGCGTCATGCCAAAAGCGGGATAAATGAAGCTCGCGTTCGCCTGATGCGCTTTCTCAACCACCTCCAGCACATTTTCAACGGAATCCTCCAAAAAGGGGAGTACCGGCATCAGCAAAATGCCGGCAAAGATTCCTTCCTGCCGCAGCTTCGCGACAGCGTCAAGCCGCCTTTTTGGAGACGGCGCATGACGCTCTATCTTTTCTGCCAGCTCCTCCTTTGCGGTCGTCACCGTTATTTTACAGAGGACAGGCGAATGCTCTCTGATTTGATGCAGAATATCAATATCCCGCAAAATCAGATCGCTCTTTGTGGCGATTGTAATTCCAAACCCAAAGGCATCCACAAGCTCCAGCGCATGACGGGTCAGCTCCAGTTCCTTTTCAAACGGATTATAAGGATCGCTCATGGAACCGGTTCCGATCACGCCCTTTTTCACCTTACGCCGCAGATCATCCCTGATGATTGTGAGAGCATTTTCCTTCGCCCGCACCGTATCAAAATTGTCGATGCGGTAGCAATCGCTTCTGCTGTCACAGTATATGCACCCATGACAGCAGCCCCGGTAGATATTCATGTTATAATCCGTTCCGAACCACTCGGCGGATTTGGTTTTGGTAATAATCGTTTTGGCAGGTACAAATTCCATTTCTAAATTTTCTATTCTCCCTTTATTCGTCCGTCTCTATCGGGAAAATTAAATTCTCCTCCTCAGAACTGTCATTTGCGCTGTCGATCTCCTCCATGGCGTCTTCCATGTCATCAAACTCCTGATTCCCGTCAGATACCTTTTCCCGTACCTTTGCGATCTGCGCCACCTTCACGCCCTCATCCAGATTGATCAGCTTAACGCCGGATGTGGATCTGTCGAGTATGGTCACATCCTCCATACGGATCTGGATGATGATGCCCTCCGTAGTGATCATCATGATTTCATGCTCGTCATTGACTGCCTTGATGCCTACCACATTGCCGGTCTTTTCGGTAATCTTATAGCATTTGATGCCCTTGCCGCCGCGATGCTGTACCGTAAACTTATCCAGATAAGTCCTCTTGCCAAGACCATTCTCCGAAACGATGAGCAGGGAATTTCCCTGATGATCCAGCTGCATGCCCACAATTTCATCATCGTCCGTGAGCGTCATGCCGATCACACCCATGGAGGACCTTCCCGTCGCCCTCACATCTGTTTCCTTGAAACGGATGCACATGCCGAATTTCGTCACAAGGAAAATTTCCGTATTTTGATCGGTGATCTTCACCTCTATCAGCTCGTCATCCTCCCGCAGATTGATTGCGGCCAGACCATTTTTACGCACATTGCTGTATTCCAGAATGGAGGTTTTTTTCACAATTCCCTTTCTGGTCACCATGAAGAGGTTTTTATTTTCCTCATAATCCTTCACCGGAATGATCGCGGATATTTTTTCCTCCGGCGCAAGCTGCAGCAGATTGACGATCGCCGTGCCCCGGGCAGTTCTTCCCGCTTCCGGTATTTCATACGCTTTCAGACGGTATACCCTTCCATGATTGGTGAAAAACATCACATAATGGTGTGTGGTCGTCATCAGAAGATCGGCGATGAAGTCCTCTTCTATCGTCTGCATCCCCTTGATGCCCTTGCCTCCCCTGTTCTGCGTTTTGAAATTATCCACGGTCATTCTCTTGATATAGCCCAGGTTTGTCATCGCGATAATCGTGTTGTCCTTCGGAACCATATCCTCCATGGTAATATCCAGTTCATCAAAACCGATCTTACTTCTTCTGTCGTCCCCGTATTTTTCCTTCACGATCAGAATTTCTTCCCGGATGACGCCCAGCAGACGTTTTTCATCCGCCAGAATCGCCTTCAGCTCCGCAATCCTGATCAACAGCTCCTGATGCTCCGCCTCCAGCTTATCCCGTTCCAGACCTGTCAGCGCGCGCAGACGCATATCGATGATCGCCTGTGCCTGTACGTCTGTCAGACCGAATCTTTCGATCAGGCGGTCCTTGGATATCTGCGGAGTCTGGCTGGAACGGATAATGCGGATGACCTCGTCTATATTATCCTGCGCGATCAGCAAGCCCTGCAAAATATGGTCCCGCTCCTCCGCCTTGTTCAGATCATATTTCGTCCTTCTGGTTACCACATCCTCCTGATGGCTGATGTAATATTTGAGCATATCCAGGATATTTAATACCTTTGGCTCTCCGTTTACCAGGGCGAGCATATTAACCCCAAAGGTATCCTGCATCTGCGTATGTTTATAAAGCTTATTTAAAATAACGTTGGCATTGGCGTCCCTGCGCAGTTCGATGACAATGCGGGTGCCTTCCCGGTTCGATTCATCGCGCAGATCCGTGATGCCGTCAATCTTTTTATCCTTGTGCAGCTCGGCAATTTTCTCGATCAGCTTCGCCTTATTCACCATGTAAGGAAGCTCTGTCACGATGATCTGGCTCTTGCCGTTTGGCAGCGTTTCGATGTTGGACACGGCGCGCACGCGAATCTTCCCTCTTCCCGTGCGGTAGGCCTCCTCACAGCCTCTGGTTCCCAGAATCAGGCCTCCTGTGGGAAAATCAGGCGCTTTTACGATGCCCAGTATTTCCTCAATCTGCGTATCCCGGTCCTCTATAATCCGGTTGTCCATGATCCTTACGATGCCGTCCACAACCTCCCGCAGATTATGAGGCGGAATATTGGTCGCCATACCAACCGCGATGCCGGAGGTGCCGTTCACCAAAAGGTTGGGATAACGTGATGGAAGAACGACCGGCTCTTTTTCCGTTTCGTCAAAGTTCGGTTCGAAATCCACGGTATTTTTATTGATATCGGCGATCATTTCCATGGAAATTTTGGAAAGCCTCGCCTCCGTGTAACGCATCGCCGCAGGGCCGTCGCCATCCTCGGAACCGAAATTTCCGTGCCCATCCACAAGCGGATAACGGGTATTCCACTCCTGCGCCATATTCACCAGAGCGCCGTAAATAGAGCTGTCCCCGTGAGGATGGTATTTACCCATGGTATCGCCGACAATACGGGCACATTTCCTGTGCGGCTTATCGGGACCGTTATTTAACTCGACCATGGAATAAAGCACGCGCCGCTGCACCGGCTTTAAGCCGTCCCGCACATCGGGAAGCGCCCGGGCGGCGATGACGCTCATCGCATAGTCGATATAGGAATCCTCCATCTTCTTTTTCAGATCGACGTCCTCTATTTTATCAAAAATATTTTCTTCCATACACACCCTCACTACCCTTTATATATCCAGATTCTTTACAAATTTCGCATTTTCTTCGATGAAACGTTTCCGTGGCTCCACCTGATCCCCCATCAGCGTGGTAAAGGTCAGATCCACCTCCGATTCAGTCTCTTCATCCATGCAGACGCGCATTAAAATGCGATGCTGCGGATCCATGGTGGTTTCCCAGAGCTGTTCCGCATCCATTTCGCCCAGCCCCTTATACCGCTGAATCTTGTTATTCTGATCCCTTCCCACTTCCTTTAGAATCTCATCCAGCTCTTCATCACTGTAGGCATACCAGATTTTCTTGTTCTTCTCCAGCTTGAAAAGAGGGGGCTTCGCCAGATACACATATCCCTGCTTGATTAACTCCGGCATGAAGCGGTATATGAATGTCAGCATCAACGTCGCGATATGTGCGCCGTCCACATCCGCATCCGTCATGATAATGATTTTGTGGTAGCGCAGCTTGGTGATATCAAAATCCTCATGGATGCCCGTGCCGAAAGCGGTGATCATCGCCTTGATCTCGGCATTTCCGAAAATCCGGTCCAGCCGCGCCTTCTCCACGTTCAGAATTTTCCCACGCAGCGGCAAAATAGCCTGTGTGGCACGGCTCCTCGCCTTTTTCGCGGAACCGCCAGCGGAATCTCCCTCCACTATATAAATTTCGCAGTTTTTCGGATCCTTATCGGAGCAGTCCGCAAGCTTACCGGGCAGGGATGTGGAATCCAGGGCTGTCTTTCTTCTGGTCAGCTCCCGCGCTTTCCTCGCCGCCTCCCTGGCGCGCTGTGCCAGAATGGATTTCTCCAGAATCGTTTTGGCGATGGCAGGATTCTGTTCCAGAAAATAGGTCAGCTGTTCGCTCACCACGCTGTCCACGGCTCCCCTCGCTTCGGAATTGCCAAGCTTTTGCTTGGTCTGTCCCTCAAACTGGGGATCCTCTATTTTCACGCTGATAATACCTGTCAAGCCTTCCCGGATATCATCGCCGGAAAGGTTGGGTTCATTTTCTTTCAGCAGTTTATTGCTTCTCGCATAATCATTGAACGTCTTTGTCAGCGCATTCCGAAATCCCACCAGATGGGTGCCTCCCTCCGGCGTGTTGATATTATTGACGAAAGCAAAAACGCTCTCGTTATAGGAATCGTTATGCTGCATCGCGACTTCCACATAAACGTTATTTTTGCTCCCCTCAAAATACATCACCTTATCGTAAAGAGGAGCCTTGCTCCCGTTTAGATAAGTGACGAATTCCTTGATGCCGCCCTCATAATGAAAGGTCTTTGTCCGGGGTGTTTCCCCCCTCTCATCCGTCAGAACAATCTTGAGCCCTTTCGTCAGAAATGCCATTTCCCGCAGCCTGGTCTGCAAAATGTCGAAATCATACTCCGTCGTTTCCGTAAAAATGGTCGCGTCCGGCTTGAAGGAAACCTTCGTGCCGGTTTTTTCCGGCTCACAGACGCCGATCTCCTTTAACGGATAGCAGACATGACCGCGCTCATAACGCTGCTCATACACCTTCCCGTCCTGACAGATTTCCACGATCAGCCAGTCGGAAAGAGCGTTCACCACGGATGCGCCCACACCGTGCAGACCGCCGGAAACCTTATATCCCCCGCCGCCAAACTTTCCGCCCGCATGCAGGATCGTAAAAACAACCTCTACCGCAGGAATTCCCGCCTTGTGATTGATGCCGACCGGAATGCCGCGCCCGTTATCGATGACCGTAATCGAATTATCCTCTTTGATAAAAACCTGTATTGTATCGCATACGCCGGCAAGCGCCTCGTCCACCGCGTTATCCACAATTTCATATACCAGATGGTGTAATCCCCTTGAAGAGGTAGAGCCTATATACATGCCCGGTCTTTTGCGCACCGCTTCCAGACCTTCCAGAATCTGAATCTGATCTGCTCCGTATTCCACACTCATTTATACTCCTCCATTCTGTCCGGCATGTACCGTGCCGTTCACCACATTAAAAACCCTGTTTATTTCAAACCGGTTATTCACAAAATCATCCAGTCCCGTGCAGGTGATGATCGTCTGAATATCTCCGATATTATTTAATAAATAATTCTGCCTGTTGCTGTCAAGCTCGGATAACACATCGTCCAACAATAAAACCGGCGTATCCTTCGTCATTTTCTTCACCAGCTCGATTTCCGAAAGCTTTAAAGAGAGCGCCGCCGTCCGCTGCTGTCCCTGGGAGCCGAACTTCCGGATATCGATATCTCCCACCATAAAGGAAAAATCATCCCGGTGCGGTCCCACCGTCGTCATCTTCAGTTTGACGTCCTTTTCCTGATTTTTCCATAATTCCTTTTCAAAGTTTTCCTCCAGCACGTTCGGTTCATACACAATTTTGATATTTTCTTTCCCGCCGGACAGTCTGCTGTGGATATCCGCGATGATTTCATTGAGCTGCTGCGTAAACGCGATTCTCCTTTCGATCACCTTGCTTCCATAGGAAGCCAGCTGAGAATCCCATATATTCAGCGTTTCCTTCAAAGACGGGTTTTGAAAAAGGTCCTTTAACAGCTTATTGCGCTGATTCACAATCTTATTATAGTGATTCAGATTGTAAAGATAAAAGGAGTCCAGCTGGCACAGCTCCATATCCACAAAGCGCCTTCTTTCCGCCGGACCGTTCTTGATGATGGAAAGATCCTCCGGTGAAAAAAACACCACGTTCATGATGCCAAGAAGCTCCGCCGCCTTTTTGATCCTCGTCTGGTCGATCGCGATGCCCTTTGACCTGCTTTTGCGCAGATGCATGTCGATGCGGATCTCGCTTTCATCCTTTTCCAGATAAGCCCGGATGTGGGATTCCTCCATCCCAAACTGCACGATATCGCTGTCCTTGCTTCCCTTATGGGATTTCGTCGTCGCACAAAGATAAATGGCTTCCAGAATATTCGTTTTGCCCTGCGCGTTATCGCCGAACAGAATATTCGTGCCCTTATCAAACTCTATATTTAAAAAATCATAATTTCTGAAATTGGACAATTCCAATGACTTTAATACCATGCTTCACCTTATCCGTAACAGCCCGGACTTCTCTGAACGGTTACTCTTATTCAATTCTGAGGGATTTTCCCTGATACTCCACCACATCGCCGGGCACAAGCTTCTTCCCCCGCTGCGTTTCCACAGCTCCGTTTACCCGCACAAGACCGTCCTGCACCGCAAATTTGGCATCCACGCCGGATTCCACAAACCCTGCCGCCTTTAGCGCCTGCCCCAGCTTGATGAATTCATCTCTTATTTTGTATGTCTGCATATGTATTCCTCCATATGTCCCTTAATCTACCGTCGTGAAATTCACCGGAAGGATCAGGTAGATATAGCTGTTTTCCTCATTGCGGATGAAACAGGGCGCTTTCGGATTGACCAGATAAACCGTCACCTGCTCTTCATCGATGACGCGCAGCGCGTCTATTAAAAATCTGGGGTTGAAGCCGATCATCAGGTCCTTCCCCACCTTTTCGATATCGATCTGTTCGTTCATGCTGCCCAGAAAGGAATTAATCTTAAGCTCCATCCCCTCATCCGTGATATTGATGATGATGGGCTTTTTATCCCCTTCCTTTACCAGAAGGGTGGCGCGGTCGATACAGCTTAAAAGCTCCCGCTTGTTGACAGTGATTTTGGTCTCATAATCGTTGGACAGCATCTGGTCGATGCGGAAATATTCCCCTTCAATCAGCCGGGACACCACCACGGTGCTTCCGAATTCAAACACCACATGCTTATCCGTAAAGAAGATCGCCACATCGCTTTCCGTATCGTCAGAAAGAATTTTGCAGATTTCATTCAGGGTCTTGCCCGGTATTACGACCTTTTTGGGCTCATAGGAATTTTTCATCTGGATTTTCCGGATGGATATCCGGTGCCCGTCCAGAGATACCACCTTGAGCTCGTCCCCGTTTATTTCAAACAGCTCTCCCGTCATCAGCTTATTGCTTTCATTGGCGGAGATGGAGAAAATGGTCTGTCTTACCACTTCCTTTAACGTGTACTGAGAAATCAAAATGCTGTCGCTTCTCTCAATGGCGGGAAGATAGGCAAAATCCTCCCCCGATTTGCCGATGATGTTGAACTTCGCCTTTTCACAGGTGATGGAGGTTTTCAGGCTGGCATCCGTCATGATCGTGATATCATTATCAGGAAGCTTTCTTACAATGTCCAAAAGAATTTTGGAATCCAGCGCGATGATGCCGGGCGCTTCAATAGTTCCTTCTATGATCGTTTCAATTCCCAGCTCCATATCATTGGCCGTCAGCCTGATTTCTCCGTTTGAGGCATCGATCAGGATGCATTCCAGAATGGACATGGTTGTTTTGCCCGGAACCGCCTTGGAAACGATGGAAAGACCGCTTAACAGGTTTGCTTTGGAACAGATGATTTTCATATATGGAAAGCTCCTTTCTTAAACAGGACATATCGGAGAGGATTGTCCACAATCTGCTTCCCGCTGCACAGATTTCCCGTGCAGACAAGGATATAAATATTTAAATACGTAATACTTCGTATTAAGGGCTGTTGATATGTGGATAACTGCCTCTATTATACTATTTTTCAGGTAAAATTGAAATGTAAAACTTGTTAAAAACCTTTGGATAACTTAAAATTTATTCTGAACTTATACACATATCTTCTTTTTGATCGTTTCGATCTTATTATGAAGTTCAGGATTATTATTCAGTTCATCCTCAATTTTTTTCACACCGTGGATAACTGTCGTGTGGTCTTTTTTCCCGATCAGTTTCGCGATACTGACGTAGGAGGTATCGGTCAGCTTCCGGCAAAGATACATGAACACCTGCCGGGGCAGCACGATTTCGTTGCTTCGTTTCTTGGAGGTGATGTCCTCCGGTGAAACGTTGAACTGTTCCGCCACCACATCGATGATGAGGGACGGGGTGATTTCCTTTTGCTTGTCCGGATTGATGATATCCTTTAAAGCGTCCTCCGCAAGCTCCAGCGTGATCTCAGACTGGTTATCGATTCTGGATTTGGCTATGATGCGGTTAAAGGCGCCTTCCAGTTCCCTGATGTTGGACTTGATGTTGGTGGCGATGTATTTAAAAATCTCATCGTCGATTTCCCGGTTGAAGGATTCCGCGTTTTTTCGAAGAATCGCCATACGGGTTTCATAGTCCGGCGGCTGGATATCCGCGATCAGGCCCCAGTCGAAGCGGGAACGGAAACGTTCCTCCAGGGTTTCCATTTCCTTGGGCGGCTTATCGGAAGAAATCACGATCTGTTTGCCGGAGGAATGGAGTACGTTGAAGGTGTGGAAGAACTCCTCCTGTGTGCTTTCCTTTCCTATTATAAATTGTACGTCGTCTATCATGAGCACATCGACGGTCCTGTACTTCTCACGAAGCTTCGTCATCGCTGTGGCGTTACCGCTTCGGATGGATTCGATCACCTCGTTGGTGAAGGATTCCGAGGTGACGTATAAAACCTTCATGCTGGGATTCTGCTCCAGGATGAAGTGGCCGATGGAATGCATCAGGTGCGTTTTGCCAAGACCGGCCCCGCCGTAAATGAAAAGAGGATTGTAGGCGTTTCCCGGGGATTCCGCCACAGCGAGACAGGCGGAATGGGCGAATTTGTTGTTGTTCCCCACAATGAAGGTATCAAATTTATATTTGGCATTTAAGTTCGCCTGCTCATAGTTTAAATTTCTGGCATTCTGTACAGGGGATTTCATATCCGCTTCGGGTTGTACTGGCTTGCTTGATTCCAACACGAAGGAAACCTCATAGTTATGATCCATCATTTCTGAAATGATGACCTTGAAGTAATCGCCGTATTTGTTGGATATGTAGTTCATGGCATGCGCCTGGCCTGCGGGAATCTGAATATATACCGTGTCGTCTTTGACATCGTAAAATTCCAGAGGTTCCACCCAGGTTTTGTAGGAAATGTTGGTGAGATCATATTCCGTATGTATCGTATCCTTGATCATTTCCCAGTTTTCCCCGATAAAATGCATGATAAACCCTCCTCCTGCTTATCCTCCTTTTAAAGATAAGGAATCTATTCTATAATAAACTAATTATTTGAAAATGGCAAATGTTTATTGCATTTTCAGGGTTATCCACAATGCCTGTGGATTTTGTGGAGGATTTTTTCAGAGAACTAAGACATGCCTTTTTTTGTGTGGAAAATGGGAATACACATATTCACAGCGTATTTCAAGGGATTTTGGCAGAAAAAATGTGGATGAAACGATATTTATCCACATCTTTTCCACAATTTGTGGATAATGTTATGTAAATCTGTGGATGTGTGGATAACAGGGGCGGGTAAAAAAATGGGACTATATCTTGTTGAAAATGAAAATAAAGGAAACTATATCTTGTATTGTTCAAAATAACGATTTTTTCGGGGATTTAAAAGAAAAATTATATTCTTCAAAATTGCGCTAAACTGCTTGACTTCCCGCCCTTTAACCGATATAATGATAGCGATATTTTCCGATACACGCGATAATTATGCCTTATTATAGATTAAGGTTCGAAAGGGAGGTGCATCTTTTATGAAAATGACATTTCAGCCGAAGAAGAGACAGCGTGCCAAGGTTCACGGTTTCCGGGCGAGAATGAGCAGTGCCGGCGGGAGAAAGGTTCTGGCTGCCAGGAGAGCAAAGGGAAGAAAGAAATTAACAGCTTAGGCCGCAGTTTTGTGGCCTTTTTTTCCTTATAAGCGGAGAATTTATATGAAATTTACGCAAAGCCTGAGGAAGAACCGGGAATTTCAGGAGGTTTACAAAAAAGGCGTTTCCTTCGCCAACAGATACTTTGTGATGTATGTATTGGAAAATAATCAGGAAGTAAACCGGCTTGGAATATCAGTCAGTAAGAGAACAGGAAACAGCGTAGTCAGGCATCGGGTGAAAAGGCTCGTGAAGGAAAGCTACCGGTTACATGAGGATATATTTAATAGTGGTTTAAATATAGTGATCGTAGCGCGGGCCAGTGCGGCTTCCGTCAATTATAAGAAGGCGGAAAGCGCAGTTTTACATCTTGGAAAGCTTCATGATATCATGAAGAAAGTCGAAAATGAATGATGAAAAAGATTCTGATAGCAATGATTCGTTTTTACAGAAAATATCTGTCGCCCATGAAGAGGACAAAGTGTCCTTATATACCGACCTGCTCGGAATACGGACTGGAGGCGATTGAGAAATATGGCGCTCTGCGGGGAAGCCTGCTTGCTATCTGGAGAATTTTAAGATGTAATCCTTTTTCCAGGGGAGGATATGATCCGGTCCCATGAGGATTTTTTGCAGGAGGAAAGGAAATTGAATTCTATTTTATTGACGCAATATGACGGCGCGATCCTGGGACCGATTGCCAAGGTGCTCGGCTGGATCATGAACGGCATATTCTGGTTGCTTGACAAGATCGGGATTCCCAATATCGGTCTGGCAATCATTCTTTTTACGATTGTTGTATATCTTCTTTTAATGCCTCTGACCATCAAGCAGCAAAAGTTCTCAAAGCTGAGCGCGAAGATGAATCCGGAGCTGCAGGCGGTCAACAAGAGATATCAGGGCAAGAAGGACAATGAATCCATGATGGCGATGCAGCAGGAGACGCAGGCGATTTATGCCAAATATGGCGTATCGCCCACGGGAAGCTGTGTGCAGATGCTGATCCAGATGCCGATTTTGTTCGCGCTTTATCGTGTATTCATGAATATTCCTGCCTATGTGGGGCAGGTGAAGGACGCTTTTTATCCTCTTGTGGAGAAGCTGGTCTCCACGCCGGGGAGCGACGCGTATTTAAGCAGCGCGGAGAATTTCAGAAACGGCGCCATGTACGCGAGGCAGTTTACAAATGAAGCTTTCACCTCCGGCAACATGGATTACATCAAGAACACCTTTATCGATGTGTTGAATAAGGCGTCCACGGCGGAGTGGAATGCCCTCGCGGAGAAATTTCCGGAGCTGGCGGCAGATATCGCTTCCACGATGGAAAAGATGGATCATTATAACAACTTTCTCGGTCTCAACATGGGAAATTCCCCTTCCTTTATGATGAGTGAGGCGCTTGCCACGGGAGCGTGGCTGATGGTGGTGGGAGCTTTGTCCATTCCGATTCTGTCCGCTGTGACACAGTGGCTGAATGTGAAGCTGATGCCGCAGGCGACCTCGGAGAATAATAACGGGCAGCCAAGCTCCATGGAATCTTCCATGAAGATGATGAACAATATCATGCCGATCATGTCCGCCTTTTTCTGCTATACGCTGCCTGCCGGTATGGGTCTTTACTGGGTGGCCGGCTCTGTTGTCAGAAGCGTACAGCAGGTTGTGATCAATAAGTACATTGACAAAATGGACATGGATGCTGTCATTAAGAAGAATATCGAGAAGCGGGATGCGAAGCTTCGGAAGAAGGGAATCGATCCCAGCAAACTGAATAATTATGCTACCATGAACACGAGAAACGTGAAGCCTTCCACACCTCCGGTCAACAAGGCAAAGCCCAAGGCTGTTGAGATGACCCAGGAGCAGAAGGATGAAGCGATGCGCAAGGCGACGGATTATTATAATAAAAATGCTGCAAAGCCGGGCAGCCTGGCGGCCAAAGCGAACATGGTAAAGGATTATAATGAAAGGAACAACAAAAGGGGGTAATCATGGAATTCCAAAAATTTTCAGCCAAAACAGTGAGTGATGCCGTTACCGCTGCGTGTCAGAAATTTGTCGTCACGAGCGACAAACTGGAATATGAAGTCCTGGAAGAGGGTTCCACCGGATTTTTAGGCTTTAACGCGAAGCCTGCCGTGATACAGGCCCGTGTGAAGATGACGGTTCAGGACAAGGCAAAGGATTTTTTGAACGATGTTTTTGCTGCCATGAAAATGACTGTTGTTGTCGATGTGGAATATAATGAAGAGCAGAAGTATATTGATATCGACTTAAGCGGGGATGAGATGGGCGTTCTGATCGGCAAGAGAGGGCAGACCCTGGATTCTTTGCAGTATCTCGTTTCCCTTGTTGTGAATAAGGAATCCGAAGAATATATCCGCGTGAAGGTGGATACGGAGAATTACCGCAAGAGAAGGAAAGAGACGCTGGAAAATCTGGCGAAGAATATCGCATATAAGGTGAAGAGGACGAAGAGACCGGTCTCCCTGGAACCCATGAATCCCTATGAGAGAAGAATTATCCATTCCTCATTACAGAATGACAAGTTTGTGACGACGCACAGCGAGGGGGATGAACCCTTCCGCCATGTTGTGGTAACTTTGAAAAGATAATATGCACATGTCCGCACAAAGAAATATCGCTGCTGTCGCAGCGTGCGGACGGTGCAAGTATATCATCAAAAGGCAGCTTTATGCTGCCTTTTTGTAACGTTACTGGTCACGAAGCTGACAGTAGCATTTTATGGCCAGATCAGAAAAGAGCTTATGGGAAAACAGATATGAAGACAGATACGATCGCCGCAATTGCGACGGCACTTTCCGATTCGGGAATCGGTATCATCCGGATCAGCGGTCCCGATGCGCTGCAGGCTGCGGGTAACATTTTTCAGACAAAAAACGGAAAGCATCCTTTGATGGAATATGAGTCCCATACGATTCATTATGGATATATTGTGGATGGGGATGAATTGCTGGATGAAGTGATGATTTCTGTCATGAAGGCGCCGCGAAGCTATACGAAGGAGGATACCGTGGAAATAAGCTGTCACGGCGGTGTTCTTTTGCTGCAGAAGGTTTTGGATGCGGTGTTAAAAAACGGAGCAAGGCTTGCGGAGCCGGGAGAGTTTACCAAAAGGGCTTTCTTAAATGGCAGAATTGACCTGTCAAAGGCGGAAGCCGTCATGGACCTGATTCAGTCCAAAAATGATTTCGCTTTGAAGGCCTCTATCAGTCAGCTGAAAGGGTCTGTTTCTGATGAAATAAAATCGATTCGTTCAATAATTATATACGAAATAGCGTTTATAGAATCCGCTTTGGATGATCCGGAGCATATCAGCACGGAAGGCTATACACAGAAGCTTTCCGAAATTGTGGAAAAGCTTCTGTGGCGTCTGCAAAAGCTTCTGGATACCGCAGAGGATGGCAGACTGCGCAGGGAGGGCATCAATACGGTGATTGTCGGGAAGCCCAATGCCGGAAAATCCTCCCTTTTAAATCTTCTCATCGGAGAGGAGAGGGCGATCGTGACCGATGTGGCGGGGACGACGCGGGATACGCTGGAGGAGTCCATTCGCTTAAAGGGAATCGGACTGAATATTGTGGATACGGCTGGAATCAGGAACACCGAGGATGTTGTGGAAAAAATTGGTGTGGAAAAGGCGAAGAGGTTTGCGGGCGATGCGGACCTGATCGTCTATGTGGTGGATTCCTCTGTTCCGCTGGATGAAAGCGACAGACAGATCGTTGAAATGATAAAGGGAAAAAAGGTTATCGTTCTTTTCAATAAAACGGATCTGGAGACGGCGGTTACAGAAGAAGAGCTGTATGATTTGTTTGAAGGGGACAGGTCCAATTTTTCTGTGATCAGGACTTCAACGGTTGAACGAACAGGAATGGAGGATTTTGAGGAAGCCATTCAAGGCATGTTTTTAAAAGGCGCTTTTCGTATGGATGATGAGGTGGTGATCACCAACATGCGCCATAAGGAAGCGATCAGGGATGCTTACCGGAGCATTCTCATGGTGAAGGAAAGCCTGGAGCAGGACATGCCGGAGGATTTTTATTCCATTGATCTGATGAGCGCCTATGCTTCTTTGGGAGCGATTATCGGGGAAGAAGTGGGAGAGGATCTGGTGAATGAAATTTTTTCGAAATTCTGTATGGGTAAATAGCATAGGGTAAAGGGAAATGAAGGCGAATCAGATCAGAGAGAAAGTGGATGTATGTGTGGTTGGAGCAGGACATGCCGGATGTGAAGCGGCGCTGGCCTGCGCGAGGATGGGATTGGAAACGGTGCTGTTTACGGTGAGCGTGGACAGCATTGCGTTGATGCCCTGCAATCCGAATATCGGAGGCTCCTCCAAGGGACATCTCGTACGGGAGGTGGATGCGCTTGGCGGAGAGATGGGTAAAAATATCGATAAAACCTTCATACAATCCAAAATGTTGAACGTGTCGAAGGGGCCTGCAGTTCATTCCCTGCGGGCGCAGGCGGACAAGGCGGAATATAGCCGAAGCATGAGACAGGTGCTGGAAAATCAGGAGCATCTGGTCATAAAGCAGGCGGAGGTGTGCGAGCTGATAACGGAAGAGTGTGGGGATTCTGCGGAAGAGCTGCCGAAAAGAAAAATAACCGGTCTGCGCATTTTTACGGGTGCGGTCTATGAGGTACAGGCGGTCATTCTGTGTACGGGAACCTATTTAAAGGCGAGATGCCTGTGTGGGGAGGCGATTACGCATACGGGACCGAATGGCTTACAGGCGGCGAATTATTTGACAGAATCGTTGCAGAGGCTTGGAATTTCCCTCCGCCGTTTTAAGACAGGCACACCGGCGAGAATGGATAAAAGAAGCATTGATTTCTCCAAAATGGAAGAGCAGCTCGGGGATGAAAGAGTGATTCCCTTTTCCTTTTCCACGGATCCGGAAAGCGTGCAGATCGAACAGGATTCCTGTTGGCTGACCTATACAAATGAAGAAACCCATGCTATCATTCGTGCCAATCTGGACCGTTCCCCGATCTATGCGGGAATCATTGAGGGAACAGGCCCCAGATATTGTCCCTCTATTGAAGATAAAGTGGTGAAATTTGCGGATAAGGACAGACATCAGGTGTTCATTGAGCCGGAAGGAAGGCATACCAATGAAATGTATGTGGGAGGAATGTCTTCTTCCCTGCCGGAGGATGTGCAGCTCGCCATGTACAGAACAGTTCCCGGAATGGAGCATTGCCGGATTGTGAGAAACGCCTATGCGATAGAATATGACTGCATTGATGCAAGACAGCTCTTTCCCACATTGGAATTTAAAAATATAGAAGGACTGTTTTCAGCCGGACAGTTTAACGGTAGCAGCGGTTACGAGGAAGCGGCAGCACAGGGAATTCTGGCAGGCATCAATGCCGGACTGAAATGTCAGGGAAAAGATCAGATCGTGATAGACAGATCGGAAGGCTATCTGGGCGTGCTTGTGGATGATCTGGTGACAAAGGAAAATACGGAGCCCTACCGGATGATGACTTCGCGGGCGGAATACCGTCTGCTCCTTCGCCAGGATAATGCGGATTTGCGCCTTCGAAAAATTGGGTATGAAGCGGGATTGATTTCCAAAGAGCAGATGGATAAGCTATTGGAAAAGAAGAGCGCCATTGAAAAGGAAGTGGAACGGCTTCAGAAAACTGTGATCGGCGCCGCACCACAGAATCAGAAATTTCTGGAAGAAAGAAACAGCGCTCTTTTAAAAACAGGAACAAATCTCGCGGAGCTGATGTGCCGTCCGGAGCTTTCTTATGAGGCGCTGAAAGAAATTGATCCGGATAGAAATCCACTGCCTGAGGAAGTGATTCAGCAGGTAGAAATTGAAATAAAATATAAAGGATACATTGAGCGACAGAGGAGACAGGTTGACCAATATAAGAAAATGGAACGAAAGAAAATTCCGGATACGATCAATTATGACGATGTTCCCAGCCTGCGGCTGGAAGCAAGACAGAAATTGAAGCAGTTTCGCCCGATATCCGTGGGACAGGCGTCCCGCATCTCCGGCGTATCACCTGCTGATATATCGGTGCTTCTCGTCTATCTGGAACATGCCGGAAAAAATGGTTAATATTCAGACACGTTTGAATATTAACGAAAAATGTTTCACGTGAAACATTATGAGAAATGAACAGGAGAAACGCAAAGAATGCGTTTCTCATATCTATTTGAGCTGTCGAAGGCGGTATGGGGATTACTATGATCATTATTCCAAATCAGATTGATGAAGCTATACAGATAATGAAGGAAGTTGCATCGTGGGGACGAAATAAGGGCTTTCGTGTATGGAAAGATGAATGGCTGACAAAAGAAGAACTGTTAACCTCAGAGGTACAGCCGGAGAATTTTTACATTGGTAAAATAGATGGAAAAACAGCCTGCGCTTTTATTCTGCAATGGAGCGACGCAGAATATTGGAACGATACCAAAAAAGCGGCATATCTTCATAAGCTTTGTGTAAGACGTGAATTTGCAGGAAAAAATATTTCTCATGTTACGATAGAGGCGATTAAAAAGATATGCAGAGAAAATGAAATAAAGTTCATACGCCTGGATACTGCACTTGATGAAAAAGTGATAAGAAAATTGTATCTAAAGCAAGGCTTCAAAATTGTTGACATTATAGACTATCTTAATGGAAGATCTACAGCATTATATGAGTTAGAGGTCTGATCTCAATTTTATCAAGTTTTGTGATTACATCGAGAAGGAATATGTTAATAAAATTGTAGCTGACTGGCGCCTGAACGAAGCGAAAGGAATACAAGTTAAAATGTACAATTTGGAACAATTTCAAAAGGATTTAAAATGCTTAGATATTTCATTAAATGAAAATCAAATTGATCAGTTCATGAACTATTACGAGACATTGATCGAATGGAATTCCTTTATGAACCTTACAGCGATTGTTGAATTCCAGGATGTTTTAAAAAAGCATTTTATCGACAGCCTCTCAATTGTGAAGGCATATGAAAAAATAAAGACAGAATCCGTAAAGGTGATAGACATAGGAACGGGAGCGGGATTTCCAGGAATTCCCTTAAAAATTGCCTTTCCACAAATAAAACTCACCCTGCTGGACTCCTTACAGAAGAAAATCAATTTTTTACAGGAAGTATCCGCCAGACTGAAACTGCAGAATATCACCTTCATACACGGCAGAGCAGAGGACTATGCAAAACCCGACAAGGAAAGAGAAAAATACGACCTGTGCGTATCCCGCGCCGTAGCAAACCTGTCAACCCTCAGCGAACTATGCCTGCCATATGTCAAACCAAACGGAAAGTTTATTTCCTATAAATCAGAAAAAATAACAGAAGAAGCCGAAAACGCCAAAAAAGCAATCCACCTACTCGGCGGAAAAACCGAAAACCAAATAGAACTGAACCTCCCCGACAGCAACATATACAGAAACTTGTTCATCATAAGTAAAATACAACCAACTCCAAAAAAATACCCCAGGAAAGCGGGCCTTCCTTCAAAGGAACCTTTATAAAGTTTTTTCAATCATTTTAATGGAGAGAAAGACTGGAAAGGGGCAGTAGGATAGTGGACCGGAGGACGGCAGGGCGGGAAGATGACAAAGACTTTTTTCGATTGCTTTATCCGAAACGGAGAAATTTCCAAAATGACTGGATATTCCTGGGACAGGGCGCAAAACTGTTTGAACGAAGTGAGTTCTTTTGCGCCCTGTCCCGTTCAGGAATGGCCAGTTATTTTGTGAAATTTCCCGTTCCGGATATCGCGATCGAAAAAAGTCTTTGTCATCTTCCCGCCCTGCCGTCCTCCGGTCCACTATCCTACTGCCCCTTTTCGCCCTTCATCCCCACAAAAATGTTTCACGTGAAACATTATAATATTTTGAAATAAATGTTGGTATTATGGGAGGATTGGTGTTATAATATAGCTTGTATTTTTGATAAAGGTGATTGCACCGGAAAGGTAGTGAAGATGGGTAGAGTTATAGCGATTGCTAACCAGAAAGGCGGTGTCGGCAAAACAACGACAACGATCAATCTGTCCGCTGCGCTTGCGGCAAAGAACAAAAATGTTCTTGTGATCGATATGGATCCGCAGGGAAATACCACAAGCGGATTTGGCATTGACAAGAATAATCTGGACGATACAGTATACGAATTGATTTTAGGAGAATGCTCCGTACAGGAATGTTTGTTAAAGAATGTAATTGACCGCGTATCCGTAATTCCCTCCAATGTCAATCTGGCTGCTGCGGAAATAGAATTAATTGGCGTGGAGAAAAAGGAGTATATTTTAAAAAATGAAGTGGACTGGGTGAAGGATCAATTTGATTTTATCATCATAGATTGTCCTCCTTCTCTGAGCATGCTGACAGTAAATGCCATGACGACAGCGGACTCCGTGCTGGTGCCGATTCAATGTGAATACTATGCGCTGGAAGGATTGAGCCAGCTGATACATACGGTAAATCTGGTAAGGGAGAGATTAAATCCTGTATTGGATATAGAAGGAATTCTTTTCACAATGTATGATGCCAGGACGAATTTATCCATGCAGGTGGTAGAAAATGTAAAAAGTCATTTGACGCAAAGAATCTACCATACCATGATACCAAGAAACATTCGTCTGGCGGAAGCTCCCAGCTATGGCATGCCGATCAATCTTTATGATCCGAAATCAGCGGGAGCGGAAAGTTATCTGGCATTGGCGGAGGAAATTATAAACAGATGAACCAAACCGATACATTGGAAAGGATTTCAAAAATGGCAAAAAGAGGATTGGGAAAAGGGTTGGATTCTTTGATTCCCTCAAATGTGATGGAGCAGCCAATCAATGTTGCAGCAAAGGATGAAAAAAGGGATGATGGCGTTTCCTTTGTAAAAATTACGATGGTAGAACCAAACAGGGAACAGCCGCGTAAGAATTTTGAGGAAGATTCCCTGCAGGAGCTTGCCGATTCCATCAAACAGTTCGGGCTTTTGCAGCCGATTCTGGTGCAGGACAGAAAATCATATTATGAAATTATTGCAGGAGAAAGAAGATGGCGCGCGGCAAAAATTGCCGGATTAAAAGAAGTTCCTGTGATTGTCCGTGACCTGACAGAACAGGAAATTGTAGAAATATCCCTGATCGAGAATATACAGCGGGAAGACTTAAATCCAATTGAAGAAGCGCAGGCATATAAGAGACTTTTAAATGAGTTTCATTTAAAGCAGGATGAGGTGGCGGAGAGAGTATCCAAGAGCAGAACTGCGGTAACCAATTCCATGAGGCTTCTGAAGCTGTGTGATAAAGTGCAGAAGATGATCATAGATGGCATGATCAGCACGGGGCATGCCCGGGCGTTGATTGGCATTGAAGATCCGGAAGAGCAGTACAATATCGCACAGAAGGTTTTCGATGAAAAGCTGAGCGTCAGGGAAGTGGAAAAGCTTGTAAAGAACCTTCATAAAGAACCGAAGCCAAAGAAGCCGGAAAACAAAACAATGGAGGCCATTTACCAGGAAATTTCTGAAAAGCTGAAACAATCCCTGAGCACGAAGGTTTCCGTGACGGCGAAAGAAAACGGTTCCGGGAAAATTGAAATCGAATTTTACAATCATGAAGACCTGGACAGACTGATCGATCAGATTACAGGGTGATAGCAGTGGAACATAGAAAGACATAAGAAGAAAGGAATAAAAAATGAACAGTCCTTTAATGGAATATCTGGGAATCGCATGGATTGATATCGCATGGCTGTTTCTCGCATTATTTTCTCTGATGATTGTGATGATTGTTCTTTTCATCGTGATCATTGTAAAGTATAATAAGCTGAAAAAAAGCTATGATAAATTCATGGTCGGCAAAAACGCGAAAAGTCTGGAAGAGGATATTGCCGCACTTTTTGAGGATAATAAGTTTATTAAAGACGAGTATGAAAGCAATCGGAAGCTTTTGAAAGGAATTTCAAAAATACAGGAGAACTGCTTTCAGAAAATGGGGCTGGTCAAATATGACGCCTTTAATCAGATGGGCGGCAGCTTAAGCTTCAGCCTTTGCATTTTAAATGATAAAAACGACGGTTATATCATCAATTCTGTACACAGCAGCGAGGGCTGTTATGTATATACAAAGGAAATCAGAAACGGCGCATGTGATCTGTCATTGGGAGAGGAAGAGGAAAAGGCGCTCAAAATGGCGATCGAATCTATAAAATGAGGAGGAAATGAAAAAAGATGATTGATATTAAATTTCTGAGGGAAAATCCTGATGCGGTAAAAGAAAACATCCGGAAAAAATTTCAGGATGAAAAGCTTCCGTTGGTGGATGAGGTAATCATGCTGGATGCCGAAAACAGGAAAGCACAACAGGAAGCGGATGATCTTCGGGCAAACCGGAACAAGATTTCGAAGGAAATCGGAAAGCTGATGGCGCAGGGTAAAAAAGAAGAGGCTATGGCAAAGAAGGCCGAGGTGGAAGCCGGAGCGAAGCGCCTTGCTGAATTGGAAGAAAAAGAAGAGGAGCTGCAGGCGAAAATACTCAAAATCATGATGATAATTCCCAATATCATTGACCCTTCCGTTCCGATCGGAAAGAATGATACGGAAAATGTAGAGGTACAAAAGTATGGGGAGCCTGTCGTGCCGGATTTTGAGATCCCTTACCATGCGGAAATCATGGAAAGCTTTGAAGGGCTGGATCTGGACAGCGCGAGAAAGGTTGCCGGTAATGGGTTTTATTATCTGATGGGAGATATTGCAAGACTTCATTCCGCTGTCATTTCCTATGCGAGAGATTTTATGATTGACAGAGGCTTCACCTATTGCGTGCCTCCCTTTATGATCAGAAGCAATGTTGTGACAGGCGTTATGAGCTTTGCGGAAATGGATGCCATGATGTATAAAATTGAAGGGGAAGATCTTTACCTGATCGGTACCTCGGAGCATTCCATGATCGGCAAATTTATCGACACGATCATTCCGGAAGAGGAGCTTCCCAAAACGCTGACCAGCTATTCCCCCTGTTTTAGAAAAGAAAAGGGCGCGCATGGTCTGGAGGAGAGAGGCGTATACCGCATCCATCAGTTTGAAAAGCAGGAGATGATCGTGGTATGTAAGCCGGAAGAGTCTCCGATGTGGTTTGATAAGCTGTGGCAAAATACGGTGGACCTGTTCCGTTCTCTGGATATTCCGGTACGGACTCTGGAATGCTGCTCCGGCGATCTGGCGGATCTGAAGGTGAAGTCCATTGATGTGGAAGCCTGGTCTCCCCGTCAGAAAAAATATTTTGAAGTGGGAAGCTGTTCCAATCTGGGAGATGCCCAGGCCAGAAGGTTGAAAATCCGTGTGGGCGGGAAGAATGGGAAGTACTTTGCGCATACTTTAAATAATACGGTAGTCGCTCCGCCGAGAATGCTGATCGCTTTTCTGGAAAATAATCTCCAGGAGGATGGCTCCGTAAAAATACCGGAGGTTTTGCAGCCTTATATGGGTGGAATGAAAGAAATCCGTAAAAAATAATCATACAATATATAGATTTACGTAATATGTGAATTATGTAAACCTATGGAAAAGAGGTGAATTTCTTGCACAAATTTTTAAGGGCGGTAGGATTCAGCGAATATCAGAACAGAAAACAGATTCAACAGCTCATCCGGGAAGTGATCGTCCGTGCGGATGAGAGAAGTTATACCTCTTTGAGCGATAGCAGTCTCTTTGCAGAGTTTGACAAAAATTTTGCGGAGGATCTGGGGATTGCAGTTTGTGGAGAATTCGATGAAGAGGATAACTATATTTATGAATATTATTATCCTTATCTGCGTTCCAGAATCGTGAGCACCGCGGAAGATGTGACTGTGGAAAGGCATCTTTACAGAGAATCCTATGCGGGAATCTGTGAAGATCCCAAGATAGGTGTTTCCCTGATTTTCTATTTGCAGAACATGATAGACTATTTGAAGTATAAGAATCAGGACCGTCTGCCCATCAGAGGAACGAGCCTGAATTTGTCCGCTTTGTCCTGTAAAGGAATTGTCATGATGCCCCTGCAGAAAACGGAAAGGCAGAAAAATAAAATAAAGAATGATACCGTCATCCGCAATCGTCTGATTCAGGCGGCAAAGGGAGGGGATGAAGCGGCGATTGAAAGTCTCACTCTCGAAGATATGGATATGTATACGACCGTTTCCAGAATGGTGCATGATAAGGATATTTTCAGTGTGGTGGATACTTATTTCATGCCTTACGGAATCGAATGTGACCTCTATTCTGTTCTTGGGGAAATCATGGATTGGAAAAAAGTGAAAAACAGTATGACGGATGAGGAAATTTTCATCATGTCTCTGTGCTGTAATGATCTGAATCTCCAGGTATGTATCAACAGCAAGGATTTGACCGGCGAGCCTGCGATAGGCAGAAGATTCCGGGGCGATATCTGGCTGCAGGGATATGTGAATTATCCAAATGAATGAGGAATATTCCTGCATCGGGGGGACTGCGTGGAAAAAGCGCAGTCCTTACCTGAGCTGTTATTTAATTTCATGAATAACAGGAAAAAGAATTTGACAAGCGTTTTAGAAAAAGGTATAATAAATGTGTTCATGCACAGACAGTTTTATGGAAATTGTTTCCGTAGCTCAGCAGGATAGAGCGTCCGCCTCCTAAGCGGAAGGCCAGCGGTTCGAATCCGCTCGGGAACGTTGGCAGTAAAGCCGAAAACCTCAAAATATCAGGTTTTCGGCTGTATTTTTAGAAAAGAAAGTGCAGCAGGAGGGTAACATGAATAATCGGTTGACATGGAAGGAAGAATACAACATCGGCGTAGAGGATATTGACAGAGATCACCAGAGATTATTCAAAATTATTAACAGGCTTTTCACATTCCGGGAAGAGGAGGATGAAAAGAAAAGCCAATGGGCATGCAGGGAAGGAATTAAATTTTTCAAAGAGCATGCGATGAAGCACTTTACAGATGAAGAAAACTATATGGCGTCCATTCAGTATGGGGGTCTGAAAATGCATCAGCACATACATAAAGGATTCCGGGAAAAGACACTTCCGGCGCTGGAAAAGGAGCTGGAACAGACGGAATATTCCTCTGACGCGATTGATCATTTTCTGGGCGTTTGTGCCGGATGGCTGATCGGCCATACCCTGACAGAGGATATGGCGATTACCGGAGGAGGTATGAGAAAATGGGTAAACCTCCTTCCGGAAGAAGAAATCGCAGCCAAAAAGAAGGTGATTATTCAGCTTCTGTATGATATGTTCCATCTGGAGTCCCATGCGATAAGCGAAGCCTATAACGGTGAAAAGTTCGGAACAGGCGTATATTATCGTCTTGTCTACGGTACGGAGCAGGAGGAAAAGAAATGGGAAATTATTCTTGTTTTTGAAGAAAAGCTGCTGGTCAATACGGTAGGAAAGATCATGGGGATCAAAACGAACAAGCTGGATACGATGCTCGTAAACGCCGCCAGGTATACGGCGCAGCAGTTTGTAGGACGTGTCATAAAGCATTTTCCGGCAATGGAAGGCTGCGAAATGAAAGAAGAAAATCTGCTGAATTATGAGCAGTTTCAGGAGATTTTCGAAAGGGAAGCGCCACAGGTCAGTCTGTTGTTCGATACGGGCGAGGGGTATTTTTCCTATTGCGTCATAGCGCCGCATCTGCTTGAGGATGGTGTGGGCACTCCCATTGAGGCGCAGAACGCGATGACGGAGATTGAGAAATATCTGTCCGAACGTGAGGAAAGCCAGGAACAGGAACCCAAACGTAAGATTCTTGTGGTGGATGATTCCATGACGATCCGGCAGGGAATGAAAACTCTGTTGAGTGAGGAATATGATGTTGCTCTTGTGAGCTCCGGCGTCGCCGCAATCCGTGCCATCACCCTGGACAGACCGGATCTGGTTTTGCTGGATTATGAGATGCCGGTTTGCGACGGAAAGCATGTGCTGGAAATGCTGCGTTCGGATGAAGAGTTTGTGGATATTCCGGTTATCTTTTTGACCAGCAGGACAGATCCGGAAAGCTTAAAAGGAGTCATGTCCTTAAAGCCCGCGGGATATCTGTCAAAATATTTAAAGCAGGCGGATATTAAAAAGAGAGTGGACGAATTTTTTGCCCAATAAAAGGACTCTGTCCGGGAGTGTTCTGACGATGCCGGTTATCCGGCTTCGCAAAGCTTTCCGGACAGATTTTTTATGCGGCAAAGATTCGCAGGAATCATGCCTGTGTGCTGAGGCGGCAAGCACAAAACAGGATGATGCCGCTGGTATGCACAATCCGCGCTATATCAAAAAAATGAAAAAGGCAGGGAATGGACAAGATGGAAAATCATGAAAAAAAGCGGACACGTCAGCTATATTATGAGGATGCGTATATACAGGAGTTTGAAGCGGCGGTTATAGAATGCATTCCGACAGAAAAGGGTTTCGGAATTGTTCTTGATCAGACGGCATTTTACCCGGAGGGAGGCGGGCAGCCTTGCGATCTGGGAGAATTTGCCAGAGACAGCGATGATGGAAATGAGCGGGTTGCCGTGCTGGATGTGCAGGAAAAGGAAGGGAAGATATGGCATTTTTGTGAAAGCAGAATTGAGGAAGGCGCGCGGGTGCATGGCAGGATTGACTGGGAAAGGCGGCTGACCCATATGAGAGAGCATTCCGGTGAGCACATCATTTCAGGCATCATCTGCAGGACTTATGGATATTCCAACATCGGATTTCACATGGGAAAGGACTTCATTACGATCGATTTTTCCGGGCTGCTTACGGAGGAAGAGATTGCATTTGCCCAACAGGAGGCGAATGCGAAGGTGATGGAAAATGTGGAGATCGTGTCAGAGTATCCGGATGCAGAGGCGTTAAAAAAGCTGGATTACCGCAGTAAAAAGGAATTGGCTGGAGAGGTCCGCATTGTGACAGTGCCGGGAGCGGACTGCTGTGCCTGTTGTGGCACCCATGTGAAAAGAACCGGAGAGATCGGTCCGATTTGGGTGATTGATTCGGAGCATTATAAAAGCGGTATTCGTCTCACCCTGCTGGTTGGAAAAAAGGCGTTGGCAGATTATGTGCAAAAATCGGAAAACAACCGGAAAATATCCGCCCTGCTGTCAGTCAGGCCTGCAGAAACAGCGCTGGGAGTGGAACGACTGCTGGAAGCCACGGAAGCCTTAAAGCAGGAATATAACGCATTGAAAATGCAGCTTCTTACACAGAAGGTGGAAGCGATCCGGGATGGGGAAAAGGCGGCAGTTTTGTTTGAAAAGGGTCTGTCCCCGGTGGATGTGCGCAGGCTGGCGGACAGTCTGCAGCAGAAGGTCGGCTTTGCCGCGGTTTTTTGCGGAGATGATGAAACGGGTTACCGGTATGTGATCGCTTCCAGAAATATGGATATCTCCGCGTTCGGAAAATCCTTTCACACAGCGCTGAACGGCAGAGGAGGCGGAAAAAATCCGATGATACAGGGCAGCGTTCTGGCAGCGCGCAGCCAAATAGAAGCATTTCTGGAAAAAAACGGGATTTTTTAATTTTGGAAAGTATATTGCTTAATTTGCCAGAATACGATACAATGATTTTATCAGCCTCTGAAATTGGATAAAGGATCAGGGGGGTAGGGAAAAATACACCGTTGTCAAGGAGGAAACTTTTGTGAAAAAAGTAATGAAAAACTCAACAGCGACAATCATCTTAAACTCTATATCAGGCGTTTTGATGATTGCGTTGGCAGTGTTTTTTGTGGTGAATGCGTATTTCAATCAGAAAATTGTACATTCTGAGGAAAAGCGTTTTGCCCTGACACATTATGCCAACATGTTTATGGACGGCTCTGCTTATCTGACAGATGAGGTTCGCGCCTATGCCGTCACGGGAAATCAGGAGCATTATAACAACTACATGAATGAGGTTAATGTGACGAAGTCCCGGGAAGAGGGCGTTAACGGAATGAATGAGAATGGAATTACAGCAGAGGAACAGTCGCTGCTGAATGAGATGTCTTCCATTTCCAATAAGCTCGTTCCGTTGGAGACGCAGGCGATGGAGTATGTGCTCGCAGGAGACAGGGCGGCTGCGGTAGAGTATGTCTACGGAAAGGACTATGAAGAAAGCATTGGGCAGATCGCTCAGTTGAAGAGTGAGCTGTTGACACATATGGAGGACCGTGTCGGGCAGGAGGTTGCGAGGCTGAATACAATATGCGGCGCGTTCAATACGATTGTCTGGACAATTATCCTGCTCACGCTCGCAATGCAGATTTTAACCAATCTGTATACATCCAAGAAGCTGCTGCGTCCGATCGTTACCATTGAAAAGGAAATGAGCGTGATCGCACAGGGCAACCTCAATTCGGAATTTCATCTGGAAGCGGATACCTCTGAAATCGGTATGCTGATCGATGCGATCCATCGCACCAAGAAAACTTTGAAGCAGTACATAGGAGATATTTCCGATAAACTCAGCCAGATGGCGGCAGGAAATGTAAGCCTGAGCGTGGATATGGAATATATCGGGGATTTCCAGCCGATTCAAAAGGCGATGAATACGATCCTTGACGCTTTGAATCATATGCTGTCAGAGATGATCGCTTCCTCCAATCAGGTGACTGCAGGCTCCGAGCAGGTAGCGCAGGGCGCACAGAATCTGGCGCAGGGCGCTACAGAGCAGGCATCTTCCGTGGAAGAGCTGTCCGCCACGATCAATGATCTGTCCAGCCGCATGAACAAGGTGGCACAGAGCGCTATCAGCGCACGGGATCTGACGGATGGGGTTTCCGGCACGATCGATGTATGCAATCAGAAGATGACGGATCTGGTGAAAGCGATGGATGAGATTTCCGACGCATCCTCTGAAATCGGTAAAATTATTGATACAATCGAAGATATCGCGTTCCAGACGAATATTCTGGCGTTGAACGCGGCTGTGGAAGCGGCGCGGGCAGGCAATGCGGGTAAGGGCTTTGCGGTTGTGGCAGGTGAGGTGCGTTCTCTGGCGACACAGAGCCAGCAGGCATCCCAGAGCACGGCGGAATTGATCGAACGCGCGCTCAAGGCGGTGAAGAACGGTACACAGATTGTGGAGGATACGGCGCAGACACTTGTCAAGGTTGTGGAAGGCGCGAAGGAATCCACTTCTCATGTGGATGCGATCGCTACAACCTCCGAAGAGCAGGCGCTGGCACTGCAGCAGCTTACAGAGGGCGTAAATCAGATTGCTACCGTAGTGCAAAGCACATCCGCAACCTCGGAAGAGAGCGCGGCAGCTTCCGAGCAGCTCAGCGGGCAGGCGGTCACGATGCAGCATCTGATGAGCGCATTCAAGCTCCGTCAGTAGTTCCATACAGCGGGATAAAGATAAGCGATGCCCGTTACAGTGTGGGTTTAACAAAGCGTAGGAATTTGTCGAATATTGAAGAAAAACAGTTTCGCAGACAGGCTTTTCTGTATATGGTATGAGTAAAAGACCAGAGCAGGGAAAGCATGGGAAACGCAGTATTTTATGCAGCTTGCGGCACCGGCTTCACATTTTTGATGACGGTGCTGGGAGCTGCAGTTGTTTTTATTCTGAAAAAGGATTTAAACCCCAAAATCGAAAGGGCCTTTATGGGCTTTGCGGCGGGCGTTATGCTCGCTGCGTCAGTCTGGTCCCTTTTGATTCCCGCGATTGAGGATGCAAAGGCATTTTCAGGCCCTGAATGGGTGCCTGTTGCGATAGGCTTTGCGGCGGGCGGGGTGTTTTTGTTTTTGATGGACAGGATCATCATCCGATGGTTTGACAGAATGGACGGGGAACGGCGTTTTTTCGGAATGCGCAGGAATACGACGCTTTTGCTGGCGGCAGTTGCGCTCCATAACATTCCCCAGGGCATGGCGACAGGGCTCGCCTTTTTGATGGCGCTGCATGGGAGCACCAGGCAGGTATTTGCGGCGGCTGTGGTGCTGGCGCTGGGGATAGGCATTCAGAATCTGCCGGAGGGAAGCGCTGTCGCGCTGCCGATCAGGCGGGACGGAATTGACAGCAGGCGTGCCTTCTTCATCAGTGCCGGAGCCGGTATTTTAGAGCCGGTGTTCGGAATTGGGATCGCCGCGCTGGGCAGAAGGGCAGGGGCAATGATGCCCTGGCTGCTTTCCTTCGCCGCGGGAGCAATGCTCTACGTGATTGCGGAGGAGCTGATACCGGAGGCGACAGGGAAGGACAATGACCGTTTTGGCGTATTCGGCGTGATGATCGGATTTTTGATCATGATGGTGCTGGATGTGGCGCTGGGGTGACGGTGTGTGACAAAAAGCAGGGAGAGGTACACGGGGGCAGTGATGTAGTGAGCGGATGACAGGCACAGCCCGATTCCGCACTTGCTGCAAAGTTCATGAGAATATGCGCATGTTACCAGAATGGAATCTGCCCTTTGACGCAGGCGAATGAAAACGGGCAGATTCCATAACAACGAATTTTATGATGGTATTTTTATAACAGTTCAGGTTCATCTGAATTGTTTTGGTATTTTTCCGGAATTCTGATCGTATCAGGAAATTGAGCGATAATCTTCCGGAGGTTTTTATCCTGTAAATAATATTTGTTTAAAGTAACTTTTGAGTATTTTGCAGGGGTGTCCTTTGTCAGGGACATTAATAAATCTGTAAAGAATTGTTCCCAGCTTTCATATTGCATACTATCCACAAAATCCGAGGCATTCTCCAAAATTGTAAGAAGATCAGGAGAGTGGATTAGTCCTGATTTTAGAATTAAATATTCAAATGACTCTGGAAGCCATAGGGATATTCTGAAATCATACCTGGAATTCAAATAGGCGAGACAATTTTCAATCATGGCGCCAAATGCGGCGCCGTCAGCTATAACCAGAGTATTATCAGCATTCAGGCTTTGTATTGTGCCAAGAATATTTCCATTTCCATTAGCGCTTATGACAGTAACAGGTTCAAATACTTTTGAAAAAAACTGATGTCCGGAGCGGCTGTCTTCTGTTATAATATTTTCTATTTTGTTGTTTCCGGCGATAGGAAAATTACTATATAATTCTTTAAAACTGTGATAGGATTCTTTTATATTTGCTTTTTGTCCTGTTGTGACAATCTCATATATTTCATGAATGCTATAAGGAAGCATTCGCAGTGGCGCACGATTCACTAAAACAAAATAATTGCCGGAGGTTTTTACAAAGTCTGCAAAATCCTTTTGGAATATAAAATCATTGTTTTCTTCTATAAAAATAACTGTGTTTTGCAAAGAAAGCAGGATATCCTTCCAATCCCTGCCTACTTCCTTTCTTAAATAAACAAAATAGTCCGTATTGGCAGTGACTGTATATCCGGATTCTCTTCCAACGCGCAGATATTCATACAGCATATGCAGAAGAGTAGTTTTTCCTGTTGCACTGTTGCCTTTTAAAATTGAGATATTTCGTTTAATTGTAAACTCAAACAGTGCCCGCTTACTTCTTACTTTAAAAAAGTATTTACCCTTCATTTTGCATTGCCTCCGCTTCCAGCAGACCGGCTACGTACTCGGTCGGATTGTGGACGATCGCACCTGTATTCATAATCTGGATTTCAAATTCTCCCTGAAATTGGAGTATGTGCTGCAGATATACGGTCAGATCCTTTTTTTCTGCAATTTTTAAAATCCATTCTGAACAGTTATCTCCGCAATTGGACATATTATAAATAAAAGAATCGTCCTTTAGCATCAATATCAATACTTTCACACCGCCAGACAGACCGGTTGGCGGAATGGCGCCAAAAATAGGGCTTTCAATGATATGAGCGCTTATGACTTTGGAGTGGTCCACATCCTGTATCATGGCTTTTACAAATTCATCTTCAATCCATTCATCTTCATATACATTATCAAAATAGGAAGGTGCATCTTCCATATATTCTGTTCCGCCGTAATACCAGATTTTCAACATATCGTTTTCCTCACTTTCTTATACCGTCTCCCCAGGAATGAGCTTGCAGGGGACATAGAGCGTATGGCTGCCCGGATGTTTTTGGATGATATCATGCAAAAGCTGAATGGATAAAACGCCCTTTTGCACGAAATTCTGTTGGATTGTGGCAAGCCGGGGGCGGACGAACTGCATATACTGGTTTCCGTCAAAGCCGAAAATCCGGATATCCTCCGGAACCCTTTTTCCAAGTGCCAGCACTTCCTCGAGGCATGCCAGCGCCATTTCATCGCTCATACAGAAAAATCCGTCAATATCGGGATTTTGTTCCAGAAGAGAATGGGTCGCTTTACGGGCGGCATCCATATTGAAATCAGCGTAACAGATCAGGTCCGGATGGTAGGGAATATTCCGGATGCTTAAGGCAGTCTGGTAGCCGCTTAAACGCTCATGAGTGACATAAGCGTGGGGGGAACCGGCGATGACGGCAATTTTTTTACATCCCCGTTCAAGCATGTGATCCACTGCAGCCTTGGAGTAAAAGGAGTTGTTGGTGACGACACAGCCGCAGTGGTCATTTTCTGTTGAAATGTCTATAAAGACACAAGGAAATCCTGATTGCTCCAGCGCGATACGGTCAGGATCATCATAATTGCTGCCAAAAAGGACGATGCCGGAAATATAGCGTTGTCTGCAAAAGGAAACATAGTCCATTCGTTGATTTCTGTGTTTTAAGTAAATGAGTGGTTCCAGACCCAACTCCAGAGATGATTCACTGACGCCGAGCTCTATATGATAAATATTGGGAGAGCCAACGGTATCTGCATTTTGATCAACCTCGGTACCTTCTATAATGAGGGCAATCATGTTGGAATTTTGTTTTACCAGGCTGGATGCCATGATATTTTTGACATAGCCAAGCTTTTGGGCGGATTCCAATACTCTTGTGCGGGTTTCTTCACTTACGTCAGAATAACCATTTAAGGCGCGTGAGACCTGTGTGACTGAAATTCCGCAGTCAGAAGATATTTCCTTTAATGTTACCATGAGATTACCTCCATTATCGAAGCAATTTTGGTGCTCGAATTGCTATCTTTTGTAAAATGAACGGGCGGGATTGCTTGCACATATGCTGGCTATCGGTTAATACTTTCACAGTATATTGTACCAAATTAAAGAAATAATGGCTAGGCTGCAGGAAAAAATAATAAAAAATCAGTAACAGATAATATGTAGTGACAGGAAACGTACCCCTTTCCTGAAAACAAAAA